>NZ_JBIBZI010000051.1:0-1007 GCF_043084105.1 Streptomyces sp. NPDC014676 | reverse complement strand
CGAGTTGGTGTGTGATAGTGGGTGAGTCGTGTTTGCTCTGTTCACGGCGTTTGTTAAGCGGTGATGGTGCGGTCGGATACCAGGGTGGCGATGGCTTGGTAAGTGTCGCGGTGGTGGGTCCAGCGCTGGGGTTGTTTCCAGCGTTTGTGGTCGGCGAGGGCGTGTTCGACGGTGATCCGTTGTGAGGAGTGGTCGTGTCGCTGGCGTTCTCGGTGTTCGGCGAAGGGTGCTATGGCTCCCGGCCGTAGTTTGCGTGGCGGGGTGAGAGCCTTTCCGCGGTGGTCTCGGCCCAGGCCGGGGTAGCCGTTGTCGAGGAGAACCTGGACCAGGTCGAAGTGGTCGAAGCATCTGCCGATGCCGGCTGTGCGGGCGGCGGTGGCATCGTGTATGCGCCCTGGCCGCAACGCGTCGGTCCACAGGGTGCGGCCCTGATGGTCGGCGATGACGGTGGCCTTCATCGTGTTCTGCTTCTTCTTGCCCGACACGAACGCCTTGCGGCCGCCCCGGCCCGCGGCAGGCCGGCGGACCTGGACCTCGGTGGCGTCCAGCCGCAGCCGGACACCTTCGGCTTGGGCGTAGGCGAACACGTCTTCCAGGGTCCGCAGCCGCACGCCGGGCCGGTCCGCAACGGCGAACCCCCGCTGAGCCAGGAGCCGACGCACCTCACCGACCGCGCGGGTCACGGTGGAGCGGTCCGCTTCGTACAGAAGGGCCAGGACCGGATGCGGGAGGTCGTGCCGCAGATGGATGAGCGTGGCTACCAGCCGGTCCACGAGGACCAGCTGGTGGCGGGCACCGGCCCCAAGCGCCCGCTTTCTGGCCCCGCCACGTGCCTGATGCCGGCGCCCCTCGACCTCGGCCACCCACGGTCTGGCCAACTCCGCGGTCAAAGACGACAGATGAGCCCTCGAGACACCCGTGAACAACGGATGCGTGAGAACCGAACGGTCCACCATGCCTTTCACCAGCAGAGCATGCCCACCCGCTATCACGCACCAACTCGTTAG
>NZ_JBIBZI010000050.1:0-1111 GCF_043084105.1 Streptomyces sp. NPDC014676 | reverse complement strand
ACGGCGGCAACCCAAAATTGCGGGCGGCCCTGGAGAAACGCGGCCTGGGCTATGTCCTCGCGGTGGCCTGCTCGGCTGATGTGACCACCGGCGCAGGAAAGTTCCGCGCCGACGCGTTGGCCAGGAAACTCCCGAAGCGGGCCTGGCAGAAACTGTCCGCCGGACGCGGCGGGAAGGGGCACCGCTACTACGACTGGGCCGTCATCGATCTCACCGACCCGGCACCAGGCCACCGTCAACTGTTGATCCGACGCAACCGAACCACCGGCGAACTCGCCTACTACCGCTGCCATTCCACCGTGCCGGTCCCGTTGCGCACCCTGGTCAGGACTGCCGGATCCAGGTGGCGAGTGGAGGAGACCTTCCAGACCGAGAAGGGCCTGGCCGGACTCGATGAACACCAGGTCCGCCGCTACCCGTCCTGGAGCCGCTGGGTCACCCTCGCCATGCTCGCTCATGCCTTTCTCGCCGTCGTCCGTGCAGACGAACGCAGGCGTTGCACCGGACCGGACGACCGGGCCCCGCTGACCTGCAACGAGATCCAGCACCTGTTCCTCACCGTCACCGTCCGGCCGCTGACCGACCTCTCCCACCGGCTCGGCTGGTCCGACTGGAGACGCCGCCACCAGGCCCGAGCCCAGGCCAGCCATTACCGTCGGCAAGCTGCAAATCAGGCATAGATTCTCACCGAAGACTGGGATCAGGTCCGGCGGCGTCGGTAATAGGCATACGTGAGAACCAGAAGCAGTGGACCCCACAGGTTCATCAGTCCGCTCATCGCCATCGCGAGGACATCCCAGCCCTCGTCGTACGGCCAGGCCGCCGTGCCGGCGGTAGCGGCTTCGTACAGCCAGTGGATGCAGAGCGCGGTGAAGAAGAGGCCGCCTAAGGTTGCGGGGACGATCGCGGCGGCCGGCGGGATGCGTCGCCCGCCCAGCCTCGGCACCCAGTCGGGAACGACCTCGCCCCAGCGGCGGACCAATCCGAAGCTGAGCAGTGCGAGGATTTCGGTGAGGATCGTCAGCCCGATGACGTAAGGGACGTTGTACCAGGCAGGGGGCATGGGCTCTCCGCCCATGCCGTACCCGAAGCCGATCGGTAGTCGCCAGAT
>NZ_JBIBZI010000049.1:0-1165 GCF_043084105.1 Streptomyces sp. NPDC014676 | reverse complement strand
TAGACGTTGTCTCATTTGGGTTCGTAATCTTGAGGCATGACGATCGTGGAGCGGCTGGTCCCGGACGGGTTGTGGGAGTTGTTCCAGCGGGTGGTACCGCCCGCTCCGACACGGCCGCAAGGTGGTGGGCGGCGCCGGTACGGCGACCGTGAGGTGTTGGCGGCGATCATCTTCGTGGCCACGACGGGCTGCACGTGGCGGCAGTTGCCGCCGGTCTTCGGCCCGTCGGGGGCGACCGCGCACCGGCGTTTCACCGAGTGGAGTGCCGCCCGGGTCTGGGCGAAGCTGCACCGTCTGGTCCTGGACGAACTGGGCTCGCGCGGGGAGCTGGGCTGGTCGCGGTGCGCGATCGACTCGGTGAACATGAGGGCCCTGAAAGGGGGGACCTGACAGGTCCGAATCCGGTGGACCGGGGCAAAAAGGGGTCGAAGATCCACTTGATCACCGAGAGGACCGGTCTGCCCCTCTCGATCGGCATCTCCGGTGCGAACCTCCACGACAGCCAGGCCCTCAAGCCCCTCGTCCGTGGCATTCCGCCGATCCGGTCCCGTCGCGGCCCGCGCAGACGCCGGCCCGCCAAGCTGCACGGCGACAAGGGCTACGACTACGACGACCTGCGCCGGTGGCTGCGCAAGCGGGGCATCCGGCACCGCATCGCCCGCAGGGGCATCGAGTCCTCCACCCGGCTCGGCCGGCACCGCTGGACCATCGAACGCACCATGTCCTGGCTGGCCGGCTGCCGCCGCCTGCACCGCCGCTACGAACGCAAGGCCGAACACTTCCTGGCCTTCACCGCCATCGCCTGCACCCTCATCTGCCACCGCAGACTCGCCAAATGAGACAACGTCTAACAAAGGCGTTGGAGGTGGCGGTGGGTGATGAGGCAGGTGGCGAGGCCGAGGAAGGCCTCGTGGATGTCGTCGCGTCGTTCCCAGCGGATGTGCAGGCGGCGGAAGCCGTGGAGCCAGGAGATGGTGCGTTCGACGACCCAGCGGAAGATGCCCGGGCCGGAGCCGTGTGGCTGGCCGCGTTCGGCGATCATGGGCCGGATACCGCGTTTCCGCAGCAGCCGCCGGTACTTGTCGTGGTCGTAGCCGCGGTCGGCGAAGAGCATGTCGGGGCGTCTGCGTGGTCTGCCGAGGGCGCCGGCGACCGGTGGGACCTT
>NZ_JBIBZI010000048.1:0-1529 GCF_043084105.1 Streptomyces sp. NPDC014676 | reverse complement strand
GGGCTGCCGGCGGTGTCGT
Source organism: Streptomyces sp. NPDC014676 (assembly GCF_043084105.1). Taxonomy (NCBI): domain Bacteria; kingdom Bacillati; phylum Actinomycetota; class Actinomycetes; order Kitasatosporales; family Streptomycetaceae; genus Streptomyces; species Streptomyces sp. NPDC014676. Next base: position 1,510 of record NZ_JBIBZI010000048.1, on the reverse strand, counting down.
TGGTGTGGGGTCCGTGGGCGCAGGACGCGGGCATGACCCAGACGCTGTCGGAGACCGACCACCGCCGCATCACCCGCTCCGGCCTCCCCCCGGTGACGGTGGAGCAGGGCGTCGCCCTGTTCGACGCCGCGATGGCCGCCGACGCGGCGGTCGTTCTCCCCGTGCGCCTCGACTTCCCGGCGCTCCGCGCGCAGGGAGAGATTCCGCCGCTGCTCAGCGGGCTGATCCGGACGTCCACCCGCCGCGCGGCGGCCACGGGGTCCGCCGAGACCACCGGACTGGCCGAACGGCTGACAGTGCTCGGCGAGACCGAGCGCCACGAGATGATGCTGGACCTGGTGCGCGGACACATCGCCCTCGTCCTCGGCCACTCGGGCGCACAGACGGTCAACCCCAACCGGGCCTTCCAGGATCTGGGCTTCGACTCCCTGACGGCCGTGGAACTCCGGAACCGACTGGGCAAGGCGACCGGACTGCGCCTGCCCGCCACCGTCGTCTTCGACTACCCGACCGCGGAACTCCTCGCCGACCACCTGCTCGACACCGTGCTCGGAACCGTGCGTGACGTGGCTGTGCCGGTCGGATCGTTGCCGTCGGTGGCGGACGATCCGGTCGTGATCGTGGGGATGGCGTGCCGTTACCCGGGCGGGGTGTCCTCGCCCGAGGACCTGTGGCGGCTGGTGTCCGAGGGTGTCGACGCCGTGTCGGACTTCCCGGCCGACCGCGGGTGGGATGTCGAGTCCCTCTACAACCCGGACCGGAGTGTGTCCGGGACGTCGTACACGCGCTCGGGCGGTTTCCTGCACGACGCCGGGGACTTCGACCCCGAGTTCTTCGGGATGAGTCCGCGGGAGGCGGTGGCGACGGACGCGCAGCAGCGTCTGCTGCTGGAGACGACCTGGGAGGCGATCGAGCGGGCCGGGATGGACCCGGTGTCGCTGCGGGGCAGCCGGACCGGCGTCTTCGCCGGCGTCATGTACAGCGATTACGGGAGCATCCTCGCCGACGAGCAGTACGAGGGCTACCGCGGCAACGGCAGCGCCCCCAGCATCGCGTCCGGCCGTGTGTCGTACACGTTCGGGTTCGAGGGTCCGGCGGTGACGGTGGACACGGCGTGTTCGTCGTCGTTGGTGGCGTTGCACTGGGCGGCGCAGGCGCTTCGCTCGGGCGAGTGCTCGCTCGCCGTGGCCGGGGGTGTCACCGTCATGGCCACGCCCACCGCCTTCGTCGAGTTCTCCCGGCAGGGAGCCCTCTCCGCCGACGGACGTTGCAAGGCCTTCTCCGACACCGCCGACGGGGCCGGCTGGTCCGAAGGCGCCGGTGTACTGGTGCTGGAGCGGTTGTCGGACGCGCGGCGCAATGGTCATCGGGTGCTGGCGGTGGTGCGGGGCAGTGCGGTCAACCAGGACGGTGCGTCGAACGGGCTGACGGCGCCGAACGGTCCGTCGCAGCAGCGGGTGATCCGGCAGGCGCTGGCCAGCGGCGGGCTGTCGGCCGGTGACGTGGACGT
>NZ_JBIBZI010000047.1:0-2187 GCF_043084105.1 Streptomyces sp. NPDC014676 | reverse complement strand
GTTTCGCGGCACGGGGGCGCGACGAACCTGCATACCAGGCAGCCCACTTCGTGGGCGCCGAAGAGTCGATCGCCCAAAGCTTGAAGGCTCTGCCCAACCTTCGATGAGAATGCTCAAACTTCGCTGCGGCAGGTCAATGAAGATCACGATCTACGGCTGGAGTATTAGGTAGTCCGCAGTGTCCTTCACCGCCAGGAAGACCGGGAGCTCGGTAGAAGAGCCTTCTCCACGTCGGCGCCGACCTCCCGCAGCCCCGACCACGTCCTGCTGGACCTGCTGATGGGCATCGGTCCCGACCCAGACCGCCTCACGATTCTGACCAGCACCTTCCCCGACGAGCCGCTCGCCTGACTCGGCCCTTCCGGCGCGATCTCCGCGGCCTACCGTCCGCCAGCGGGAGCCTCCGGCCGGCTATGGAACCCACGTCGGAATTCTTCCAGCGCCGCGCGCAGGGCGAGGGTAGGGGCGAGGCCGTGTGCGGCCTCGAGCGCGCCCGCCAGGAACGCCATGCAGAAGTCGACCATCGCACCGACCGATAGTGAACGGCCGCCGTGCAACCACTGGAGCGCCATCTCGTCGCACGCGACGACGAAGCCGCGCATCGGCAACTCTAGGGAGGGCTCTTCACTGTCCAGGTTGAGCAGCGCGCAGATGCCTCGGATGCTTTCCCGGCGCGTCGCTTCGAACGCTTCCCACGCGATGTCGGTGGCTCCGGCCCGGCGAAGGATGAGGTTCACCGCCGCGTCCTCGTGGGCGGCGAGGAAGTCGAAGTGCGCGGAGAGATGCCTGCGCACGCGCGCTTCGGCGGACCCTTCAGCGGTGATCTGCGCGGCGGCCCGCAGCTGGCCGTTGATCTCGCGCACCACCTCCGCGTAGAGGTTCTCCTTGCCGTTGAAGTGATGAGACAGGAGCCCGTGGGCCACCCCGGCCGACCGGGCGATCTCCCCGACGGTGACTTCCGCGTAGGGCCGCCTGGAGAAGTTGTCCAGCGCCGCGTCGAGCAGTTTCCGTCGCGTCTGCTCGGCGGCGAGTTGCCGCTTGGTCGGCGGCTTGCCCATGGCGGATCGCGGCACGTCCGCTCCTTTCCCTTGCTACCAGTTGAGCCTCACCAGGGTAGGCGAGCGCCTTTGGAGCATCCCATCAGGACCAGTTGATTGATTGTCATTCAATGAACTACAGTCAATTACATGAGGTGTGGAAGACCGCCGATCGGGTGGGACGACGCCCCCGCGCACCACCGAGGGCATCCACACGTACAGCGGAAGTCGAACCTCGCGTCGCCAACCAGGCGGCTCCACGAGAAGGGATCACAGCATGGCTCTCGAACTGCCGCTCCCGGACAAGGACGACCCGGTCTGGACGTCGGCCTATGGCTTCGTCGTCCGTAAAGACGGAGGCGTCATACGCCTCACTGGGCACGAGACGTTCGCGGTCAAGGTCACGGGAGAACAGACCAACGGCGCATTCGCGTTCATGGACGGCATCATCGAGCCGGACCACGGCAACATCCCGCACATCCACTCCAAGGAAGACGAGGCCTTCTACGTCGCCTCAGGAGAGTTCGAGTTCCTCAACGGCAGCGAAAAGATCACCGCCGGAACGGGTGACTTCATCTACATCCCCAAGGGCACGCGCCACGCGTTCAAGAACATCAGCGCCGAGCCGGCTCGGCTTCTGGTCTTCTACACGCCGGCCGGCCCCGAGACGTTCTTCCTGAAGCACGGCGAAGAGGAGGGGCGCCGTCCGGAGCCCTGGCCGGACGAAAAGTTCAACGAGCTGGTGGACATCCTGGGCGCCCACAACATGGTGCTGCTCCCGTCGGACCACGACTGGGACTAACCGTTCGGGGTCACCTCGCACAGACCAGACAAGGATTCCGGCGAGGTGGCCCCGGCGCTGGGAGGACCACACCGACCGAGACCACCCACACGGCGCTGTCACGTTGGCTGAGTTGGTGGGATGATCTTCTGGTTGATCATGCGGAGGGGTTGTCCGTGGACAGCGCGTCGCCGTCGTACAAGGGGCACCGGTACCCGGTCGAGGTCATCTCCCATTGCGTGTGGCTGTACTTCCGCTTCCCGCTGTCGTTCCGGGGGGGGGTGCCCCTATGTGTTTGGTCAAGGTCGAAGGCCAGTAGGTTCGTGTGGTTGAGGGCGGGCCGAGCCGTAGGGGTGTGCATGAGTGATA
>NZ_JBIBZI010000046.1:0-2882 GCF_043084105.1 Streptomyces sp. NPDC014676 | reverse complement strand
GTGCCCCCGGCCACATCCCAGACCGCGGCATCCGCACCGGACCCGGACACCACCCGCGCCAGACGAGGCACCAGCACCTCACCCCCACGCACCGCGACCTCGGCCTCACCCACGGCCAGGGCGGCCTCCAGCAGCCCGGCCGACAGCACCGCACCCGGCTCGACGTCCAGCAGACCGAACCTGCCCGGGTGCTCCGAGACAGCCGACCTCACCAGACCCCACACTGCGGCACCCGCCAGGTCACCGCCCTCCGTGGCACCGCGCGTCACGAACACCAGACGCGACTGCGCGCACCGCTCGTTCGCCAGCCACGACCGCACCAGCTCCAGCGCCCATACGGCCGCATCGTGCACGGATCCGACGACACCGTCCGCGGTGCCGGGCACGGTGGCCAGCACCGTTGCCGGCACCTCGCCTTGAACCAGCGCCTCGAGTTCGGGCGCCCCCGAGACCGTGACCGGTTCGGAGGACGCTTCGGCGGCCCGCGTGCCCCGCGCCTGCACCCAGTCCACCTGGTAGAGGGAGTCATGGGTCGCAGCGCTCAGCTGTCCGGCCGCCAGGGGCCGGACGACCAGGGATTCCACCGAGGCGACGGGAGCGCCTGCCGGGTCGGCCAGCTCCAGGGCCATGGTCCCGTCGGCGTCCCGGGTCAGCCTGACCCGCAGGGCCGAGGCTCCGGAGGCGTGCAGTGTCACTCCGGTCCAGGAGAACGGCACTCCCCCGCGGCCGTCGTCGTCGAGCGCGAAAGCGTGCAGGGCAGCGTCGAACAGAGCCGGGTGGAGACCGAAGGCGCTGCCGTCCGTTTCTTCATCGAGGGCGACCTCGGCGAACAGCTCGTCGCCTCGGCGCCATGCGGCACGAAGGCCGCGGAACGCGGGACCGTAGGCGAACCCGGCGTCGGCCAGGCGCTCGTAGCAGTCCGTCACATCGACCGCGCGGGCCTCCTTCGGGGGCCACACGGACGCGTCGAAGTCGGACCGCACCTCGTTCACGAAAGCCGCAGGAGCCGTGGGAGCCAGGATTCCGGTGGCGTGGACGGTCCACGGGGCCCGGACGTCGTCCTCACCCCGCGCGTGTATGCCCAGGGTGCATCGGCCGTTGGCATCGGGCGTGCCGATTCGCACCTGGATGCGGGTGCCGCCGTGGTCGGGCAGCACCAGCGGCGCGGAGAGGGTCAGTTCCTCGACCGTGTCGCAGCCGACCTCGTCGGCCGCACGGATCGCCAGCTCCAGCAGGGCCGTGCCCGGCACCAGCACCGAGCCCCGCACCGCGTGGTCGGCCAGCCACGGGTGGGACTGCACCGACAGCCGGCCCGTGAACACCATCCCGTCCGAGCCCTCGGTGCCGGCCAGTTCGACGGCTGCGCCCAGCAGCGGGTGCTCGGCCGCTCCGAGTCCGGCGAACCGCACGTCCCCGGCCCGGGTCAGCGCACCGGCGGGCCAGTAGCGCTGCCGCTGGAAGGCGTAGGTCGGCAGGTCGACGGTCCCGGCCCGTGCACCGGTGCCGGTGAGGTAGGCGGCCCAGTCCACCCGGGTCCCGGCCACGTGCAGCCGGGCGAGCGCGGTCAGTGCCGCCGACTCCTCGTCACGGTCCTTGCGCAGCAGCGGGATCAGGTGTGCCTCGCCGCCGGCACTCTCGCGGGCCATGCCGCTCAGCACACCGTCCGGGCCCAGCTCCACGAACCGCGTGACACCCTCACCGGCCAGGGCACGAACTCCGTCGGCGAAACGCACGGCCTCACGGACATGGGTCACCCAGTAGGCGGGCGTGGTGAGTTCACCGGATGCGGCGATGCGGCCGGTCACGTTGGAGACGACGGGAAGCAGCGGGTCGGCGTAGGACAACCCCTCGGCGACCGCGCGGAACTCCTCCAGCATCGGCTCCATCAGCGGCGAGTGGAAGGCGTGCGACACCCGCAGCCGGGACGTACGACGACCCAGCCCGCGGAACACCTCCGCCACCGCCTCCACAGCGGCCTCCGCACCCGAAACCACCACCGAAGACGGGCCGTTGACCGCCGCGACCGACACCTCACCCGTCAGATGGGGCAGCACCTCGGCCTCCGTCGCCTCGACGGCGACCATCGCACCACCGGCGGGCAGCGCCTGCATCAGCCGGCCGCGAGCGGCCACCAGCGCACACGCGTCGGCGAGGGAGAACACACCCGCCACATGCGCGGCCACGATCTCGCCGATCGAGTGTCCGGCGACGTAGCCGGGGCGCACGCCCCAGGCGTCGAGCAGGCGGTACAGCGCCACTTCCAGGGCGAACAGCCCGGCCTGGGTATACGCGGTCCCGTTCAGCGCCTCCTCGTCGTCGCCCCACACGACCTCACGCAGCGACCGGTCCAGGTGCTCGTCCAGCCCCGCGCACACCGCGTCGAACGCCTCCGCGAACACCGGGAAACGAGCGTACAGTTCACGTCCCATACCGAGCCGCTGCGAACCCTGCCCCGAGAACAGGAAGGCGGTACGGCCTCCATCGGCCAGACCCTCCACGACACCCGCGTCCGGACGCCCCGCAGCGAACGCTTCCAGAGCGGCCGACTTGTCCTGCGCCAGCACCACGGCACGGTGCTCGAACACGGACCGCTGCGTCGCCAACGAGAACCCGAGGTCCACGCCACGGATCCCGGCGCCCGCCACGAACTCCCGCAGCCGCTCGGCCTGCGCACGCAGCGCGGCCTCACTCTTACCGGAGAGAACCCACGGCACCACACCAGGCACGGTCTCCGGTTCTTGTGCCGTCTGCGGCTGCAACACCAGTTCTCGGTCGGGCTGTTCGAAAATGACGTGGGCGTTGGTGCCGCTGATGCCGAACGAGGACACACCCGCCCGGCGCGGCCCCGAATCCCGCACCCATTCCACCGGTTCGGTCAGCAG
>NZ_JBIBZI010000045.1:0-3524 GCF_043084105.1 Streptomyces sp. NPDC014676 | reverse complement strand
CGCCACTGTCACGCACGGACGCCGCCAGCCGCGCCGCCTGCTCCCGCACCGCCTCACGCGACTTCGCCGACACCGCCCACGGCAGCCACACCGGGGCCTGGGCCGGCTCCACGTCGGCCTCGTCGGCCGGCTCCGGTTCCGGGGCCTGCTCGAGGATGAGGTGGCCGTTGGTGCCGCTGATGCCGAAGGAGGAGATGCCGGCGCGGCGGGGCCGGCCGGCGTCCGGCCAGGGGGTGGCCTCGGTGACCAGGCGGACGGCACCGCCGGACCAGTCGACGACCGAGGTGGGTTCGGTGATGTGCAGGCTCCTGGGCACCATGCCGTGCCGCATGGCGAGCACCATCTTCATCATGCCGCCGACGCCCGCGGCGGCCTGGGTGTGGCCGATGTTCGACTTCAGCGAGCCGAGCAGCAGCGGCCGGTCGGCGGGACGGTCCTGGCCGTACGTGGCGAGGATGGCCTGGGCCTCGATCGGGTCGCCGAGCGGGGTGCCGGTGCCGTGCGCCTCGACCACGTCGACCTCGGCGGCGGACAGTCCGGCGTTGGCGAGGGCCTGGCGGATGACGCGCTGCTGCGAGGGCCCGTTGGGGGCGGTGAGGCCGTTGGAGGCACCGTCCTGGTTGATGGCGGAGCCGCGGATGACGGCGAGGACGGGGTGGCCGTTGCGGCGGGCGTCGGACAGGCGCTCCAGCAGGACGAGGCCGACGCCCTCGGCGAAGCCCATGCCGTCGGCGCCCTCGGCGAACGCCTTGCAGCGGCCGTCGGGGGCCAGCCCGCGCTGCCGGGAGAACTCCACGTAGGGCTCGGGGGTGGACATGATGGTGACGCCGCCGGCCAGGGCCATGGTGCACTCGCCGGTGCGCAGCGACTGCAGGGCCAGGTGCAGGGCGACCATGGAGGACGAGCAGCCGGTGTCCATGGTGACGGCGGGGCCCTCGAAGCCGTACGTGTAGGACAGGCGGCCGGAGGCGATGCTGGAGGCGTTGCCGGTCATGAGGTGGCCGGCCAGCTGCTCCTGGGCGGCGGCGCCGCCCAGGCGGACCTGGTAGTCGGTGTTGATGGTGCCGACGAAGACCCCGGTGGCGGTGGAGCGCAGGGTCTCCGGGTCGATGCCGGCGCGTTCGAACGTCTCCCAGGAGGTCTCCAGGAGCAGGCGCTGCTGCGGGTCCATGGCGAGGGCCTCGCGCGGGGAGATCCCGAAGAAGGCCGGGTCGAATCCGGCGACGTCCTGGATGAAGCCGCCCTCACGGCTGTAGGTGGTGCCCTGCCGTTCGGAGTCGGGGTCGTACATCGAGTCGAGGTCCCAGCCGCGGTCGGCGGGCGGGGTGGACACCGCGTCGACCTCGGCGACCATCAGGTCCCAGAGTTCCTCGGGGCTGGTGACCCCTCCGGGGAAGCGGCAGGCCATGGCGACCACGGCCATCGGCTCGTCGGTGACACCGGCCGCGACGACCACGGGTGCGGCGGTGCGCCGCTCCTCGCCGAGCAGCCGGTCCTTGAGGTGGTCGACGACGGCGGCGGTGTTGGGGTGGTCGAACAGGAGCGTCGTGGGCAGCTTGACGTCGGTGGCGGCGGTGATGCGGTTGCGCACCTCGACGGCGGTGAGCGAGTCGAAGCCCAGGTCCTTGAAGGCGCGGTGCACGTCGACGGCCTCGGGCGAGGCGTGGCGCAGGGCGGTGGCGACCTCGGCGCGGACCAGGTCGGTGAGCAGGCGGTCCTGGTCGGCGGGGGCGAGGCCGCGCAGCCGGTCGCGCAGGGCGTGGGTGTCGGGCGCGGCGGCCTTGGCGGCCTCCAGGGCGCGGCGGACCTCGGGCAGGTCGCCGATGAGGGGGCTGGGCCGGGCGGCGGTCAGGACGCCGGCGTACGACGGCCAGTCGACGTCGACGACGGTGGCGTGCGAGGCGCCCTCGGTGACGGCGGCGCGCAGCGCGGCGACGGCGGTGTCGGGCGCCATCGGGGTGAGCCCGTCGTGGCGCATCCGGTCGGTGAGGACGTCGGCGGTGGCCATGCCGGCGTCGGCCCAGGGGCCCCAGGCGACGGAGGTGACGGGCAGGCCGGCGGCGCGGCGCTGCTCGGCGACGGCGTCGAGGTAGGCGTTGGCGGCGGCGTAGTTGGCCTGTCCGGCGTTGCCGAGGACGCCGACGATGGAGGAGAACAGCACGAACATCGACAGGTCGTGTTCGCGGGTGAGGTCGTGCAGGTGGGCGGTGCCGAGGGTCTTGGGGCGCAGGACGGCGTCGAAGCGGTCCGGGGTGAGGGCGTCGAGGACGCCGTCGTCGAGGACGCCCGCGGCGTGGACGACACCGGTGAGCGGCAGGTCGGCGGGGAGGGACGCGAGGAGGCCGGCGAGCTGGTCGCGGTCGGCGACGTCGCAGTCGGCGACGGTGACGCGGGCGCCGTGGGCGGTGAGTTCGGCGGTCAGGTCGGCGACACCGGGCGCGTCGGGGCCGCGGCGGCTGGTGAGGACCAGGTGCCGGGTGCCGGCGGCGGCCAGGGAGCGGGCGACGTGGGCGCCGAGCGCGCCGGTGCCGCCGGTGATCAGGACGGTGTCGTGCGCCGCCCAGGTGCCGGTGGGGTCGGCGTCGCCGGTGGGTTCGGGCAGCGGCATCCGGGCGAGCCGTCGGGCGTAGGAGCCTGCGGCGCGCACGGCGAGCTGGTCCTCGGTGCCGCCGAGGAGGCCGGGCAGGCGGTCGAGGGCGCGCGGGTCGGGGGTGGGGGGCAGGTCGACGAGTCCGCCCCAGGTGTCCGGGAGTTCGAAGGCGACGGCGCGGCCGAAGCCCCAGGTCTCGGCCTGGACGGGCGAGGTCAGCGGGTCCCGGCTGTCGACGGAGACGGCGCCGCGGGTGAGCGCCCACAGGCGGGTACCGGTGCCGGCGAGGGCGTGCGTCAGGTCCTTGACGGCGGCGAGGCCGCGCGGGAGGGCGGGGTGGTCGGGGTGCGGCCGCTCGTCGAGGGCGAGCAGCGACAGCACTCCGGCGGGGTCCTCGCCGTCGGGGGTGGTGAGCAGGGCGGTGAGGGCGGCGGTGTCCTCGTCGCCGGTGAGGTCGTGGCGTTCGACGCGCAGGCCGCGGGCGGTGAGGGCGGTGAGGACGTCGTCGATCCAGGGGTCGTCGGCGTGCCCGGCCGGGACGAGCGCGGGCCAGCGGCCGGCGGGGACGGGTCCGGCGGCACCGGTCAGCGGGGTCCAGTGGACGCGGTGGCGCCAGGAGTCGAGGGTGGTGCGCAGGGTGCGGCGGCGGCGCCAGGAGGCGAGGGCGGGCAGCAGGCTGCTGAAGGCCTCGGTGTCGTCGCCGGTGATGTCCAGGACGGTGGACAGACGGGTGACGTCACCGCTCTCGACGGCGGACCAGAACTCGCCGTCGGCGGGGTCGCCGCCGGTGCCGGCGGGCCGGTCGGTCTCGTCGGGGGTGAGCCAGTACCAGTCGCGGCGGAAGGGGTAGGTGGGGAGGTCGACGCGGCGGGGGCGGGTGCCGGCGTAGAAGGCGTCCCAGTCGACGTCGGCGCCGTACGCCCACGCCTCACCG
>NZ_JBIBZI010000044.1:0-3744 GCF_043084105.1 Streptomyces sp. NPDC014676 | reverse complement strand
GCCCAGACCCTCCAACCGCCGCACCAGACCGGCCACCGCCACCGAACCACCCGCAACCGACCGCCGCACCCGCAACCGGACCAGACCACGCAGCAGAGCGGGCACTTCTTCCTCGGTACGGAGGGCTGCCAGGTCAAGACGCAGAGGTAGGACGACGGGCTCACCGCCGGCCAGCGCGGCGTCCATGAGCTCGGTACCGAGTGCGGCAGTCAGCGGCGGCATACCGGCACGGGTGATGCGGCGGTGGTCGGTCTCCGACAGCGTCTGGGTCATGCCCGCGTCCTGCGCCCACGGACCCCACACCAACGACACCGCCGGCAGCCCCAGCGCACGACGACGACGCACCAGACCGTCCAGGAACGCATTACCCGCCGCATAAGCCGACTGCCCCGCACTGCCGAACGTCCCCGCCACCGACGAGAACACCACGAACGCCGTGAGATCCAGGTCCTTGGTCGCCTCGTGCAGGTGCCAGGCAGCGTCCACCTTCGGACGCAGCACCCCTGCCAGCCGCTCCCCCGTCAGCGACTCCACCACACCGTCGTCCAGCACACCCGCCGCGTGCACCACCGCCCGCACCCGGTACCGGCCCACCAGAGCAGCCACCGCAGCCCCGTCGGCCACATCACAGGCCTCCACCGACACCCGAGCACCCAGCCCGGACAACTCGCCGACCAAAGTGTCCACACCCTCGGCAGCCGCACCACGACGACTCACCAGCAACAGATCACGCACACCGTGCTCGACCACCAGATGCCGAGCCACGATCCGGCCCAGACCACCCGTGCCACCCGTCACCAAAACCGTGCCCCCGGCCACATCCCAGACCGCGGCATCCGCACCGGACCCGGACACCACCCGCGCCAGACGAGGCACCAGCACCTCACCCCCACGCACCGCAACCTCGGCCTCACCCACGGCCAGGGCGGCCTCCAGCAGCCCGGCCGACAGCACCGCACCCGGCTCGACGTCCAGCAGACCGAACCGCCCCGGATGTTCCAGCCGGGCGGAACGCACCAGTCCCCTGACCAGGGCGTCCGTCAGTTCGCCCGTGCCGTCGGACGCACCGACGACGAAGATCAGACGGGACGCGGCGAACCTCTCGTCCGCCAGCCAGTCCCGCACGAGGTCCAGGGCCCGAGCGGCCGCCCGGTGCGCCGACTCGACCACGTCCGGCAGGGAGTTCGTCACGGCGGCCAGTACCGTGCCGGGCACCTCGTTCGCCGCCAGCGCCCCGAGGTCGCCGGCGATGACCAGACCGTCCGCGTCGGCGCCGATCACAGCGAGGATCTCGTCACCGAGCAGTGCGACCGGTTCCGGGGAGAGGGTGCCGGTCGCGGCACGGGCGGACACCCAGTCCACGCGGTAGAGGGGTTTCGCGCTGTTCCCGGACCCGCTTCCGGCGGCCGAGGCGGACCGTACGACGAGGGACTCCACCGAGGCCACGGGCGCACCGGCCGGGTCGACCAGCTCGACGGCCAGGGAGTCGTCACCGGTCCTGGTCAGCCGGACGCGCAGGGCCGAGGCGCCGGACGCGTGCAGGCGCACGCCCTCCCAGGAGAAGGGCACACCGCCGAGCGGGGTGTCGTCACCGTCTTCGCCGACGAAGGCGAAGGAGGCGTGCAGGGCGGCGTCGAAGAGCGCGGGGTGGAGCCCGTAGGTACCGCCGTCGACGTCGTCGTCGAGCGCCACCTCGGCGAAGACCTCGTCGCCCCGGCGCCAGGCGGAACGCAGGCCCTGGAAGACCGGTCCGTAGCGGAGGCCGGCTTCGGCCAGTACGTCGTAGCAGTCGGTGACGTCGACCGGTCGGGCGCCCTTCGGGGGCCACACGGACACGTCGAAGCCGGAGTGCGCCACGGTCGTCGCATCGGTCAGTGTGCCCGAGGCGTGCAGGGTCCAGGAGCCGCGTTCGTCGTCCGCGTCGTGGCGCGAGTGAACGGCGACGCTGCGGCGTCCCGCCTCGTCCGGCTCACCCACGGTGACCTGGATGCGGGTACCGCCGTGGTCGGGCAGCACCAGTGGCGCGGAGAGGGTCAGTTCCTCGATCGTGTCGCAGCCGACCTCGTCGGCCGCGCGGATCGCCAGCTCCAGCAATGCCGTGCCCGGCACCAGCACCGAGCCTTGTACCGCGTGGTCGGCCAGCCACGGCTGTGACTGGAGCGACAGCCTGCCGGTAAGGACCACTCCGTCGGCGCCCGCCAGTTCGACGGCCGCCCCCAGCAGCGGGTGTCCCGGGGTACCGAGGCCCGCGAGGCGGATGTCACCGGTGCCGGTGACGGATCCGGCGGGCCAGAAGTACTCGTGCTGGAAGGCGTACGTGGGCAGGTCCACGGGGCGGCCGCCGGTGCCGTCGAGCACGGCGGCCCAGTCGGCGTGGCCGCCACGGACGTACAACTCGGCCAACGCCCGCAGGGCGGTGGTGATTTCCTCACGGTCCTTGCGCAGCACAGGTACGAGGAGGGCGTCGTCGCCGGCGCTGTCGCGGGCCATGCCGCTCAGCACACCGTCCGGGCCCAGCTCGACGAACCGCGTGACACCCTCACCGGCCAGCGCGCGGACTCCGTCGGCGAAACGCACGGCCTCACGGACGTGGGTCACCCAGTAGGCAGCGGACGTGAGCTGTTCGTCATCGGCAAGCGTGCCCGTCACGTTCGAGACCACGGGGATACGGGGCGCGCGGAACGACAGTCCTTCCGCAACCGTGCGGAATTCCTCCAGCATCGGTTCCATCAGCGGTGAGTGGAAGGCGTGCGACACCCGCAGCCGGGACGTACGACGACCCAGCCCGCGGAACACCCCGGCGACCGCCTCGACCGCAGCCTCGGCACCCGAGATCACCACCGAGGAGGGGCCGTTGACGGCCGCGACCGACACCTCACCCGTCAGGTGCGGCAGCACCTCGGCCTCCGTCGCCTCGACGGCGACCATCGCACCACCGGCGGGCAGCGCCTGCATCAGCCGACCGCGAGCAGCCACCAGCGCACACGCGTCCGCCAGGGAGAACACACCCGCCACATGCGCGGCCGCGACCTCACCGATCGAGTGTCCGGCCACGAACTCCGGCCGCACACCCCACGACTCCACCAGCCGGAACAACGCCACCTCAACCGCGAACAGCCCAGCCTGGGCATACGCGGTCCGGTTCAGCGCCTCCTCGTCCTCGCCCCAGACCACGTCGCGCAGCGGCCGCTCCAGGTGCTCGTCCAGCCCCGCGCACACCGCGTCGAACGCCTCCGCGAACACCGGGAAACGCCCATACAGTTCACGGCCCATACCGAGCCGCTGCGACCCCTGACCCGAGAACAGGAACGCCGTACGGCCCTGTTCGGTCGCGCCGACGATCGCGGCGGGGTCGCTCTCCCCCACGCACACCGCGGCCAGGCCGCGCACGGCGGTCTCACGGTCGTCGGCGAGGACCACGGCACGGTGGTCGAAGACGGAACGCTGCGTGGCCAGGGAGCGGCCGAGGTCCACGGCACGCAGTTCGGGAGCTGCCTCGACGCGGGCCAGGAGGCGTGCGGCCTGGGCGTGCAGAGCGGCCTCGGACTTGCCGGAAAGGATCCACGGCACCACGCCGGGCGCGAGCGAGGCGAGTCCGCCGCTTCCGGCGTCCTCCTCGTCCGCCCTCTCGAACTCGGGTTGTTCGAGGATGACGTGGGCGTTGGTGCCGCTGATGCCGAACGAGGACACACCCGCCCGGCGCGGCCCCGAATCCCGCACCCATTCCACCGGTTCGGTCAGCAG
>NZ_JBIBZI010000043.1:1832-3550 GCF_043084105.1 Streptomyces sp. NPDC014676 | reverse complement strand
GAGGGTGTCGGGCACGCTGTTGGGTGTCTGAGGGCACGGCCGTATGGCTGCCTTCAGTGCCGGCCCCAGTGCACTCGGGAGTTTCTTCCGGGGTGATGGGTGGTTGGTCGTTGTTTGAGAACTGCACAGTGGACGCGAGCATCTGTGGCCAAGTTTTTAAGGGCGCACGGTGGATGCCTTGGCACCAGGAACCGATGAAGGACGTGGGAGGCCACGATAGGCCCCGGGGAGTCGTCAACCAGGCTTTGATCCGGGGGTGTCCGAATGGGGAAACCCGGCAGTCGTCATGGGCTGTCACCCTTGCCTGAACACATAGGGCAAGTGGAGGGAACGCGGGGAAGTGAAACATCTCAGTACCCGCAGGAAGAGAAAACAACCGTGATTCCGGGAGTAGTGGCGAGCGAAACCGGATGAGGCCAAACCGTATGCGTGTGAGACCCGGCAGGGGTTGCGCATGCGGGGTTGTGGGATCTCACTTCTGTCGTCTGCCGGCGACAGGACGAGTCAGAAACCGTTGATGTAGGCGAAGGACATGCGAAAGGTCCGGCGTAGAGGGTAAGACCCCCGTAGTCGAAACGTCAGCGGCTCGTTTGTGAGACACCCAAGTAGCACGGGGCCCGAGAAATCCCGTGTGAATCTGGCGGGACCACCCGCTAAGCCTAAATATTCCCTGGTGACCGATAGCGGATAGTACCGTGAGGGAATGGTGAAAAGTACCGCGGGAGCGGAGTGAAATAGTACCTGAAACCGTGTGCCTACAAGCCGTGGGAGCGTCGGACGGAGAGCTTGCTCTTCGTCTCGTGACTGCGTGCCTTTTGAAGAATGAGCCTGCGAGTTTGCGGTGTGTTGCGAGGTTAACCCGGGTGGGGAAGCCGTAGCGAAAGCGAGTCCGAACAGGGCGTTTTTAGTAGCACGCTCAAGACCCGAAGCGGAGTGATCTAGCCATGGGCAGGTTGAAGCGGAGGTAAGACTTCGTGGAGGACCGAACCCACCAGGGTTGAAAACCTGGGGGATGACCTGTGGTTAGGGGTGAAAGGCCAATCAAACTCCGTGATAGCTGGTTCTCCCCGAAATGCATTTAGGTGCAGCGTCGTGTGTTTCTTGCCGGAGGTAGAGCACTGGATAGGCGATGGGCCCTACCGGGTTACTGACCTTAGCCAAACTCCGAATGCCGGTAAGTGAGAGCGCGGCAGTGAGACTGTGGGGGATAAGCTCCATGGTCGAGAGGGAAACAGCCCAGAGCATCGACTAAGGCCCCTAAGCGTACGCTAAGTGGGAAAGGATGTGGAGTCGCACAGACAACCAGGAGGTTGGCTTAGAAGCAGCCACCCTTGAAAGAGTGCGTAATAGCTCACTGGTCTAGTGATTCCGCGCCGACAATGTAGCGGGGCTCAAGCGTACCGCCGAAGTCGTGTCATTCCAGCATGTACTCCCAACGGAGGCTGGGATGGGTAGGGGAGCGTCGTGTGCCGGGTGAAGCAGCGCCGGAAGGCAGTTGTGGACGGTTCACGAGTGAGAATGCAGGCATGAGTAGCGATTCACACGTGAGAAACGTGTGCGCCGATTGACTAAGGGTTCCTGGGTCAAGCTGATCTGCCCAGGGTAAGTCGGGACCTAAGGCGAGGCCGACAGGCGTAGTCGATGGATAACCGGTTGATATTCCGGTACCCGCTGTGAAGCGTCAAACATCGAGCATCGTGATGCTAAGGCCGTGAAGC
>NZ_JBIBZI010000043.1:0-1735 GCF_043084105.1 Streptomyces sp. NPDC014676 | reverse complement strand
CGGAGTGGTGGAGCCGCCGGCCCAAGCGGTTAGTAGGTGAGTGATGGGGTGACGCAGGAAGGTAGTCCATCCCGGGCGGTGGTTGTCCCGGGGTAAGGGTGTAGGCCGGACGGTAGGCAAATCCGCCGTTCATTGAGGCTGAGACCTGATGCCGAGCCGATTGTGGTGAAGTGGATGATCCTATGCTGTCGAGAAAAGCCTCTAGCGAGTTTCATGGCGGCCCGTACCCTAAACCGACTCAGGTGGTCAGGTAGAGAATACCGAGGCGTTCGGGTGAACTATGGTTAAGGAACTCGGCAAAATGCCCCCGTAACTTCGGGAGAAGGGGGGCCACATCCGGTGATGAGCTTTGCGCTCTGAGCTGGGGGTGGCCGCAGAGACCAGCGAGAAGCGACTGTTTACTAAAAACACAGGTCCGTGCGAAGCCGTAAGGCGATGTATACGGACTGACGCCTGCCCGGTGCTGGAACGTTAAGGGGACCGGTTAGTCACTCTTCGGGGTGGCGAAGCTGAGAACTTAAGCGCCAGTAAACGGCGGTGGTAACTATAACCATCCTAAGGTAGCGAAATTCCTTGTCGGGTAAGTTCCGACCTGCACGAATGGCGTAACGACTTCTCGACTGTCTCAACCATAGGCCCGGTGAAATTGCACTACGAGTAAAGATGCTCGTTTCGCGCAGCAGGACGGAAAGACCCCGGGACCTTTACTACAGTTTGATATTGGTGTTCGGTTCGGCTTGTGTAGGATAGCTGGGAGACTGTGAAGCTCGGACGCCAGTTCGGGTGGAGTCGTCGTTGAAATACCAGTCTGGTCGTGCTGGATGTCTAACCTGGGTCCGTGATCCGGATCAGGGACAGTGTCTGATGGGTAGTTTAACTGGGGCGGTTGCCTCCTAAAGAGTAACGGAGGCGCCCAAAGGTTCCCTCAGCCTGGTTGGCAATCAGGTGTTGAGTGTAAGTGCACAAGGGAGCTTGACTGTGAGACCGACGGGTCGAGCAGGGACGAAAGTCGGGACTAGTGATCCGGCGGTGGCTTGTGGAAGCGCCGTCGCTCAACGGATAAAAGGTACCCCGGGGATAACAGGCTGATCTTCCCCAAGAGTCCATATCGACGGGATGGTTTGGCACCTCGATGTCGGCTCGTCGCATCCTGGGGCTGGAGTCGGTCCCAAGGGTTGGGCTGTTCGCCCATTAAAGCGGTACGCGAGCTGGGTTTAGAACGTCGTGAGACAGTTCGGTCCCTATCCGCTGTGCGCGTAGGAGTCTTGAGAAGGGCTGTCCCTAGTACGAGAGGACCGGGACGGACGAACCTCTGGTGTGCCAGTTGTTCTGCCAAGGGCATGGCTGGTTGGCTACGTTCGGGAGGGATAACCGCTGAAAGCATCTAAGCGGGAAGCCTGCTTCGAGATGAGGACTCCCACCTCCTAGAGAGGGTAAGGCTCCCAGTAGACGACTGGGTTGATAGGCCGGATATGGAAGCACGGTAACGTGTGGAGTTGACCGGTACTAATAGGCCGAGGGCTTGTCCTCAGTTGCTCGCGTCCACTGTGTTGGTTCTGAAACCACGAACAACCCCATGCCCGGTCACGGTGTGGTGCGGTTGAGTGTTTCATAGTGTTTCGGTGGTCATAGCGTAGGGGAAACGCCCGGTTACATTCCGAACCCGGAAGCTAAGCCTTACAGCGCCGATGGTACTGCAGGGGGGACCCTGTGGGAGAGTAGGACGCCGCCGAAC
>NZ_JBIBZI010000042.1:0-6033 GCF_043084105.1 Streptomyces sp. NPDC014676 | reverse complement strand
TTGTGCCTCGGCGGTGATCCGGTCGATGCCGACGGAGTGGATGCCCTCGGTGTAGAAGATCCGGGTCGCCGTGTTGAGGAGCCGCGTACGCGCCTTAGAGATGTTGCCGCCTTCAGAACTCCGACTCATAACCGCCAAGCCTACCGCACGGTAGAACGATCGGTCTAAGCAGTGGTCGGAGGGCACACCGAGACGCACATGATGCGGTACAACGTGTCCCGGGACGCGTTCAGTCAGCCGTCCGGGGAGTCTTTGCAGCGACTGGCCGGTGACGGACGGGTATCGCTGGTTTGCGTGCCAGCCGGTGCTCCGGCTCGCTGGGTGGGGCATCGTCCTCGTGTCTCCTGCGGCGTATCCGGGCCGGTCGCGACGCCGCGGCGGGGAGCAGACGCCTTCGGGCCCTCTGCGGGACCACCGGCGCCGACCGGCTGGTCGCTTCCGGGCCCGTTTGCGTGTCCGGCCGGCAGGTGTGGAACGGCGTCGTGCCCTCCCGTCCCGCGGTGATCGTCCCGGCTGGCCACCCCGACATGGGCTGTCGCGCTCTCGGGCACCGCCGCGTCCCTGCTCATCGTGATGACACGCTGAGCAGGTGGGGCCGCCCCGGAGCGGATGTCGTCGGACGTGACCCGGACTGCAAGCCGAGCGCACGACCCTCGCCCGACGCCGTACGGGGCTCACGGCGCTGGTGTCCGCCACCTTGGCCGTGCGGCTCGGCGTCGTGCACGATTCGTCTCCGGCCCTCGCGGCAGGACTCCGCCGGGCCGCGGCAGCGGTTTGCCTTGTGAGGACGTCCTGTGACAGACGTCCCTGGCTTGCCGCCGGATGTCTCGCGGCAGACGGGGGAGCACCGCTGAGTGCTCACGCCCTGACGTCTTTCCCGTGGACTGGCTGAGGGCACCGCAGTCACTGGCGTCACTGCGGTGCCCATATCAGTGTGGGGGCTCAACCCTGAGCGGTGCCCGGTGAGTTACGAGCACGCGTGGGAGGGCCGGCCGGCGCATCGATTCGAGCGGGCGCCGACATCTCTCCGTCGGGACGAGAGGAACCCCTGCCCCGGCTGCCGGCCTCAGGCCGCCTTGACCTCGAAGCCGACGGGGATGTTGCCGCGGGTCGCGTTGGAGTAGGGGCACATCGCGTGAGCCGCCTCCACGAGCTCGTCCGCCGCAGCCTGCTCAAGATCCGGCAGTTCGATGCGCAGCGTGGCGCTGAGTCCGAACCCGCCCTCCGGTGTCCGCTGTACGCCGATCTCGGTGACGACGGCGGACGACCCGAGAGTGGTCTTCTGCCCGGCCGCCACAGCCTTGAGGGCCGAGTGGAAGCATGCGGCCCACCCCGCGGCGAACAGCTGCTCGGGGTTGGTCGCACCGCCGGGGCCGCCCATCTCCTTCGGGATCGCCAGCGAGAGGTCGAGCAGGCCGTCATCGGTCTGGACCCGGCCTCCGGCCCTGCCTTCGCCGGTGGAGGTCGCGATCCCCGTGTAAATGGTGTCCGCCATCGTATGTCCTTTGGTGTGAGGTAAGCCGATATGTCCGCTGCCTATCCGGGCTGTTGCGGCGAGTGGATGCTCGCAGCGCGACGTGCAAGGCAAGGCACAGATGCGGGAGTAGAACGTTCTGTCTGCTAGGAGTCTCCCGACTGAGCCGCATACTGTCAATACCGAACGTTCTCCATCGTGCAGAGGTGCAGGAGTGGGGGCGTGGGGAAGTGTGATCACGTGCGGATTTGGAAGATAGAACGTTCTGTCTTGACAGGGCACTCCACCCTTGTCATGCTGGTGCGACAGAACGATCGTTCTTCCGTAGTGCCCGTCAGCCCCCGCCAACGAGCGGAGCTTCGGGCCCGCGCGAAGAGGAAGGTCCCCAGCAAGCTGAGCGCCTTCCCCCCATCCGTCCCTATGAAAGGAACATCGTGAGCACTGTTGTTGCCGACTCCGGCCTGGCCGGGACCGCCTCTGCTCTGCGACGGCTGTACTTCGTCAGGTTCGCGTTCGCCATTGTCTGGGCTCTTGTGATGTTCACGATGGCCAAGGAGATCACGCCGTTCGGGGCTGTCCTGCTCGTGCTCTACCCGCTGTTCGATGTGGGTGCGGCGATCTATGACGCGAAGGTGTCGCGCAGTACGGGTAAGCCGACGCTGCTGTACGTGAACGTGGCGGTCAGCTCGATCACAGCGATCGGTCTGGCGTTCGCCTGCGCGTCGGGTATTCCGGCGGTGCTGCGGGTGTGGGGTGCGTGGGCGGTCGTGGCCGGTCTCGTGCAGCTGATCGTCGCCATTCCGAGGCGGAAGATGGGCGGCCAGTGGCCGATGATCCTCAGCGGCGGTATCTCGGTGCTCGCGGGTGGATCGTTCATCGCGTCGGCGGGTGCGGACAAGCCCACGCTGGCCAGCGCGATCGGCTACGCCATCCCCGGTGCCGTGTTCTTCCTGATCTCGGCGCTGCGCCTGGGCCGCACGGCGAAGGGCGCGTGAACACCGTGGCCGCGGACACGTATGACGTCATCGTCATCGGTGCCGGCCCGGTCGGGGAGAACGTTGCTGACCGGGTGGTGCAGGGCGGGATGAGCGCCGCCATTGTGGAACGGGAACTGGTCGGCGGCGAGTGCTCGTACTGGGCGTGCATGCCGACCAAGGCGCTGCTGCGCAGCACGGCGGCCCTGCGGGCCGCGCAGCGGCTGCCGGGGGCGCGTGAGGCGGTCACCGGGGAGCTGGACGCGGGGGCGGTGCTGGCGCGCCGGGACGCGTTTGCCTCGCACTGGAAGGACGAAGGGCAGGTGTCCTGGCTGGAGTCGGCCGGGATCGCGCTGTACCGGGGACAGGGGCGGATCGCCGGCGAGCGTGCCGTGGAGGTGGTGGGCGAGGACGGTGCGGTGACGTCGCTGACTGCGCGGCATGCGGTCGTGGTGACGACGGGCAGTTCGGCCCTCTTGCCCGATGTCCCGGGTCTGGCCGAGGCGGGGGTATGGACCAGCCGGGAGGCGGCTGCCGCGGAAGCGGTTCCGGGACGCCTGACTGTCATCGGCGGCGGTGTCGTGGCGTCGGAGATGGCGACGGCGTTCGCCGCACTGGGGTCGCGGGTGACGATGCTGGCACGTGATGGCGTGCTGCCGTTGTCGGAACCGTTCGTGGGAGAGAGGGTGACCGCTTCGCTGCGGGAGGCCGGGGCGACGGTACTGCTGGGCGCCGAGGCGGGCGCGGTGGAGCGTGCCGATGACGGCACGGTGCGTGTCACCCTGACCACCGGCGAGCTGATCGAGGCCGATGAGGTGCTGGTGGCGATCGGCCGCAGGCCGAACACCCAGGACATCGGTGTGGACCAGGTGGGCCTGGAGCCGGGTGGCTGGCTCGCGGTGGATGACACGCTGCGGGTGGTCGGCGACGACGGTCAGGCTCTGGGCGGGGGATGGCTGTACGCGGTCGGCGATGTCAACCGGCGTGTGCTGCTGACCCATCAGGGCAAGTACCAGGCGCGGGCCGCGGGCGATGTGATCGTGGCTCGGGCCAAGGGCGAGAGTGTCGAGGACGGCCGCTGGGGCAGACACGTGGCCAGCGCTGACGAGCGTTGGGTGCCGCAGGTGGTGTTCACCGAGCCGGAGGTGGCGTCGGTGGGGCTGACCGCGGCCGCGGCGCAGGCCGCGGGGCTGCGGACCCGGGTGGTGGACTACAACCTGGGCGCGGTTGCCGGCTCGGCCCTGCACGCCGACGACTACCAGGGGTGTGCCCGGATGGTCGTCGACGAGGACCGCAAGGTGATCGTCGGTTTCACTCTGGTCGGCCCTGATGTCGCGGAACTGCTGCACGCCGCGACGATCGCGATCGCCGGTGAGGTTCCCCTGGACCGGTTGTGGCACGCCGTCCCGGCGTACCCCACTGTCAGCGAGGTCTGGCTGCGACTGCTGGAGGCCTACGGCCGATGACGGACTGATCGATGTCTCGCCCCCCGGTCATGCCCTGGCCGGGACGAGACATCGACATGTGAGGGGACAAGTCGCGGCATTAGGAAAGGACTGTTGATGTCCGATGCACACGGTGGCCGGATCCGGTCCGGCGCTGCGATCAGTGAGGCGGAAGCCGAGGCCCTGGTCCGCGGCATCTGCTTCAAGACAGGTCCGCCGCGCCGCATGGGCGTCGAGGTGGAATGGCTCGTCCATGACGCACACGCGCCACACCTGCCCGTGGCACCCGAACGGCTCCGGGCGGCGTATGCCACCCTGCGGACGCTGCCGCTGGGGTCGGCCCTGACCGTCGAACCCGGCGGTCAGCTGGAGTTGAGCTCGGCCCCGGCCACTTCCTTGACGGAGTGCGTCCGTACGGTGAGCGACGACCTGGACATCGTCCGCGCGGTCCTGCGCGAGGACGGACTCGCTCTCGTCGGTCTCGGTCACGACCCCTGGCAGGCGCCCCGCCGGATCCTGCGGCAGCCCCGCTACGAGGCTTTGGAGGCCTGTCTGGACCGCACGGGTCCCGCCGGGCGCTTCATGATGTGCACCTCTGCCTCCGTGCAGATCTCCCTGGACGCCGGACACGACGAGCCCGGCCCCCAGGGCTACGTGCGGCGGTGGTGGCTGGCCCATCACCTGGGCGCTGTGCTGTTGGCGGCGTTCGCCAACTCCCCGTTGTCCGGTGGGCGGTCCACCGGCTGGAGGTCGACCCGCCAACTGCGGTGGACACAGATCGGCACCGGCCGGGCCGGCGGTCCCCTGCTCACCTCCGACCCCCGCAGCGCCTGGACCCTGCATGTGCTGGACGCGCCGGTGATGTGCGTCCGGCGGGACCACGGGCCCTGGGACGTACCGGCTTCCATGTCCTTCCGGGAGTGGACACGGCACCGGACCCCGAGAGCACCGACGCGGGAGGATCTCGAGTACCACGTCAGCACGTTGTTCCCGCCGGTCAGGCCGCGCGGCCATCTCGAACTGCGCATGATCGACGCGCAGCCCGGTGACGACGGCTGGATCGTGCCGCTGGCGGTGGTGGCGGCGCTGTTCGACGACCCGGAGGCAGCCGAGACCGCATACCGGGCCGTGAAGCCGCTCGCCGAGCGGACGCTGGGGCTGCCCGCCCCGCACAACCCGTTGTACCGGGATGCCGCCCGTCTCGCCCTCACCGATCCGGAGCTGCGCGAGACGGCCGACGCATGTTTCCGCGTGGCGCTGGACGCCCTGCCCCGGCTCGGCGCCTCGACCCAAGTCACGGACGCGGTCGCCGAATACCTGGAGCGTTATGTCCGTCGGGGCCGCTGCCCCGCCGACGATCTGCTGGAGATACCGGACGGCGCGAGCCGCGGCCCGCACGGGAGGGAGACCCGCCCATGAACGACCCTGCCCTGGACGCCGCCACTGAGAGCGGAACCGCCGCCGAACCGTCGGCCGGCTCGGAGACCCTGCGCGAACAGGCTCTGACGGCGCTGGTCACCGCCCGCGACCGCACCACGCTGCTGACCAGCTGTGTGGAGGAGCCCGACCTCACCGCACAGCACTCACCGCTGATGTCGCCGCTGGTGTGGGACCTCGCGCACATCGGCAACCAGGAGGAGCAGTGGCTGCTGCGGGCCGTCGCCGGGCAGGAGGCGATACGGCCCGAGATAGACAGCCTCTACGACGCCTTCGAGCACCCGCGCGCGGAGCGGCCGAAACTGCCCCTGCTGGCGCCCGCGGAGGCCCGCGCCTACGCGGCCGACGTACGCGCCCGGGCGCTGGACGTGCTGGAGCGGGCCGCCTTCCACGGGACACGGTTGACCGAGGCCGGTTTCGCCTTCGGGATGATCGCCCAGCACGAGCAGCAGCACGACGAGACCATGCTGATCACCCATCAGCTGCGGACGGGCCCTCCGGCCCTGACCGCGCCGGACCCGCATCCGGTGGCGCTGTTCACCGGCCCGTCCGAAGTCCTCGTGCCGGGCGGCCCGTTCACGATGGGCACCTCCGACGAGCCGTGGGCCCTGGACAACGAACGGCCCGCGCACCGGCGCGAGGTGGCGCCGTTCTTCATCGACACCACGCCGGTGACGAACGCCGCCTACCAGGCGTTCATCGA
>NZ_JBIBZI010000041.1:0-7003 GCF_043084105.1 Streptomyces sp. NPDC014676 | reverse complement strand
CGGCAGTTGATCGGCGACGTGTGGGAGTGGACGGCGAGCGACTTCCTGCCCTACCCGGGGTTCAGGGCGTTCCCGTACAAGGAGTACTCGGAGGTCTTCTTCGGCCCCGAGCACAAGGTGCTGCGCGGCGGTTCGTTCGCCGTGGACCCGGTGGCCTGCCGGGGCACGTTCCGCAACTGGGACTACCCGATCCGGCGGCAGATCTTCTCCGGGTTCCGCACGGCCCGCTCGGAGGACGTCTGATGTGCCGTCACGTGGCGTACGTGGGGCCCGCGGAGCCGCTGGGCGAGTTGCTCGTGAAGCCGCCGCACGGTCTGTACCGGCAGTCGTGGGCTCCCCGGCGGCAGCGGTACGGCACGGTCAACGCCGACGGTTTCGGTGTCGGCTGGTACGCGGAAGGGGACCCGGTGCCGGCCCGCTACCGGCGGGCCGGGCCCGTCTGGGCGGACCTGTCGTTCGCCGACCTCGCCCGGGTCGTCCGCTCCGGCGCGCTGCTCGCCGCGGTGCGGGACGCGACCCTGTCGGGCGCGGACGCGGAGGCCGCCGCGGCCCCGTTCGCCGCGGGGACGTGGCTGTTCAGCCACAACGGCGCGGTCCGGGGCTGGCCCGGCTCCCTGGCCGCCGTCTCCCGGACGCTGCCTCCCGAGGACCTGCTGTCGCTGCAGGCCCGCAACGACTCGGCGCTCGTGTGGGCGCTGGTCCTGGCGAGGCTGCGCGGCGGTGACGAGGAGGGGCAGGCGCTGGCCGACACGGTGCTGGAGGTCGCTGCCGCCGCCCCCGGCTCGCGGCTGAACCTGCTGCTCGCCAACGGCGACACCGTCACCGCGACCGCCTGGGGCGACACCCTGTGGTACCTCACCCGGCCCGGCGGCGGCACCGTCGTGGCCTCCGAGCCCTACGACGACGACACGAACTGGCGTCAGGTCCCCGACCGCACCCTGCTCGCGGCGAGCCGCACCGACGTGCTGCTCACCCCGCTCCAGGCCTTGTCACGGGTTGCACCCACGCCAGGTCGGCCGCTCGGAATGGACCGTCCACCACGTGGCTGAAGCCGGCCGCCGGGGTATGACCGGCGGTCGACGGCGACGTACCGCATCCGGTTCAGACGTCGGCGGGTTCTGTCCCGCTGTTCGCGACGTGACGGCGCAGGAGACCCTCGACTCCTCGCAGGAAGGTGTCGCAGACCATCACGGGGTCGAACAGGCAGCCGGCTGCCGTGGCGCCATCACGCATCATCACGAAGTGATGCGCGGCGGCTTCAGCGGGCGTCTCCCGGATGTCGGCCAGAAGTTCGGTGACCTTGTCGAGGAACCACTGACGGTGTGCGAGCACGGCGACGTGAACCGGGTGGTCGGGGTCCGGGAATTCGGCGACGGCGTTGAGGAAGGCGCATCCTCGGTAGCTCGGGGTCTGGATGCTCCCGGCTATGGACTTGCTCAGCGCCCTGATCGTGTCGGCCGCCGGAAGTCCAGCGGCGACGGCCTCGTCCGCCCGGCGCCGCATGGCCGCGTCGGCTTCGCCCAGGTATGCGAGGACGAGGTCCTCCTTGCTGGGGAAGTGCCGGTAGAAGGTCGCCCGTGTCACCCGCGCCTCCGTGGCGATCCGGTCGACGCCCACGGCGTGAATCCCCTCGGCGTAGAAGAGCCGACAGGCCGTGTCGAGCAGCCGTGCCCGCGCTTCGGACGGTCGGCCTTTGGATTCGCTGCGCACCATGCCCCCATCATAGCAGGCAGACAGAACGTTCGGTATTGCACGTCGATGCGGATTTACCCATGCGTCGATGCGAATTTACTCATGCGGATACGACAAGACGTCCCTGTCCGGTCCTGGCAGCGATGGCTGGGAAGCGGGCACGGCGTGCGGAAGGGGCGCGCACGCGCGACACGCAGACGGTGTCCGGCGACCTCGCCGCACCGGTCGTGGCAGGTCGAGCCGAGTCGGAGATGCGGACGGTGTCGCCCGGCCGCGCGTAATCGAGGAGCGCGCGGAACTTCGGCCGCTGGAGTGGGTGGAGACGGCTGCAAGTGCCCGGATCCTCCTCGAAAACGACCGGGTCCTCGATCCCGGCCTCGTCCAGGACGAGGTTCTACCGGGCGGCCGACCGCTGGTCGGTCGAGACCCGTTTGTAGACCAGGTTCGCCATCGAGGGGCCCCTTCCGTACGGAGGATCGGACCCTATCTGTCGTCAAACCCTGTCAGCGATCACCATCGGATCTGGATTCGCGCCGCCGCGAACCCCCGGATTGCACGGGGCATTGGACGCGCCGACTGCCTGTCGGCAAACGATCGTTTGACGACAGGAGCGGCTCGGTGGACGGTGACTGGCTCAGGTCGAGCGCAGGCAGAAGGGGTGTCCGGCCGGGCTGGCGTAGACGCGGCTGCCGGTGCGGGTTTCCGGGGTGACCTCGTCGGTGGGCCGCAGTCGGGTGGCGCCGGCGTCGGTGGCCGTGCGGTCGGCGGTTGCGAGGTCGTCGACGCCGAAGTCGAGGTGCATCTGCTGGGAGGTGCCGTCCGGCCAGTTCGGGGCGGTGTGTCCGGGGGCGGACTGGACGACGATCACTGGGAGGCCGGGGGCCTGAACGAAGTGGTGGGTCGGCGTAGGGGTGAGGGAGCCCCCGAGCAGCCGGTGCCAGAAGGAGCTCTCCTTCTCGATGTCGGCGGCGTCGATGATCACGGAGGTCAGGGTGATGGGCATGGGGGTGTCCTCGTACTGTCGGTGGTTGCTCAGACGGTCGGGATGATGCCGCCGTCGACCCGGAACTGTGCTCCGGTGAGCCATTTCGCGCGGCTGGAAGCGAGGAAGGCGATCATCTCGGCGACGTCCTCGGGGTCGCCGGGGCGGCCCATGGGAACGTTCAGGTGGTCCACGATCTGCTGGGTGGCCTTTTCGGTGGTGATGCCTTGCTTCTCGGCCATGTGCTTCAGGTGGGCGGTGGCGCCGTCGGTGACGACGAAGCCGGGAAGGACACAGACCACGCGCACGCCGTGCTCGCCGACCTCGGTGGCCAGTTCGCGGCTGTAGGTGTTGAGCGCGGCCTTGGCGGCGGCGTAGGACGCCTCGGTGCGCTGAGGCAGTTGGCTGGCGATCGAGGAGACGTGCACGACGACGCCGGAGCCCCGCTCGACCATTCCCGGCACCAGGGCCCGGTCCAGGCGCACGGCGCTGAGGAGGTTCATCTCCAGGTCCGCCCGCCAGGATGCGTCCGACCGGCTCAGGGTCGGCGCCGGGGCGCTCGCCGCGCCCGCGTTGTTCACGAGCACGTCCACGCCGCCCACCTGCTCGACGACGCGGCGGCCGAGTTCGGCCACACCCTGCTGCGTGGAGAGGTCCGCCGCGAGGAATGTGGCACCGCTGTCCTCCTCGGGCCGGCTGCGGGAGGCCGTCAGCACGGTCGCGCCCGCGGCGACGAAGCGCCGCACGGTCGCCGCGCCCAGGCCCCGGCTGCCGCCGGTGACCAGTACCCGAAGGCCGTCGAGGCTGTTGTCCGTGATGGGCATGGGGTCTCTCCTCCGTAAGATGAACCTGACTCCGGAAACGGTACACGTAAGCGGAACCGGACTCACCTTATGGAGGTTCTCTTGCCGGCATCACGCCCGCTGCGCGCCGACGCGCGACGCAACCGCGAGGCACTGCTGTCCGCGGCCCGCCAGGCATTCCTCGGCGGCGACACCGACGCGCACGTGGAGGACATCGCTCGCAGCGCCGGCGTCGCCGTGGGTACGCTCTACCGCCACTTCAAGACCCGCGAAGCGCTGATCGAGGAGGTCTACCGCAAAGAGGTCGACGACCTGTGCGCCACGCCCGGCGTCCTGCTGGACCAACACGCCCCGGAGGAGGCGCTGCGGCGCTTCCTGCTGCTGCTCGTGGACCACGCGGCGGTGGGCAAGGGGATGTCCAGTGTGCTGGAAAGCATCATGGCGACGGACTCACCGGTCTTCGACGACGCACGCACCCGTATGGCCAACGCCCTCTCCCTGCTGCTCGAAGCCGGCAGCGCGGCCGGCACCGTCCGCGACGACGTCACAGGCTCCACCCTGTTGCGCGCCCTGGGCGGCATCTGCGGAATGCGCGCCACGGAGGGCTGGTTGGTCGAGGCCCGGCAGATCACCGCCCTCCTCTTCGACGGCCTGCGGCACGGCGCCCCGCAGTCACCCTGAGTCAGGGGGCGCGTCGTGCGCCGCCGACCAGGTCCTGCCCGTCACTCCTGACCGCTCCCGTCGTCGTCCTCGTCCAGCTCCGGCGAGTCGGGGTAGTGCAGCGGGCGCAGGGCGTCGGCGGCCGGGACACCGGCGGTGAAGTCGTAGCGGCCGAGCACGTTGAGGTTGGCGCGTTTGAGCGGGGAGACGCGGGCGACGTCTTCGTCCAGGACGTCGTGCTCGCGCTCCTCGGAGGGCAGGGCCCGCAACTCCTCGACCGCAGCGTCGAGATAGCGAGTCGTCCACAGTACGGCGGCATTCAGTACAAGACCGAGCGCGCCGAGCTGGTCCTCCTGGCCCGTCTTGTACGCCTGCACGATCTGCCCGCGCTTGCCGTGGCAGATGTCGCGGGCGAGCTTGCGGCGGGACTCCTGCACGGTGAGCTGCCGGTTCATCTGCCGCCGGTAGGTGTCGTCGACCGGGTCGACGACCCGTAGCAGGTGCAGGGTCTTGGCGATCCGCCCGTACTCGGCGAACGCGGTGCCCGGCGGGGTGGGGCGTCCCTCGCGGCCGAACATCCGCAGCAGGTCGTAGGCCCGCACCTGCCCGGTGACCAGGGAGCCGACCACCCGGAGCGTGTCCGGCCAGCGCGTGATCACCTTGTTCGGATTCGCCTTGTTGCGGGCCAGCGGCTCCAGCGGCCCGTACCCGCCGGTCTCCACCCCGGGCAGCTTCGCCCGCCGGAACCTCTGGTCGGCCAGGTCGCGGAAGCGGGGCGAGAAGTTGTAGCCGAGCAGGGAGAACAGGCCGAACACCATGTCGGAGGAGGGGGCGTTGTCGGTGGCCACCATGTCCGGCTTCACCCCGGCGTCGAGGTTCAGCAGGGTGTCCAGGATGTGCAGGGAATCGCGCGGGGTGCCGGGCACGACCATCTGCCCGATGCCCGCTACCTGGTCGTCCACGGCGTTGAGCCGGGTGATGCCCCACGGAAGGCGCCCGCGGGCGCAACGGCGCCGACACCGGTCACCCCTCCTTCATCGAGGCCATCTACACGGAGGATGTCCGCTTCGACCGGGGGCCCGACCTCAAGGGAGCGAGCGGCCGGGAGAACATGGCCTCCCTCGTGGGCAGCGAAGCTCACAGGACAGCCATCGCCGGCGGACTCACCCACTTCACGGGCCTGCCCCTGGAGGAGCTCAACGGCGACAGCGCCGTGGCCACTTCGTACCTCGCCCTCATCCCACCCGACACCGCAGAGGGGCCGCGCGAGCTGGCCAATCACGGCGAGTCGACAGGTTTCCGCATTCACAGGGTTCTGGCCGACAGGTGGACCTTCGTCCGTACCCCCGAGGGCTGGAGGATCGCCAGCCGGACGCTCCTGCCGACCGACGGCAGTCCGGAGGCGCAGAAGCTGCTGCTCGAGGCCGCCCGAAAAGGCTGAGCCCTACGGTCGGCGTCAGCTGACTTCGCCCAGCAGCCGGGACAGTTCGCCGTCGACATCCTGTGCCGCCGCCTCGAAACCGGCCGGTACCAGGCGGTAGGTCTCTCCCAGCCACGCCGTCACGATGTCCACGGGCACGGTCAGCAGTGCACGCCCACAGGGTGAGGCCAACTCAAGGCAGAGAGAGTTCGATTCTGCCTCCTTCCCGGGCCATATCCGTACGTCACCGATCCCGCTGGGCCGGACCGTGCCCTCCGCCAGGAGGTCGCGGGCGAAGACCCAGCTGACCGGGGGGCGCTCGTCGAGCTGGAAGACGACATGAATGCCGTACGGATCCCGTGCGTAGTAGGAGAACCGGGCGGACACGGGGATGCTGCGCCCTGGGGCGACCACAAGTTGCACTATGCATGTAAGTTCTGCGCGGGGCATGCTGTCACTCCGTGGAATGTGGAATCGCGAGAGAGGCTTCCGTTGTGCCGGCTGCCTCACGCGTCGCAGTGCACCTCGATGGGGGGAGGGCGCGGCGGCCGTCCGCTGCCCCTTCCGTGCCTGCTGCGCGTACAGTCCGGGGCTGTGTACACCACAGCTCCGCGACCGGCCTTGCCGCTCATCAACGGCACAGAACCTACGCCGGGTGTAAGGAAAAATGAACACTCCGTGTCCGTGACATAGGCCATTGAATGGTGTCTGACATGCGAGACGCGTGGGAATGCAAGCCGTGTGAATGGACCGGTGCAAATGCGGTGAGGCGCGCGCAGGGCGGCACCCTGTTCGGTATCCGACCGGTCCGACCTGCGCCTTGTTCATTGCCGTCAAGTTCTACTCATTGGTAATGAAGCCGAGGCGCACCGCTCGGTCCGATGGTGCGTTCCGCTACCGAATCGTCGTCTTGCGGCGGCCCCCGCGCGGAGTATAGTGAACGTTACATACACACCGTCGTCGACCATTGTGATCTCGACCCTCAGTCCGCACCTCGGCGATCTGATGAGGAGATCCGCCATGTCGCCCACGCGATCGCTGACGCAGCCGCAGCACCGTTTCGATACGGTCTTCGCTCCCGAACTCACCAGAGTGTCGGAAGCCCGACGCTCTGCCTCGGCTGTGCAACTCTCGGCCTGAGGACCCGAGAGGGCGGGGACTGGTGATCGTCGCGGCACTCGCGCAGAGCTGGGGAGTGAGCGAGAGCGGCCGCACGACCTGGGCCGTGTTCCCCTCTCGAGAGACCGGAAGTCACAGCGACTGAGCGTTCTCGGGTCGCGCGACGGGTGCGTGGCCGGCGGTCAGGCCCTGGGGGTCAGAGCTCGGTGGGGGCGGGCGCAGCGAGCGTGCGCAGGAGGCCTTCGACGCCGTTGAGGAAGGTTTCGGAGATCAGTTTGGGGTCGAAGAGGCAGCCGGCTGCCATGGCGCCGTCGCGGAGCATGACGA
>NZ_JBIBZI010000040.1:0-7285 GCF_043084105.1 Streptomyces sp. NPDC014676 | reverse complement strand
CCCGCGGAGCGGGTCCCTCCGGGGCTGCGCCCCGGAGCAAGCGAACCCCCGCGCTGCGCGCGGGGGTTGCGCTCCCGCTCCGCGGGAGCGCTGGCGGGAGGCTCCGCGTCCCGCTCACCCGGCCTTCACAGGCCGGGTGACGCTCCGTTCGCTGCGCTCTCGGAGCGGCGGGACTTCGTCCCGCTACCGGGCTTTCGCTGCGCTGCAGCCCGGGTTGGCGGGTCCGCTGCGCTCCCCCGCCTGATGGTCCTTCCGGCTGCGCCTTCAGGGCCGTTGGGGCCCGCTTCGCGGGCCTGGCTGGCTACAAGAGGTGTGTGCTTGTTCGGGTCGGATGTCGGCGTAGCGGCTTCATTCATTTTGATGCACATGTAGTATTGGCGAAAGCATGAGACACCTCTTAATGACCTGATGCGGGCCCGGATGTCCGCGCTCTCGGAAAAGGGAAGACGCATGTGGAGTGCTCAGGACGTGGCGCGGGATCAGGTCCGGCGTCAGGCGAATGGCCTGGGTGCCGCCGCCATTGCGGAGAAGGTCGCGGAGGCCGCTGTCCGTGAGCGGGAAACCGCGGAGCGGCTGAGGGGGAACGGTTCCTTCTACAAGTTCGAGATGGACCGGGAGCGGTTGGCTGTCACCTGGCTGGCCAAACATGCTGAGTGGCAGCGCGTCAGGGACTTGATGAGTGCGCTGGGTTGGAGTGTGTACGAGCCGGAGCAGGATGTTCAGGGCTCGGTGTGGGCTCGTGAGCGTGAGGAACGGCTTGCTGATGCGCTTGCCGCGCAGGCCGCCTCCGGGGAACAGGGGCGGGAGGGAGCGGATGAGCTGCGTGCGGAGGTCTGGCTGTCCGCCGCGTCCAGCCGGCCGCTCCGGGCGGTGGCCTACCGGGCTGGGCTGCCTGTCTCTCAGGTCCTGGCCCAGCTCGCCGAGCGGATCGTGGTAGGCGAGGACGGTACGGTGTCCGTCCCGCCCTTCACGCCGTCTCAGTGATTCCTGAAGCGAGTGAGAAATAAGTCAGAGGGAGGGCTTGAGAATGCTGGGTATTCAGCTTCGGGAACACCAGGTGGCTCAGAAAACAGCTTTCCGTAGATGGGTGGGATTCCCTGCAGGATCATCTGTACCGTCGGAGGATGCGCGGGGCACGATCGTGTCCGCGACCGGATCCGGGAAAACGATCACGGCGGCTGCGTGCGCGCTGGAGTGCTTCCCGGGCGGGCGGATCCTGGTGACCGTGCCCACTCTGGACCTGCTCGTGCAGACCGCCCAGGCGTGGCGGGCAGTGGGCCACCGGGCCCCGATGGTCGCGGTGTGCTCGCTGGAGAGTGACCCGGTACTGAACGAGCTGGGGGTGCGCACCACCACCAACCCGATCCAGCTCGCCCTGTGGGCCGGGTCCGGGCCGGTGGTGGTGTTCGCCACGTACGCCTCCCTGGTGGACCGCGAGGACATCGACGCACCCGAGGGCCAGGGCAAGGTGCGTGGGCCGCTGGAGGCCGCTCTGGCGGGTGGGGAGCGGCTGTACGGGCAGCAGATGGCCCCGTTCGACCTCGCCATCGTGGACGAAGCCCACTCGACCGCGGGGGAGCTTGGTCGGCCGTGGGCGGCGATCCACGACAACGCCCGCATCCCGGCCGACTACCGGCTCTACCTGACCGCCACCCCGCGCATCCTGGCCTCACCCCGCCCGCAGAAGGGCGCGGACGGTCAGGAGGTGGAGCTGGCGTCGATGGGCCAGGACTCTAAGACGTACGGGCCGTGGATCGCCGAACTGGGCCTGTCGGAGGCCATCGAGCGGGGCATCCTCGCTGGGTTCGAGATCGACGTGCTTGAGATCCGCGACCCCTCCCCCATGCTCGGGGAGTCCGAGGAGGCACGGCGGGGCCGGCGCCTGGCCCTGCTGCAGACCGCGCTCCTGGAGCACGCCGCGAAGTGGAACCTGCGTACGGTCATGACGTTCCACCAGAAGGTCGAGGAAGCCGCCGCGTTCGCGGGGAAGCTGCCGCAGACCGCTGCCGAGCTGTATGCAGGCGACGTCTCGGACGCGGACCTGACGGCCGCGGAGAAGCTCCCGGCGTCGTCGATCGACGCGGCTTTCTACGAGCTCGAGGCCGGACGGCACGTACCCCCGGAGAGGGTGTGGTCGGCGTGGCTGTGCGGCGACCACCTCGTCACCGAGCGGCGGGAAGTCCTGCGCCAGTTCGCAGGCGGCATCGACGCCACGGGCCGGCGGGTACACCGCGCCTTCCTCGCCAGCTGCCGCGTCCTCGGCGAAGGCGTCGACATCACCGGCGAGCGAGGAGTCGAGGCCGTCTGCTTCGCCGACACCCGCGGCTCACAGGTCGAGATCGTGCAGAACATCGGCCGCGCGCTCCGCCTAAACCGCGATGGGTCCACCAAGGTGGCCAGGATCATCGTGCCGGTCTTCCTGGAACCCGGCGAGGACCCCACCGACATGATCGCCAGCGCCTCGTTCCGCCCCCTCGTAGCCGTTTTGCAGGGCCTGCGCAGTCATGATGAACGACTTATCGAACAGCTCGCCTCCCGCGCCCTCACCAGCGGCAAGCGCAAGATCCACCTCCGGCGCGACGAAGACGGGCGGATCGTCGGAGCCGGCGGCGAGGACGACGGCGAGGACCAGGAGCACGACGACACCCAGGCCGCCGCCGAATCGGCCCTGCTGCACTTCTCCACTCCGAGGGACGCGGCGACCATCGCCGCTTTCCTGCGCACCCGGGTATATCGGCCGGAGTCGTTGGTGTGGCTGGAGGGCTACCAGGCGCTCATCCGGTGGCGGGCGGAGAACGAGATCACCGGCCTGTACGCCGTCCCGTACGACACAGAGACCGAGGTCGGCATGACAAAGGCGTTCCCGCTGGGGAGGTGGGTGCACCAGCAGCGAAAGGCGCTGCGGGCCGGGGAGCTGGAGCCGCGCCGCAAGGAACTGCTCGACTCACCCGAGGCCGGGATGGTCTGGGAACCCGGCGAAGAAGCTTGGGAGAGGAAGCTCGCCGTGTTCCGGACCTACCGGCGGACCACCGGGCACCTCGCCCCACGACAGGATGCAGTCTGGGGCGAAGGCGAGGCGATGGTGCCGGTCGGTCAGCACATGGCCAACCTCCGCCGGAAGGGCGGCCTCGGGAAGGACCCGGAGCGGGCCAGGGAGCGCGCGGAGCAGCTGACGGCGATCGACCCGGACTGGGGCTGCCCGTGGCCGCTGGACTGGCAGCGCCACTACCGCGTGCTCGCGGACCTGGTCGACGCCGACGGCAGCCTGCCCGAGATCCAGCCCGGCGTGCTGTTCGACGGTGACGACATCGGGCGGTGGCTCCAACGGCAGAAGCAGCCGGGCACCTGGGCGCAGCTCCTGCCCGAGCAGCAGGAGCGGCTGTCCCAGCTGGGCGTCCAGCCCGCCGAGGCGCCGGCTCCCGCCCCGGCAGCCATACGCGCGGCGAAGGGGTCGAGCAAGGCGCAGCAAGCCTTCCAGCGCGGCCTGGCCGCCCTCACACAGTGGATCGAGCGGGAAGGGGCCGACCGGCCCGTACCGCGCGGTCACGTTGAGGAGATCGCGGTCGACGGCGGGGCGGAGCCGGTGACCGTCAAGCTGGGCGTATGGATCTCGAACACCAAGACCCGCCGCGACAAACTCACGGCGGAGCAACTCGCCGCCCTGCGGAAGCTGGGAGTCGAGTGGGCGTAATGCTGGCTGGAGAATGGTCGGCCACAGCATGGCCAGCCACTCCCCAATCTGGTCTACGGTCAGCCCGTGGGCTCTGTCCGCAGGCTACTTGCCGATGCTGATCTTGTCGTTGTCGAGGAGCGCGGTGTGCGTCGCAGCCGTGATGATCAGCAGGATCAGCAGGAGGCCGGCGACCGGGCTGGTGGCGTCGCCCTTCGGGTCGAGCACGGTCGCGAGGACCAGCACCACGATCTCGGCGATGACGTAGGTAATGGCCAGCCACGGCTTCACTACGCCCTTGACCGCGGCGACGACGAAGGGGACGGCGGCGCAGAGGCTGACAGTGACGACAGGAACGAGCGTCCAGATCACCTTCGCGAGCGTGTTGTTGAACATGCGCGGTCGGGCCGGCACGAGCGGCGCACTGAAGTACGGGTTGCTGGCCATGGGTTCCCCCTCGGGTGGGCGGGTGGTGGTGTGACAGGAGTGTGGTGCGGCGAGGCCTGGTACGCAGGGCTTTCAGCGGGATTGCCGCCTACGAGTGATCAACGCGTGGTGGCGGTCGGGGTTGCGGCGTCGACCAAGGAGGCGTTGGAGATGAGGGCGACGCCGACGGTGGCGGCAAGCGGGATCCACGGGCTCATGGGTGGCTCAACGAGTCGTCGCTTTCGGAGCGCTGCGCCATTGAGCGTTGTCCAACCTGAATTCGCTGGTCACGGGGCTGGCGTGGGCGGGGGCTGAGGTGCTCGTGCCGGTCGGGGGCGTGATCGGTAGCAGGTGATCATCCGGCGCCTTGCCGGTTCGCCGGAATCACGATGCCGGGCCCGGAGTGCCTCGTAGGCTCCGAGGAGAGTCGGGGCCGTTGGCAGCGGGGTTCGGTCAGCCGCTCTCCCGGTAGTTCATGAACCAGTGGGTATCGAAATAGCGGGCCATCGTGAACGGATGGTGCGGGTCGACGAGGATGCGGCAGACGAACTCCGCTGCCTGGCAGTCGAAGGGGACGTCCTCGCCGTCGAAGGACTGGACCACGACGGGCCAACGGTCGGGGTCGTCGCCGTCGGCTCTCCAGCAGTACAGGTTCTCGTGCTCAGTGCCCGCCCAGATGAGCAGACCGTCCTCCCTGAGATTCGTCCACGGCTCCTGGATCAGGTTCAGGAATCCGTCGAAGGCGCCCTCGCCGAACGTCTCGACCATGCGCTTGTAGTCGCTCGGCAGCGCGGTGCCCAGGCGCGACTCCACCTCCGCCCAGTCCACGTCCGGCCGTTGGGCGGGCTGTGTCCAGCCGGTGATTCGTCTGAGCCGCTCCATCCAGTCGACGTCCTCGTCCGGAGTGACCGCCAAGGGTTCCGGCACCTCCCGGTGAGCGACCACCAGCACCGGCCGCTCGGCCCCCTCGGCGTCCCGCGCCGTACCCGTGCCGATCCACTGATCCCCGTACGCCCACGCCCGTATCGTCACGGCCCGGTCCTCGAAGGGGACGAGGAGAGCCGCGCCCCTGGACTCGTCGACCGTCGGGTCGGTGAAGCCGTCGAGGACGAGGGTGCGCGGGGCACCGTACCTGCCGTCGAGCAGGTCGGTCAGCTCCTGCGGGTCCAGGTCACTGGGCAGGTACAGGTAGCCGTCCTGCGGGCCGAGTCGGGCCAGCAGATCGGTGACGGTCGCTTACGTGAGCTCCATGGCGGGCAGTGAAGCGCACCGCACTGACAATGGGCATCGTCCAGCCTGAAGCTGCAGGTCGCGGGGCTGGCGTGGGCCGAGGTTGGGGTGCTCGCGCCGGCCGCGACGCCTTGACTTCGCAGCATTGGGTGGTCGTCCGTCAGCGTTGGATCTCGGCGTTCGTCAGCACGAGGAGAGCCCGCAGTAGCGTGGTTGCGTGTCGGGCGTTCATGCGGACCTTGGTGAGGATCCGCCAGTTCTTCAGGTCGGTGAAGCCGTGCTCGTTCGCTGCTCGCTCGCGGCTGACCAGCCGGTTCGCCTCCTTCTGGGCGTCGGTGAGCGGATGGCCGCGGGTCGCCCGCCGGCCGGTGACGATGACCGGGTCGTCGGGGTCGTCGTCCAGACCGACGAAGCCGAGATCGGCCAGAGCACCCAGGCGGGCCTCCCGCAGACGGGTAGTGATCCTGTTGTGGCGGGCGGCGGTGATCTCGCTGGAGCGCCCTGGCTTCGCCGCCGAGATCCAGACCAGGTTGCCCGCCTCGTCGGTTAGGGCGAGGAACAGCAGGCCGTGAGCCTTGTGCTTCCCGCTGTAGTTCGGCCGGTTCTCGTCCCCGGTGCGTCGGCGGGTGCGCACCAGGGTGCCGTCGAGCAGGACGACGACGCCACCCTTCCGGGCGATTTCTTCAGGACGCGGTCCAGGCACGGGGCACGGGCCGACAACAGGCCGATTACTTCCAGCAGCCAGCGGCGCACGGTGGAGGCGGAGACGCCGTTGCCGCCCGCCATGTCGGAAAGCCGCTGGTCGTACCGGAGGACCGCCAGGACGATCAGGGCGATCCGGCCGGGCGGGAGCTTGCGCCAGCGGGAGCGGATCTTCTTCAGGTGACCGCGGACCAGGCCGGCAACCAGGTCCAGGGTGGCGCTCGACAGCGGCAGGCGGCACTGGTAGACAAGCCCCTCAGTGCCCTCGGCGGGGCTGGTGTTCTTTCGCATGGAATCCCCAACTCCAGCCGGGGGCATGCACGTTACGCCGGAATCAGGCCGCGGCCGGTCAGACGGACGACCGCGGCAGGGCGGTGAAGCGGCCGGCGGGGGTGCGGTGCAACCAGCCTCGGTCCGCCAGGCGCCTGAGCTTGTCACGTACCGGTTCGACCTGCCTGGGCTGGGTGCCCCTGCCGAGTTGGACGCTGACGTCCTTGGCCGGGGCCGGCTCCGAGGCCGCGGCCACGATCTTCATGATCGCC
The DNA here is from genome assembly GCF_043084105.1 of Streptomyces sp. NPDC014676. Taxonomy (NCBI): domain Bacteria; kingdom Bacillati; phylum Actinomycetota; class Actinomycetes; order Kitasatosporales; family Streptomycetaceae; genus Streptomyces; species Streptomyces sp. NPDC014676. Next base: position 715 of record NZ_JBIBZI010000040.1, on the reverse strand, counting down.
TGGTAGTCGGCGGGCAGCGCGCTCTCGTCCATGCCCGGCTCGCGGTGCGGGACCAGCAGCATCCCGCCCGCACCCGGAGTCGTCACCCGCTCCAACTCCTCAGCCACGGCCGGGTCGTCGGCCTGCCCGCTCCGCTCGGTCTCGATGAACTGTCCGATCACCACCTCGGCGGCCTCCAGCCGGGCCACCTCGGCATCGATCTCGGCGAGTTCCTTGCGCAACCGTTCGGCGCGATCGGCCAACACCACCCTTCGCTGCATCACCCAGACCAGCACGTCCGCCACCAGCAGCCCCCTTCCACCCGGCTCTCCTCGGAGCCTACGAGGCACTCCGGATCCGGCACCGTGATTCCGGCGAACCGGCAAGGCGCCGGGTGATCACCTGTTACCGATCACGCCCCGACCGGTACGAGCATCCCAGCCCCCGCCCACGCCAGCCCCGTGACCAGCGAATTCAGGTTGGACGATGCTCAATGCCAAGGGGACACGTCGAACGCGTCGTCATCGACGGCCAGAACAGCAGCACAAGCTCGGCGTATGGCCATCGAATACCAAGACCCGCCGCGACAAACTAACCCACGACCAGCGCACCGCACTCGCCGAACTCGGAGTCGAGTGGGTTTAGAGTTCCTAACAGAAGTTGTTGATCAAGTAACCGTCCGCTGGTCTGCTCGTTGGTCGGGGCGTGGGGAAGCGTCAGTCGCGGCCGTGGATCG
>NZ_JBIBZI010000039.1:0-7871 GCF_043084105.1 Streptomyces sp. NPDC014676 | reverse complement strand
CACGGCTCCGGCCCGGGCATCTTCCGCTGGGTCGTCGAACGCACCATCTCCTGGCTCCACGGCTTCCGCCGCCTGCACATCCGCTGGGAACGACGAGACGACATCCACGAGGCCTTCCTCGGCCTCGCCACCTGCCTCATCACCCACCGCCACGTCCAACGCCTTTGTTAGGACCTCTAAGCGGTTGCGGCGATGTGCATGAGGTGAGTGTCGGCGATCTGCTCGAAGCGCACGATTTTCCCGTCGGTGACATGCCATAGGTGCGCGCTTCTGGCGCTGAAGGACTTCGCGGTCGTGCCGTGGGTCCCCTGGTAGGTTCCGATGGCGACTATGAACTCACCGGCATCGATGAGCTGTTCAAGCTGGTAGCCCCATTGGCTCCAGTCGCGTGCCAGGACATTGAAGACGTTGTCCGTGATTTCCTCTTTGGTCCGAAACACACCGGGAGCCGGAAAGCCTTCACATTCGATCCATTGCAGATTGGGCGACAGGTTCTTGTAGAAGGAGACCAGGTCGCCTTCCATGTAGGCCTGATAGAGATCGCTGATTACCTTGAATCCTTGGGAATGAGACATTTCCGTTCCTTTTCTGCGCGGGTATTATGACAATAGCGAATTTTAGACCGGTCGTCTGCTCGATTGTTCTCCTCTAGTGTCCTGACTTCGCGTGGGCATCGGCGCGGACGGCGTTGCCGCAGCCATCTCGACAGTCCCACTGGCGGGGCGCTACAGCGTCAGGGCCGGGTTCACACGGAGCGGTGTCCCGCTTGAATGCGCAGATCAGCACAGCTTCGGGGTTGTCGAAGAGGACGAGGTTCATGGGGAGTGACATGGTTTTCTGTCCAGGGTGTCCGGGGACCGCTTTAGTGAGCGTCTGGTTCTTTGTTCTCCGTTTGGTTCGGGGTTAGGTGCCGCGCCGGTTGGGGGTGTTTTCCTGGGTGGCTCGACGGCTCATGAGGTCGATAGCGGCGATATGGATCATGGCGGCTGATCGGTGTGGGTGGGTTTCGTAGTCGCGGGTGAGGCGGCGGTGGTGCATGAGCCAGGACAGGGTGCGTTCGACCACCCAGCGATGCCGGCCCAGGCGCTGCGAGTTCTCGACACCGCGGCGGGTGATACGAGGAACGATGTTTCACTCACGGAGCCATCGACGCAGGTGGGGATAGTCGTAGCCCTTGTCGCCGTGGAGCTTTGCCGGTCGGCGACGCCGCGGTCCGCAGGGGCTGCGGACCGATGGGATGCCCATGACCAGCGGTTGCAGGGCCAGGCTGTCGTGGGTGTTGGCGGCCGAGATCGCGACAGAGACGGATCAGGCCGCCCCGGCGAACGCATCGCCGGCCGCAACGCACGGTCAGCGCGCCACTGCCGACGCCGCCCCTCCGGAACATCGCTGGTCTTCACACTCCAGTCCGCCGTGGCCACGCCGCACACCTCCGAGATCAGGGTGTTGCGACGACCAGTTGAATCCACCGTGGGTCAGCGGGTGAGCTATCGCGTCGCGTCGGTGAGTTCGGCGATCTCCTGGGCGTTCAGGTGGAGGTCGGCGGCGGCGATGTTGTCCTCCAGGTGAGTGACCTTGGAGGTGCCGGGGATGGGGAGGATGACCGGGGAGCGGTCCAGCAGCCAGGCGAGTGCCACCTGGGAGGGGGTGGCGCCGTGGGTGGTGGCGATGCGGTCGACCGGGCCGCCGGGGGCGGTCAGTGTTCCGGCGGCGACGGGCGCCCAGGGGATGAAGCCGATGCTCTCGCGTTCGCAGTGGGCCAGGACGTCGGCGGAGGTGCGGTCGGTGAGGTTGTAGCGGTTCTGGACGGTGGCGATGTCGGCGATCCGCCGGGCCTGCTCGATCTGTTCCACGCTGACCTGGGACAGGCCGATCGCGGCGATCTTCCCCTCGTCCTGAAGGTTCTTCAGCTCGCCGACCTGCTCCTCCAGGGGCACCTTGGGGTCGATCCGGTGGAGCTGGAAGAGGTCGATGCGCTCCAGGCCGAGGCGGCGCAGGCTCATCTCCGCCTGCTGGCGGAGGTATTCGGGACGGCCCAGCGGCAGCCATCCCTGGGAGCCCAGCTGCTGCACACCCTGGTCGGTGCGGATGGCGTCGGGGCCGGGGCGGGCCAGGCCGGCCTTGGTGGCGATCAGGACGTCGTCGGGATAGGGGTGGATCGCCTCGCGGATGATCTCTTCGCTGACGTGCGGGCCGTAGGAGTCGGCGGTGTCGATGAACTGCACCCCCAGCTGGACGGCGCGGCGGACGACGCGGATGCACTCGTCGCGGTCCTCGGGTTCTCCCCATATGCCCAGGCCGGTCAGGCGCATGGCGCCGAAGCCCAGGCGGGCGACCTTCTTTCCGGCGATCTCGAAGTTGCCAGCGGTATGGGCGGTCGGTGTGGTCATGGCGTGGTGTCCTTCGTGGTGGTGCGGAACGGGGGTGTTGCGGGGGTCAGGCCAGGCCGAACAGAGCCACGACTGGCGGGCGGCCCATGTGGGGTACAGCGCGCCCATGGCGTCGAGCAGTTCGCGCTCGCTGGAGGTCTCCCTCTTCAGGCGGGCGAAGTCGTTCAGGTAGCGCTTGGCCCATTCGATGCGCTCGGGGGCGTCCGGGACGCCCGGCTTCTTGTGGCCGGCGACGACGGTCTTGGGGTTCAGCGCCGCCAGGCGGTCCAGCGCGGCTGTCCAGTTCTCGCGGATGTCGTCGGTGAGCTCGGCGACGTACTGGTAGCACTGGTTGTGGACTACGTCCCCGCCGACCACGAGGCCGAGGTCGGGCACGTACAGCGAGGTGCTCTCGGGCGCGTCGGGGTGGCCCTGTTCGATGATGCGCAGCCGCCTTCGGCGTGGCGATCGCCCTGGCGTCGGGGAAGTGCCGCAGCAGCACGCTCAGCCCGGCGAAGTGGTCCAGGCGGCCGTGGGTGATGTAGATCGTCGTGAGATTGCGGTGGTGGAGCCTGACCCACGCGGCCAGCGCCTCGGGCCTCGGGCACGGTGGTCAGCGGGTCCACCAGGACCGCGTCGCTCTCGCCGTAGATCAGCGTCGGGACCATCGGGTCCCATGCCATTGGTGCCCCGGTCCGTGGGGCCGGTCGCCTACGAGGGGCTTCTCGGGCACATTGAAATGCAGCACAGAGGTCATGACAGACACGTCCTTTCGGCGGCGGGTGCGCGACCGCAACCTTGTATGCTCTACGTCATAAAACATATAATGCTGTCGGCGGGTCCGCAAGCAGGGCCGGCTACAACGTCAGCACCACTTGGGCCGCCCCGCAGGCCGGCGGCGGTCCGTCAGACGAGGAAAGGGGCGCGATGAGTCCCCGCAAGAGCGACAGCCGCGAGCGCATGCTGCACTCCACGATGATTCTGCTGCGCGAGTACGGCGCGAGCGCGACCACCATGGACCGGGTCCTCGCGCACAGCGGCGCTCCGCGCGGCTCGGTCTACCACCACTTCCCCAGGGGTCGGACCCAGCTGATGGAGGAAGCGGTGACCCTCGGCGGGGGCCTGATGACCGGCATGATCGAGACCCTCGCGCAGGCCGACGACCCGGTGAGGGCGGTCGACGATTTCTTCGCGCACTGGCGCAGTCAGGTGGCCGACAGCGGCTTCCGGGCCGGCTGCGCGATCGTCGCGGTGGCCGTGGAGACCAACGACGACGCCCCCCAGCTCGCCCGCACCGCGGGCCAGGCCTTCGCCCGCTGGCAGCAGGCGTTCACCACCCTCCTCACGCGGCACGGTCTGCCAGAGGAGCGCAGCCGCCGCCTGGCCGCCCTGATCGTCGCCGCGGAAGAGGGCGCCGTGGTGCTGTGCCGGGCGCAGGAGAGCACCCTCCCGATGGAGGACGCCGCCGCCGAGATCCACGAACTGCTCGTCCACGCCCTCGCGGACCGGCCAGAAACCCGCGCCGACACCGGGCCGTGACCCCCGGCAACACCAACCGCACCCGACCGACTCACCGAGAAGGAGCCGCCATCCCCACGCTGGAGCGCCAGGACGACGTCTTCATCCTCGATCTCGGCGACGGGGAGAACCGCCTCCTGCACACCTTCGGCGCGCTGTGCGACGACACAGGTCTCGTCGCGCCGGCCACCGCCGGCCGGATGCGCAACCTTCGAGTGCAACGGACAACCACAGGAGCACGAGCAGCACCCGGTCGTCGCACCGCACGTCGCCGCACTGTTGACGCTGCGGCAGACCGAGGCCGATCAGCCATCCCACCGGGTCCTTGATCGGCCCGGCCAGCCGCATCTGGTCGGCCAACCGCCGGGCAAGCCGGTCGGCGAGGACCTGCGGCGCGTCCGCGCGGCCGGCGAACCCGACCACCCTGCCCAGCTCGCTGCGGGCGGCGGTCTCCACCAGGCGGCGGGCGGCCGGACGCTCCAGCCGCGCCCACACCAGGTCCACCGGCGCCAGAACGGCCCGCAGATCCTCCGGCGGCAGCGGCACCCTCCCCCGCTGCCGCTTGCCCTGACCCTCACCGTCCACGACCCGCACCGGACCGTCGGCCACCGGCCCGCAGCCGGGCTTCTCGCTGCTGATCGACGGGGACTTCTCCTGCTGTCCCCCGCGGAGCGGGCCGCCGTCCTCGCCCGCGCACGCACAGTCCGGCAGACCGTGGTTCCCACCACGGCCTTCGCCGGAAAAGCCACCAGAGAGCGCAAGAGAACCACCGGGAGTAACCCCAGAAGCGTGGAGAGCGTGGTGCTGTGCAGTTGCGGCGAGGTCTGCCGATCCGGCCATCCCGTCCTGTCCGGTGCCCTCCACCCCAGTCGTCACAAGGATCTTGCCTGTCTCGCCGGACTCAAGATCTCCGGATGCAGTACCGGCGAGGTCTGAAATCAGAGACTTGGCGACCCGGCGGACCTCCCGCACGGCCACACCGTGGGCCTCGGCAACCGGCACCAGACGCACCCGCGACTGCGCGTTCAGGCCCGAGCCGGTCTTCATGCATCCGGCGACCCGACCTCGACGGGCAGCGGCGGCGGCCAGCTCACGGACGAGCGGGTACATCGTTTTCCCGGCAGATTCGCCTGCGACAGATACGCCGCAGCCCTCCGAAGAACCTCGTTCTCCTGCTCCAGCAGCCTGATCCGTTTGCGGGCCTCGCGGAGCTCGGCCGACTCACCCGACGCCGCTGCGGGCCCGGCGCCCTCGTCGGTGCCGGCGCGGCACAGCCACTTCGACAGCGTGATCGAGTAAACGCCGAAGCCGGCGGCGATCCGTTCCAGCCTGACGCCCGGCTCGCGGTTGCGCGCGACCCGCACGACGTCCTCGCGGAACTCCTTCGGACACGGCATGGGCACTGCAACATCCCTCCAGGCCGCCTCTCAGCAAGCCAGGCCAGGTGTCACCTATCCGTGCAGCAGTCCCGAACGACGTGTACTGACCGGGTTCAACCAGTGGATGCAACACCGGCTTATGTGATCGATAGTAGATGGTCGTTGAGGGCTTCGGCGGGTGTCTTCCAACCGAGGCTCTTACGAGGGCGACTGCTGAGGGCGGCAGCGACCGCCTCGATATCCTCCGCCGCCCATCGAGAAAGGTCCGTGCCCTTCGGGAAGTATTGGCGCAACAAGCCGTTCGTGTTCTCGTTGGTGCCGCGCTGCCAGGGACTGTGCGGGTCGGCGAAGTAGACCGGGACGCCGGTCTCGACCGTGAACTGGGCGTGCGCCGACAGCTCCTTGCCCCGGTCCCAGGTCAACGACCGCCATAGTTGCCCGGGCAGGGTGCAGACTGTGGCCGCAAGCGCATCTTTCATCGTCACCGCGCCATAGCCGGCCAGTGGCGGTCCGTTCTTGGTACGAGGGACGATGCCGTAACCGTCCTGGCGGGGCAGGTGGACAAGCACTGTGAATCGGGTCGTGCGCTCGACCAGCGTGCCGATCGCCGATCGCTCGAGTCCGATCAGGAGGTCGCCCTCCCAGTGTCCTGGTACGGCGCGGTCGTCGGCTTCCGCCGGTCGTTCACTGATCAGTACCTCGGGCGTGACGTGTGCCCACGCCGTCCTTTTGGACCGGGCCCGGGGCACCCGCAGGGCTCTGCCGGTGCGCAGGCAGGCAACGAGCTCACGCTTGAGCGCTCCACGGCCTTCGATGAACAGGGCCTGGTAGATCGTCTCATGGCTGATCCGCATGGACTCATCATCGGGGAAGTCGACCTTCAGCCGGTTCGCGATCTGCTCCGGACTCCACGCCATGACCCATTGGCGGTCGCCGCGGTGGGGCTTGTTCCTCCCCTTCCACCGCGGGCCCTGCGGTCCCAGCACCGTCCCGTCCGGGCGGCTGACCTGGCCGGAAAGCCTTTCCTGCACGTAGTCCCGCAGCCGGTCGTTCGCGGCCGGCTTTGCTGTCTTCGGGCGCTGGGCCACGAGATCGGCCTTCCACTGCGCGACCGACGCCCGGTAGTCCAGCCGACCACCGCGGGTCGCGGCGTTGCGCCGCAGCTCCCGGGATACCGTTGATGGATCGCGGCCGAGACACCGCGCGCTCTCCCGGACTCCGATGCCCTGTGCTTTGAGAATCGCGATCTCTTCGCGCTCGTGAAGGGACAGGTACCGGCCAAACTGCGGAGCAAGATCCATTGGTGGCATGCCGCCACCGTGACGGAACCACCTGCAACCCGCCGCCTGGGATACGCCAACCGCAGCTGCCGCCTCCTCGGAGAGCACCCCCTTCGCGATTTCCCGCCAGAACTGACGTTCCACTTCCCGCCGAAGCGCCGGCGCACCCGGGGACTTCATCGGCGACCGTCCGGTCAACGACGCCATCCACCCTGCTGGCCTGCCCATCAACACCTCCGAGGACGAGGTGTTGCAACGACCGGTTGAATCCGCCCTGCGTGCCGCGATCGGAGTGGAACACCACGCCTCGCACGTCACCTCCCCGGACGTCAACGGCGGCCTGGACCGCGTCGACGGCCAGGTCGGCGCGCATGTGCTCGGCCAGCGACCAGCCCACGACCCGCCGCGAGTGCATGTCGATCACCGTGGCCACGTACATCCACGACCCGCCGACCGGCAGATACGTGATGTCACCGCACCACTGGACATCTGGTGCCGGAGCCGCGAACACACGTCCCACCAGGTCCGGTGCCGGCGGCACGCTCTTGTCCGCGACCGTCGTGCGCACGCTGCGCCGCAGGTGCCGGCCGGCCAGTCCGCGCTCGCGCATCAGCCGGGCGACCCGCTTGTGGTTCACCGGCCCATGCCGCTCACGCAGCTCCCGGGTGACCCTGGGAACTCCGTAAGCGCCATTCGACTCGCCGTGGATCTGCTCGATCCGAGCGCCCAGGTCCTCGTCGGCGGCCCTCCGGGCGGCCCGGGTGGCCGCCGCGGCGATCCACCGGTAGAAGCCGGACTCCGACACGTCCAGCACCCGGCACAGCCGCTGCACTCCGTACAGGTCACGATGGTCGGAGATGAACCGCCAGCGGCCGGTCATCGACCCATCTCCTTGGCAAAATACGCGGCCGCCTTGCGCAGGATTTCCCGCTCCAGCTCCAGCTCACGGACCTGCTTGCGCAGACGGCGCAGTTCCTCGCGCTCCTGCGGGCTCAACGGGCCCTCACCACCCGGGCCGCGAACCGGCCGCACGGCCCGCCACCCCAGAACCACCCCCCGCTGAAACGGGTGCTGGAGCCACGATCGCAGCACCCGGCCGTCCTCACCCTGCTGGAACAGTTCGGATCACCCGCCCAGATCCGCAAGGCCGGCAGGCACCGCCTGGTCACCCTGCTGCGGCCGCAGGCACCGGGGACGGCCCAGCGGCCGGCCGAGGAGATCTTCACCGCACTAAGAAGTCATCTCATTTGGCTGGGTAAGCTGCCGGTCGTGGCAGGGATTGTTGAGCGGCTGGTGCCGGACGAGTTGTGGGAGTTGTTCCAGCG
>NZ_JBIBZI010000038.1:0-8241 GCF_043084105.1 Streptomyces sp. NPDC014676 | reverse complement strand
GACCGCGACGCCACCGCCGCCCTCCTCGCCGGCGTCCCCGCCGCACACCCGCTCACCGCGGTCGTCCACACGGCCGGCGTCCTCGACGACGGCGTCGTCGCCTCGCTCACCCCCGAACGGCTCGCCACCGTCCTGCGGCCCAAGGTCGACGCCGCCTGGCACCTGCACGAACTCACCCGCGACCTGGACCTGGCGGCGTTCCTGCCGTTCTCGTCCATCGCCGGTGTCATGGGCAGCCCCGGCCAGGGCAACTACGCCGCCGCCAACTCCTTCCTCGACGCCCTGACCGCGCACCGCCGCTCCCAGGGCCTGGCCGGCACCTCCCTCGCCTGGGGCCCCTGGTCCCACGACGGCGGCATGACCAGCACCCTCTCCGACACCGACATGCGCCGCATGCAGTCCGGCGGTCTCCCGCCGCTCTCCGTCGACCAGGGTTTCGGCCTCTTCGACATCGCACGCGGCTCCGACGAGTCGTTCCTGGTCCTGGTCGGCCTCGCCCCCGGCGCCATGCGCGGCGCCGCCCCCGAGGACCTGCCGCCGCTCTTCCGCGGCATGGTCAGGAGCAGCCGCCGCACCGCCGCCGCCACCGACGCGGCCGGAGCGGCCGCCGCCCTCGGCGCCAGGCTCGGCGAACTCCGCGCCGACGAACGCGTCCGGTACGTCACCGACCTGGTCCGCGAACAGGCCGCCCGGGTCCTCGGCCACGCCACACCGAAGGCCGTCGACGTCACCCAGGAGTTCCGGGAGCTCGGCTTCGACTCGCTGACCGCCCTGGAACTGCGCAACCACCTCTCCACGGCGACCGGGCTGCGCCTGCCGGCCACCCTGGTCTTCGACTACCCGACCCCCACGGCGCTCGCCGAACACTTCGTCTCCGAACTGGCCCCCGGCGACGAGAGCCCGCAGGGTCCCTCGCTGCTCGCCGAACTCGACCGCCTGGAAGCGCTCTTCGCGGCGGGCGAGCACGACGAGATCACCCGCGCGGGACTCGCCCTGCGGCTCGGCCAGATGCTGGACAAGGTGCGCGGCAGCGCACCGGAGCAGACCGGCACCCCCGTGGACGACGCCTTCGAATCGGCCAGCGCCGACGAGGTGTTCGCCTTCATCGACAACGAGCTCGGCCGCATGGGCGACCACTGAGACGAGCCGATTCACCACAGGAAGGGTTTCCCGTCATGCCCGATGACAAAAAGCTCGTCGACTACCTGAAGTGGGTCACGGCCGACCTGCACAAGACCCGTCGGCGGCTGGAGGAGGCCGAGGCGAGCCGGCACGAGCCGATCGCCATCGTGGGCATGGCCTGCCGGCTGCCCGGCGAGGTCGCCTCCCCGGAGGACTTCTGGCGGCTGCTGGACGAGGGCCGCGACGGCATCGCCCCGTTCCCCACCGACCGGGGCTGGGACCTCGCCGCCCTGGGCGGCGAGGGGGCCGGCAGCAGCGCCGCCGCCGAAGGCGGCTTCGTCGACGCCGCCGCCTTCGACGCCGGCTTCTTCGGCATCTCGCCGCGCGAGGCCGTCGCCATGGACCCGCAGCAGCGGCTCCTGCTGGAGACCACCTGGGAAGCCGTGGAACGCGCCGGCCTCGACCCGGTGTCCCTGCGCGGCTCCCGCACCGGCGTGTTCGTCGGCACCGCCGGCGTCGACTACGTCGGCGTCGTGATGAACTCCCGCGAGGACGCCGAGGGCCACGCCACCACCGGCCTCACCGCCAGCGTCGTCTCCGGCCGCGTCGCCTACGCCTTCGACCTCGCCGGCCCGGCGGTCACCGTGGACACCGCCTGCTCCTCCTCCCTGGTCGCCATCCACCTGGCCGCCCAGTCCCTGCGCCAGGGCGAGTGCGGCCTCGCCCTCGCGGGCGGTGTCACCGTCATGTCCACCCCCATGGGCTTCTCCGGCTTCACCCGGCAGGGCGGCATCTCCACCAGCGGCCGCTGCAAGGCGTTCGCCGACTCCGCGGACGGCACCGGCTGGTCCGAGGGCGCCGGAGTACTCGTCCTGGAGCGGCTCTCCGACGCCCGCCGCAACGGGCACCAGGTCCTCGCCGTCGTCCGCGGCTCCGCCGTCAACCAGGACGGCGCCTCCAACGGGCTCACCGCGCCCAACGGACCCTCCCAGCAGCGCGTCATCCGGCAGGCCCTCGCCGGCGCCGGACTCTCACCCGCCGACGTGGACGCCGTCGAGGCCCACGGCACCGGCACGCCCCTCGGCGACCCCATCGAGGCGCAGGCGCTGCTGGCCACCTACGGCCAGGACCGTCCCGCCGACCGGCCGCTGCTGCTCGGCTCGGTGAAGTCCAACATCGGCCACTCCCAGGCCGCCGCCGGAGTCGCCGGCGTCATCAAGACCGTCCTGGCCATCCGCCACGGCGTCCTGCCCAAGACCCTCCACGTGGACGCGCCCTCCACCCACGTCGACTGGACCGCGGGCAACGTCCGCCTCCTCACCGAACGCACCCCCTGGCCGGAGACCGGCCGGCCGCGCCGCGCCGCCGTGTCCTCCTTCGGCATCAGCGGCACCAACGCCCACCTGGTCGTCGAGCAGGCCCCCGAACCCGAGGAGCCGGAGCGGCCCGCCGCACCGACGACCCACCCGGCAGTCGTGCCGTGGCCCGTCGCCGGCAAGACGAAGGGCGCCCTGGAGGCGCAGCTCGCAGGGGTGTCGGCACTGACCGACGCCACTGCCCTGGACGTGGGCTTCTCCCTGGCGTCGGGGCGGTCGGCGTTCGAGCACCGGGCGGTGCTCCTCGCGGGCGCGGAGGGCGGGGCGCCGGCCGAGGTGGCGCGCGGACGCGCGGCGCAGCGCTCGCTCGCTGTCCTCTTCTCGGGCCAGGGGTCGCAGCGGGCCGGGATGGGGCGTGAACTGTACGCCGCCTTCCCGGTGTTCGCGGAGGCGCTGGACGCCGTACTGGCGCGTCTTGACGTGGAGTCGGAGCGTCCGTTGCGTGAGGTGCTGTTCGCGGAGGAGGGCACGCCCGAGGCGGAACTCCTCGACACCACCGGCTACACCCAGCCCGCGCTGTTCGCGGTCGAGGTGGCGCTGTACCGGCTGGTCGAGTCGTGGGGGGTGCGGCCCGACTACGTGGCAGGTCACTCCGTAGGCGAGATCACGGCCGCGCACGTCGCGGGGGTTCTCTCCCTGGAGGACGCCTGCACGCTGGTCGCGGCGCGTGCCCGGCTGATGCAGCAACTCCCCTCCGGAGGCGCGATGGTTGCCGTACAGGCCACCGAGGAGGAGATCACCCCCCACCTGACCGAGGGGATCACTCTGGCAGCGGTGAACGGCCCGGACGCGGTGGTGATCGCGGGTTCCGAGTCCGAAGTCGTCTCCCTGGCGGAGGAGTTCACCGCGCGGGGCCGCAAGACGCAGCGTCTGTCGGTCAGTCACGCCTTCCACTCGCCGCTGATGGAGCCGATGCTCGACGCCTTCCGCGCCGTCGCGGAGACGCTGACGTACGCCGAGCCGCGCATTCCCGTCGTCTCCAACGTGACCGGCGAGATCGCCGGCCCCGAGCTGCTGTGCTCGCCCGAGTACTGGGTGCGCCACGTCCGCGGCACCGTCCGCTACGCCGACGGCGTACGCGCCCTGGCCGACGCCGGAGCGGACGCCTTCCTGGAACTGGGACCCGGCGCCGTCCTCACCGCCCTGACCCGGCAGACCCTCGGGGACGAGGCGGACGCCGTGGCGGCGCCCGCCCTGCGCGCCCGGCGCGACGAACAGACCGCACTGCTCACCGGGCTGGCCGAACTGCACGTCGCGGGCGTCCGCGTCGACTGGACCGCCTTCTTCGAGGGAACCGGCGCCCGCCGCACCGACGTTCCCACCTACCCCTGGCAGCACCGCGCCTACTGGCCGCGGCCCCTCGCCTTCGCCGGGGACGTGGCCGGTGCCGGACTCACCCCCGCCGAACACCCCCTGCTCGGCGCGGCGGTGTCACTGGCCGGCACCAACGGAGTGCTGCTCACCGGAAGGGTGTCCCTGCGCACCCACCCCTGGCTCACCGACCACACCATGGGCGGCATGGTCCTCTTCCCGGCGACCGGCTTCCTCGAACTGGCCGTGCGCGCCGGCGACCAGGTGGGCTGCGGCCGGGTGCAGGAACTCACCCTGACCACCCCGCTCGTGCTCGACGCCGCGAGCGCCGTCGCCGTCCAGGTGCGCGTCGGTGCCCCCGACGGGTCCGGAGGCCGGGAACTCGGCATCCACTCCCGGGCCGCCGACGCCCCCGACGAGCCGTGGACCCAGCACGCCACCGGTGTCCTCGTCCCCGACGAGCGGCAGGTCGAGTTCGACGCCGCCCAGTGGCCGCCGCAGGGCGCCGACCCCCTCGACCTGACCGGCTTCTACGAGCGCACCGAGTACGGTCCCCTCTTCCAGGGCCTGCGCGCCGCCTGGACCCGCGGCGAGGAGGTCTTCGCCGAACTGGAGCTGCCCGGCCGCACGGACGACGCCGAACTGTTCGCCCTGCACCCGGCCCTGCTCACCGCCGCACTGCACGCCGTGGAGTTCGTCGAACTGAAGGACGCCGACCAGGGCCTGCTGCCGTTCTCCTGGTCCGGGGTGTCCCTGCACGCCTCCGGCGCCGCCCGGCTGCGGGCGCGCCTGGCCAAGGCCGGGGAGGACACCGTGTCCATCGCCGCCGTCGACCCCGCGGGCCGGCCCGTCCTGTCGGTCGAGGCGCTGGCCCTGCGTCCGTCGTCCGCCGCCCGGCTGCTCGGTCCCGGCGCCGCCGACCGGCCCGCCGCACCCGCCGCACGCACGGCCCGCCCGGCCGCGACCGTCTCCACGGTGCCGGTCCGCACCACCGACCCGGCCTCCTTCCGCGACCGGCTGGCCACCCTCGGCGCCGCCGAACAGGAACAGGCCCTGCACGACCTGGTCGTCACCTGCGCCGCGGCACTCCTCGGCCACCCCGACACCTCCGAGGTCGATCCCGAACGCGACTTCCTGGAACTCGGCTTCGACTCCCTCATCGGCATCGAACTGCGCCGCAGGCTCAGTGAGGCCACCGGCCTGCAACTGCCCGCCGGCATCGTCTACGACAGCGGCTCCCCGAACGGCCTCACCTCCTGGCTGCTCACCGAACTCGGCGCCCAGGGCGGCGGTTCCGTCCCCCGGGGCGGCGGCGTGCCGGGCGGCCCGGTCGAGAACGACTCGATGGAGCGGCTGTTCCTCGACGGCCTCGCCCAGGGCAAGACCCGGGAGGCGCAGCGCATGCTGGCCACCGTCGCCGCACTGCGGCCCACCTTCGAGGCGACCGCCGAACTGGAGGACCTGCCCTGGCCGGTGACGCTCGCCGAGGGCCCGGCCGCCTCGCGGCTGGTCTGCGTCAGCGCGCCCACCGCCAACGGCGGCGTCCACCAGTACGCCCAGCTCTCCGCGCACTTCCGGGGCAGCCGTGACGTGGCCGCACTGCCGCTGGTCGGCTTCGCCACCGGTGAGGCCCTGCCCGCCGGACCGGAGGCCGCCGCCCGGGTGATCGCCGAGAGCGCCCTGCAGGCCGCCGACGGCCGGCCCTTCGTCCTCGTCGGCCACTCCTCGGGCGGCTCCCTCGCCTACGCCGCCGCCGGCGTGCTGGAGACCACGTGGGGCATCCGCCCCGCCGCCGTCGTCCTGCTCGACACCCTGAGCATCCAGCACAAGAACGACGAGGGCGTGGACTTCTCGGGCATGATGCGGTTCAACTTCACCGCCGTCGACGACTCGCCCGTACGGCTCACCAACTCCCGGCTGTCCGCGATGGGCCGCTGGATGGTCCTGCTCAACGCCCTAGACGTGCACCCCACCACCGCGCCCGTCCTCGAGATCAAGTGCACCCGCGCCCTCATCGAGGGCGTCCCCGCACCGGACGCGGACACCCTGCACGAACCACTGGTTCCGTCGGCCACCGTACGGCCGGTCGACGCCGACCACCTCTCCGTGATCCGCGAGGACTCCGCCAAGGCCGCCGCCCTCATCCAGGAGTGGCTGACCGAACTGGAGGCACCGGCGGCCGCCGCCCGATGACCGATCGGACGGCAGTACGGAGATGACCGATCGGGCGGCAGCCCCATAACCGATCCAGCACGAGGGAATTCACCAGTTCCCCTCCCCGGGCCGGGCGCACGTGGCACCCACCACGGCGCCCGGCCCCGCCTTTCCCCGAGGCTTTAGGGAAACCCGCAGTCCGGGACGGCCAGACTGACCACCGGACCGGGTCGGCCTGCGACCCGGACCGGAAGACCACCGGCCGGCGCTCCCCGCGCACCGCCGGTTCTTCCGACAGGGTCGGGGCGTGGATCCGGACATCGCCGCTCTCCGCGTTTTCCGGAATCCGAGTGAGAGGTGGGCACCTGATGTCGAACGAGGACAAGCTCCGCGCGTACCTCAAGCGGGCGATCGCCGACCTCCAGGAGGCCCGGCAGCAGCTCAGCGAGGCCGAGAACCGCGACCGCGAGCCCGTCGCCGTCGTCGCCATGGCCTGCCGCTACCCCGGTGGCGCCCGCTCGCCCGAGGAACTGTGGGAGCTGGCCCGGGACGGTGTGGACGCGATCTCCGCGTTCCCCGCCAACCGAGGCTGGGACCTCGACCGGCTGTTCCACCCCGACCCCGCCCACCACGGCACCACCTACGCCCGCGAGGGCGGCTTCCTGCACGAGGCCGGCGAGTTCGACCCGGCGTTCTTCGGGATCTCCCCGCGCGAGGCCCTCGCCATGGACCCGCAGCAGCGCCTGCTCCTGGAGACCTCCTGGGAGGCCCTGGAACGCGCCGGGATCCTCCCGGACTCCCTCACCGGCAGCCCCACCGGCGTCTTCGTCGGCACCGGGCACGGCGACTACGACGGCGCCGCGCGCGGCCGTCAGGAGGAGGTCGCCGGACACCTCCTGACCGGCAACACGGTCGCCGTCGCCTCCGGCCGCCTGTCCTACACGTACGGCTTCGAAGGCCCCGCCGTCACCGTCGACACCGCCTGCTCCTCCTCCCTGGTCGCCCTCCACCTGGCCGTGCGTTCCCTGCGCCAGGGGGAGTGCTCCCTCGCCCTGGCCGGCGGCGCCACCGTCATGTCGACGCCGAAGATGTTCACCGAGTTCGCCCGCCAGCGCGGCCTGGCCGCAGACGGCCGCTGCAAGGCGTTCGCCGCCGCCGCCGACGGCACCGCCTGGTCCGAGGGCGTCGGCATGGTCCTGCTGGAGCGGCTCTCCGACGCCCGCCGCAACGGCCACCGGGTCCTCGCCGTCATCCGCGGCTCCGCCATCAACCAGGACGGTGCCTCCAACGGCCTCACCGCCCCCAACGGGCCCTCGCAGCAGCGCCTGATCCGCCAGGCCCTCATCGACGCCGGACTGTCCGCCGCCGAGGTCGACGTGGTCGAGGCGCACGGCACCGGCACCACCCTGGGCGACCCGATCGAGGCGCAGGCGCTGCTGGCCACCTACGGCCAGGACCGTCCCGCCGACCGGCCGCTGCTGCTCGGCTCGCTGAAGTCGAACATCGGCCACACCCAGGCCGCCTCCGGTGTCGGCGGCGTCATCAAGATGGTGCAGGCCATGCGGCACGGCACGCTGCCCAAGAGCCTCCACATCGACGCGCCCACCCCGCACGCCGACTGGGCCGACGGCGCCGTCGAGCTGCTCACCGAGCACGCCGACTGGCCGGAGACCGGCCGGCCCCGCCGCGCCGCCGTGTCCTCCTTCGGCGTCAGCGGCACCAACGCCCACCTGGTGCTGGAGCAGGCCCCGGAACCGGAGCCGGCCGACGAGGCCGACGACCGGGCGGAGGGCCCGGTGTGGCTGCCGTGGGCGGTGTCGGCGAAGTCGCGTGAGGCGGTGCGGGAGCAGGCGGCGCGGCTGGCGGCGTCCGTGCGTGACAGTGGCGCGGGCGCGCTGGACGTGGCGCATTCGCTGGTGTCGACCCGTGTGGCGATGGAGCACCGTTCGGTCGTGGTGGGCAGCGGCCTCGACGACCTTCTCGCCGGCCTCGACGCCCTCGCCGCCGGCCGGCCCGCCCCCGGCCTCGTCGACGGCACCGCCACCGAAGGCGGCGGCGTCGTCTTCGTCTTCCCGGGTCAGGGTTCCCAGTGGGCCGGTATGGCCGTCGAACTCCTCGACACCTCACCGGTGTTCGCCCGGCGGATGTCCGCCTGCGCCGACGCGCTCGCTCCCCATGTCGACTGGTCGTTGCTGGATGTGGTGCGGGGTGTGGAGGGTGCTCCTTCGTTGGAGCGGGTGGATGTGGTGCAGCCGGTGTTGTGGGCTGTGATGGTGTC
>NZ_JBIBZI010000037.1:0-8510 GCF_043084105.1 Streptomyces sp. NPDC014676 | reverse complement strand
CGCCCACTCCCGCACCACCGAGATCAACGCCTCCCACGCCGTCACCGTCTCCCAGCCCCGCGCCGTCTTCGACATCATCGACAAGGCGGCCCGGGACATCACCGGCTGACTGCGCATGGAGGACAGCGGCCCGCGCTGACCGGGGGCGTGAGAGAAGGGGGTCCCCAGGCGGGCCGTCCGCTCCGGGAAGACATTCCGGCGGATGCCGTGCTCGGCGGTGAAGCCTCCAGCGACCGCCGGGTGTTGACGACCGCGTTGTGGTCGTCGATGTCGGGTGCGCGCGTACGGGCAGCGGAGGGTGCCCAGCCCGTACGCGCGGAGGGGGTCCGTCGAGAGCCGCGGCCGCCCGACGGAAGGTAAAGTCTGTGCGTTCACCGAGCGATGCCGAGGAATCCCTCTTGTCTGCTACGTTCCACCCCCTTCCCGAAGGAATCCACCGGGCCACTCTCCGTACCCGGCGCGGGGAGTTCTCCGTTCTGGAAGGCGGATCTGCCTCGACGGCACGTGCCACCGTGCTTCTGCTGCCCGGCTACACCGGCAGCAAGGACGAGTTCATCCCCTTGCTGGCGCCCTTTCTGCGGGCGCGTTACCGGGTCGTCGCCGTGGACGGCCGTGGCCAGGACGGGACCACCGGACCGGCGTCCGAGGACGCTTACCGGCAGGAGGCCCTGGCCGAGGACGTGATCGCACAGGCTGAGGCACTCGGCACGGAGGTACATCTGCTCGGCCACTCGATGGGCGGGCACGTCGCCCGTGCCGCTGTGCTCGCGGATCACCGCCCCTTCGTCTCGCTGACCCTGTTGTCGTCAGGGCCTGGACGCGTCGGGCAGGGACGCCGGCTGCAGCTCGAGTTCCTTCTCGGCGCCCTGGAGTCGATGACGATGCAGGAGGTGTGGGACACCATGCAGAAGCTTCGTCCGGCGGCTCGGGCGGACGCGGAGTATCTGCGTCGGCGATGGCTGCGCACGAACCCCACCCAGCTCCGTGTGGCAGGAGCCCAGTTGCTGTCCGAACCTGATCGCACGACGGACCTGCTGGCTGTCCCGCTGCCGAAGCACGTCATCCACGGGGACGCCGACGACACCTGGGAGACCGCCGACCTCAGGGACATGGCGCACCGGCTGGACGCGCGTCACACCGTGGTGGCCGATGCTCAGCACTCCCCCAACCTGCAACAGCCCGCCTCCACGGCTGCCGCGCTGACGAGCTATTGGAACACGCTGTCCCCGGTTCCACGGCGTCCTTCGGAGCTGCGGCACAGTGTCCCGCGACGATGAACCGCCGCGGGACGCCGACCGGCTGATCACGCCTGCGGCCTGAAGCCGCCGGCCTGCGCGATCGTCGCGGGGTGCGGTGAGTTCCCTCCGGCGAGGCCGGCTCGCCCGCCGTCGGGCGAACGACGAGCGAGCGGCGCGGTCATCGGCCGGGGCCGCGTCGTTTCCGATGCGGCCCTCAGAGATGAACCGGCAGTCCGGCCTTTCCGTTGAAGATGAACGTGGGCAGCGGCTGCGGGTCTTCGTCCGGTTCAGCCAGTTCCATGTGCGGGAAGTAGGTGAAAAGGGCCTGCAGAGCCACTGAGGCTTCGACGCGTCCCAGGGGTGCGCCGATGCAGTAGTGCACTCCATGGCCGAATGCCACGTGCTCCTTGTTCACGCGGTGCACGTCGAAGGCATCTGCCGTGTCCCCGTGGACCTCCGGGTCGCGTCCTCCCGCCCCGAATCCCATGATGACGGGGTCGCCCTGGCGAATCACCGTGCCCTCGCCGAGATCGATGTCCTCGACGGCATACCTGAGAGGCATGTGCTGCACGGGGGCATCGCGGCGCAGCGTCTCCTCGACGACCGCCTGCCATGTCGCCTCGCCACTCTTCACGGCGGCCAGTTGTTCCGGATGCCGGAGCATGTTGTACGCGGCGTTCGTGATGAGTTCGGTGGTCGCCGGAACACCGCCGGCAATGGTGACGGCCAGAGCCAGCACGCGCTCCTCATCCGTCATCCCGGCCTGGGCCAGTGTGGTCGCCATGTCCTCCCCGGGGAGGTCCTTCTTCCCCGCAAGCAGCGCTGCGAGGTATCCCATCGCGGACTCGAGCTGCGCGTTCGCCTGGTCGGCGTCCTCGGCGGGGCTGAGGAGGTTCCGCATGGCTTCCGTGGCTTCGGACCATTCCGCTTCCGGGACACCGAAAAGATCACACAGGGTTTCACAGGCGATGACCTGTGCGTACTCCGCGCGTATGTCGACAAGGGAGCCGGAAGTCCCGAGGGAGCCGAGAAGCAGCGGAACCCGTTTCCCGAGATTTTCCCTCAGCGCTTCCAGGCGTTCGGAGGTGAATGCCCCTTCCATGATCTCCCGCAGTCGATGGCGGTCCGACCCGTAGGCGTTGAGAACGGTGGGCGAGATGAGGAAAGGAGCGAGTGGCCAGCCGTCGGGAACGTCCGGGAGTCCGGGCCAGTGCCGCTGCGCGTCCCGCGACAGCCGTCCGTCATCGGAAAGCTGCTTCAACCTCTCGTGCCTCGTCACCGACCAGGCGATGATGCCGCCCGGCAACTCGACCCGGACCGCGGGGCCGAGCGACTGGAGTTCGGCGATGTCTTCATGGAGGGAACGACCCGTGTGATCGAGCGGAAACACTTCGGCTGACATGAGGGGATCCTTTGTCGCGTCGGGGTGAGAAGGTCACGAAAGGGTCTGAAGGCGGTCTTTCACCGGCCTGCGGTGCCGCGGACCGTCAGGCGGTCCGCCTCGTTCGGCAGTCCGGCCGGACAGTGGCTTCCCGGCGGCTGCGGCGATTTCCGGGCATCCGTGCGCCGATCCGGCGGCACCGGGGCGGCGAGCACTCGTCCGACATGTGGGCAGCAGGCGCCCTCGACCGTTTCGGTCTACAGCATCGATAGCGTAGCATGCAATATATTACACGCTGCTAGATGGGATCGAACACCGCGGGGCTCCCCCTTCGGGCTGTGTCCGCTCGCCTCGCGGACTTCTCCCGGCGACGTACGTACGGCGGCGGGTCGCCCACGGGGGTCCCGCGCGCATGAGCCCGCCATCACGTCAGCCGGCCGGCATCGGACCCCCTGTCACCGGTGTCGCGTCCCCGCCCGAGAGGCGGGGACGCGACATCAGGGACTCACCGGCGGCCACCCTCCATGCCCCACTCAGCGGCGGGTTCCCACAGGGCCCGTCGAGCTCTTCGTGCGGGAAGGGACCTCCGCCTTCGGCACGAACGTCAGCGCCGCCACAGCGTCGACCGGCTCCGGCTGGACCCCGCCGTCGCGCCCCTCGAAAGTGGCGTCGAGAAGGTCACGGAGCGACCTGTTGATCTCCATCGGGAGCATCGAGATCATGCAGACCTCTTCCAGCGACGCCGACTCGGCGACCTCGACGAGCTCGTCCTTGAGGTCCTCCCGCGTGTACGTGATGAGGTAGTTGTAGTCCTGCTCGAGCGTGAACAACTTGTGTTCGCGCAGTTCCTCCGGGACGTCGCTCTCCTTGAAGTTCCACAGGAACTTCGCCGGCCCGCCGACGACCGGACCGCCCAGCACGAGCTGCTTCTCCATGAGCGCGTCGAGGATCCGGAACGCCTGCGAGGTCTGCTCGGCACTGATGAACACCTGGTAGTACTGCACGCCTGTCTCCTTCGGCCCGTCACGACGGGCTCACTGATCAGCGGCCCTCTGGCCGCTCCGATGTAACGCCGCTACAGTAACACGAGGGCTATAGCGATGCAACATTCGCAGGTTCACCTATTCAAGAAGGGCCCTCTCGCACCACATCAAGGGGTCGTCGAATGCACCGAGCCAGCAGGCGAAGACTCCGCACCGGGTGTTTATCACAGCCGATCCGGCGAGGTGAGCGGGCACGGAGGCCCTTCCGCCGAGGGGGTAGAACTGACCCCCGGCCCTAGTTGTATCGGTGTTACAATCTTCGGATGGACGAAAACGTATCCACCAGAGACAGGCTCCTCGTCGTCGGTGCCGACCTGCTGCAAGCGGCCCAGGGCGGTGACGTGACGACACGCGCGATCACCCAGGCGGCAGGTGTCCAGGCACCGACGCTCTACCACCATTTCGGCAGTAAGCAGGGACTGCTCGACGAGGTCGTCAGTCACGGCTTCCACCGCTTCCTCGAGGAACGGCAGACATCGCCCAGCAGCGACCCGATCCAAGCGATCGCCCAGGCCTGGGACACACATGTCCGATTCGGTGTCGAGCATCCCGCGTTCTACGCGCACCTCTACGCACGCGTCGAACCCGGTTACAAGTGCGGGGTCGTTTCGCAGGTCGAGCTCATGCTGTTCAACGTGCTGGAAGGTGCTGCCGACCAGCTCGTCCTGTCGCCGGCCGACGCGGCGAAAACCATCCTGGCCGCGAGCAGTGGCGTCGTCATCACCATGATCAGCGAGTTGAACGGCACCGTGGACTGGTCCTTGTCCGACCGCGTCCGCGACGCGATCCTGGCGTCCCTCATCAAGAGGACGACCACTTCGTAACCCCACCGCACCGATGTGCCGCGACGGACCTGTGCCGTCGGGTCGTCCCCGCACCGGGCGGAGACGGCGCGGACCGTCGCGGCGTACGTCCGGGCCCGAGGCACCCTCCCGCTCACCCTCGCTCAGTACCGCCACCGGGCCGCGGCGAACGCCGTCGGCGTGGCCTTCGCCGTGTCGGCCTCACCGCATGCGCGTCGAGCGTGGCACCGGGGCCCGGCTGCTCGGCACGGCGCCCTCGGTCAGCGGGCCCGCCCTCGGCTGACGTACGCGCGGGCGGTGGGATCGCGCAGCCGCGCAGCGGCCTTCATCGCGATCCGCTGAGTGGCCTCCGACTCGCTCGACAGACCCCTGCGGTCCAGGAAGTCCTCCATGGACCAGGCCAGTCGCCAGGCGTACTCGTCGATGCGACGCCCCTCGGTCTGCGCGATGAGTGCCATGAGGACGGCCTGCTCGGAGGTGAACCATGCGGTGGCTTCCTCCGTGTTCGCGAAGGACTCGGGAAATACCTGCGCCGTCGGCTCGTGCAACCGGATGGTGTACCGATCCGGCGCCATGTGCTGTCCGGCGGCGAAGGCACTGTGCAAGTAGTAGTCGAGCATCCGGCACATGGCCGCCTCCTCGTCCTTCGGGGTGTCGGTGGCGGTGAGGAGTTCGCGAGCGTACGCCCTCAGGAGGTCGTGCGAGGCGTACCGGGCCGGTGCGGTTTCCTCGACCAGGCACGCCTGGACCAGCTCCGCCAGCAGCTGCCGGGTGTGCGGCCGGGTGAGGCCCGCGAGGCTTGCGGCGGCGGCCAGCGAGATGTCGGGGCCCGGGTGCAGGGACAGCATCCTGAACAGCCGGGCCGTGGCGGGCGTCAACGCCTTGTAGGACCAGGAGAAGACAGCCCGTACGTCAGTCGTGCTGCCGGGCTCCGCGTCGGTGAAGGAGTCGAGGCTTCCCCATCCCTCACGCAGTTCCTCCGCCAGACTGGCCAGCGGAAAGGTCGCGCGCAACGCGGCTCTGGCCGCCGCGATCGAGAGGGCCAGGGGCAGTCGGCCGCACTGCTCCATGATGACCTCCACGGCCTCGGGTTCGGCTGCGACCCGTTCCTCGCCGATGCGACGGGCGAGGAAGTTCCGTCCTTCTTCGGCCGACAGTACGTCCAGCCGGATCGGCCAGGCGGCGTCCGACGCGATCAGGCCCGTCAGCTGGTTGCGGCTCGTCACGATGGTCAGGCAGCCGGGCATCCCGGGCAGCAGCGGCCTGACCTGGGCCGCGTCGCGGGCGTTGTCGAGCAGGAGAAGGACGCGCCTGCCGGACAGCACGGTACGGAATCGTGCCGCCAACGCGTCGACGTCCTCGGGAACGCTGTGGGACGGAACTCCGAGAGCTTCCACCAAGGCGCGGAGGGCGTGCTTCGCGGTCAGCGGTTTGTGGGAGGAGTCGAATCCTCGGAGATTGACATAGAGCTGGCCGTCGGGGAATCGGTCGGCAACGGCGCGGGCCCAGTGAACCGCGAAAGCCGTCTTGCCCACGCCCGCCATTCCGGTGACCACACTGAGCATCGCCGCGGACGGTTCCGCACCGATGTCCGGAGTGAGTCTCCATGCCTCCTTCATGGCCTCCTCGCGCCCGACGAAGGTGGCCAGGTCGGCCGGCAGTTGAGCGGGAGCCACCAGAGCGCCGTGCGGCAGCCGAATGGATTCATCACGGTTCACGGGTGCGGCAGGTGACGTGCCGGCGTGCGCCCGGTCACGCTCGACGAGCAAGGTCTGGTCCGCCCGCAGAATGCGCTGGTACATCGTTTGCAGGGCCGGGCTCGGATCGACACCGAGTGCGTCCTGCAACAGGTCGCGTGCCTGCAGGTAGGACTCAAGAGCCGCAGCCTGGCGCCCCGACCGGTACAGGGCCACCATCAGCATCTCCCGGAACCGCTCGTTCAGCGGGTCGCCGTTCACCAGCTCGGTCAGCTGCGGGACCAGTTCCGCGTGAGCGCCGAGGTCGAGTTCCGCCGCCAGGTAGGTTCCCTGGGCAGCCGTGCGCAGCGCCTCCAGCCGGACGCGCTGCGCATCCGCGTACCACCCGTGCATGCCGGCCAGCGCCGGTCCCTGCCACAGGCCGAGGGCCTCGCGCAGTGCCGCGACGACGGTCGGGTGATCCTGTCGTGAGGCGGCCTGCTCGGCGAGGGCGGTCAGCTTGCGGAAGGAGGTGAGGTCGAGATCGCCGTCGCCCAGTCGGGTCTGGTAGCCGCTGTCGACGGTCTGGATCACGGATGCTCCCACCAGGCTGCGCAAGCGGTGGATGTAGGAACGGACCGAGCTGATCGCTGAACCCGGTGCTCTCCCGTCCCATGCTCTGTCGATGAGCTCCTGCCCCGAGACAGGAACGCCCTCGGCGAGAAGCAGCACGGCGAGTACGGCTCGCTGCTGTGGCGGCCCGAGGTCCACGCACTCCTTACCGCGCCACGCACGCACGGGACCCAGCACTGAGAATCGAAGGGGCTCATCCGGTTGAGCGGAGTCCCCCGTGTCATACATCAATCCCGAAATCCTGGTCTGAGAGCTGTACGAGTTGGTCATGGTGACGGGTTCCGGGTGATCCAGCGGGCGGACGACCCTGGTAGTCGTGTCTGAGGACGATGCGGGACCTTCGGTCACGATCGGGTGGGCCGGCCGGCCCACAGGGGACAACGGGATCCGTCGAGGCGCGACGGAAGCGGACTCCCCTCTCCAGGCGTGCGGAGGTACCGGTCTGCCGTACGGCAGGCTTCGGCCGCGTGTTTCGCCGGCCTTCCAGGGAACGCCGTATGCCGATGACGTCCACCACGCCCAGGCCACTTCAGTCGAACTACCGAGACATCTAATATGCAATATATTGGACGTTACATGTCAGATAGTCAAGGAGGCGCCGGGCGATGTCCACGGAGGGGGTCACCTGCGCAGCACCAGCAGCGGCCTGTGCCCCGACCAGGGGTGCCGCCGCGGGGATCACCTTCGCCCGTGCCGCGGGCGCTTCCCTCCCGGCGGCGCGAAGCCCGTTCCGGCGGTCCCGCATGCAGGAGGCGTAACACCGCAGGGAACATGCCGTACGTGACCTGGGTAACACCCTGAGCGGGGGTTCGGGACGCGACAACCGACGTCTGCGCCTCGGGGCCGGTTCAGAGCCCGGCGTCCGTGCTCCGGCCCGGGGCGCGGCAGGTGCTCACCGCGACCGGCACCGCGCGACGCCGACGGGCCGCCCGGGAGGCGCTGAGCGTTCCCGGCGTTTCCCTTCCGGGGCGGGGACGGCTCCGGCGGCCGGCCTCGCGCGGTGAGGACTGATGCGGAATTCCGCGGAAGATCCGCCGGGATCCCGGCCGCGCCCCGGCGCGTGCGACGGCGGGGCGGGGCCCGGGCGACGGCGCACCGGGGCCGAGATGCGAGTGCGTGGTGTCGGCGGATACGGATGTGCCGGAGCCGGCCGCGGTCCCGGCCGGGACGTCGAAGCGGCGTGGAGCGACGAGCGCTCGGGTGCGGTGAAGATCTCCTGCCGTCCCCGAGGACGGCGATGAGCATCGTGCCGCACTCGGCCGGGACGCGCGGGACGTCGAGTGCGGCAGGGCAGGAGACCGACCGGGCACCGGTGACGCGGGGACGAGACGGGCCGGCCGGGCACCGTCTCCTGGCCGGCCTCCGCACGAGGACATGAACCGCCTCCCCGTGGCGGCTGCTCGGCTGCTGCCGGCAGGCCCTGCCCGCACCGGCCGCCTTCGGAGCGACGGGACGTCCCGGCCGGGACCGGTTCCAGGAACCCGGGGACGACCTCCTGACGCCACGTCGGCGACGTCCTGAACGTTCGCGTTGCGTGGGCGTCCGGTGCGCACGGGGCTCCGACCGGGCTCGCTGGGCGGTATCGGTCAGGATCTCCTCCTGACCGATACCGCCCCGCCCTGGAGGGTCAGCGGGCGGTCGCCCGGGCCGCCTTGTCGATGATGTCGAAGACGGCGCGGGGCTGGGAGACGGTGACGGCGTGGGAGGCGTTGATCTCGGTGGTGCGGGAGTGGGCG
>NZ_JBIBZI010000036.1:0-9728 GCF_043084105.1 Streptomyces sp. NPDC014676 | reverse complement strand
GTGTTTTTTATTTCTGGGCGCGGGGGCCGCTGATGGTCTTGTGGGGCTTGGTCTGCGATTACACCCGCGGCTTCTACCGCACCCAGTGACCAGGGCGGCGTGGGGCCCGGACACTCCACCAGGTGTGTCCGGGCCCCTCGCCGTCGTCTCACCCGTTCGGTCCTTCCGAAGAGCCGAGGGTGGCGCGGGTTCCTAGCGTGAGGCCATGAGACGCACCAAGTCCCCTCGTGGCGCGGGCGCCGGGCGGAGCCGCGTCGCCGGCTGCGCGCTGCTGGCGATAGCCCTCGGCGCGGGCGTCGCGGGCTGCTCCTCCGACGGCGACCCGCTGGCCGCCGAGCCCTACGACGCGGCGGACCGGATCTCCTTCGGCGGATCCGTCGAAACGGGCGGGAAGGCCGACCCCGACAAGCCCCTGGAGGTCGTCGCCGAGGACTCCGACGGACGCATCACGGACGTCACCGTCGTGGACGCCTCGGGACGCCGCGTGACGGGCGAACTGGCCGCCGACGGCAGTCGCTGGCACAGCACCTCCCCGCTGGCCGAGGACGCCCGGTACACGGTCCGGGTGAGCACCGAGGACGAGGACGGGACACCGGGCCGCAAGGTCCTCACCTTCACCACCGCCAAACCCTCCACCGCCAAGCGCCTGACCGTCGCCTTCGGCCCCGGGGCGGGCACGTACGGCGTCGGCCAGCCCCTCACCGCCGAGCTGAGCGCACCCGTCAGGGACCCGGCCCAGCGAGCCGTCGTGGAGCGTGCCCTGAAGGTCGAGTCCACCCCCGCCGTGTCCGGCACCTGGCACTGGGTGGACGACAGGAAGCTGCACTACCGCCCCCGGGACTACTGGCCCGCCCACGCCACCATCGGCGTGCGCAGCACCCTGGAGGGCGTCAAGGTCAACGACCGGCTGCGGGGCGGCAGGTCCGAGCCCCTGACGATCCGCACCGGCGACCGGGTGATAGCCGTCACCGACGCCGCCGCGCACCGGCTGACGGTCTACAAGAACGACGAGGAGATCAAGCGGATCCCCGTCACCACCGGCAAGCCCGGCTTCGAGACCCGCAACGGCGTCAAGGTCGTACTCGCCAAGGAACGCCTCGTACGTATGCGCAGCACCACCGTCGGCATCGCCGAGGGCTCGGAGGAGTCGTACGACATGGACGTCGAGTTCGCCATCCGGGTGACCTGGAGCGGCGAGTACGTGCACGCCGCCCCCTGGTCCGTCGGCTCCCAGGGCTACGACAACGTCAGCCACGGCTGCGTCGGCATGAGCACCGGCGACGCGAAGTGGTTCTTCGACACCGTCCGCGAGGGCGACGTCGTCAAGGTCGAGAACTTGGCCGGCGCCACGATGGAACCCTTCGGCAACGGCTACGGCGACTGGAACCTCGACTGGCCCACCTGGCAGGCGGGCAGCGCCCTGACGCCCGGCACCACCCAGGACCCGGTCGAGCAGGCCCGCCTCAGGCCACAGACCGCATGAAACACCCCTAGGGGCAGCACCCCCAGGGGCGCGGGGAACTGCGCGAACAACCCCCACCGGCCCTAGGCCGCCGGACCACGGACAGGTCCGACCCCTCAGGCGCTCTGCAGATGCTTCTGCCGCAGCAGCGCGGCCAGCGCCGAGGCGAACTCAACCGGTTCCACCGGCAAGGTGACCGCACTCTCCGCCCTGCTCCATGTGGCCAGCCACGCATCCTGCGGCCTGCCGATCAACAAAAGCACCGGCGGGCAGTTGAACACCTCGTCCTTGATCTGCCGGCACATCCCCATGCCCCCCATCGGCACGGCCTCACCGTCCAGCACGCACACGTCGATGCCGCCCCGGTCCAGCTCGGACAGCACCGCCGCCGGGGTCGCGCACTCCACGAACTCCACGACGGGCACGTCCGGCGCCGGCCGCCGCCCGGTGGCGAGCCGCACCTGCTCCCGGGTGTTGGCGTCGTCGCTGTAGACCAGCACCGTGGCGGTCGCCTGCATTGTTCCTCCACGCGTAAGAAAGAGGGCACGGCTCTGTCGGGAACTTCGGGTACCGATGGCGCGGATGCTACCCCCTCCGACCGCTTGTCAACACTGGTTCGGACACGCCTTCGAGACGGCTCCGCGAGGGCTCCGCCACGGCTCGCGGATGGGCCATACGGGCAGTCCA
This sequence comes from Streptomyces sp. NPDC014676, assembly GCF_043084105.1. Classification (NCBI taxonomy): domain Bacteria; kingdom Bacillati; phylum Actinomycetota; class Actinomycetes; order Kitasatosporales; family Streptomycetaceae; genus Streptomyces; species Streptomyces sp. NPDC014676. The sequence goes on along the minus strand of NZ_JBIBZI010000036.1, from coordinate 7,579 downwards.
GGAGGGCTGAACGCACCGAACGGCACCCCCGGGAGTGAGGGCGGGATAAGCGACCGACATAATGTCGGCGTGGCGACAGCAACGACAGTAGATACCGGGCACGCGCACCCGTCGGTCAACCGGCCGAACCTCACCAGCGTCGGAACCATCATCTGGCTGAGTTCCGAGCTGATGTTCTTCGCGGCCCTCTTCGCGATGTACTTCACCCTGCGATCGGTGACCGGTCCGGAGTTCTGGGCCGAGAAGGCCAACACCCTGAACTTCCCGTTCTCGGCGACGAACACCACGATCCTGGTGCTCTCCTCCCTCACCTGCCAGCTCGGCGTGTTCGCCGCCGAGCGCGGTGACGTGAAGAAGCTCCGGGGCTGGTTCGTCGTCACCTTCATCATGGGCGCGATCTTCATCGGCGGCCAGGTCTTCGAGTACACCGAGCTGGTCAAGCACGAGGGCCTGTCCCTCTCCTCCGACCCGTACGGCTCGGCGTTCTACCTGACCACCGGCTTCCACGGCCTGCACGTGACGGGCGGTCTCATCGCCTTCCTGCTGGTCCTGGGCCGGACCTACGCGGCCAAGAGGTTCACCCACGAGCAGGCGACCGCGGCCATCGTCGTGTCCTACTACTGGCACTTCGTCGATGTCGTCTGGATCGGCCTCTTCGCCACGATCTACATGATCAAGTAGCCGGGCCCACATCCGCGCGCGCCTTTCCGGGCGCACCATCCAGAAGCATCGACGCAGAAGATCCTGACACCGGGGTAATCCGTGAAAAAGCTCTCCGCACGACGACGCCATCCGCTGGCGGCGCTCGTCGTCCTACTCCTCGCGCTGGCATGCACCGGGGGGCTCTACGCCGTGTTCGCACCCGCGGACAAGGCGCAGGCCGACGAAACCGCCCAGTCCCTCACCATCGAGGAGGGCAAGAAGCTCTACGCGGTCGGCTGTGCCAGCTGCCACGGCACCGGCGGTCAGGGCACCTCCGACGGTCCGAGCCTGGTGGGCGTGGGCGCCGCCGCGGTCGACTTCCAGGTGAGCACCGGCCGTATGCCGGCCGCCACCTCGCAGGCCGCTCAGATCCCGGACAAGCCGGCCGTCTACAGCCAGGCCGAGATCGACCAGCTGGCGGCGTACATCGCCTCCCTGGGCGCCGGCCCGGCCGTCCCCACCGCCGAGCAGTACGGCCCCGAGGGCGCCGACATCGCCAAGGGCGGCGAACTGTTCCGCAACAACTGCGCGCAGTGCCACAACTTCACCGGCAAGGGCGGTGCGCTCACGCACGGCAAGTACGCCCCGAGCCTTGAGGACGTCGCTCCCAAGCACATCTACGAGGCCATGCTCACCGGCCCGCAGAACATGCCCTCCTTCCCCGACAGCACGCTGACGGAGCAGAACAAGAAGGACATCATCGCGTACCTGGGCGAGGTCAACACCGACGAGTCCGAGAGCCCGGGCGGCATGGAGCTGGGCGGGCTGGGCCCGGTCAGTGAGGGCCTGTTCGGCTGGATCTTCGGTCTCGGCGGCCTGATCGCCGTCGCCGTGTGGGTCGCCGCTCGGACCGCAAAGGCCAAGAAGTCATGAGTAGCCAAGACATCCCTGAAGAGAACCTGCCCGCAGCGCAGGACACCACCCACGGCGCGGTGAAGGTCGCGGACGAGAAGAACCCGTTCGCCGACCCGGGCCTGCCGCCCCACGAACACCGGATCCAGGACATCGACGAGCGGGCCGCCAAGCGGTCCGAGCGCGCGGTCGCCCTGATGTTCACGCTGTCGATGCTGGCCACCGTCGGCTTCATCGCCTCGTTCGTGGCGATCCCGGTCGAGAAGATCGTCTACATCTTCCCGCTGGGTCACATCAGCGCCCTGAACTTCGCGCTCGGCGTGACGCTCGGCATCGCCCTGTTCGCCATCGGCGCGGGCGCGGTCCACTGGGCCCGCACCCTGATGTCCGACGAGGAACTGGCCGACGAGCGGCACCCGATCGAGGCCTCGCCCGAGGTCAAGGCGAAGGTCATGGACGACTTCCGCCAGGGTGCCAAGGAGTCGGCGCTCGGCCGGCGCAAGCTGATCCGCAACACGATGTTCGGCGCCCTCGCCCTGTTCCCGCTCTCCGGCGTGGTGCTGCTGCGCGAGCTCGGGCCGCTGCCCGAGACCAAGCTGCGCCACACCCTGTGGGGCAAGGGCAAGCTGATCGTCAACATGAACACCAACGAGCCGCTGCGGCCGTCCGACCTCATCGTGGGTTCGCTGACCTTCGCCAAGCCCGAGGGCCTGGAGGAGCACGACCACGACTTCCAGAACGAGATCGCCAAGGCTGCCCTGATGCTGGTCCGCATCAAGCCGGACGACATCAAGGACAAGCAGTCACTCGAGTGGTCGCACGAGGGCATCCTCGCGTACTCGAAGATCTGCACCCACGTCGGTTGCCCGATCTCCCTGTACGAGCAGCAGACGCACCACGCGCTGTGCCCCTGCCACCAGTCCACCTTCGACCTTTCCGACGGTGCCAAGGTCATCTTCGGCCCCGCCGGTCACCCGCTGCCGCAGCTGCGCATCGGCGTGAACGACGAGGGTTACCTCGAAGCGCTCGGCGACTTCGCAGAGCCCGTCGGTCCTGCCTTCTGGGAGCGCGGATGAGTACTACGACGACCCCCGAGTCCCGCTCGCGCGGGAAGGCACCGGCCGGCGAGCGCGTCGCCGACTGGGCCGACGGCCGGCTGGGGATCTACTCCCTGGCCAAGGCCAACATGCGCAAGATCTTCCCGGACCACTGGTCCTTCATGCTGGGCGAGATCTGCCTCTACAGCTTCCTCATCATCATCCTCACGGGTGTGTACCTGACGCTGTTCTTCCACCCGTCGATGAACGAGGTGGAGTACCACGGCAGTTACGTCCCGCTGCAGGGACAGCTGATGAGTGAGGCCTACAAGTCGACGCTGGACATCAGCTTCGACGTCCGTGGCGGTCTGCTGATCCGGCAGATCCACCACTGGGCCGCGGTCATCTTCCTGGCCGGCATGTTCGTGCACATGATGCGCGTCTTCTTCACCGGCGCGTTCCGCAAGCCGCGTGAGATCAACTGGCTGTTCGGCTTCCTGCTGTTCGTCCTCGGCATGTTCACCGGTTTCACCGGTTACTCGCTGCCGGACGACCTGCTCTCCGGAACCGGTGTCCGCTTCACCCAGGGCGCGATCCTGTCCGTGCCGATCGTCGGCACGTACATCTCGATGTTCCTGTTCGGCGGGGAGTTCCCCGGCACCGACTTCGTCGCGCGGTTCTACTCGATCCACATCCTGCTGCTGCCGGGCATCATGCTCGGCCTGGTGGTCGCCCACCTGATCCTGGTCTTCTACCACAAGCACACGCAGTTCGCGGGTGCCGGACGGACCAACAAGAACGTCGTGGGCATGCCGCTGCTGCCGGTCTACATGGCCAAGGCGGGAGGCTTCTTCTTCCTGGTCTTCGGCTTCACCGCCCTGATCGCCGGCATCGCGTCCATCAACCCGATCTGGGCCCTGGGCCCGTACCGTCCGGACATGGTCTCCACGGGCGCCCAGCCCGACTGGTACATGGGCTTCGCCGAGGGCCTGGTCCGCGCCATGCCCGGCTGGGAGATCAGCCTCTGGGGCCACACCCTGGTCCTGGGCGTCTTCGTCCCGCTGGTGATCTTCGGTGTCTTCCTGGCGGTCATCGCGCTCTACCCGTTCATCGAGTCCTGGATCACCGGGGACAAGCGCGAGCACCACATCCTGGACCGGCCGCGCAACGCGCCGACCCGTACGGCCTTCGGCGTCGCCTGGGTCACGGCGTACGTGATCATGCTGATCGGTGGTGGCAACGACATCTTCGCCACGCACTTCAACCTCTCGATCAACTCGGTCACCTGGTTCGTCCGCATCGGCTTCTTCGTGGGACCGGTCATCGCGTTCGTCGTCACCAAGCGGATCTGCCTCGGCCTCCAGCGCCGGGACAAGGACAAGGTGCTGCACGGCCGTGAGTCGGGCATCATCAAGCGCCTGCCGCACGGTGAGTTCATCGAGGTGCACGAGCCGCTCAGCCAGGAGCAGATGTACACCCTCACCGCGCACGAGCAGTACAAGCCGGCCGAGATCGGCCCGGAGGTCGACGAGAACGGCGTCCGGCGCAAGGTGAAGGCGACCGAGAAGCTGCGCGCCAAGCTGAGCAAGGGCTACTACGGCGAGGACGCCCAGATCCCGAAGCCGACCGTCGAGGAGTACAAGGAGATCACGAGCGGCCACGGCCACCACTGATCGCCTTCAGCGCCTCACCCCAGTCGCCACACGACGGCGAAGGGCCCCCGTCCGTTCTGCGGACGGGGGCCCTTCGCCGTCCCCGGACCTGGATAGGGTGGACACCACCGGGATCCTGCCCGGTCCTCGGACTCCTCTACGACCATCAGGAGCGGCCATGAGCGCTGTGACCCCCGCTGGAGGCGACACCGCGGCGGGCCGCTCCTGGCCCGCCGTACTGAACGGACTGCTGGACGGCCGGGACCTGACCGCCGACGACACCGCCTGGGCGATGGACCTGATCATGCGCGGCGAGGCGACCGACGCGCAGATCGCCGGGTTCGCGGTGTCCCTGCGGGCCAAGGGCGAGACCGTCGAGGAGATCACCGGCTGCGTACGGGCGCTGTACGACCACGCCCATGTGATCGAGGTGCCGGGCGCGACCGTCGACATCGTCGGCACCGGCGGCGACGGCGCCAAGACGGTGAACATCTCCACGATGTCCTCGATCGTCGTGGCCGGCACCGGCGCGAAGGTCGTCAAGCACGGCAACCGGGCCGCGTCCTCCGCGTCCGGCGCCTCCGACGTCCTGGAGAAGCTCGGCGTCAATCTGGAGCTGACGCCGAGGCGGGTCGCCGAGGTCGCCGAGGAAGCCGGGATCACCTTCTGCTTCGCGGTGAAGTTCCACCCGGCGCTGCGCCACGTGGCCGCCGCGCGGGGGCAGTTGGGCGTCCGCACGGTGTTCAACTTCCTCGGCCCGCTGGCCAACCCGGCACGGGTCAAGGCGCAGGCCGTCGGGGTCGCCGACCCGCGGATGGCGCCCATCATGGCCGGGGTGTTCGCCGAGCGCGGCCACTCCTCGCTGGTGTTCCGCGGCGACGACGGACTCGACGAGCTGACGACCACCGCCACCTCCCGGGTGTGGGTGGTCCGCGACGGCAAGGTCACCGAGGAGGCCTTCGACCCGCGCGACGCCGGCATCGAACTGGTGCCCGTGGAGGCGCTGCGCGGCGCCGACGCCTCCTACAACGCCGAGGTCGCCCGCCGGCTCCTCGACGGCGAACCGGGCCCCGTACGGGACGCGGTGCTGCTGAACTCGGCGGCGGCGCTGGTGGCCCTGGAGCCGGGCGGCGGCACCCTGACGGAACAGATCCGCGCCGGAATGGCGAAGGCGGCCGAGTCGATCGACTCGGGAGCCGCCAAGCGGGTCCTGGAACGCTGGGTGGCCGTCAGCAACGCGTAAGGCCTGCCCGGCGGGGACACCGGGCCCGGTGCGTGCTCCTTCACCGCCTCGCAGCCGCACGCTCGCCTCCTCCCGCCGCTCGAGCGAAGCCGAGCGGCGGGCTCCCTGCGCGGGCTCCCTGCGCGGGCTCCCTGCGCGGGCTCCCTGCGCGGGCTCCCTGCGCGGGCTCCCTGCGCGGGCTCCCTGCGCGGGCTTCCTGCGCGGGGGACCTCCATCGCCCTCGCTGACCGGGGCTGCGAGGCACCGTCGGTTTCCTTCGAGGCGATCCGCCGGGCAGACCCTCTCGTCAGGCTGTGGGACGTCCCGCGATCCGGACACGGGTTGCGGGGCGTCGATCATTTCGCGTACTTTCCTGTCCAGGTCATGAGTGACAGCCATCAGGCCCCGGCCGGCTGTCCGGCAACCCTCCGTCCGTGGCGGGGTGCCCCGGGTGAAGACCAGGCCGTGAGCAGCAGGGCTCACGGCAAGCGCGGACCCCTCGCACACCAGGGGTCCTGGTCGTCGAGGAGTCTCCCGTGAGCAAGCGAATGCGTTAGGGCTGCCGAGCCCCGCCTCCACGCACCCCTTTTCCCTTCCTTCCGCGCTTGAGCGATGTGCGCTCGCGCGGGGATTCCGCCTGCCTCGCCGGGAGTTGTGCCATGTCCGTCCCCACCGTCGCCACCGACCCGTCCGTCCGCGCCCCGCTGCCCGTCCTCGGCCGGGACGTCACCGTCCCCCTCGTCACCGGGGGCGAGGTCACCTACGCCGCCCTCGACTACGCCGCCAGCGCCCCCGCCCTCCAGCGGGTCTGGGACGACGTGGCCGCCTACGCGCCGTACTACGGCAGCGTCCACCGGGGTGCCGGATACCTCTCCCAGCTCTCCACCGACCTGTTCGAGAACGCCCGCCGGACCGTCGCCGAGTTCGTCGACTGCCGTACCGGGGACCAGGTGGTCTTCACCCGGTCCACCACCGACTCCCTCAACCTGCTCGCCGCCGCGCTCCCCGACGGCTGCGAGGTCTTCGTCTTCGAGACCGAGCACCACGCCTCCCTGCTGCCCTGGCGCGACGCGCGGGTCACCTGCCTGGACGCCCCGCGCAGCCCCCGCCAGGCCGTCGACACCCTGGAGCGCGCCCTCACCGACCGCGACCCCCACGGCCCCGCCCTGGTCTGCGTCACCGGCGCCTCCAACGTCACCGGTGAGCTGTGGCCCGTACGGGAACTGGCCGCCGCCGCGCACGCGCACGGCGCGCGGATCGTGCTGGACGCCGCCCAGCTCGCCCCGCACCACCCGGTGAGCGTCCGTGACCTGGACGTCGACTGGGTCGCCTTCTCCGGGCACAAGCTGTACGCCCCCTTCGGCTCCGGTGTGCTGGCCGGCCGCGCCGACTGGCTCCGGGAGGCCGAGCCCTACCTCGCGGGCGGCGGCGCCAGCCGCAGGGTCACCCGGCGCGAGGACGGGGGAGTGGACGTGGAGTGGCACGACGGCGCCGCCCGCCACGAGGCCGGCTCGCCCAACGTCATCGGCGCGTACGCCATCGCCTCCGCCTGCACGGCGCTCACCGAGGCCGGGTTCGACGCCCTGGTCGCCCGCGAGGAGGAGCTGATCGGCGCGGTGCGCGAAGGACTCGCGGACGTGCCCGAGGTGCGCTTCCTGTCCCTGTTCGGGGACGACGCCCCGCGCGTCGGTGTGCTCTCCTTCGTCGTCGAGGGCTGGAACAGCTCCCACTTCGCCGCGGCGCTCTCCGCGGAGTACGGCATCGGGGTGCGGGACGGGCTGTTCTGCGCGCATCCGCTGGTGCGCACGCTGCTCGGCGGCGATCCGCAGGCACAGGGCGAGTGCGGTGCCCCCGAGGCGACGCCCGGCGAGAAGTCCCTCAACGCGATCCGGGTGAGTTTCGGCGCGGGCACGCCCGACGAGCACGTGGAGCGTTTCGTACGGGCGGTACGGGAGCTCGTACGGGACGGCGCCCGCTGGAACTACCGGACGGTGGACGGCCGCTGCGTCCCGGACACCTCCGCCCGAGGGTGACTTCTTTCGCCCTCGCCGCCCCTTCCCGTTCCCGTCCCGGGGGTCCGGGGCGGAGCCCCGGGTTCGGGACGGGAAGGGGTG
>NZ_JBIBZI010000035.1:0-9835 GCF_043084105.1 Streptomyces sp. NPDC014676 | reverse complement strand
ATGTCGGACGTGCGCGTCGTCGTCATCGACTGCACGGACACCGGGGCGTCCCCGCCCACCGCCACGGATCCGACCTGGATCTGCCGGCTCTTCCGGCGCTCGGCGAGCTGCGGCAGGGGCATCCCGGGGATGCCGAGGGAGACAGCGGTCATGGCCTCACTCCCTGTTCCCGGAGACCGTCTCACGCATGGCGCGCAGCGACTCCTTCAAAGATCCCATGGTGGCGAGGACTGCGGTGGGCTCGTAGCCGCAGTGCGCCATGCAGTTGGCGCAGCGCGGGTCCTTGCCGCGGCCGTACTTGTCCCAGTCGGTGTCCTCGATCAGCTCCCGGTACGTCGGCACATAGCCGTCGCTCATCAGGTAGCAGGGGCGCTGCCAGCCGAAGAGGGAGTAGTTGGGGATCGCCCACGCGGTGCACGGGAAGTCGACCTTGCCCTCCAGGAAGTCCAGGAACAGCGGGGAGTGGTTCAGCCGCCAGCGGCGCCGGTTGCCGCCCGCGAAGGCCTTCCTGAACAGCTCCCGGGTCTGCTCCACGCCCAGGAAGTGCTCCTGGTCGGGGGCCTTCTCGTAGGCGTAGGCGGGCGAGATCATCATCTCGTCGACCCCCAGGTCGTCGTTGAGGTAGTTGAGCACCTCGACGATGGTCTGCGGGGTGTCGGTGTTGAAGAAGGTCGAGTTGGTGGTGACCCGGAAGCCGCGCCGTTTGGCCTCCTTGATGGCCGCCACGGCCTCGTCGAACACCCCCTCCTTCGCCACCGACTCGTCGTGGCGCTCGCGCAGCCCGTCGATGTGCACGGCGAACGCGAAATACGGCGACGGAGTGAACTTGTCCATCTTCTTGCGCAGCAGCATGGCGTTGGTGCACAGGAAGACATACTTGCGCCGGGCCACCAGCTGGCGCACGATCTCGTCGATCTGCGGGTGCATCAGGGGTTCGCCGCCGGCGATCGACACCATGGGCGCCCCGGACTCCAGCACCGCGCCGACGGCCTGGGCGACGGGCATCCGCTGCTTGAGCACCCCGGCCGGGTGCTGGATCTTGCCGCACCCCTCGCACTTGAGATTGCAGGCGAAGAGCGGTTCCAGTTCGACGATCAGCGGGAACTTGTCCCGCCTGCGGAGCTTCTGTTCGGCCAAGTATGTAGCGACCTTGATGGACTGACGCAGCGGCATGGCCATCTGGCTCACCTCCTGGGGAGCGGCAGGGAACGGTGCCATTCTCGGAAAGCCGGGAGTACGGACCGGAGAACACGGAAAGCCGATATTCCACCGCGTACCGTGCCGATCCGGACGAGTTCGTGTTCAGGAGCGTCCACGACCACCCGGACGGCCGCAACCGGGCGCTCGCCCACCCGGACGGCGCTCAGGAGCGTGGCGGCGGATTCCATGTCGACCGCGATCGCGCCGGTCGCGCGCAGAGCGGACCGTTCGTGACCGCGGACGACGTGGTCGGAGCCGGTGAGCGGCCCGGTGTGGACGGTGCGTCCGGGCACCGCGCGCCCCAGCTCCTTCACCAGCAGTTCGGTCCCCGCGCACGGGACGCTGCCGCGCGGGTCCCGGGTCTCCTCGGCGACGACCAGGTCGCCGGGGTGCATGCCGGGGGCGAGGCCGGCGCAGAAGCCCGTGGCGAGGACGGCCGCCCGGTTCAGGTCCTGGCCGGCGAGTATCCGGGTGACGGAGCGTTCGGCCGCCGCCGGCCCCATGCCCGTGCGCAGGACGGTGACCGGCCCGCCCCAGGTGCCCCGCTCGCGCCTGCGCAGGGCGAACTGCTCGATGCCGAGCGCGCAGGCGATCAGCAGCGGGGCCGGGGCGGGCTGGGGGCTCATCAGCTTCCCTTCGCCTCGGCGAGCGTCTGTCCGGGCCCGGCCCCGGTCTTCGCCGCGGCCGGTTTCCCGGTGAACGGCTCCCCGTGCACGTACCGGCCGAGCGCGGTGAGCGGGAAGACCTGCCGGTAGAGGTGGTAGTTGATGGAGAAGTCCCAGGGGAAGCCGGTGCCGGTGAAGTACGGCTCGTCCCAGGAGCCGTCCTCACGCTGGGTGGACACCAACCACTCGATACCGCGTTCGACGGCCTTGGACTCCCGCTCCCCCGCCGCGAGCAGCGCCATCAGCGCCCAGGCGGTCTGCGAGGCGGTGGAGGCGCCTTTACCGCTCCATTCCCTGACGTAGCGGTAGGAGCGCAGGTCCTCGCCCCAGCCGCCGTCGTCGTTCTGCACCTTCTCCAGCCAGGCCACGGCCCGCCGGATCGCCGGGTGCGAGGCGGGGAACCCGGCCGCGGCCAGCGCGGGGACCACGGAGCCGGTGCCGTAGAGGTAGTTGACGCCCCAGCGGCCGAACCAGGAGCCGTCGGGCTCCTGTTCGGCGAGCAGCCACTGGATGCCGCGCCGGGTGCGCGGGTCGTGGGCGAGGCCCTCGACCGCGAGCATCTCCACGACGTGCGCGGTGACGTCGGCCGACGGCGGGTCGATGACCTCGCCGAAGTCGCAGAACGGCAGCCGGTTGGGGAACGGGCTGGTGTTGTCGACGTCGAAGGCGCCCCAGGCGCCGTTCTTCGACTGCATGCCGAGGCTCCAGCGCACCCCGCGCCCGATCGCGTTGTCCATCCGCTCGGGGTCGTGGTGCCTGACCCGGCGCAGCGCGAGGACCACCTCGGCGGTGTCGTCGATGTCGGGGTAGTTGTCGTTGTGGAACTCGAACGCCCAGCCACCGGGCGGCAGATGGGGCCGGCGTACGGACCAGTCGCCGGGCCGCACGATCTGTTCGCCGAGCATCCAGTCGGCGGCCTTGACCAGTTGCGGGTGGTCGGCGGGCAGGCCCGCGTCGGCCAGCGCGATGGTGGCGAGGCAGGTGTCCCACACCGGGGACTGGCAGGCCTCGATCATCCGGGCCCCGTCCTCGCGCCACACGGCGAACCGGTCCAGTGACTCCAGGCCCGCACGCATCACCGGGTGGTTCAGGTCGTATCCGAGCAGGTGCAGCGCGATGATCGAGTACACCGCCGGGGGCTGGATGCCGCCCCAGCAGCCGTCGTTCTCCTGCCGTTCGATGATCCAGCGGGCGGCGGTGTTCATGGCCGCCCCGCGCAGCCGGCGCGGGACGGCTCCGCGCAGCGTGTGCAGGGCCCTGTCCAGCCGCTGGAAGACGCCGTCCCAGCTTCTCGCCGGGGCCAGCGGCCGGGGAGGGCTGGGCCTGTCCGGGTCGGTGTGCAGCTCGTCCAGCGGGAACGGGGCGGGGCGCACCGGCCGTTTGGCGGAGACGATCGTCAGCGGCACGATGGTCTGCCGGGCCCAGCAGCCGAAGTCGTAGATGTTGAGCGGCACCCAGGACGGGAACCAGATCAGCTCGGGCGGGAGTTCGGGCAGGTCCTCCCACTTCCACCAGCCGAACAGGGCCAGCCAGATCCGGGTGAAGACGCGGGAGGCGGCGATGCCGCCCCGCTCGCGGATCCAGGCGGAGGCTCTCGCCATGTGCGGGGCGTCGGGCGGATCGCCGGCCAGCCGCAGCGCGACGTACGCCTCGATGGTGGCGGAGAGGTCGCCGGGTCCGCCGTGGAAGGTGGCCCAGGTGCCGTCCTCGCGCTGCTCGCCGCGGACGAACAGGGCGGCGGCGCGGGTGGTGTCCTCGTCGCGGATGCCGAGGAACTGACGCAGCAGCAGGTCCTCGGCGTCCATCGTGACGTTGGTCTCGAGGTCGCCCTTCCACCAGCCCTGGTCGTCCTGCCGGGACAGCAGGAAGTCGGTGGCGCGCCGCATGGCGCGGGCGGCGATGTCGGGAACCCCGGCCGCCTCGGGGATGTCGGTGTCGTTTTCGCTGGCCGCGGCCACCGCGGGCGGCAGGGCCGCCCCGGTGCTTCCGTCGGTCGTCGCTGTCATGGCTTCCCCTTCGTGCAGTCCTGCGAGTGGTGTCTGCTGTGGGTCCGCCGTCGGCCGGTGCCGTTCTCCCCGGTCACCGGCCGGCGACTACGCGAGGGCTATTCGACCGATAGTGATCATCTCTTTCGTACGACGACGAAGTCCGCGAGCGCCGTGAACCGTTCCCGCACCGGGTCGGGCATGTCCACGGCGTGCAGGGCCTCGATGGCGACGGTGTGCTGACGGCGTGCCTCTTCGGCGGTCCAGTCACGACCGCCGGCCTCTTCGATGAGGGCGGCACGGGCCGCGAACTCCTCCTCGGAGAAGGTCGCGAAGTCGCTGCTCTTGGCGTCGGCGGCGAGGATCTCGCCGAGCCGCTCGGAGGCGGGGCCGCCCGCCGCGAGCGCGGCCACGACCGGCAGGGACTTCTTGCGCTGGCGCAGGTCGCTCCAGGTCTGCTTGCCGGTGGCCTCCGGGTCGCCCCAGATGCCGAGGAGGTCGTCGACGGCCTGGAAGGCGAGGCCGAGGTGGTAGCCGTACCGCTCCAGCGCGTCGGCGGTGCGGTCGTCCGCGCCGCCGAGCACCGCGCCGATGGAGCTGGCGCAGGCGAGCAGGGCACCGGTCTTGTTGCCCTCCATCTCCAGGCACTCCTCGACGCTGACGCGGTCGCGGTGCTCGTAGGAGATGTCCTGGGCCTGGCCGTCGATGAGGGCGCGGCTGGCGGTGGTCAGCCGGCGGGTGGCGCGGCCCGCCTCGACGGTGCCGAGCTCCAGCAGCACCTCGTTGGCCAGGGCGAACAGGGCGTCGCCGACCAGGATGGCCTGGGCGGGGCCGTGCACCTTCCAGACGGTGTCGCGGTGCCGGCGCTGTTCGTCGCCGTCCATCAGGTCGTCGTGCAGGAGGGAGAAGTTGTGGACCAGTTCGACGGCGACCGCGCCGGGGACGCCGGTCTCGGGGGCGGCGCCGGTGACCTCGGCGGACAGCACGGCCAGGGCGGGGCGCACGGCCTTGCCGCCGTCGCCGTCCGCGGGGCGGCCGTGGGCGTCGATCCAGCCGAAGTGGTAGGCGGCGACCGTGTCCATGGGAGGTGCCAGGCGGTCGACGGCCGCCCGCAGTACCGGTGTGGCCAGGGTCCGCCCGCGCTCCAGGAGCGCGGACACGTCCACCGCGGTCCTTCGAGCGGCCTGCGAGGCCGGGGGCACAGGGGGCACAGTCTCTCCTCTTGTTGCGGTACCGGGGGTGCGGGGACCTGCCGCGCCGCGTTCGTCAGCCTTCACCGGGCCCACCTCGCAGTGCGACACCGGCGTCCTCCGGGTGGTGGCCGGGGGTCCGGGGGGTGTCCCCCGGGAAGGTGGAGTACGCCGCCTCCTCCAGGGCGAAGAGGTGGCGGGGGCGGGGCCGGCCGAGGGCGCTCAGCGCGGCGTCCGCCGCGCCGACGCCGCTGCGGACCGCACTCTCCATGGTCGCGGGCCACCCGGTGGCGGTCCACGCTCCGGCCAGGTACAGGCCGGGTGCCTTGGTGCGGGCGCCGGGCCTGAGGCGTCCGACGCCGGGGGCGGGAGCGAACGTGGCGGTGCGCTCCCGGGTGACGAAGAAGTCCTCGACCCGGGCGTCGCGGGTGCGCGGCAGCAGCCGCTCCAGTTCGGGCAGGTACCGCTCGCGCAGTACGGCGACCGGCTGATCGATGTCGTCGTGGGCGACCGACTGGGACAGCGCCAGGTACTGGCCGCGCTTCAGCCCGGAGGCGTCGGTGCGGTCGAAGACCCACTGCACGGGGGTGCCGAGGGCGGCGAAGAAGGGCCGGGCGAGCACCTTGCGGTCGTAGACGACGTGCACGTTGAGGATCGGGGCGGTGCCGATGTCGAGCAGCCGTTCGGGGGCGTCGAGCGCACCCGCGGGCAGCAGGTCGTACGCCTCGCGCTGCGGTACGGCGAGGACGACCGCGTCGGCGTGGACCGTCTCGCCGGGAACCCGGACGCTCCATCCCCCGTTCCCGTTCGCGGAGACGGAGGTGACCCGGGTACGGACCTCGGTACGCACGCCCGCGGAGTCGAGCGCCTTGCGGGCGAGCCGGTCGTGCAGTTCCCCCAGCGGCACCCGGGCCCAGCCGATGTCGGCCGCCGCGGGGTCGGACAGCAGACCGGTCTTGAACACCATCGCGGCGAGCGACAGGGACGTGTCGCCCGCGACCGCGTTGAGGGTGGCGACCCCGACCAGGTCCCACAGGGCCTCGACGGCGCGCGCCGACTGGCCGTGCGCGGTCAGCCAGCTTCCGAAGTCCTGGGTGTCCAGGGCCGGATCGGCGAGGTCGAGCCCCTTCAGCGCGAGCGCGGCCCGGCCGACCCTGGCCCGGTCGGCGAGCGACAGGTGCGGATACGTGGCGAGGCCGCGCCCCAGATGCAGGGGAACGGGCAGTGCGTCGCGCCGCAGCCTGCCGAGCCGCCGCCCCTCGGGGCGGGCGGCGTCGAGGACGGGCACGTCGAGGCGGTCCTGCAGCGGTGCCAGCGCGGCTCCGTCGATCCGGTCGAGGAACCAGCGGTAGGCGGTGCAGCAACGCAGGTACACGTGCTGGCCGTTGTCGACGGTCAGGTCGCCGCGCCGGAAGGAGAAGGCGAGTCCGCCCAGACGCGGCCGGCCTTCGAGCAGGGTGACGCCCACCCCGGCGTCGGCGAGCGCCAGCGCGGCGGTGACGCCGGCGAGCCCGCCGCCGACGACGACGGCGTGCCGTCCCGCCGGAACGGGGTCGTCCGTGCGCGGCCCCGCGGAGCGTGTGCCGTGGCTCATGCGCCCTCCCCTGCCCGGCCGGTGCGCCGCTCGAACGGTGCGGGACCGGCCGTCTCAGTCTGGGACGCGGCGTCGCGGCGGAGGGTTGCCCGCCGTTTTCCGCCGGGGTGCGGGGTGCCCATCAGGCACGCCTCCTGACGGTGCGCCGGGTCACGTGCCGGGTGTCCAGGCCGGACAGGCCGCGCACCGCGACGTACGCCTTCTCACGTCCGGGCAGGGAGACCCGGCCGCGCAGCACCGCCCCGGGGTCGCGCTCGATGCGGTCCAGGAGCCGGCGGTAGATGCCGGCCATGGCGGCGACGCAGGCACCGCTGCGCCGGTCGAGCAGGGGGAGCAGCCGGTACCCCTCGGCGAACAGGGCGCGGGCCCTGCGCACTTCGAAGTGGACCAGGCCCGCGAAGTCGGAGCCCTCCGGTGGCGTGGGCCCGTCGAACCCGGCCGAGCAGCCGAACTTGGCGAGGTCGTCGGCGGGCAGATAGGTGCGCCCGCCCTCGGCGTCCTCGCGGACGTCGCGGAGGATGTTGGTGAGCTGGAGGGCGAGGCCGAGGGTGTCGGCGTACTCGGGTGCGCGTTCGGCGCCGCGCGCGCCCGGTTCGGTGCCGAACACGCCGAGCGAGAGCCGCCCGATGGCGCCCGCGACGCAGCGGCAGTAGACCTTGAGGTCGTCCCAGGTCTCGTAGGTCTCCCCGCGCGTGTCCATCTGGACGCCGTCGATGAGTTCGTCCAGGCCGCCGAGCGGGATCGGGAAGTGCTCGGCGGCGTGGGCGAGGGCGACCGCGACCGGGTCGGTGTCGTCCTCCTCGACCGCGCCGTCGCGGATCCGGGTGAGCAGCGCCCTCGTGTCCTCCAGCCGGGCCACCTTGACGTCGTTCGCCAGCGGGCCGTCGCCGATGTCGTCGACGCGCCGGGAGAACGCGTACAGCGCCGACATCGCGCGCCGCTTGGGCGTCGGCAGCAGCCGGATGCCGTAGGCGAAGTTGCGTGCCTGCTGTCCGGTGACGGTCTCGCAGTAGCTGTAGGCGGCGAGTACCGGTGCGGACGCGGGTGGTTGCGACTCCACGGTCCGGATCACCCCTTTCCTCGCAGAGTCACGCCCGCCTCGCGCAGCAACTGGACCTTGCCGGGCTTGGGCGGGCCGGGAAGTACGTCGTATTCGGCGGCGGCGATCGCGTGGAGGGCCGCCCTTCCTCCCGCCACGAACCCCGCGAGCAGCAGCCTGAGCCTGCCGTGGACGCTACCCACGAGGGGGGAGCCTTCATTCAGCAGTCCGAGGGCGCGTTCCGCCTGGTACGCGACCAGTGCGCGCACCGATGCGCCGGCGCTGGGCGCGGCGAGGTCCGCCTCCTGGACGTGGAAACGTTTCATGTCCGTGGCGGGCAGGTAGATGCGGTCGCGGCCGAGGTCCTCGGCGACGTCCTGGAGGTGTTCGACGATCTGGAGGGCGGTACAGATGTCGTCGGAGCGGCGGACCCGCTCGGGTGTCGAGGTGCCGGTGACGGCGAGGACCAGACGGCCGACCGGGTTGGCCGACAGTTCGCAGTAGGCGAGCAGGTCGTCGTAGGTCTCGTACCGCTTGACGAGCTGGTCCTGACGGTTGGCGGCGATCAGGCCGAGGAAGGGCTCGGGGGTCAGTCCGCGGCGGCGGACCGTCGGGCGGAGCCGGCGCAGCAGCGGATGGCGCGGTCCGGGGCCCGCCGGGTCGAACACCCGGCGCAGGTCCGCCTCGAAGGCGTCCAGCAGTACCAGCCGGTCCTCGGCGTCCTTCCCGGTCACCCCGAGGAGGCGGGCGTCGGTGCCGCCGGGGGCCAGGTCACCGTCTCCGATGTCGTCGACCAGACGAGCGAACCCGTACACCGCCATGAGGTCGTCGCGCCAGGGCCGGGGCAGGAAGAAGGGGGCCACGGGGAAGTTCTCGGCGGCGGCCTTGTCGAGGGTGGCGCGCTCGGGGTCGACGGCACGCGCCGCGGACACGGACGTCATCGCGGAC
Source organism: Streptomyces sp. NPDC014676 (assembly GCF_043084105.1). NCBI lineage: Bacteria > Bacillati > Actinomycetota > Actinomycetes > Kitasatosporales > Streptomycetaceae > Streptomyces > Streptomyces sp. NPDC014676. The sequence goes on along the minus strand of NZ_JBIBZI010000035.1, from coordinate 1,214 downwards.
TGCCGTGGGCGGGGACGGCACACGCTGCGTTCAGCCGGGGAGTCTCCGTAGCCATTGCCGTCACATCTCCCGTTCTACACTGCCGACCCAATGCATACTATTTCGGACACGCCGCCGAGGCTTCCGCCATACGGCACCGTTGGATGGTGTCGGGCATTATGGCCCTGATTGCCGCCTTTCGGGACCGGTACAGCTTACGTTGTGCACCACGGCGCGTGACGACGGGGGTCTCCGCGCACCACGACAACACGCCGATCGGGGTCAAGATTCCACCGGGCGGCCGGAGTTGACGTCCTCTTTGCAGACGCCGGGCCCCGCCGGACAGTTCCGGCGGGGCCCTCCTGGCACCGGGCTATTTCCCCGTGAACTTCTCGTACTCCCTGAGCACCTCGTCGGTGGGGCCGTCCATGCGCAGCTCACCGCGTTCCAACCAGAGCACGCGGTCGCAGGTGTCGCGGATCGACTTGTTGTTGTGGCTGACCAGGAACACCGTGCCGGCCTGCTTGCGCAGCTCCCGGATGCGGGCCTCGGAGCGCTTCTGGAACTTGCGGTCGCCGGTGGCCAGCGCCTCGTCGATCATCAGGACGTCGTGGTCCTTGGCGGCGGCGATGGAGAAGCGCAGCCGGGCCGCCATGCCGGAGGAGTAGGTGCGCATCGGCAGAGTGATGAAGTCGCCCTTCTCGTTGATGCCGGAGAAGTCGACGATCTCCTGGTAGCGGGCCTTGATCTGCTCGCGGGACATCCCCATGGCGAGTCCGCCCAATATGATGTTCCGTTCGCCCGTCAGGTCGTTCATCAGGGCGGCGTTGACGCCGAGCAGGGAGGGCTGGCCGTCGGTGTAGACCTTGCCCCGCTCGGCGGGCAGCAGGCCGGCGATGGCCCGCAGCAGGGTCGACTTGCCCGAGCCGTTGGAGCCGATGAGCCCGATCGCCTCGCCCCGGTACGCCACGAAGGAGACCCCGCGCACGGCGTGCACCTTGCGCACGCCCCGCTCCTCGCCCCGCTTGACGATGCGGCTGAGCGCCGCCGTGGCGCTGCCCTTGCCGGTCTTCGCGCCGTTGACGCGGTAGACGATGTGCAGGTCGTCCGCGATGACCGTGGGGACCTTCTCGTCGGTGGTGTCAGCCACGGCCGTATTTCTCCTCTGCCTTCCAGAAGTACACGAAGCCGATCACGCCGGCCAGCAGCGCCCAGCCCACCGCGAACGCCCACAC
>NZ_JBIBZI010000034.1:0-14368 GCF_043084105.1 Streptomyces sp. NPDC014676 | reverse complement strand
GCCCAGACCCTCCAACCGCCGCACCAGACCGGCCACCGCCACCGAACCACCCGCAACCGACCGCCGCACCCGCAACCGGACCAGACCACGCAGCATGGGGTGGATGTCGCCCTGTTCCCGCAGGGCGGGGAGGTCGAGGCGCACGGGCAGAACGACGGGTTCACCGGTGTCGAGTGCCGCGTCGAAGAGGGCCGCGCCCTGCTCGGGGGTGAGTTCCGGCATGCCGGCGCGGGCGATGCGGTGGACATCGGTGTCGGAGAGCGTGCCGATCATGCCGGCGTCCTGGGTCCACGGACCCCACGCGAGGGACGTGGCGGGCAGACCGAGCGAGCGGCGGTACCGGGCCAGGGCGTCGAGGAACGTGTTGCCCGCCGCGTAGTTGGCCTGGCCGGGGCCGCCGAGGATGCCCGACATGGAGGAGAAGAGCACGAAGGCGGTGAGGTCGAGGTCCTTGGTCGCCTCGTGCAGGTGCCAGGCAGCGTCCACCTTCGGACGCAGCACCCCTGCCAGCCGCTCCCCCGTCAGCGACTCCACCACACCGTCGTCCAGCACACCCGCCGCGTGCACCACCGCCCGCACCGGATACCGGCCCACCAGAGCAGCCACCGCAGCCCCGTCGGCCACATCACAGGCCTCCACCGACACCCGAGCACCCAGCCCGGACAACTCGCCGACCAAAGTGTCCACACCCTCGGCGACCGCACCACGACGACTCACCAGCAGCAAATCACGCACACCGTGCTCGACCACCAGATGCCGAGCCACGATCCGGCCCAAGCCGCCCGTGCCACCCGTCACCAAAACCGTGCCCCCGGCCACATCCCAGACTGACGCAGCCGAAGCGCTCCGCCCGGAGGACACGCGCGCCAGACGAGGCACCAGCACCTCACCCCCACGCACCGCGACCTCGGCCTCGGCCTCACCCACGGCCAGGGCGGCCTCCAGCAGCTCAGCCGACAGCACCACCGTCGGCTCGACGTCCAGCAGACCGAACCGCCCCGGATACTCCGAGACAGCCGACCTCACCAGACCCCACACGCCGGATCCGGCCAGGTCACCGCCTTCAAGCACTCCCCGCGTCACGAACACCAGACGCGACTGCGCGCACCGCTGCTCCGCCAGCCACGCCCGCACCAGCTCCAGCGCCCATGCGGCCGCACCGTGCACGGAGTCCACCGCGCCGGTCTTCTGCGAGCCGGGGTGCGGTACGACGGCGAACACCGTGGCCGGCACATCGCCGTTCTCCATCAGCGCGTCGAAGTCGGCATGGCGGGGCCCGGTCAGGGCGGCGAGGAGGTCGTCGGTGGTGCCGAGGACGGCCGTGGAAGGGGTGTCCCCGGCATCACCGGTCGTCTCGGGAGCGGTGACCGGGGTCCAGGCCACGTGGAACAGGGCGTCCCGGGTCGTGGTGTCGACGGCGGTGCCGGAGGCGACAGCGCGCAGCACCAGGTTCTCGATGGTGGCGACCGGCGCTCCGGTGGGGTCGGCGACGGCGACGGACGCGGACTCGTCACCGGTCCGGGTCAGGCGGACGCGGACGGCCCGGGCGCCGGTGGCGTGCAGGGTGACGCCTTCCCAGGAGAACGGGACGACTCCCCGCGCGAGTCCGCCGAGGGCGGAGATCTGCACGGACGCGTCGAGCAGCGCCGGGTGCAGGCCGAAGCCGGCCGCGTCGCGCTCGGCGGAGTCGGGGAGGGCGACCTCGGCGAACACGTCGTCGCCCCGGCGCCAGGCGGCGCGCAGGCCCTGGAAGAGGGGGCCGTACTCGTATCCGCCCTCGGCCATGCGCCCGTAGAGGCCCGTCAGGTCGACGGGCTCGGCGTCGGCGGGCGGCCAGACGGCGGTGTCGAAAGCGGCGGTGTCGAAAGCGGGAGCCGTACCCGGGGCGAGGACGCCGGTGGCGTGTTCGGTCCAGGGCCGGTCGTCCTCGCCTTCCGGCCGGGAGCGGGCGGTGAGGACCCTGCGGCCCGCGGTGTCGGCCGGGCCGACCTGGAGGTGCAGTTGGACTCCGCCCTGCTCGGGGAGGACGAGGGGGGCGGCCAGGGTGAGTTCCTCGACGCGGTCGCAGCCGACCTCGTCCCCGGCCCGCACCGCGAGTTCGACGAAGGCGGTGCCGGGCAGCAGGACGTTGCCCATGACCACGTGTTCGCCCAGCCACGGGTGGGTGCGCAGGGAGAGGCGGGTGGTGAGGAGGAGTCCGTCGGAGTCGGAGAACTCGACGGCCGCGCTGAGCAGGGGGTGGCCGGCGGAACGCAGGCCGGCGGACTCGACGTCCCCGGAGGACGCGTCGGGTGTGGGCCAGTAGCGCTGGTGCTGGAAGGGGTAGGTGGGGAGGTCGGTGAGCCGGGCACCGGTTCCGGCGAAGTACGCGGCCCAGTCGACCGTCTGGCCGTGTGCCGCGAGTCGTGCGAGGGCGGTGAGGGCCGTGGTCTCCTCGTCGCGGTCCTTGCGCAGCAGCGGGATCAGGTGCGCCTCGCCGCCGGCACTCTCGCGGGCCATGCCGCTCAGCACACCGTCCGGGCCCAGCTCCACGAACCGCGTGACACCCTCACCGGCCAGGGCACGAACTCCGTCGGCGAAACGCACGACCTCACGGACATGGGTCACCCAGTAGGCGGGCGTGATGAGTTCACCGGGTGCGGCGATGCGGCCGGTCACGTTGGAGACGACGGGAAGCAGCGGGTCGGCGTAGGACAACCCCTCGGCGACCGTGCGGAATTCCTCCAGCATCGGTTCCATCAGCGGTGAGTGGAAGGCGTGCGACACCCGCAGCCGGGACGTACGACGACCCAGCCCGCGGAACACCTCCGCCACCGCCTCCACAGCGGCCTCCGCACCCGAAACCACCACCGAAGACGGGCCGTTGACGGCCGCGACCGACACCTCACCCGTCAGATGGGGCAGCACCTCGGCCTCCGTCGCCTCGACGGCGACCATCGCGCCACCGGCGGGCAGCGCCTGCATCAGCCGGCCACGAGCGGCCACCAGCGCACACGCGTCAGCCAGGGAGAACACACCCGCCACATGCGCGGCCGCCACCTCACCGATCGAATGCCCGGCCACGAACTCCGGCCGCACACCCCACGACTCCACCAGCCGGAACAACGCCACCTCAACCGCGAACAGCCCGGCCTGGGTATACGCGGTCCCGTTCAGCGCCTCCTCGTCGTCACCCCACACGACCTCGCGCAGCGGCCGGTCCAGGTGCTCGTCCAGCCCCGCGCACACCGCGTCGAACGCCTCCGCGAACACCGGGAAACGAGCGTGCAGTTCACGGCCCATACCGAGCCGCTGCGACCCCTGACCCGAGAACAGGAAGGCGGTCGAGCCGCCCTGCGCGGTGCCTTCGAGGACGGCGGGGTGGGGTGCGGCGGCGGCGAGGGCGGTGAGGGCCTGGGCGGTGCTGTCGGGGTCGGTGGCGAGGACCACCGCGCGGTGCGGGAGCGGGGCGCGGCTGGTCGCCAGGGAGAGGGCGATGTCGGCGTGCCGGGGGCCGGTGGCCGAGGCGTTGACGTGTGCGAGGAGGCGTTCGGCCTGGGCGCGCAGCGCGGCCTCGGAGCGGGCGGACAGCAGCCACGGGGTCACGGCGGGGTCGACGGCCGGGATCTCCGTGCCCGTGCCGTCGGATGCCTCCGCCTCCTCGAGGAGGGGGGCCTGTTCCAGCAGGACGTGGGCGTTGGTGCCACTGATGCCGAAGGCGGAGACGCCGGCGCGGCGGGGGTGTTCGGCGGTGGGCCAGTCGGTGGCCTCGGTGAGGAGTTCGACGGCGCCGGCGGTCCAGTCGACGTGGGTGGTGGGCGTGTCGACGTGCAGGATGGCGGGCAGCACGCCGTGGCGCATCGCCATGACCATCTTGATGACGCCCGCGACGCCGGCCGCCGCCTGGGCGTGGCCGATGTTCGACTTGACGGCGCCGAGCAGCAGCGGCCGGTCGGCGGGCCGGCCCCGGCCGTAGGTGGCGAGGAGGGCCTGGGCCTCGATGGGGTCGCCGAGGGTGGTTCCGGTGCCGTGGGCCTCGACGGCGTCGATCTGGTCGGGGGTGAGGCGGGCGTCGGCGAGGGCGGCCTCGATGACGCGGCGCTGGGAGGGGCCGTTGGGGGCGGTGAGGCGGCTGCTGGCGCCGTCCTGGTTGACGGCGGTGCCGCGGATGACGGCGAGGACCTGGTGGCCGTTGCGGCGGGCGTCGGAGAGCCGTTCGACGAGGAGGACGCCGACGCCCTCGCCCCAGGCAGTGCCGTCGGCGGCTTCGGCGAAGGGCTTGCAGCGTCCGTCGGGGGCGAGGCCGCGCTGGCGGGAGAACTCGGTGAAGAGTTCGGTGGTCGGCATCATGGCGACGCCGCCGGCCAGGGCGAGGGAGCATTCGCCGGCGCGCAGGGCGCGGGTGGCGAGGTGGAGGGCGACGAGGGAGGAGGAGCAGGCGGTGTCGACGGTGACGGCCGGGCCCTCCAGGCCGAGGGTGTAGGAGATGCGGCCGGACAGGACGCTCATGGCGCCGCCGGTGAGGTTGTGGCCCTCGGTCTCCTCGGTGGTGCGGGCGAGGGAGCCGTAGTTGGTGTCGGCGCCGCCGACGAAGACGCCGGTGTCGGTGTTGCGGAGGGAGGCGGGGCTGATGCGGGCGCGTTCGACGGCCTCCCAGGCGGTCTCCAGCAGGAGTCGCTGCTGGGGGTCCATGGCGAGGGCTTCGCGGGGAGCGATGCCGAAGAGGTCGGCGTCGAAGTCGGCGGCGCCGTCGAGGAAGCCGCCCTCGCGGACGTAGCTCTTGCCGGGGGTGCCCGGGTCGGGGTCGTAGAGGGAGTCGAGGTCCCAGCCGCGGTCCTCGGGCAGCGGGCCGACGGCGTCGGTGCCGTCGGCGACGAGCCGCCACAGGTCCTCCGGGGAGCGGACGCCGCCGGGGAAGCGGCAGGCCATGCCGATGACGGCGATCGGCTCGCTCTGGCCGGCCTCGACGGACTCCAGCCGCTGACGGGTGCGACGCAGGTCTGCGGTGACCTTCTTGAGGTAGTCGCGGAGCTTGTCTTCGGAGCTTGCCATGGGGGTGGAATCCTCTGGTTCTGGCTGGAGGGACGCGATGGCCGGGCCGGGCGGGGGGGGTCAGGCGAGGCCGAGTTCGTTGTCGATCAGGTCGAACATCTCGTCGTCCGTGGTGGTGTCGAGGTCGGTGTCGTCGCGCTCGCCGGTGGTCTCCGTGGCGGCGTCGAGCTTCCACTGGAGGGCCTGGAGGCGCTTGGCCAGGCGGGCCCGGTCCTGGTCGTCGAGTTCGGTGCCGTTCACGGCGGCCTCGAGGTCGGCCAGTTCGGCGAAGACGGGCTGGTCCGCGTCGTCGGATCCGGCGGGGCCGGTGCCGAGTTCGTCCCGCAGGTGGCGGACGAGGGCGGCCGGGTCCGGGTGGTCGAAGATGAGGGTGGTGGGCAGGGTCAGGCCCGTCTCCGCGTTGAGGCGGTTGCGGAGTTCGACCGCGGTCAGGGAGGACATGCCGAGGTCGAGGAAGCCGCGCCCGGAGTCCAGTGCCTCGGCGGAGGCGTGGCCGAGGACGGCGGCGACGTGGCCGAGGACGGTGCGGTGCAGCAGGGCCTGCTGCTGGGGGCCGCTGAGGGCGGCGAGCCTGCGGCGGAAGTCCTGCGGTCCGTCCGTGGTCGCGGTGTCGGCGGCGCGGCGGGCGGCGGGCCGGGCGAGGGCCCGCAGCAGCGGGGGCACCTGGTCGGCGCGCAGGGCGCGCGGGTCGAGCCGTACGGGCACCAGATGGGCGGTGTCCAGGGCGGTGGCCGCGTCGAGCAGGCCGAGGCCCTGGTCGGCGGTGAGGGGGCGGATGCCGGCCCGGTCCAGCCGTGCGAGGTCGGCCTCGTCGAGGGCGCCGGTGAGGTCGCTGCGGTCGCCCCAGAAGCCCCAGGCGAGGGAGACGGCGGTGAGGCCGCGGGCGCGCCGGTGCTGGGCGAGGGCGTCGAGGAAGGCGTTGGCGGCGGCGTAGTTGGCCTGGCCGGGGCCGCCCGCGAGGCCCGCGTAGGAGGAGAACAGCACGAACGCGGAGAGCTTGGTGTCGCGGGTGAGTTCGTGCAGGTTCCAGGCGGCGTCGGCCTTGGGCCGCAGGACGTGGTCGAGGCGTTCGGGGGTGAGGGTGTCGAGGAGGCCGTCGTCGAGGACGCCGGCCGCGTGCACCACGGCGGTCAGGGGGTGTTCGGCGGGTACGGCGGCGAGGGTCGCGGCGAGCTGGTCGCGGTCGGCGGCGTCGCAGGCGGCGACGGTCACCTGGGCGCCGAGGGCGGTGAGTTCGTCGCGCAGCTCGGCGGCGCCGGGGGCGTCGGGGCCGCGGCGGCCGGTGAGCAGCAGGTGGCGTACGCCGTGCCGGGTGACGAGGTGGCGGGCGACGAGGGTGCCGAGGACGCCGGTGCCGCCGGTGACGAGGACGGTGCCGGTCGCTGTGTCGTCGCCCCACGGGGTGCTGTCCGCCGGCGTGGTGCCGTCGCGGTCGGCGCGGACCAGGCGGGGCACGGTGACGGTGCCGGAGCGTACGGCGAACTGGTGCTCGCCGGTGCGGCCGGCGGCGGCGACGGCGATCAGGGCGGTGGCCGACGGGTCGGCGTGGTCCGTGCCGTCGGCCGCGCTGTCGGTGGCCGGATCGAGGTCGGCGAGGAGGAAGCGGCCGGGGTGTTCGGTCTGGGCGGAGCGCAGCAGCCCCCAGACGGTGGCGTCGGCGAGGGCCGGGACGCTGTCGTCCGGTCCGGTGGCGAGGGCGCCCTCGGTCACCACGAGGAGCCGGGTGGCCGTGTGGCGCGGGTCGCTCAGCCAGGTGGTGGCCAGGTGCAGTGCCCGGTGGGCGGAGGTGTGGGCGGCGGTCACCACGTCCTGGGCGGTGGGGCCGGTTTCGTGGGTGTGGGGGACGACGACCACGGCCGGCTGTTCGGTGTCGCCGCTGTCGAGGGCGGCGGTGAGGTCGTCGAGGCCGGCGTGGGTGTGGACGGTGGCGCCGGCGTTCCGCAGTGCGGTGGTGAGGCGTGCGTGTCCGCCGAGGACGACCCAGGGGCCGGTGAGGTCGGCCGGGTCGGTGTCGCCGGTCCACGGGGTCCACTCGACGCGGTGCAGGGCGTCGGGGGCGGTGGCGGCCGGGAGCCGGTCGGGGGTGGCCGGGCGGGTGGCGGCGGTGGCGGTGAGGACGGGGGCTCCGGTGCCGTCGTGGGCGTGGACCGTCCAGGTGTCGCCGTCGCCGGTCAGCCGCAGGCGCAGCCGGGTGGCGCCGGTGGCGTACGTGGTGACGTCCTGCCAGTTGTGCGGCAGTGCGGGTGCGGTGGCGTGCTCGGGGGTGGCGGCCAGGGCGAGGGCCGTCTGGAGCAGCGCCGGGTGGAGGCGGAACCGGCCGGCCTCGGCGCGGGCGTCCTCGGGGAGTTCCACGTCGGCGAGGAGGTCGGTGCCGTGCCGCCACACCGCGCGCAGGGTGCGGAATGCGGTGCCGGTGTCCAGGCCGCTGCCGTCGAGGCGGTCGTGCGCCCGGTCGGGGTCGGCGGGGCGGGCGCCGGCGGGCGGCCAGGTGTCGGGGCCGGCCGGGGCGGGCGCCGGGTCGCCGGCGGTGAGGGTGCCGGTGGCGTTCAGGGTCCAGGGCACGTCGGTGCCGTCCGCGTCGGGGACGCGGGAGTGGACGGTGAGGGTGCGCCGGTCCGGGTCGTCGCCGGTGCCCTCGGGGGCGGAGACGGTGATCTGGAGGTCGACGCGGCCCCGTTCGGGGACGGTGACCGGGGTGTGTTCGTCGAGGGTGGTGACGGTCGGGCTGCCGGTCTCGTCGCCGGCCCGTACCGCCCAGTCGAGCAGGGCGGTGGCGGGGACGACGGCGGTGCCGTGCACGCGGTGGGCGTCCAGCCAGGGCTGGGCGGTCAGCGACAGTCCGCCACCGAGGACGGCGCCGCCGTCGGCGAGCCGTACGACCGTGTCGAGTCCGGTCGGGTCCGCCTGGGCGCCGGTCGCCTCCAGCCAGTACCGCTCGCGCTGGAAGGCGTAGGTGGGCAGGTCCACGGGGCGGCCGTGGGCGACGGCGGGCCGCCAGTCGACGGGGACGCCGGCGACGTGGGCGGCGGCCAGCGCGGTCAGCACCCGGTCGGTGCCGCCGTCGTCGCGGCGCAGGGAGCCGAGGGCGACCGCGTCGGCGCCGGCGGCGGTGACGGTGTCCTCGATGCCGGCGGTGAGCACCGGGTGGGGGCTGCACTCGACGAACACGTCGTGGCCCTGGTCGAGGAGGGCGCGCAGGGACTCCTCCAGGCGGACGGTGCCGCGCAGGTTGCGGTGCCAGTAGGGGGCGTCGAGGGCGGTGCCGGGCAGCCAGTCGGCGGTGACGGTGGAGAAGAACGGGATGTCGCCGTCGCGGGGTTCGATGCCGTCCAGGGCGGCGGGGAGGCTCTCGGCGAGCCGGTCGACGTACGCGGAGTGGGAGGCGTAGTCGACGGGGATGCGGCGGGCGCGCACGTTCCGCTCCGCGCAGGCGGCGAGGAGCGTGTCGAGGCCGTCGGTGTCGCCGGAGACCACCACGGAGGAGGGGCCGTTGACGGCGGCGACCGACACGCCGGGCAGGTCGGCGACGAGCGCGGCGACCTCGTCGTGCGGGGCGGTGACGGCCGCCATGCCGCCGTGGCCGGAGAGTTCGCGGGCGATGGCGAGGCTGCGCACGGCGACGATCCGCGCGGCGTCCTCGAGGGAGAGGGCGCCGCTGACGGCGGCGGCGGCGATCTCGCCCTGGGAGTGGCCGAGGACGGCGGCGGGCTTGAGGCCGTGGGCGCGCCACACCTCGGCGAGCGCGACCATCACCGCCCACAGGGCGGGCTGGGCGACGTCGACCCGGTCGAGGGAGGGCGCGCCGTCGGCGGCGCGCAGTACGTCGGTGAGGGACCAGTCGACGTACGGGGCGAGGGCGTCGGCGCAGGCGGCGATCCGTGCGGCGAACACCGGTGAGGCGTCGAGGAGTTCGGCACCCATGCCGGCCCACTGGGAGCCCTGGCCGGGGAAGACGAGGACGGCCCTGCGGTCGCGGCCGGCACCCCGGCCGCCGCTGGTCACGGCGGGCGAGGGGGTTCCGTCGGCGAGGGCGGCGAGGCCGGCGCGGAAGTCGCCCGTGGTGGTGGCGACGACGACGGCCCGCTTCTCCAGGGTGGCCCGGCGGGTCACGAGGGACAGGGCGACGTCGGCGGGCGCGAGGCCGGGGTGCGCGTCGAGGTGGGCGAGCAGGGCGCGGGCCTGGCCGCGCAGGGCGGCGTCGCTGCGGGCGGACAGGATCCAGGGCAGCGGGCGGTCGGCACGGGCCTGCGGCGCGTCGTCGGCGCCGCCGTCCGTCTCGTCCGCGGACTCGGGTTCGGCCGGGGCCTGTTCGAGGATGACGTGGGCGTTGGTGCCGCTGATGCCGAAGGAGGACACGGCGGCGCGCAGGGGGCGGGGGGTGGCCGGTTCGGGCCATTCGGTGGCCTCGGCGAGGACGCTGACGGCGCCGGCGGACCAGTCGACGTGCGGGGTGGGCGCGTCGACGTGCAGGCTCTTGGGCAGCAGACCGTGCCGCAGGGCGAGGACCATCTTCATGACGCCGGCCACGCCCGCGGCGGCCTGGGTGTGGCCGATGTTCGACTTGACGGAGCCGAGCAGCAGCGGCCGTCCGGGGTCGCGGTCCTGGCCGTAGGTGGCGAGGAGGGCCTGCGCCTCGATGGGGTCGCCGAGGCGGGTGCCGGTGCCGTGCGCCTCGACGGCGTCGACCTCGGCGGCGCCGACGCCCGCGTCGGCGAGGGCCTGGCGGATGACGCGCTGCTGGGCGGGTCCGTTGGGGGCGGTGAGGCCGTTGGAGGCGCCGTCCTGGTTGACGGCGGAGCCGCGGATGACGGCGAGGACCTGGTGGCCGTTGCGGCGGGCGTCGGAGAGCCGCTCGACGAGGATCAGGCCGACGCCCTCCGAGAAGCCGGTGCCGTCGGCGGCGGCGGCGAACGGCTTGCAGCGGCCGTCGGCGGCCAGGCCGCGCTGGCGGGAGAAGTCGACGATGATCTCCGGCGAGGACATCACGGTGACGCCGCCGGCCAGGGCCATGGTGCACTCGCCGCGGCGCAGCGCCTGGAGCGCCATGTGCAGGGCGACGAGGGAGGAGGAGCAGGCGGTGTCGACGGTGACGGCCGGGCCCTCCAGGCCGAGGGTGTAGGCGACGCGGCCGGAGACGATGCTGTTGGCGTTGCCGTTGTTGACGTAGCCGGCGATCTCGTCGGGGACGTGGGTGACGCGCTTGAGGTAGTCGCTGGAGGAGAGGCCGGCGAAGACGCCGGTGCGGCTGCCGCGCACCGACCGGGGGTCGATGCCGGCGCGTTCGAACGTCTCCCAGGCGGTCTCCAGCAGGAGCCGCTGCTGCGGGTCCATGGCGAGGGCCTCGCGCGGGGAGATCCCGAAGAAGTCGGCGTCGAAGTCGGCGGCGTCGTGCAGGAAGCCGCCCTCGCGGGTGCGGGAGGTGACCTGGTCGCCGGGCAGGGCGTCGTAGAGGCCGTCGAGGTCCCAGCCGCGGTCGCCGGGGAACTCGGCGATGACGTCGGCGCCGTCGGCGAGGAGCCGCCACAGGTCCTCCGGGGAGCGCACCCCGCCGGGGAGGCGGCAGGCCATGCCGACGATCGCGAACGGCTCGTCCCCTCCGGTGGCGGCCGGGAGGGGTGCCGGGGCGGCGGGCGCGGTCGCGGGCTCGCCGCCGGAGAGTTCGCCGTCGAGGTGGGCGGCGAGTTCGGCGAGGGTCGGGTGGTCGAAGACGAGGGTGGCGGGCAGTCGCAGCGCGGTGGCGGCGTTGAGCCGGTTGCGCAGTTCGACGGCGGTCAGCGAGTCGAAGCCGAGGTCGCGGAAGGCGCGGCCGCCGTGCAACTGGTCGGGGTCGGTGTGGCCGAGGACGGCGGCGGCGTGGGTGGCGACGAGGTCGCGCAGCAGGGTGAGCCGGTCGTCGGCGGACAGGCCGGCCAGGCGCAGCCGCAGTCCGTCGGTGCCGCCCGCGGCGCCCGCTTCCGCGGTGCGGCGGACCGGGCCCCGGTACAGGGCGCGCAGCAGGTGCGGGATCTCGCCGTCGCCGGTGCGCAGCCGTCCGGTGTCGAGGCGGACGGGTACCAGGTGCGGGCGCTGTTCGGCGAGCGCGGCGTCGAACAGGGCCATGCCGTCGGCCGCGGACAGCGGCAGGACGCCGGAGCGGCGGACGCGGGCGAGGTCGGTGTCGTCGAGGTGGCCGGTCATGGCGCTGGCGTCGGCCCACAGGCCCCAGGACAGGGAGGTGGTGGGCAGGCCGTCGGCGCGACGGCGGTGGGCGAGGGCGTCGAGGTAGGTGTTGGCGGCGGCGTAGTTGGCCTGTCCGGCGTTGCCGAAGACGCCGGCGCCGGCGGAGAAGAGCACCAGGTCCGCGAGGTCGAGGTCGCGGGTGAGGCGGTGCAGGTGGCGGGCGGCGTCGGCCTTGGGGGCGAGGACGGTGCGCAGCCGGTCGGGGGTGAGGTGTTCGAGGGCTCCGTCGTCGAGGGCGCCGGCCGCGTGCACCACGGCGGTGAGCGGGTGTGCGGCGGGTACGGCGGCGAGGGTCGCGGCGAGCTGTTCGGCGTCGGCGGCGTCGCAGGCGGCGACGGTCACCTGGGCGCCGAGGGCGGTGAGTTCGTCGCGCAGCTCGGCGGCGCCGGGGGCGTCGGGGCCGCGGCGGCCGGTGAGCAGCAGGTGGCGCATGCCGTGCCGGGTGACGAGGTGGCGGGCGAGGATCCCACCGATGGTGCCGGTGCCGCCGGTGATCAGGACGGTGCCGTCGGGGTTCCAGGCGCGCGGCACGGTGAGGACGATCTTGCCGTAGTGCTTGGCCTGCGCCATGTGGCGGAAGGCGTCGCGGGCGTGGTGCACGTCCCAGGTGACGGTGGGCAGCGGGCGCAGGGAGCCGTCGGCGAAGAGCCGGGTGAGGTCGGCGAACATCTCCCGGATGCGGTCCTCGCCGGCCTCGCGCAGTTCGTACGCCTGGTAGAGGGCGACTCCGGGGTGGTCGAGGGTGACCTGGCCGGGGTCGCGGACGTCGGTCTTGCCCATTTCGACGAGGCGTCCGCCGGGGGCGAGCAGGCGCAGCGAGGCGTCGACGAAGTCGCCGGCCAGCGAGTTCAGTACGACGTCCACGCCGCGTCCGCCGCTGGTGGCGCGGAAGCGGTCCTCGAAGTCGAGGGTGCGGGAGGAGGCCAGGTGGTCGTCGGCCCAGCCCTCGGCGCGCAGCAGGCGCCGCTTGTGGTCGCCGGCGGTGCCGTAGACCTCGGCGCCCCAGTGGCGGGCGAGCTGGGCGGCGGCCATGCCAACGCCGCCGGCGGCGGCGTGGACGAGGACGGACTCGCCGGCGGTGAGGCCGGCGAGGTCGCGCAGGCCGTAGTAGGCGGTGAGGAAGGCGACGGGGACGGACGCGGCCTGGGTGAAGGTCCAGCCGTCGGGCACGGGGGCGACCATGCGGGCGTCGGCGACGGCGTGGGTGCCGAAGCCGCCGGTGACCAGGCCCATCACACGGTCGCCGGGGGCGAGGCCGGTGACGCCGGGGCCGGTGGCGGTGACGACGCCGGCGGCTTCGGCGCCGAGGAGGACGGCGAGGCCGGGGTACATGCCGAGGGTGTTGAGGACGTCGCGGAAGTTGAGTCCGGCGGCCCGTACCTCGATGAGGACGTGCCCGGGGGCGGGCTCGTCGGTGATCTCGGGGCAGGGCACCAGTTCCAGCTGGTCGACGGAGCCCTTCACCGGGATGTCGAGGCGCCAGGCGTCGGCGCCGTCGGGCGCGGTCAGGGCGTCGGCGGTGCGGGGGCGGGTCAGCCGGGGCACGTGGGCGGTGCCCTGGCGCAGGGCGAGCTGCGGTTCACCGGTGGCGAGCGCGGCGGGCAGGGCCTGCCAGGAGTCCTCGTGGACGTCGAGGTCGGCGAGGACGAGGCGGCCGGGGTGCTGGGACTGCGCGGAGCGCACCAGGCCCCAGACGGCGGCGCCGGGCAGGTCGTGCGCGGGGTCGCCGGACCCGGTGGCGACGGCGCCCCGGGTGACCACGACGAGCGGGACGTCCGCGGTGCGGTCGTCGGCGAGCCAGTCGTTGACGGTGGTCAGGACCTCGCCGAGGACGGTGTCCGGGGCGGCCGGGGCGTCGTCGCCGGGTGCGGCCGCCACGTTCTGTCCGGCGAACAGCAGGACGGTACCGGGCAGCCGGCCGGTGGTGGTGTCGAGCGCGGTGAGGTCGGCGAGGGCCGGCAGCGGGGTGCCGGTGCCGTCGGGGGCGGTGACGGGGGTGTCCGGGGTACCGAGGACGGCCCAGCCGGTCGCGTCGGCGGGGGTGGCGGCGGGCGTGAGGGGGGTCCAGTCGAGGTGGAACAGCCAGTCGCGGGCGACCCGTGCGGACGGGTCGAGGGTCTCGGCGGCCACCTCGCGGACGGCCAGCGCGTCGATGACGGCGACGGGCGCGCCGCTCGGGTCGGTCAGGTGGACGGTGACGGTGTCCTCGCCGGCCGGGGAGATCCGTACGCGCAGCGCGGTGGCGCCGGTGGCGTACAGGGAGACGCCGGACCAGGCGAAGGGGACGACGGTGCGGTCGTCGCCGCCGGGGGCGAGTCCGGCGGCGTGCAGGGCGGCGTCGAGGAGGGCGGGGTGGATGCCGAACCGGGCGGCGTCGCCGCGTACCTGGTCGGGCAGGACGACCTCGGCGAAGACGTCGTCGCCGCGCCGCCAGGTGGCGCGGACGCCCTGGAAGACGGGGCCGTACTCGTAGCCGCGGCCGGCGAGCAGGTCGTAGAAGCCGTCGGCGGCCAGGGCGGTGGCGCGGGGCGGCGGCCAGGCGGTGAAGTCCTCGGGCCGCGCCACGGCGGGGGCGCCCGGTTCGGCGAGGGTGCCCTGGGCGCGCAGGGTCCACAGGTCCTCGGTGTCGCCGTCGGGTCCGGTGGCCCGGGTGTGGACGGTGACGGGGCGGCGGCCGGAGTCGTCGGCGTCGCCGATGCCGATCTGGACCTGGACCTCGCCGCGTTCCTGGAGGACGACGGGGGCCTGGAGGGTCAGTTCGTCGACGCTGCCGACACCGAGGACGTCACCGGCGCGGATGACGGACTCGACGAGGGCGGTGCCGGGGACGATGACGGTGCCGGAGACGGCGTGGTCGGCGAGCCAGGGCTGGCTGCGCAGGGACCAGCGGGCGGTGGCGACGAGTCCGTCGCCGCCGGCGAGTTCGACCGAGGCGCCGAGCAGAGGGTGGTCGGGGGACTCCAGTCCGGCGGAGGTGACGTCGCCGGAGGCGTCGGCGAAGCGGGGCCAGTAGTGCTGCCGCTGGAAGGGGTAGGTGGGGAGGTCGACGCGGCGGGGGCGGGTGCCGGCGTAGAAGGCGTCCCAGTCGACGTCGGCGCCGTACGCCCACGCCTCACCG
>NZ_JBIBZI010000033.1:0-14760 GCF_043084105.1 Streptomyces sp. NPDC014676 | reverse complement strand
ACACGCTGGAACAACTCCCACAACTCGTCCGGCACCAGCCGCTCAACAATCCCTGCCACGACCGGCAGCTTACCCAGCCAAATGAGATGACTTCTAAGAGATCGCCGAGATGCGGTCGTGGGCGGTGAAGCGGTC
The DNA here is from genome assembly GCF_043084105.1 of Streptomyces sp. NPDC014676. NCBI lineage: Bacteria > Bacillati > Actinomycetota > Actinomycetes > Kitasatosporales > Streptomycetaceae > Streptomyces > Streptomyces sp. NPDC014676. The sequence continues at coordinate 14,625 of NZ_JBIBZI010000033.1, read as the reverse complement.
CGGTACGTAACCGATGTGTGGTGGTCGGCCCGACACGCTTCCGGAGGTGGGCTGGGACAGTCCGGCGAGGATCCTCAGCAAGGTCGACTTCCCCGAACCATTGCTGCCCACCACCGCGAGAACGTCACCGGCCGAGACCTTCATGTCCACGTCGCGGAAAACCCACCGTCCTCCGCCGTAACGTTTGCCGACCGCCTCACAACGTAACAACTCGTCCTCCCTGTGACCTACGCGCTAGCCCTTCCAGCCTGACGGGTGGGCTTGACAGTTAAGCTGACAGGCAGGTGAAGCCCCTGGTAGATGGCTTTCGACCAAGAGAACCATCTCCACCAGAGGCTTCGCGTGCTTGTTTACCCGTCGGGCATCGACGTGTCCAGCTCTGCCCTTCGCTTCCTGTCCGCCCGGCTGCAAGCGCGTCGCCGAGCTCTTGGTACCCGATGGTGGCGGCTGAGCGCGGGTCGACAAGCCCTGCTCGCCCTCGCCCACCTCCGCAACGGACACACCTACGCCCAGCTCGCAGCCGGTTTCGGCGTCGGTACCACTACCGCCTACCGCTACGTCACCGAGGCCGTGGAGCTCCTGGCCGCCCTCGCACCCACACTCGCCGAAGCCGTACGAGCCGCGTCGAAGAAGGCGTATCTGATCCTGGACGGGGCGCTTCTGCCCATCGACCGGATCGCCGCCGACCGGCCCTTCTACTCGGGCAAACACAAGAAGCACGGCATGAACGTGCAGCTAATCGCCGACCCGAAGGGCCGTTTGCTGTGGGCCTCACCAGCCCTGCCCGGAGCCGTCCATGACGTCCGGGCGGCACGCGAGCACAGCATCGTCGATGCTCTCGCCAAGGCGAGCATCAACTGCTGGGCCGACAAGGGCTACCAGGGTGCCGACGGCACGGTCCGCACTCCTTACCGCGGCCGTTGGAACAGCCTTTCCACAGGCCAGCAGGAGGTCAACCGGTCTCATGCGAAGATCCGTGCACTCGTCGAGCAGGCCGTCGCCACTCTGAAGTCCTGGCGGCTCCTCTGCCGGCTCCGATGCTCAACCACCCGGATCACGAGCCTCGTCCGAGCCGTCCTCAGCCTGCATCTGGCCAGTTCAAACTGAGGATGGAAAAGGCTCACTCACCGGTTTTCATGGGAATCCCCACATTCGATCAGATCGCCGCCCGCAACAGCGCCGTCAGAGAGCCCTGACCATAGCGATCTCTGCCTGCGCCGAGCGCCGCCTACGATTCCGAATCGTCGTCAGTGCCTGTTTCTGAACTGCCTTGCTGAAGTAGCCTTGGGTCCTACCCTGGCATCTTGTCAGAGGACGCCGGGCGGGCCGGAGAGCGGGAGAGTCATCATGCGCGACGGGGTGTGGCTGGAAGGGGCGCCAGCCCGAGGCCAGCGATTACCGAAGTACTACAGCATCAAGCAGCGGCTGTTAGAGATAATCGGCGGCCGGAAACCCGGCTCGGCCATACCGGCCGAGCGCCTGCTCGCCGTCGAGTTACGGACCTCACGCACCACTCTCCGGAAGGCCCTGCAGGAGCTCGTCAGCGAAGGAAGACTGGACCGTATCCAGGGCAAGGGCACCTTCGTCGTCGCCAGGCCGAAGGTGTACCAGTCACTGCACGTGACGTCCTACACCGAGGACATGGAGACCCAGGGCCTCACACCCGCCTCGCGGATCCTCGGCATCGGCCACATCCCCGCGGACGAACAACTGGCCGGCTTACTGGGTCTTCAGACCGGTGACTCCGTCCTACGCGTCGAACGGCTGCGACTGGCCGGCGGGGAGCCGTTGGCGATCGAGTCCGCGCACCTGTCAGCACAGCGGTTCCCAGGGCTGCGGCTGGACCTGACCAGGTACACCTCCCTCTACACCGTTCTCACCGAGCAGTACGGCGTGCGCTTGGCAGAGGCCGAGGGGACGATCGAAACGTCCCTTGCCACACCGGCGGAGGCCGAGCTCCTCGGCGTGGATGTCGGCTCGCCGATGATGCTGCTCTTCCGTCACTTGCGGGACATGGACGGCACACCCGTGGAGTGGGTGCGCTCGGTCTGCCGCGGCTCCCGATACAAGTTCATGGCCACTCTGACCCGGCCTGTGAGCTGACGGTTGCCTGTTCCTTCACACAAGGAGCTCCATGCCGCTTCTGCACGGCGAAGGCCAGGGCGATCGGCGCGACCCCGTTGCCGAGCAGGTCGGCCGTCGTACCGATGAAGAGGTGACGGAACGGGCGGTGGCGCAGAGGCGCCAGGGCGGCAGACACGCGCCTGATCGTCGGGACTGGGCGGCGCGCCCGTCAACAGGTTTAGGACTGGCACCGGGCCAGGTGTGCGGCTGCCCACTCATTGACACCCTGGCCGACGCCTTCGCCTACGCCAGCGCGGCAGGCGTGACCCTGCGGATCGACGGCACTGAGCTCCAGGTCCGCCGCCCGCGCGCGAACAAGCGGGCCTAGGCCGTGTATCGAAAGTGGATCTTGGGCTGTGAATGATCACGGTTCATGGGTCGGGGAGATCTCACAGACACGCAGTGGGCGTCGCTGGAGCCGTTGTTGCCGAAGGGTGCCAGGGCGGGGCGGCCGCCCGTCTGGCCTCGGCGGCGGTTGATCGACGGCATACGGTTCCGTGTCCGGACCGGTGTTCCATGGCGGGACGTCCCCGTCGAGTACGGACCGTGGAGCCGGGTCTACGACCTGTTCCGGCACCTGGCAGCGGATCCTCACTCGGCTCCAGTCCCTGGCAGATGCAAAGGGCGCGATCACATGGGACCTGAGCGTCGACTCCACGGTGTGCCGCGCCCATCAGCATGCGGCCGGGGCTCGCAAGCAAGGCGACCTGCAGAAGGAACCACCGGGCGGCATGTTCACCGAGCCCCGTGATCACGGGCTGGGAAGGTCGCGCGGCGGGTTCACAACCAAGCTGCACCTGGCAGTTGAGCAGGGTCAGAAGCCCATGTCGATCGTGGTGACGGCAGGGCAGCGTGGAGACTCGCCGCAGTTCGAACCTGTGCTGGAGAAGGTTTGCGTGCCCCGCATTGGGCCGGGCCGGCCACGCGTTCGCCCCGATCGGGTGCGTGCTGACAAGGCGTACGCCTCCCGCAAGAACCGCGCCTACCTGCGCCGACGCAGGATCCGCTGCACTATCCCGGACAAGGTTGACCAAGCGCGCAACCGCAAAAAGCTCGGCTCCCGCGGCGGCCGGCCGCCGCATTTCGACCGTGCTGACTACCGCGAGCGCCATGCGGTCGAATGTGGGATCAACCGCCTCAAGAGGCATCGCGCCGTCGCGACGCGATACGACAAGCTCGCCGTCCGCTACGAGGCAACCGTGCTGATCGCAGCTCTCAACGGATGGCTTTGACCGGAGGTGGCCTTACCATCCTCGTTCACCAGTCCCGGCCGGCGGTTAGCACCTCTGCATCCGCGTCCGTGAACCCGTATGCCGACGCGACGAAGCAGAACTCGTCACAGATCCACTCCCGCGCGACCGTCTCGATCCCGCTCCCGGCCGCTACGAACGCCCTGTCCAGCAGGTTGAACTCCTCCGTCGCAGCCTGGGTGAGTACGTACAAGCTCTCCAGGTCCGACAGCTGCTCGACCTCAATGCGCTCGCACAGCCGCAGGAGGATCGCCTTCCCCTGGTCGACCACGTGATCAGGGAAGTACGAGTCGTCGTACATCGGCCGCAGGAACTCGTGTCCCGCTACCTGCTGGTTTGTGATCAACACGGCACTTCCCTAACTCCGCGAAAACTGACGCGCCGATCATGCACCGCACCACTGACAACGACGCCCAACGGACGCCAGACCTCACGCGACCAGGACTTTCACCACAGGCCCTAGTTCAGAGAAGTCGCGGCCGCCGACGACGAGACCGCATTCGCAATCCAGGAGCTGTTCGCCACGCGGTACGCGGTCGCCGTAGCGGACCGCACGATCCACGAGCCGGGCGAACCGGGTGTACGGCTGCGCTGCTACCTGGACCTGCCGCAGCAACCCGACGCGTGATCTGCGAAGGCAGGCATGTTCGTTCCTGTGCGACAGGGCGTGCCACAGGTCATCCGGCAGATCCTGGCTGGCGGTCTCTCGGCTGCGTCTCGTACAGCCTGTGCTGGGACGCGTCTACGGAGGTGGGCAGCGGACGGGACGTTCGACCGGATGCTGCGGGCCGCGCGGGCGAAGGCGGACGTGGCGGACGACATCGAGTGGCTGGGTCGGTCGATTCCGCGGTCGTCCGAACTCACCAGCCCGGTTCCGCCAGTACACCCGCGACGCCGAGCACGTCCGGCCCTGTGCGGCGGGGACGGCCTTGAAGACCGTGGTCGTCGCCGCTTCGTCGAGATTCGGGCCTGCCCACCAGAGCGGTGACCGGCCTCATGGTCCGTACGGCGTACCGGCTCACGGTGCGCCGAGGCCCGTGCACATACGCTTGCGGCCGGCCCGGACGCAAGGCGTCGGGTCCGCCCGAGCGCGGCGGACCCGACGCCTGGACCGTCGCAGCCGTTACCGCCGGCGCGGCGCCCACCGGCCCGCCGGCACCGCGGACATCACTTCACCACGACGTGGTCCCCGGACGACTTCGACGGTCCGGTGGTGGTGTTTCCGTTGTACAGCCAGCGCCACGTACCCGTCTTGGAGGCCTTCACGGTCGTCTTGAGGTTGCCCGAGCCGTTCGAGTACACCTTCTTCACCGTGGTGTAGGAGGTGGTGCCGGCGGGCTTGAACTGCAGGCTCACCTGGCGGCCTCCGTAGGAGGCGTACTTCCTGGTCTCCCAGTTGGCCCGTGTGACCTTTCCGGTCACGGTGATGGTCTTGCCCTTGGCCACGGGTTCGGGCGAGGCGTTGACAGTGAGGCGGGAGTTGCGCTTGACGTGGACCGTCAGACCCTTGTCGTCGACGTCCCCGCCGCCGCCCTTGAAGTACACCTCGGCCCCGACCTTCCAGGCCCCGGCCTCGCTGTTGTGCATGTCCCACACGCTCGGGTCGAAGTACATCGTCTCGTTGAAGTCGCAGACGCCCGACTTCACCTTGACGCAGTCGCTCGTCTCGATGGCGTGCCACAGCCGGTCGGCCCCCTTGCGGTACAGGAACACCGCCGGCCACTTCCACTTGTGCGTGGTCGTCATCCGGAAGGAGGCGGGCACCGCGACCTCCCCCGACACCCCGATCACAATCGGCTTGCCGCCGTTCACCTGGACACGGCTGAACGAGACCCCTCCCTCGGCCGCCCCGGCCGGCACCGCGGCCACGGCCGTGAACGCCGCCGCCGCACCACCGGCCACGACGACTCTCCAGACCTGCTTCCCCACCTGGTCCCCAATCTGTACGGAAAGACACCGGAGGCTCATCCCTCCAGCGCCTTACAGACAGCCGGCACCCACACGAGGTTGTACACCCGCGAATCACAATGGGGCATCAGACAATCCCCGCCTCCCACGAGTGGCGTTGACGGTCTGATCTGGCCCCACTTTTCCGGCCTCAGGTGGCTCCATGTCGTCGTGGCTGGGGGTCTGCTTTCCGGCCTGCCACGGCCCCGGCTTCCGGTCTCGCGTGGCCCCAGCCGACGACGGGTCGGCGATCTCCTTCACCGCTCGTCACAAGTCACACCAGGTCAGGTCATGACTGACCGTGGTGGTACTCCTCGGAAGGCATCGAGTCCCATTCGGTATTCGCGCCGTCGCGCGTCACCATGAACAGCGGACGCGATCGCAGGACCTGCCCGACGCGTTGCCCGCGCATGACGACCCCGGGATCATCCGGTCCTGCATAGCCCTCGGGCGTGTAGCGAAAGTGCCCGCCCGCTGCCTCGGCATGCGCGATTTCGTCACTCTCCAGTTCCGACAGGTCCCTTCCGACCAACGGGATTCCATCGTGCCCGACCTGGGGACCATGGACGGCGTCGGCTGCGATGCAGAACAGCCCCGCGGCTTGGCTCACGTAGGCCGTGACGGCAGGCAGTGAAGAGGCCACCCCGCGGCGATGGACCTCGATCTTCCACGTGGGCGAGAAGATCGCGTGGACGCCCGGGCAATCGCTGACCTTCGTCTGGCCGAGAACCTGAAACGCCTCGACCACTTCGTCGACGGTCATCCCGAACCGGAGCGGTCCGACGCCGATTGCTGGCGCGTAGGACCACTCATCCCGATCGGCGACTCCGGAATCGGCTTCGGCCTTGAACGTCATCGTCGCCCCCTTGTGGCAGCTGAAATCTTGCCGCAGCCCATCATGTCAATGGCCGACCAGCAGCCCGTCAGGTGCCTCCAGGCGCGCGCTCCTCCGCCTGCCAGGGCCGCAGTGGTTTCCAGGCGATCACTAGGCTCGCTGCTGCTTGGCTTTGGTCTGGGCGAGTCGGTAGGACTCGGTGCCGGTCTCGATGATGGTGCCGTTGAAGGTCAGGCGGTCGACGATGGCCGCGCAGAGCCTCGGGTCGGTGAAGGTCTTGGTCCAGCCGCCGAACGACTCGTTCGAGGCGATGGCCACGCTGTTCTTTTCCTCCCTCTCGGTCAGAACCTGGAACAGCATCTCGGCGCCCCGTCGGTCGAGCTCGAGATATCCCAGCTCATCAATGCACAGAAGATCGACACGCCCGTAGCGGGCGATCGTCTTGGACAGCTGCTTCTCGTCGGCGGCCTCGACGAGCTCGTTGACGAGCTTGGCGGCCAGGGCATAGCGGACGCGGCAGCCGGCCATGGCCGCGGCCGTCCCGAGGCCGATCAGCAGGTGGGACTTGCCTGTGCCGGAGTCCCCGATCAGGCAGAGCGGCTCGCCCTTTTTGACCCAGTCGCAGGTGGCGAGGTTGTTGACCACCGCGGGGACGACGTTGGGGTTGGCGTTGTAGTCGAAGTCGGAGAGCCATTTCTGGCGGGGGAAGCCGGCTGCCCGGATACGCCGCTCCGAGCGTCGCCGGTCGCGGTCCTCGCACTCGGACATCAGCAGCTCGGCCAGGAACCCTCGGTAGGAGAGCTGTTCGCGTTCGGCGCGGGTGACAAGGTCGGGGAACTGGGCTCGCATGGTGGGCAGCCGCAGGACCCGGCAGGCGGTGTCGATCGCCGCGTCGGAGGCGGTCTCGGTCAGGTTGTGGTGCAGGCCGGTCATGGCGCGTCCTTCCTGGAACGGTTCAGCAGCTGGTCCCAGCGGTCGAGAGAGGGCAGGGGGCGCTGGTCGGTGGGGAGGCGGACGGCCCGGCGGGCGTTCAGGCTGACCACTTCGCTGGGCTTCGGCCCGGGCAGAGTCGGTGTCGGCCCGGTGACCGTCACGGTGGGGGAACGGCCATCGGTTTGAGCGGCCTTGCGGGCTTCGAGGGCGACGATGTCGGCGGCGTGGGCGCCGGCCGCAAGGGCGGACTGGATTCCGGCGATCACGTCGCGGTGTTCGAGGTGCCGGTGCAGCAGGAGCACGTGGACCAGCTGCTTGGTGCCCTCGGTGTCGCCTTCGGCCTTCTTTGCCGCAGCCCAGAACGCTTCATGAGCGGCCGTGAACGTGCCCTCTCGGCGGGCCTGGTCCAGGGCCTCGGAGCCGGCCATGGCGCCGGGCTTGGCCAGCAGGACTTCGAGGAAGTGGTCCAGGACCACCCGCTCGGCGCCCTTCGCCGTCAGGCGGGGGTGGCGGGCGATCTCGGTGCGGCCGTGGAAGACGACCAGGTCGCTGGAGCGGAGCACGACCCGGACGGTGCGGCCGATGAACCGCGCCGGAACCGAGTAGCGGCAGACCCGCACCGCGACCATCCCATAGCGGTCCACCCGCGGAGTGAACACGACGCCGGTCTCGAAGGAGTCCCGCGGCAGCGGCATCAGCAGCACGGACTCGCGGGTGAAGTCCTGGCCGATCGTGCGAATCCGCATCCCGATCCGCCGGCCTTCCTCCGCCCGCTCAAACTCGGCGAAGGACGCGTTCAGCTCATCCAGAGAACCCACCCGAGGCACGGGCGTGAGGTAGTTGCGACGGAAGTAGCCGACCTGCCCCTCCACTCCACCCTTCTCATGGGCGCCGCGGAGCCCCGGCTCGCAGTAGAAAGGGGTGACCCCGAAGTGCTGGCGGAACTCCGTCCACCTGGGGTGCTCCTCCCGAGACCGGCTCTTGTGGATCACTCGGGAGACCGCCGGCGAGAGATTGTCGTAACGGATCTGCCCGCCCGGAACACCGCCCAGCGTGCGGAAGGCGTGAACGTGGCCGTCTAGGAAAGCCTCCTGGCCGCAGGACGTGGTGATGCGGTGCACCGCCTTGCCCGAGTAGGCCAGACGCAGGGCGAAGACGAAGCACTTCGTCCGCTCACCCGCCAGGTCCACCCACGCCTCGCCGAAGTCGACCTCGGCGTCCATGCCCGGCTGGTTGTGGCGGATCACGAACCCCGCCGTCGGCGCCGCACCCGCAGCCTCGGCGATCTCCCGGCGTCGACGGGACACGTAGTCCCAGACCGTCGCGTAGGCGATCTCCGCCCCGCACTCCTGCCGCAGCCGGTTCAGGATCCGCTTGACCGTGTGCCGCTGCTTCGGCGGCGCCTCCAGATCCCCCAGCAGCCACTCATCGATCGTCTTCTTGAACGGATCCAACCTGGGCGAGGGTCGCACCGGGGTCTTCCGCGGCCTGGGCACCGGCGACGCCAGAGCCTCCCGTACCAGCCGACGATGTACCCCGTACTTACGGGCCAGCGCCCGCATCGACAGCCCCTCCTGCCACGAGTCACGGCGGATCCGCAGGAACAGCTCTTCCCTCGACAACCCCATCCGGCATCGCCCCCACACGGTGGCCCACCACGACCGCCCCACCACCCGCCACCCGGGTGGGGCCAGATCAGACCGGAACAACCCCCGAACGCTCCCGTACGCCCCCAGGGGTGGAGCCAACTCAAGCCGGAAAGTGGAGCCGAATCAGAGCGTTAATGCCACACGAGACCGAGAAGTCGGTGTGGTTCCTCAGCACAAGAGCCCGCTGTGCTCTTCCAGGCAGGAAAGCGGGATGCCCTGCGCACGAGGCCTCTTCGGGCGTAGGGGGGCGCTCTCACGTTGTTGAGGGTGTGAGTGCCTGACGGTGTGTCGGGCCCGGTGAGGCCGGGTTCCGGCTTTCGTGCTCAGGCCGCGGTGGGCAGGCCGGCGACGCCGGTGACCTGGTCCCAGATGGCGAAGCAGGTGGTCATCTCGGCGCGGTAGTCGGGGGCGGTCATCAGGTGGCGGCGGGATCGGAAGTGGGGCGAGATGCCGCTGAACGCGGCCAGGAACCGCTGGGTTCCGCCGACGGAGCGGAAGCCTTTCATGGCGCGTTCGCGCCGCCGGGTGGGCTGGTGGCTGTTCTCGGCCCGGTTGTTGAGACCCTTGTGGGAGCGGTGCTCGACGGAGGGCATCACCTCGCGATGGGCCGCGCCGTAGGAGCGGAGCTTGTCCGTGACGATCACCCGCGGCACGGCCCCGGTCTCTTTGAGGAGCCGACGGAAGAAGCGCCTGGCCGCAGCCTTGTCCCTTCGGCTCTGGACCAGGATGTCGAGCACGTTGCCGTCGGCGCCGACGGCCCGCCACAGGTACTTCTGCTCACCGTTGATCTTGATGAAGACCTCGTCCAGGTGCCACTTGTCGCCGGGCCGGTGCCGACGGCGGCGCAGGCCGTTGGCGTGGGCCTGCCCGAACTTCGCACACCAGCGGCGGATCGTCTCGTGGGAGACGAGCACGCCGCGCTCGAGCATCAGTTCCTCGACCTCGCGGAAGCTGAGCGGGAAGCGGAAGTACAGCCGCACGCAGTGGGAGATGATTTCCACCGGGTACCGGTGCCCCTTGTACGACGGCGGCGTGGACGACACGAGCGAACCCCTCCCCAGCACGACCAACCACAAGACCATCCCAGGCCGGTCAGCCAACGTGACAACGCCGCGGCCCTTGGTCCTACGACGCCATCGGCAACGAGACGGCCGGTGCCTCCACGGACGACTACGCCCGAACCGGCGAGAAGTGGACCGACCACTCCCAGATGGCGTCGATCACGGTCGCCGCGAAGACGTACGCGGGTCAGTACGGCTCGACCGACCAGAGCGAACGCATCAAGCTCGGCGACACCTACTTCCACAACGGCCCGCTGGGTCTGTCGGCGAAGACGACCGCCGGTGTGGACATGGGCTTCAACCGCGAACCCGGGGGCACCTTGAACTCCATGACGACCGGAGGCAAGACGTACTACTACCTCACGGACGCCATCGGCAGCGTGGTCGCCCTGGCGGACGGTGACGGCAACAAGGTCAACACCTACGCCTACAGCCCGCGCGGGGTGCGCATCCTGTCCCAGTCCTCGGAACCGGTCGCCCGGCCCTACCGCTTCGCCGGCGGCTACCAGGACCCCACCGGCCTCTACCGCTTCCAGGCCCGGTACTACGACGCCAACATCGGCCGCTTCACCCAGCCCGACCCCTCGGGCCAGGAGAAGAACCCCTACCTCTACGCCGAGGGCGACCCCGTCAACCGCATCGACCCGACCGGGCTTGCCTTCTTCGACGTGGTCGGCAAGGGCTTCGACATGTACGACATCGGCTCCATCGCCAAGGACCTGGACGAGGGCAACTATAAGGACGCCTTGGCCACGGGCATCGGCCTGGCGGCAGGCGCCGCCGAGACCGCGTGTGGCGCGGTCGCCGTCGCCGTCAGCGCCCCCACCGCGGGCGTAGGTGGGTTGGCTGTTGGCGCTACCTGCTTCGGCATCGGATACGGCGCCGGCGAACTGGGAGAGAAGGCTGCAACCAACGTTCTGAATTAGAAACCGACAAAGGCTAATGAACGGATGGGAGGACTGATGTCATACGGCCAGTTCCTGGCCAAGGGCGCCGGGGAGGGCACTCCGCCCTTCTGGATCATCGCTATCGCCCTGGTGGTCATCGTCGGGGTGGCGTTCCTGGTGAGTAAGGTCCGCAACAAGTAGCACCACCCGCGAGACACACAGAACGGCGTTGTCACGTTGGCTGACCGGCCTGGGATGATCTTGGGGTTGGTTGTGCCGGGGAGGGGTTCGCTCGTGTCGTCCGCGTCGCCGTCGTACAAGGGGCACCGGTACCCGGTCGGGGTGATCGCGCACTGCGTGTGGCTGTACTTCCGTTTCCCGCTCAGCTTCCGCGAGGTCGAGGAGCTCATGTTCGAGCGCGGTGTGCTCGTCTCTCACGAGACGGTCCGGCGCTGGTGCGCGAAGTTCGGGCAGATCTACGCGAACGGCCTGCGCCGCCGACGGCCCCGGCCGGGCGACAAGCGGCACCTGGACGAGGTCTTCGTGAAAATCAACGGTGAGTTGAAGTATCTGTGGCGGGCCGTGGACGCCGACGGCGCCGTTCTTGACATCCTCGTGCAGAACCGGCGGGACAAGGCCGCGGCCCAGCGTTTCTTCCGCCGCCCGCTGAAGACGATCCGCACGGTGCCCCGGGTGATCGTCACCGACAAGCTGCGCTCCCACCGAACGGCCCACCGCGAGGTCATGCCCTCGGTCGAGCACCGCCCGCACAAAGGCCTGAACAACCGGGCCGAGAACAGCCACCAGCCCACCCGGCGGCGCGAACGCGCCATGAAAGACTTCCGCAGCGTCGGCGGAACCCAGCGGTTCCTGGCCGCGTTCAGCGGCATCCCACCCCACTTCCGCCCCCGCCGCCACCTGATGACCGCCCCCGACTACCACGCCGAGATGACCATCCGCTTCGCCATCCGGGACCAGATCACCGACGCCGCCGACCAGCCCGCCAAGGCCTGAACACCAACCCGGAACCCGGCCCCCACCACGCCCCGACGCGCCGCCAAAGACCCACGCACCCAATAATGTGACAGCACCTACCCAAGGCCTCGTTCGACGATCAGCCGGATACGAGAACGGCCTGGCTGACGCGCATGAACTCCTTGTAGGCGAGCTTCATCTCGTTACCGTCCTCAGCCAGCATCTCCACCCAGCTTTGGTGTAGTCCGTCTGCTGGCTGTTCAGCCAGTTCAGCCAGTTCCTCGTTCACGAACCGGAGCGTGCTCACGAATCGCTCCGTCCTGCGGCGCAGAACACCACCCGCGATCTGGACGGAGTCGGGCCCCAGGAGTGCCAAGTGGCTGCACGCGACGATGAGGTTGTTCGAGGCGTCCGCGTAGGACTGCAGCGATGCCTCATCCAGCACCATGACCGCTTCCAGCTGTTCACGCCGCCGGACGGATTCGGCGTTGAAGACGGCGTACATGTCCATCACTTGCAGACATGCTTTCTGCCGTTCCTGGCGGACCCACTGCTGTTGGGCCAGGTCGGCTTGATCGCGGACCTGTGCCCGTACGGCGGCCGCGTTCACCTCTGCGCCGATCCGGGCTCCCCGTACTGCGGCACGCCCGCCGGCGCGAGCGCCAATGACCGCGCCAGCAAGCCCGGCGATGCCTGAGATAACCGCTGCCCACCCTTGATCCACGCGTTCGAACGTGCCAGAGGATCGGGCCCGGTGGGGCGTTTCCTCCAACACTGGCCGCATCAGTACCAGCAAGGTGGCCACTTCCAGCCGTGGAGGCCAGGTGGGGTGATCAGGGACTGTCGCCGCCCCAGTCCCAGCGGGCCGGATCGCCGGGGCGCGGGTCGTACAGCACCCGCCCGCCGGGGCCGAACTGCCCGAGTTCCGTGAGGAGGGAGACACCGTCGTCGATCTCCTCCGGCCTCCAGTTGGTGATGTCGAGCTGTTGACTGTCCAACGGCCCACCGATGAGTTCGGCATAGGTTCTGGGGCGTGGGCCCGGGTGGCATCGTCGTGGGGGTGGCTGTACACGGCCGCGCAGCAGCTGCTCATCGTCGCCGTTCATGCTGTGCAGCGGAACACGCGGGCAGTGCAGTTCTGATGCGGACCCGTCACCTCGTCTTCGGCGGGCGCAGCAGGACGGCCGCCATTGCGGCGGTGACGACCAGGCCGATGGCGGCGAGGGTCAGCACGGTGGTGAAGCCGTGGTCGTAGCCCTGTTGTGCCGCGCGCAGTAGTGTCTGGGCGGTTTCGGGTGGAAGGTTGGCCGTGAGGTCCTCGGCGTGCGCGAACGATTCCTCGGCCGTCGCCTGCCCGTCCGGGCCGAGCCCCGGTACCTGGGGCAGGCCGGTTCGGTACACGGCCGTCAGGACGGTGCCGAGGACGGCGACGCCGAGGCCAGCGCCGAGTTCGAAGGACGTCTCCTGGATGGCGGCCGCCTCCCCGGAGCGTTCCGGCTGTGCGGCGCTCATGATGGTGTCGGCACCCAGGGTCATCACGATGCCGGCGCCGTATCCCGCGCCCAGTAACGGCACGAGCAGGACCCCGTAGTGGGCGGTGTCGCCGACGGCGGCCATGGTGGCGAGGGCGGTGGCGAAGAGGGCGAGCGCCCCGGTGAGCGCCCACCGGTTGCCCCACCGGTTCGCGGCCCAGGGCGCTGTGACAGCGCCGATGGCGTTGGCGCCGGCCAGTGGCATCAGTGCCAGTCCGGCGCGCAGCGGCGAGTACTCGCCCACCTGCTGGAGCCACTGGGTGAGGAAGAACAGCAGGGCGACGTAAGAGCCGAAGCAGCCGATGACGCACAAGGTGGCGGTGGTGAAGCGGCGTTCATGGAAGAGGGAGAAGTCCAGCAGCGGCTCGGCGATGCGCCGCTGGCGGCGCACGAAGAGGTAGAGCAGAACGCTTCCGACGACGGCAGTGGTGACGATGACGCCGTTCACTCCGGCGTGTTCGCCGGCCTGCTTGAGCGCGTAGACGACGCCGGCCAGGCCGGTGACGGACAGCGCCACACTGGCCAGGTCCCAGCGGCGGAGAACGGGGTTTTGGGACTCGGGGATGACCCGGGCGCCGACAGCCAGGATGACGACGATGACGGGGACGTTGATCAGGAAGACCGCGCCCCAGCCCCACTTCGCGGTGACCAGACCGCCGACCAGCGGACCGATCGTGGCGCCGACGCTGTGGGCGGCTGTCCAGATGCCGATGGCGACGGCCCGTTCGCGGTCGTCGGTGAAGACGACCCTGATGATCGCCACCGTGGATGCCATGATCATCGCCGCGCCGACTCCGAGCGCGGCGCGCGCGGCGATGAGTTGCGCCGTCGATGTCGAGAAGGCGGCTGCTGCCGAGGCGAGGCCGAAGGTGACAAAGCCGCTGAGCACCATGCGGCGCCGGCCGATCCGGTCGCCGAGGGTGCCGCAGGTCACGAGCAGGGCCGCGAGCGTGAGCGAGTAGACGTCGACGATCCACAGCAGCCCGGCGGGAGAGGGCTCGAGCTCCCGGCTCATGCTGGGCACAGCGACGTGCAGCACGGTGAGGTCGATACCGCACAGCAGCAGGCTGCCCGACACCACGGCCAGCACCAGCCACCGCCGCCTGGACGGGGCGGCCGAAGACTCCGTATGCTCCGTCTCTTCGATTGCTCGCACCGGTGCGGGTGCCTCCTTGTTTGACATAGCCTCAGTTTCAGGACGTACCAACGCGGGCCACAAGTACGGTCTTTGATGTCCCTTAGAGTTCCTAACAGAAGTTGTTGATCAAGTAACCGTCCGCTGGTCTGCTCGTTGGTCGGGGCGTGGGGAAGCGTCAGTCGCGGCCGTGGATCGTGTTGGACGAACTGTGGTCGCTCATCGAGCCGTTGCTGCCCGAGCCGGGGCCGAAGCTGGTGGCGGGCCGGCCGCGGGTGCCGGACCGGCAGGCGTTGT
>NZ_JBIBZI010000032.1:0-22905 GCF_043084105.1 Streptomyces sp. NPDC014676 | reverse complement strand
CTACGAGCGCAAGGCCGACCACTTCCTCGCCTTCACCAGCATCGCCTGCACCCTCATCTGCTACCGCAGACTCACCAAATGAGATGAGCTCTTATCTGACCCACATGGGGCGTGTCCGTGGCCTGTCGGCCTTCGCCGCCCGTGCCCGGGGCCATCACCTGCTGGAGCGGCTGTCCCTGGTGGGTGGGCGGCACGCGTCGTTGCGCACGCTGTCGAAGGGCAACGCGCAGAAGGTGGCGCTGGCCCAGGCCCTGCCCGTCCGGCCCGACCTGCTGGTCCTCGACGAGCCCTGGTCAGGTCTGGACGCCTCGGCCCACGGGGTCCTCGCCGAGATCATCGATGAAAGGGTCGCACGGGGCGGGGCGGTGGTCTTCACCGACCACCGCGAGGCGATCACCGAGACGCACGCCAGCGGCGCCTACGCCATCAGCGACGGCCGGGTCACCTTGCACGACGGCCGGCACGCCGGGAGCCGCCCCGCGACGGCCGAGCTGGTCCTGACCGCGCCGCCCACTGGCGTCATGCCGGTCGAGGTGAACTGGGCCACACTGCCGGGTGTGGTGGACTCCGCCTGGCGCGGCGGGGAGGTCGTCCTGCGGGTGGCGCGGGAGCACTCGGACGCCGTACTGCTGACGGCGCTGCAGCACCGGTGGTCGGTGGCGGGCCTCACCGGGGCCGTGGGTGAACACGATTCCCGGTTCGATGCGAGGAGGACCGCCCTGTGATCGCCCTGGTCGGCTACATGTGCACGGTGCTGCTGCTCTCCCAGCGCTACCTCGCCCCGCTGCTGCTGTTCCTCGGTCTGGTAGCCGTGCTGACCGGCAGCGACACCGGCCCGCTCACCGCGACCTACGCCTCGGTGGCCGGAGTCATGCTGCTGTGCTCGGTCTGGCTGACCATGGCACTGATCGGTCCCGAGGATCAGGCGCACCGCTCGATCGTCGTCGTCAGCACCGGCAGCCATCTACGCGTTCTGCTCGCGACGGTCGGGACGGCGGCCGTGTGGTGCCTGCTGCTGACGGCTGCCGGTCTGGTGCTGCCGCTGATGTTCGGAGCCCACACACCCGGCCTTGCGGACCTGGCGCTGGGGACCGAGGCCCAACTCACCTGCGCTTTCACCGGCATATCCATCGGACTGGTCTGCTCACGGCTGGTGTTCCGACGGCAGGGCTACGCGCTCGTCCTCGCCCTGGGGCTCCTCCTGGCCGTGCTGCTGGGCAAAGGCGTTTCCCCCGTCAACATCATGCTCACCCACCTGCAGAATGCCTCAAACTCGACGGATGCCCTGGTGCCCACGGGTGTCCTGCTCGCCGTCGCCACAGGCTTCTTGGTGGTCGGCGCGGCTATCACCCAGGCGATCACCCTCAGAAAGGCATGAGCCCTGCGACGGTGTGCCTGAACCGGTGCAGGCCAGGTTGGAAAAGGCTCATGGAACGCTTCGGTGACAGATGGCGCTGGACTCATCACTTTCGCTTCAGCGCGTTCCATCCCGACGAATGTCCTGAGTTCACATGGAACAATCCCAGTCCCAGTGATCGCAGATGCTCCCAACAGACGATCTTCTCCTAGAAGTTGATCAGGAGGTCGTGAGGATCTTCTTCGCGGAGCGGCTCGGTATAGCCCTCCAGGACGAGGCGACCCTGGACCGCGTCGACGACGCCGTGCGGCAGCTGCTGCAAGCCGCGGTCCGGAGAGATCGGCAGACCTGGTCACCGTTCTCGGTGAACCCGGGCAGGACCTCCGTCGGCCCTTACAGCACGGCGAAGTGCGACCGACGCACCGAATCTACCCCGGCTGCCCCGTAGTTGGGCGGGGGCGTCCCAAGATCCCAGGGCCTACACGCACTGGGGTGCGATGCCCGGGGGTTCCGAACTGCGGCATCACACTAGTGTGCGTGTAGGACCTGGCACGACGCTGCTGCGGGGGCGACGGTTACCTTCCGGCTGGCTCCGGGCTGGAAGATGGCCAAGTGGTGCGTTGACGCACTCAACCTGTGGCAATCTAATAGGACTCCGTTAGGTCTGTCTCGATCTTGATGTCGTGTGTGGTCTGCTGGGCAGGGGTTGTTGGCAGGTGGTGCAGATGCCGGTCCAGCACCTCAGGATGTCCTGGAGGGCGTCGAGGGTCTGGTGGAGAGTGAGCCCGGTGTGGGTGCTTTTGGGGCCAGGCGTTGTTCGGTGAGAAATGCGTGGGCGGCGGTCACGAGGGTGACGTGGTGGTGCCGGCCGGGCCGGGACCGGCCCTCTAAGTGGTCCAGGCCCAGGCCGTGTTTGAGTTCGCGGTAGTCGTGCTCGATGCGCCAGCGGACCTTGGCCAGGCGGATCAGGTCGGTGATCGGGGTGTCGGCCGGCAGGCTGGACAGCCAGTACTCGGTGGGCGCCTCGGCGTCTTCGGGCCATTCGATCAGCAGCCAGCAGTCGGGCAGGACGCCGTCCCACCAGCCCTGTTCGGCCGAGGCGGCGGCCCGGATCGGACGCTCGACGGCCTTGCCGGCCGGGCGGACACGCACGGCGGCGAAGCGGGAACGTAACTGGCCGCGTAAGCCCTGCCGCCAGGTGAGGGAGGTGAACGCTTCCTGTCCAAGAGCGGCGGCCAAGGCCGCCACCGAGGGCGCGGGATGGCGGTAGCGGGGCTGGGGGCAGCAGCCGACGGGGCCCTTGCGGTCCGGAGCCACGGGCTGGGCGTCGAAGGGGTGGGCGCTCACGTCTGCGCGGACGGCCAGCACGTAGTCGATTCCCCGCTGGGCCGGGCCGGCTGGCAGGTGGGCGTTGGTGCCGTAGGCGGCATCGGCCACCACGACCGGCGGCCGCATGTCCCAGCCGGCCAGCGTGTCGAGCATGTCCAGCGCCAGCCGCCACTTCTCGCGGTGCGTGACCTCGGGCGGAACACGGCTGATGGTGCGACGGTTGGTGTCCGCATCCCATTCCTTGGGCAGGAACAGCCGCCACTGCAGTGGGCAGGAGGCGGTGTCGCTGGCGGCGTGGACGCTGACCGCGATCTGGCAGTTGGCGCGTTTGCCCAGGGCCCCGCAGTACTGCGGGGCCACGGCGACCGACATTCTTCCGTCCTTGGGCAGCGACACGTCGTCGATCACCCAGGCCGTCGGGTTGATCAGCGGCAGCATGCGCTCCGCGATCCGCCGCTGCACCGGCACCGGGTCCCAGGTGGACTGGTTCACGAACTGCTGCAGGTTCTGTTCGTTGCCGTCCGGCAGCCTCGAGGCCATGGCCTGGATCGACTTGCGGCGACCGTCCAGCATCAGTCCCCGCAGGTAGCAGTCGCCCTTGGCCCGCTGGTCCTTACGCGGCACCGAAGCGAACACATCAGCCACGTACAACGCCAACTTCGCCCGGACACGGTTCACTTCATGTGCGTCCATCCACCCAACATGCCCAGGAACAGGCCGAACCCGAGGACCTAACGGAGTCCTATTAGGCGATTGTCACTGCACGGCCTGGGATCGATGCCGCCCCCGAATCCGGCCGGCAACGGGAGGACCTGCCCTTCGGGGCGGGGTGTCAGGCGGGGCGGGCGCGCAGGTGGGCGCGTTCGCCCTGCTTGCCGAAGATGACCAGCAGTTCCACCGGCTGGTCGTTGTCGGGGCCCAGCCAGTGCGGGACGTGGGTGTCGAACTCCGCGACCTCCCCCGGCGCCAGCACCAGGACGCGGTCGCCGAGGTGAAGGCGGAACCTGCCGTTGAGGACGTAGATCCATTCATAGCCCTCGTGCGTCCGGAGCTCGGGCTCACCCGTGGCGGGGCTGATGACGAGCTTGTGCGCGTGCATGCCGCCCGGCCTGCGGGTCAGCGGCACGTACGTCATTCCGTCGCGCGTGACGGGGCGTAGATGCACGCGGGGATCGCCCGTCTCCGGAGCGCCGACGAGTTCGTCGAGCGGGACGTTGTAGGCCCGGGCCAGGGGCAGCAGCAGTTCCAGGTTGGGCTTGCGGCCTCCGCCCTCCAGGCGGGAGAGCGTGCTCTCCGAGATCCCGGTGAGTTCGGCCAGCGCGGCCAGCGTGATGGCGCGCCGGCGGCGCAGCTCCCGCAGCCGGGGTCCGACGCCAGCCAGCACGTTCTCGAAGTCGTCCATGCTTGGCATCTTGCCGAACCGGCATGAAGGATTGCAATTTGTTGGGGCCTGGGCGCACTCTCCTGGCGACGTGAGCCACCTACCCCGCGGCCCACCGAGCCCTCGCCCCTCACTGCTCAGGAGAGCTGCCGATGTCTACTCCCGCCCGCATCGCCGGAAAGGACCAGGATGCGGATGCACCGGATCCGCGCCGGTGGATGGCGCTGATCGTCGCGTCGGTCGCCACCCTCATGGTCGTGCTGGATGTGTCCATCGTGAACATCGCGCTGCCGCAGGCGCAGAGCGACCTCGCGATGGGCGACGCGAACCGCCAGTGGATGATCACCGCCTACGCACTCGCCTTCGGAGGACTGCTGCTCCTGGGCGGGCGCATCGCCGACTTCGCCGGCCGTAAGCGCATCCTCGTCATCGGCCTGCTGGGCTTCGCCGCGGCCTCCATGCTCGGCGGTCTGGCGCCCGACCCAGGCACTCTGTTCATCGCACGCGCCCTGCAGGGTGCTTTCGCCGCGCTCCTGGCACCCGCGGCGCTCTCCCTCATCACCGTTGCCTTCACCGACCCCAAGGAACGCGCCAAGGCATTCGGGATCTTCGGCGCGTTCCAGGGCGGCGGAGGAGCCGTCGGGCTTCTCCTGGGCGGCGTCCTCACCGAGTACGCGGGCTGGCGCTGGTGCATGTACATCAACGTCCCCATCGCCCTGCTCGTCGCTCTCGCCGCCTGCCCCTATGTCCGGGAGAGCCGCGCCGCGGGCGACCGGCACTACGACCTCCCCGGCACCCTCCTGGTGACCGGTGGGCTGGTCGCCCTCGTCTACGGCTTCACCCAGGCAGCCGACGGCGACGGCTGGACAGCGCCCGCCACCCTGATCCTCCTGACCGTGGCCGCCCTGCTGCTGAGCGCGTTCGTCCTCGTGGAACGCCGCACCGCCCACCCCCTGCTGCCGCTGCGGGTGGTCATGGAACGCAACCGGGCCGGGGTGTTCCTGGCCAACCTCCTCATCGGCGCGGGCATGTTCGGCATGAACCTCTTCATGACGTACTTCCTCCAGGTCAACCTCCACTACACCCCGCTCCAGGCCGGCGTCGCCTTCCTGCCCTTCAGCGCCGGGATCATCGCCACCACCACACTCGGTGCGCCCCTGGTCACCCGCTTCGGCCCCAAACCCCTGATGGTCGCCGGCACCGCCCTGGCCACCGCAGGACTGCTCTGGCTCACCCGCCTGGACACCGCCTCCGCCTACACGGGGGAGGTCTTGCCGACCCAGATCCTCGTGAGCGTCGGCGTGGGCCTGTTCTTCCTGGCGGGCCCCAACGTCGCACTGTCCGGCGTCGATCCGAGCGACGCCGGAGTGGCCAGCGCCGCCCTCACCACCAGCCAGCAGATCGGCGCCGCACTCGGCCCCGCCCTCCTCAACACCCTCTACCTCGCCGCCGTCACCGACTACCTCCACCCCCGCACCCCGGCAGGCGGCGAAGCATCCCGCGCCCTGCAGCTTCAGGGCTTCCTGCACGGCTACCGCATCGCGTTCATCGTCGCCGGAGCACTCATGGCCACCGCCGTCCTCACCCTGGCCGTCCTGGTGAAAACCCCCAAGACCCCCTCCGCTCAGCCCACCGCCCCAGCCCCCGCCCACTGACCGAAAGGCCACCCGATGCAAGACCCCACCCACAACGCGCAAGCCCCGTCCGAAGCGGCCCAGTTCTGGGACAACCTCTACCGCGGCAAAGACCCCGTGTGGAAGGGCGACCCCAACCCGGTACTCGCCGAAACCGCCGCACAGTTCACCCCGCCCGGACGTGCCCTGGACCTGGGCTGCGGCGAAGGCGGCGACACCGTCTGGCTCGCCACCCACGGCTGGCACGTCACCGCCGTCGACATCGCCCCCACCGCACTGCAGCGCCTCACACAGCACGCAGCCCGCGCAGGCGTCACCGACCGCGTGTCCACCCAGCAGCACGACCTCGCCGATACCTTCCCCGCCGGCACGTTCGACCTCGTCAGCGCCCAGTACCTCCAGACCCCCTACGACCTCCCCCGCGCCGACATCCTGCGCCGGGCCGCCCACGCCCTCACCCCCGGCGGCCTCCTCCTCATCGTCGACCACGGATCGGTGCGTCCCTGGGCCTGGAACACCGGCCCCCACACCCGCTTCCCCCGCCCCGAAGAAATCTTCAACGAACTCGCGCTGGACCCCGCCCGGTTCACCCCTGTCCGCCTGGCCACCCCGAACGCGAAGCGACCGGCCCAAACGGCCAGACAGCAACCGTGACCGACACCGTCGTCACCATCCGGCGCACCTGAGAACCCCACCCGACCCGTACCCCGGCTGCGCCCTCTCGCGACGTGCGCAGCCCACACTCAAGGAGACCCCATGGCAGACCTGTTCTCACCGGTGACCGTCGGCAAATGGACACTGGACAACCGCATCGTCATGGCACCCATGACCCGCAACCGCGCCACCCCCGACGGCGTACCGACCCGTCTCATGGCCGACTACTACGGGCAGCGGGCCACCGCCGGCCTGATCATCACCGAAGGCGTGCAGCCCAGCGCCGTGGGCCAGGGATACATGAGCTCACCCGGCCTGCACACCCCCGCCCAGATCGCCGCCTGGCGCACCGTCGCCGACGCCGTCCACCAAAACGGCGGACGCATCGTCGCGCAGATCATGCACGCCGGACGCGTCTCCCACCCCGACAACAAGCACCACGCCGAAACCGTCGCCCCCAGCGCCATCGCCGCACCCGGCGAGATGTTCACCCCCACCGGCCCCCAGCCCCACCCCACCCCCCGCGCCTTGGACACCGACGAAATCCCCACCGTCATCGACGAATACGCCAACGCCGCACGGGCCGCCGTCGACGCCGGACTCGACGGCATCGAGCTCCACGCCGCCAACGGCTACCTGCTCCACCAGTTCCTCGCCCCCAGCACCAACCAGCGCACCGACTCCTACGGCGGCACCCCCGAGGCACGCGCCCGCTTTGTCATCGAGGTCGCCCAGGCCGTCTGCGACGCCATCGGCAGCGAACGCGTCGGCATCCGCATCTCACCCGCCATCAACCTCCACGGCGCCGTCGAAGACGACCCTGACGACACCGCCACCACCTACCGCACGCTCGTCGACGCCCTCTCCACCATGGGCCTGGCCTACCTGCACACCATCGGAGACCCCACCACACCCCTCATCGAGGACCTCTCCCGCCGCTTCGCCGGCCCCCGCATCGTCAACAACGGCTGGGACCCCGTCACCGACGCCACCATCGCCCAGGCCCTCCTCGACAACGACCAGGCAGACCTCGTCGCCGTCGGACGCGCCTTCATCGCCAACCCCGACCTCGTCCACCGCTGGCAGACGCAAGCACCCCTGAACCAGCCTGACATAAAAACCTTCTACGGCGGTGACCACCGCGGCTACACCGACTACCCAGCCCTGTAACAAGGCCGCATCGAGCTCTCCCATGGGGCCGAGCTGGTGTGCCGGACCCATGGGCTTACTGGGGCGCTGGTGTGCCGGACCCATGGGCTGACTGGGGCGTACGACGGTGCCGGAGGCATTCCAGGAGGGAGCGCCGGTGCCCTCGGAGCAGACGCTGACGGCTCTGGCCCGCGTTTTGAAGGTTCCCGGCCGCCAGGCGGCGGGAGAACACGTCGATGACGACGGCCAGATACAGGAATCTCCCGCCGACGATGGGCAGATCTACTCCGACGCCCATTACCGCACCGTCCTGGCCGATACCTGGGTGCGCCGCATGGAGGCGTGGGTCACCCTGCCCGACACCCTCCCGGACGCAGTGCGGGCCCGGCTCACCGCCGCCCGGCTCCTGGCCGACGGCTACTGGACGGCCGCCGCCACCGTCGTCTTCCCCGTCCCCGACCACGACCACGCCCCTCCTGGACGTAGCCAAGAACCTCCTGAAAGACGAGACCCCCTGATGAAGAAGTGGCTGCTGCTCACCGCGGCGATCCTCCTCGAAGTCACCGCTGCCCTCCCCCTGCGCGGAGCCCTCGAGCACCCGGCGCTATACGTTGTCGTCGCCATCGGCTACAGCGCCTCCTTCGTCGCCCTGTCCCTGGTACTGCGCGCGGCCTGGCTCTCGGTGTCGCCTACGGTATCTGGGTCGCCAGCGGCGTCGCCCTGACCGCCACCGCCTCCCGCCTCCTCTTCCACGAACCCCTCACCAAGGTCATGGGCGCTCGACAAGCAGGCCGTGCCCTTCGAATGGACCCTGGCGTCCAACGGTCCCAACGCCGACCTCCAGCGCATCCCCCGCCAGATCGCGGCTGACCCGCGCGTCACCATCTGCGCCAGACCATGGGCAGGTGCCGCCTACGCACGCAACACCGCCCTGAACTACGTCAGTGCACCTGCTACGTGGACGACGACCTCCTCCAGAGGGCTCGCTCGCCACCCGGTACGAACACGCCCTGCGTACCGGTCTGGACTGGGTCGCGGGCTGGAGCGCAGATCTGCACATTGACGTTTTCCGGCCGACGGAGGCGCTCTGTAGCCGGTGCCCTGGGATTGAACGTAGCGGACATGTACGCCACGACGCCCGCGACCGGGCACCAGTCCACTCAATCGAATGCTGAGGACAGCCAGTTGCGGAACGCCGCGGGCATCGTCGCGGCAGCGAAAGGCAGAACCCCGTGCACTCCGCACCTGATGCCGAAGTCGCCATCGTCACGCCTACGCGGCTGGTCAGCCGTGGACCACCACATGAACCTACCGCCATTTGTACGGAGAAGACCTTGCACCACCACGACCAACCCGACGTCGCCGTGATCACTCCGACCAGCCTGGACCCTCCGCGCCTGTCGTTCCTCGAGGAGCTCTACGACAGCCTGCGGGCCCAGGAGGAGATCTACCTGGAGTGGATCACCGCCCCCAACGGGCCGAAGGCCGACCCTGACCTCATACCGCGGGCGATCACCAAGGACCGCCGGGTGCGAGTGGTTGCACGCCCCGGACCTGGACCGGCCACCGCTCGCAACACCGCACTGAACCATGTGGGGGTCATCCAAGACTTCTTCGCTCCCGGCCGCCGCGCATGCAGCAGGTGGGCGCTGGTGTGCCTCACGCAGGTTGGTTTACTTCGCCGATGGCATGGTGCCATGCCTGCCCGCCGGTGTTGCGGATGAACTGCTGCAGCACCTTCAGCGCCTGCACGTAATCCCCGTCAGGGATGCCGTCGTGCCGCCGGGCCCAGACCTGGTCCATCACGTGCTTGGCGGTGTCGAACGCCAGCTGCCCGGCAGCCGTCAGGGCGAGTGTTCCGGTGCTCTCCTCGGTGGCCCAGCCAAGGGCGATCACGATGTCGACGGACTCGTCGATGGGGCGTGCGCCGGGATCGAGATATGTCGCGAGGATCTCGCTCATCCGGGCGCGGGTGCGGGCGCCGTCGGGGTCGACGAGCTGGTTGAGGACCCACCACTGCGGTTGCGTCATCCCGGCCTTGGCCAGCGATGCGTGGATGTCGCCGAGGATCGAACGGGCCGTGGCCCAGGTCCAGTAGCCGGCCGGCTGGTGGGCGAGTTCCGCGTCACTGTGCGAGTACTGCATGGTGCTTCCTTCCGGTACGGGCCGACAGGTGCCCGGTCAGTCCGACCGCCGGGAGCACCAGGGCGTCGATCAACGACATCAGGTACTGCTGGTTGACCTCGCCGCCGCGCATGAGGGTGCGGTAGGCGCAGATGGACGGCACGACCAGGGCAATGGTCTCGAAGTCGTAGTGGTCTGCGATCTCACCGCGCTCCACCGCCCGCTGCAGCAGCTTGTGCGTGGCGTGCGACCAGGGGTCGGCGATGGCGGAGGTGATCGCTCTGGCGGTTTCGGGCTCGGCGTTGGTGACCGTGGACAGGCCCCGCATGACTCGCAGCTTGTACATCTGCTTCGCCGCGGGAGCGTCGGCTGTCATGGCGATGAAGTCGCCGCGCAGGGACCCGGTGTCCAGCAGGTCGCTGACTCCCGGTTCCTGGCTCTGCAGCAGGGCGACAGCGTCGAGGACGAGTACGTCCTTCGAGGGCCAGCGCCGGTACATGGTGGCCTTGCCGGCGTGCGCGCGTGCAGCGACGAGGTCCATCGTCATCCCGGTGTAGCCGACCTCTGCGAGGACATCGAGCGTCGCTTCGAGGATGACTGCATCACGCTGCGGATCGCGTTTGCGTCCGCCGCGTTTGCGTCCGCCGTCATCCTCGGCGCCCGGTTCCGGGGTGAGGGTCATCGCATCACCTTTCGACATCCCGACAGTACCACGCAGTACCGAGACTTCCCGGTGTCGGAAATGACATCCGCCCGCCGTCCCGACCCCTCGCGCACCAGAGTGGCGGGGCGCCCACAAGCGACAGTAAGAGACATGCCGCCGTACGGAAATTGCCCTCCGGGATCAACACCGCCGCGACGCCCTACCCGGCGCACCCGACGAGAACTCACTAGTTTCGGAACTCATCAGTCTCGATTGAGTGCCAGCCTTTTGAGGACTGCAGCCGCTGCGTGCTCCGCCGGGCCGTGCCGCACCCTCCCGTTCCTGACTTTTGCGACAAGTAGATACCGCATGTCCACTCAAACCGTTGCTGTCGAGGCGCCGCCGGACCCGGCGCGCTGGAAGGCCCTCTTCTTCCTCGGGCTGGCGCAGCTGATGGTGGGGCGCTGGCACGTTGTGCGAATGGTCCCGTCACGTCGGGACCTGGAGTGGGTGATTGTCAGTTTTCGGTGTCGAGTTGGATGTGCTCGATGTCGTTGTCCAGGAAGGTGGTCAGGTCCTGGGCTTCGGCGTAAACGGCTTCCTGTTCCAGGGCGGTGAGGGGGCGCAGGGAGCTGATGTGGAGTTGGTGGTTGCGCACGGTCCAGGTGGCGGTGACGCGTCCGTCAACAAGGACGGTGCGGTGGCCTGCGACGGACAGACCGAGGTGGGGGGCGTCGATGATGCGGCTGCGGTCGTGGTAGCCGAGGACGGCATTGTCGAAGGCCGGTAGGAACCGGACGGGGGCCGGGGTGTCGGGGTGGGGGCGAGGTGCGTCGGGCAGATCGAGCAGTTCGCGGCCGCGTTCGTCACGGAAGACGACGAGTTCTTCTCGGGCGGCTTTGACGGCGGCGGGAAGTCCGGCGAGGCCGCACCAGGCGCGTAGGTCCGCGCTGGCGGCGGGCCCATAGGCGGCGAGGTAGCGGCGCAACAGCTGCTGCCCGACGGGATCGCCGTCCCCGGCGGGCAGGGGGTCGATGTCCCGTCCCAGCCAGGTGGCCAACGGCAGGTTGCGTACGCCGGCGGTCTGCTGCCAGAGGCCGCGGGGCGGGAGTTGGGCCATGGGGATGAGGGCTGCGACGAGCAGCTCGCCCAGGACACGGCGTGGTGGGCCGGGCCAGCGGTCTTCGAGAGCTTGTACGAGCTCTCTCATGGTGCGGGGCTGCTGGTCGGCCATGACCGCGCGGCCGGCTGCGGCGACCTCGTCCAGGTCGATGCCGGCCAGTTCGCGCGGGTAGGTGCCCAGCACTCGCTGGCGCAGCATGGTGTCGTGGCGGGCTCGCCAGGCGAGCGCGTCGTCGGACGTGACGAGGTGGACGGTGCGGCGCATCAGGTGGGTGCGCACCACGGTGCGGCCGGTCAGCGCATCGTCCAGTAGTCCGGGCTTGAAGTCGGTCAGGCGGGACCACAGCCCGATGAACGGTTCCTGGGGCTCTTGCGCCTGCAGGCCGCACAGGTGGGCCACCGCCTCGGGCGCGGATGTGCCGCTGCGCGTGAGCAGGTGCTGGCGGGCCAGGGTGGCGCGGTTGAGGGCGCGGCCGTCGAGGACGGTCATGGCGTTCTCAGGCTGCGGCCCGCTCGTGGGGCGGGCGTCGGCGCAGGTCCGTGCGGGTGAGGGAGAGGGGCGTGTGGGAGACGTCCAGAGGGCTGATGTCGGTGCCGGGCGGTACCATCGTGTCGATCTTGTCGAGGATGTCGTCGCCCAGGGTGACGGTGGCGCCGGCGAGCAGGTCGTCGAGCTGGTCCATGGTGCGTGGGCCGATGATGGCGGCGGTGACGTCGGGGTGGCTGGTGGCGAAGGCCATGGCCAGGTGCGTGAGGGAGTGGCCGACTTCTTCGGCGAGGGTGAGCAGCTGCTCGACGGCATCAAGCTTGTGTTCGTCGGTGAGATGCCGGGGGACCCACTGCATGCGGGGATTGTCGGGCCGCGGGGTGTTCTTGCGGTAGCGGCCGGTGAGCAGACCCATAGCCAGCGGGCTCCACACCAGAACGCCCAGGCCGTAGCGGCGGCAGGTGGGCAGTACCTCGCGCTCGATGCCGCGGTTGAGTATGGAGTAGGTGGGCTGCTCGGTTCTCAGGCGGTGCAGGCCGCGCCGCTGGGACACCCACTGGGCTTCGACGATTTCCGAGGCCGGCAGGTTGGAGGAGCCGATCGCGCGGACCTTCCCGGCACGCACGAGGTCGGTGAGTGCGGAGAGGGTCTCCTCGACGTCGGTGTGCGGGTCGGGGTGGTGGATCTGGTAGAGGTCGATGTAGTCGGTCCGCAGCCGCTTCAGCGAGCCCTCGACCGCCTGGATGATCCAGCGCCGGGAGCTGCCGCTGTGGTTGGGACCCCCGCCCATCGGTCCGTTGAACTTGGTCGCCAGCACGACCTCGTCGCGGCGTCCTGCGAGGGCTTTGCCGACGATCTTCTCGGTCTCGCTATGGCCGTAGACGTCGGCGGTGTCGACGAAATTGATGCCCGCGTCGAGCGCCCGGTGGATCATGCGCGCGCAGTCGTCGTGATCCGGATTGCCCATCTTGCCGAACACCATGGTGCCCAGGCAGTAGGCGCTGACTTCGATGCCGGTCCGTCCCAGCTTCCGCATCCGCACGGTGACCTGTTTCCTTCCGTTGCTGTACGTGTTCGGGGCCCGCGCCGTCCGGGCTGCCTGTGTGGGCTGTGGCGGCCCGGACGGCGCAGGCGTGTCAGTCGGCCGGCTCAGCCGTTGTACGGGGCGGTGACGTCCAGGACCCAGGTGACGCCGAAGCGGTCGGTGAGCATGCCGTACAGCGGCGCCCACTGCGCGGGCTCCAGCGGACGCACGATGGTCGAGCCCTCGGCGAGCTTGCCCCACAGGGCGCTGATCTCTTCGGCGTCGTCGCCGCGTACGGAGACGAAGAACGGGTTCTCGCCCTGATTCCAGGGCAGTTGCGACGGCACGTCGTAGGCCATGACGTGGAAGCCGTTGTCGCCGGCCACCTCGCCCCACATCACCCAGTCCGCCTCGCTCTCGTTCTGCACGGTGCCCGCGTCCTTGTAGGTGACCGCGACAGTACGTCCGCCGAAGACGGACTGGTAGAAGTCCAGCGCCTCACGTGCAGCGCCCCGGAAGTTCAGGTGAGTGGTGGTCGTGACGGACATGACCTGCTCCTTGCCTCGATGTGACAGATACGCCGCCGACTGTCCAAGTCCAAGTGGCGGCTGCCGACCAGGAGCGATGCCTCCTGAACGGCTCGTGTGCCACCATGGCGGAGGTAGAGGACAGGTTGTGTCCTGTACTGCGGGAAGAATGGATCTCATGCAGAAGACATCCTCCCGGCTGCTCTCGCTGCTTCAGACGCACCGTGACTGGTCCGGCGAGGCTCTCGCTCAGCGTCTCGACATCACCTCGCGCGCCGTGCGGCGTGACATCGACCGCCTGCGCGAACTCGGCTATCCGATCACGACCGTCAAGGGACCAGCCGGCGGCTACCGCCTGGAGGCCGGCACTCACCTGCCACCCATGCTGTTCGACGACGACCAGGCCGTCGCCCTGGCCGTCGCACTGCAGACCGCGGCCATCGGCACCACCGTCGCCGAAGACGCCACCCGCGCCCTGGCCACCCTCCGCCAGGTCATGCCACCCGCCTACGCCACCGCATCGACCTGCTGCGCATCGCCGCCGTCCAACCGCCCGCGGCCCGCGACACCCCTCAGGTCGACACTCAGGTCCTGGTGGACCTGAGCCGCGCCATCCACGCCTGCGAGGAACTGCGCTTCGACTACGCCCCGGGTCCAAGCACCTCGGCCGATGACGTCCGCCGCGTACAACCCCACCAGGCGCTGTCACGTTGGCTGATCGGGTGGAATCATTTTCTGGTTGGTCGTGCCGGGAGGGGGCGTCCGTGGACAACGCACCGCCGTCGTACAAGGGGTACCGGTACCCGGTCGAGGTGATCGCGCACTGCGTGTGGCTGTACTTCCGCTTCCCGCTCAGCTTCCGCGAGGTCGAGGAGCTGATGCTCGAGCGCGGCGTGACGGTCTCCCGCGAGACGGTCCGCCGCTGGTACGCGAAGTTCGGGCAGTCCTACGCCAACGCACTGCGCCGCAGGCGGCCCCGGCCCGGGGACAAGTGGCACCCGGACGAGGTCTTCATCAGGGTCAACGGCGAGCGGAAGTACCTGTGGCGGGCCGTCGACGCCGACGGCACCGTGCTCGACGTCCTGGTCCAGAACCAGCGGGACACCGCTGCGGCCCGGCGGTTCTTCCGCAGGTTGCTCAAGAAGGCCTGCGCGGTGCCGCGGGTGGTGGTCACCGACAAGCTGCGCTCCTACAGTGCGGCCCACCGCGAGGTGACGCCCTCCGTGGAACACCGCTCGCACAAGGGCCTGAACAACCGGGCCGAGAACTCCCACCAGCCCACCCGGCAGCGCGAGCGTGCCGTGAAGGGCTTCCGCAGCGTCGGCGGAACCCAGCGGTTCCTGTCCGCGTTCAGCGGCATCTCACCCCATTTCCGGCCCCGCCGCCACCTGATGACCGCCGCCCACTACCGCGTCGAGATGACCATCCGCTTCGCCATCCGGAACCAGATCACCGGCGCCACCGCCCCGCCCACCGCAGCGTAATCCAGGCCCCGCCCGCCCCCTCCACGCCCTGACACGCCCTCAACCGATCAACACCCCACCAACGTGACAACGCCTCCCCAGCAGTTCCAGGGCCGCACACCAGTGGGGCGTCCGCGCCGCCGCGCATCGTCCACACCGTCGGCCGCCCGTCCACGTGCCGGCCGACGGGCGGCCGACGGTCGCGGAGCCGGTCGGGGCCGCCGTGAGCGTCCACGCGCTCGTGGCGCTCGATCATGAGAAATCGCTCGCCGCCCTCGCTCTGCGGGCCGTCGTGCCCCCTCGCGATGGACTGTTCAAAGGACGCGTCGAAGGCCACGTCTCCGCCCGCCGGCCGGCGGACCGCACCGACAACGTCCGACCGGCGATCCGCCGTGAAAGCACCCGGCCGTCGAAAGGCTGCGTGCGGGGACGGAGAGGTGGCCGCCCTCGGCGCGGCATACACGCAGAAAACGCTCCATGTCCGAAGGATGCGCACACGCGCAGTGCACCGGCCGGATGACGTCGGTGTCCGCCGTATGCCGGAATACCCCGTGTGAGAGAAGGGACGACGGGCAACGCATCCTGCATGCGCATCGTGGTCACCGGGGTGACCGGAAACATCGGTTCTGTCGTCGTGCGACGCTTGCGTGCCGAGGGCGGGCACGACCTTGTGGGTCTGGCCCGGCGGCTGCCCGAGGGCCCTGACAGCCGGGGCGTCGACTGGCGCCCGGCGGACCTCAGCACCGAGGCCTGTCACAGCACACTCGTCCAGGCGTTCACCGGCGCGGACGCGGTCGTCCACCTGGCGTGGGGTTTCCAGCCGTCCCACGATCTCGCCTATCTCAGGGAACTCGGCGTCGGCGGTACCCGCCGCGTGCTCCGGGCCGTCGCCGACACTGGTGTCCCGCACCTGATCCACATGTCCTCGGTCGGCGCCTACTCACCGAAGAAGGACGATCGTCCGGTGGACGAGTCCTGGCCCACCGGGGGCGTGCGCAGTTCGCGGTACAGCCGGCACAAAGCAGCGGCCGAACGTCTCCTCGACCGGTATGAGGCCTCCGGCGCCGGCGCGCTCGTCACCCGCCTTCGGCCGGGAATCGTCGGGCAGCGCGCCGCCGGCAGCGCTCTCCTACGGTACGGCGTGCCCGCCTTCGTGCCCTCCAAGGCGCTCGGTTTGCTGCCGGTCCTGCCGATGGACCGGAGGCTGACCATCCCGATGGTTCACACCGACGACGTCGCTGAGGCGATCGTCACGGTGCTGCACCGGCGCGCGGCAGGTCCGTTCAACCTCGCCGCCGACACGCCCGTGACCGCGGCGGTCATCGCGGACGCGCTCGGCGCCAGGCTGGTGCACGTGCCCTCCGCAGTGGTACGCGCCGTCATGTCGGCCGCCTGGCACGCGCGCCTGCAACCGGTCGACACCGGGTGGCTCGACATGGGCTTCGCGCTCCCGGTGCTGGATACGACCCGTGCGCGCACGGAACTCGGCTGGGCCCCGGCCAAGGACGGCCCGCAGGTGCTCGCCGAGGTGATCGAGGGCATGAGGGAGGCCGCGTCCGGCCGGACACCCGTGCTGCGCCCACGCACCGTCCTCGGGGCGCTCGGTGACGCGGTCCGTCGTGGGCCGGTCGCTGTGCGGCGACGCCCGTGACCACCGGCACGGCACCGACGCGTCCCGGACCGCCGCCGGTCGCGCTGCTCGCCGCCGCCCACGGCGGACCGGCCCTGGCGGTCGCCGTCATCGCAGGCCTGCTCGCGCTCCGCAGCGACCTGGACCCGCTCGATGCCGCCGTCGTCACCGCTGCGGTGCTCGCCGGGCAGCTCACGATCGGTTGGGGCAACGACCTGCGGGACCTGCCTCGCGACCGTGCCGTCTGCCGGACCGGCAAGCCGTTGGTCACCGGAGTCCTTCCGGTCGGCCGGGTGGTGCGCGCCCTGGCCGTGGCCGGACTCGCCTGCATCGTGCTGTCCGCGCTCGCCGGCTGGCGCAGCGGCCTGGTCAACGTCGTCCTCGGCGCCGGCGCGGGCCACGCCTACAACCTAGGGCTCAAGTCGACCCGGTGGTCGTGGGTGCCGTACGCCAGTGCCTTCGGGACGCTGCCCTCGGTCGTCACCCTCGCCGGCCCCGCCCCGGCCTGGGCGCCGCTGTGGATGACCGGTGCCGGAGCCGCGCTCGGTGTCGCGGCACATCTGCTCAACACGCTGCCCGACCTCGCCGACGACGAACGCACCGGTGTCCGCGGCCTGCCGCACCGGCTCGGCGAGCACCTTTCGCGCGCCCTGGCCGTCGTGCTGCTGGCCGCCGCCTCGCTGCTGGCCGTGTTCGGTCCCGCCGGGTCCCCTCCGGCGTGGGCGTCGGCGGTCCTCGCCCTGGTGGTGTTCCTCATGGTCCTTACGGCGGCCGCCCACGGCCGTGCTCCCTTCCGGGCCGCGGTGGCCGTCGCCCTGCTCGATGTCGTGCTGCTCGTGGCGGCCGGTTGATGGCGCCTACCTCCACTCGTTGGGACCTCGTGGTGGTCGGCGCCGGGCCGGCCGGTGCCGCCGCCGCCCTGGGCGCGCTGTACGCCGACGCAAGTCTGCGCGTCGCCCTCCTGGACCGGGCGGGCTTCCCGCGGGACAAAGTCTGCGGCGACGGGGTGGCCCCGCACGTCCTCGACCTTCTCGCCGAGGTCCGCGTCACGGGTCTCGTCGACGACCGGGTCCCGGTCGGGCGCCTCCGCCTCGGCCGGGGCGGCCTGGTCGTCGAGCGGCGGACGGCCCGCCCGGCGTGGGTGGTGCCGCGCCGGATTTTCGATGCCCGGCTGGTCGACGCGGCCGTCGCCGCGGGCGCCCGGCTCCTGCGGCACCGGGTCCGCGATCTGCGACAGGACACCGATGCGGTGGTCCTGGACGGAAAGGTCTGCGCCGCGGTCGTGGTCGGCGCCGACGGCGACCACTCGGTCGTACGACGCGCGCTCGGTCGCTCTCGCGGTCCGGTGGCCCTGGCGCTG
Source organism: Streptomyces sp. NPDC014676 (assembly GCF_043084105.1). Lineage (NCBI taxonomy): Bacteria > Bacillati > Actinomycetota > Actinomycetes > Kitasatosporales > Streptomycetaceae > Streptomyces > Streptomyces sp. NPDC014676. Next base: position 5,021 of record NZ_JBIBZI010000032.1, on the reverse strand, counting down.
CGCGGCTACGCCCCGGTCGCGTCCGGGCGGCGAGGCGTACAGGTCATCGAGTTCGGCACCCGTCATCAGCCGTCGTACGCCTGGTCCTTCGACCGCGGTGACGGCCATGCGAACGTCGGGTACGGCGAGGTTCTCCACGGAGGCCGGCCGGCGCCGACCCGCGCCCAGCTGTTCGAGCGGCTGGAAGCGCTCCTGCCCGGCGCGACCGAGGAGGGACGGAACTGGGCCGGGCACCTCCTGCCGCTCTCGACGGCACGTTGGCACCCTCCGGCCGGCCGCGTACTGCTCGCGGGCGACGCCGCCTGCCTGGTGAACCCCTTGACCGGAGAGGGCATCCACTACGCCGTGGCCACCGGCATCGCGGCCGGTCGCGCCGCCGCCGCAGCCCTGCGTGACGGACGGCCCGAGCGGGCGGGGGAGCGATACGCCCGCGTCACCCGCCGGATCCTGCTGCCCCACCTGCGCCACACCGCGCTGGCCGCCCGGCTCGCCCGCACCGCTGGTGTCCTCGAGGCCGGGCTGCGGGCCTCAGCCGCCGACCAGCGCGTCTTCGACGACCTCGTCGAACTCGGTCTCGCCAGGGGCCGGCTCACCCCCGCCATCGCGTTCGGCCTCGGCCGGGCGCTCCTCACACCCGTCCGTCCGACCGGCTGTCCTCAGGAGCCAGCATGACCATGCGCGTCCTCAGTGTCTGCGGTGTCCTGCCCGATCACCGCTACCGACAGGAGGAGATCACCGAGTCCTTCGCCGGCATACTGGCCGAGGGCGCGGTCGACCGCGGCGTCGTCGAACGGTTCCACCGCAACACGTGCGTCGAGACCCGGCACACCGTGCTGGCGCTGGAGGAGTACACCCGCCTCGGGGACTTCGGCCGGTCGAACGATGCCTTCATCCGGACGGGCGTCGAACTGGGCGGCCGCGCGGTCGTCAACGCGCTCAAGGAGGTCGGCCTCACGCGGACCGACGTCGACTTCATCGTGTCGTGCACGGTGACCGGTCTGGCCGTCCCCTCGCTCGAAGCCCGCATCGCGGCGGAGGTCGGGCTGCGCCCCGACGTGGTGCGCATGCCCCTGGTCGGCCTCGGCTGTGTCGCCGGCGCGGCCGGCATCGCGCGCCTGCACGACCTGCTGCGCGGCTGCCCAGACGGGGTCGCGGTGCTGGTGTCGGTCGAGTTGTGCTCGCTCACGTTCCAGCGCGAGGACACCTCGCTCGCCAATCTCGTGGCGAGCGGCCTGTTCGGGGACGGTGCCGCGGCGGTGGTCGCAGTCGGTTCCGGGCATCCGCTCGCACGGTCCGACGATCCCGCCCGCCCCGAGGTCCTCGCCTCGCGCAGTCGCCTCTACCCCGACTCGGAACGCATGATGGGCTGGGACGTCGGTTCCGGCGGATTCAAGATCGTGCTCGACTCCTCGGTCCCCGACCTGGTGCGCCGGTACGTCAGCGACGACGTTCGCGGTTTCCTCGCCGACCATGCCCTCACCGACGGCGACATCGGCTGGTACGTCGCGCACCCCGGTGGCCCCAAGGTGCTGGAAGCACTGCAGGAAGTGCTCGGGATCGAGCGTGACGCCCTGGGGGTGACCTGGGACTCACTGCGCCGGATCGGCAACCTGTCCTCCTCCTCGGTGCTGCACGTCCTAGCGGACACGCTCGCCGACCGCCCTCCGCGGCCTGGCTCCCACGGGCTCATGCTCGCCCTGGGCCCGGGCTTCTGCTCCGAACTCGTGCTCCTGCGCGCCCCGGGAGGATGAGAGGTGAGCGGCGGAGTCCTGTTCACCGTCCTGGTCCTGGCCGTTGGCCTGGAACGGGTCGCCGAACTGTTGGTGTCCCACCGCAACGCCGTCCGGAGCCTCGCACAGGGCGGCGTGGAGGCCGGACGGGGTCACTACCCGTTCATGGTGGTGCTGCACACGGGCCTGCTGGTCGGCGCGCTCGTGGAGGTATGGGTGCGGCGGCCGGACATCGTACCGGTCCTCGCCTGGGCCATGCTCACCCTCGTCGCCGCCTCGCAGGCGCTGCGCTGGTGGTGCGTCGCCACCTTGGGCCGGCAATGGAACACCCGGGTGATCGTCGTACCCGGCGCTGCCCGCGTGACCTGCGGCCCCTACCGCCGGCTCCCGCACCCGAACTACCTCGCCGTCGTCGTCGAAGGGCTCGCGCTCCCGCTGGTGCACTCGGCCTGGGTCACGGCGGTCGTCTTCACCGTGCTGAACGGGTTCCTGCTTGCCACCCGCGTCCGCGTCGAGAACACCGCCCTGGCGCGGCTGGCCTGAGGAGGGGCGCATGGATCTTCTCGTCGTCGGTGGCGGACCAGCGGGTCTCGCCACGGCACTGCACGCGGCTCGGGCAGGCCTCGAGGTCGCCGTCTGGGAGCAGCGCGCCGGTACCGTCGACAAGGCGTGCGGCGAAGGTCTGATGCCGGGTGCCGTCGCCGCCCTGGCAGCGCTCGGTGTGCACCCGCCGGGACGCGACCTGCGGGGTATCGCGTACGTCTCCGGGCCGCGTCGGGTCGGCGCCGACTTCCGGGCAGGGCCGGGCCGCGGGGTGCGTCGCACCGTCCTGCACGCGGCGCTGCGGGAGGCGGTGCTGGCCGCCGGCGTACGGGTCGAGCAGCGCACGGTGCGCCGTGTCGAGCAGGACGAGGGCGGTGTGGTGATCGACGGCACCCGTGCCGGGCACCTCGCCGCTGCGGACGGCCTGCATTCGCCGATCCGCCGGTCCCTGGGCCTGCACCGGCCGCGTCGGGCCCACCGGCGACACGGGCTGCGCCGCCACTACGTGTCCGCACCCTGGAGCGATCGCGTCGAGGTGCACTGGGCCCGTGACGCGGAGGCCTACGTGACCCCGGTGAGCGACGACCTCGTCGGCGTCGCGGTGCTCACCACCGGCCGCGGACCGTACGACGACCAACTCGCCGCCTTCCCCGAGTTGCGGGAGCGGCTGGCCGGAGCCGGGGCCGCCGGACCGGTGCGCGGGGCGGGGCCGTTCCGCCAGGACACGCACGCACGCACCGCCGGCCGGGTGCTGCTCGTCGGCGATGCGGCCGGGTACGTCGACGCGCTGACCGGTGAGGGCATCGCGTTGGCGCTCGCACAGGCCTCGGCGGCGGTGCGAGCAGTCGTCGACAACGACCCGGCAGCGTACGAGCGGGAGTGGCGACTGCTCACCCGGCGCCACCGCTGGCTGACCCAGGCGCTGCTCGGCGTGACGAGGATCCCCTCGGTCCGCTCAGCGCTGGTGCCTGCGGCACAGCGGCTGCCGGGGTTGTTCTCCGCGACCGTCGATGCGCTGGCGCGTCCGGCGGGGACATGATCCGGCGGACTTCGGACACCCGCGCCGTGTACGGGCGGAAGGGGCCGGTGCCATCCGTGGGGACGATGACGGCCCGGCCGTTCAACCCTCCGTCGTGCAGACGTCCGTAGGCGGGTGGCACCTCGTCGAGGGGGTGCGTCTCGGTGCGGACGGCAGCAACGCCGACCCGGACGAGACCGATGCCCCCGGTCAGTTCGCCGCGTGAACCCCGGTAGGGGCGTGGACCGACACCTCGAAGGGCAGCGTGCCGAAGCCGACGGGCAAGGCGCCTCCGCCGGCACTCACGTTGCCGTTCTCCCCCGCCACGGTTCAGGCGTCTCCTTGATCATCGGATCCGCCGTCTGTTGGACACTCCCCATTACCTTCTTGGTGGCTCCGCAATGGGGTGGCTGGCCTTCGGGGTTGGCATGACTTTCTCCTCTTGTCGGACGTATGGCCTGGGGGGTGGTGTCACCGGCTCCGGAGGCATCGACAGACCGCTGATTAGGGGCATGATCACCGGCCTTTCCGCAGGTCGGGAGGCTCTTCGTCATGTGGATGTGGCGATCGGTGCCGTGGGACGGCCGGGCTGGAGTATGACCGGAGGACGCGCGTGATCGACGTCAGCGGCATCGGCGTCTTCCTCGGCCTGGGTGTCGGGAAGGGCGGACATCACGCCACCGCCGTCACCCCGGCCGGGAAGAAGGCGTTCGACAAGCGGCTGCCCAACAGCGATCCGAAGCTCCGCGAGGTCTTCGGCAAGCTGAAGGACAAGCACGGAACCGTACTCGTGGTCGTCGACCAGCCCGCCTCGATCGGCGCCCTGCCGCTGGCGGTCGGGAGGGACATGGGCTGCCCGGTCGCCTATCTGCCCGGACTGACGATGCGGCGGATCGCCGGCCTCTACCCAGGTGAGGCCAGGACCGACGCCCGCGACGTGTTCGTCATCGCCGACGCGGCCCGTGTCATGTCTCATGCCCTCCGCTCGGTCGACCTCGAAGACGAGACCAGCGCCGAGCTGGAGATGATCGTCGGCTTCGACGACGACCTGGCCGGCGAGGCAACGAGGATCAGCAACCGGCTGCGGGGCCTGCTCACGCAGATCCACCCATCGCTGGAGCGGGTCCTGGGTCCGCGAGTGCAGCATCCGGCCGTGCTCAAGCTTCTCGACCAGTTCGGCTCGCCCGCCCAGCTCCGCAAAGCCGGACGGCGCCGGCTCGTGACGCTGATACGTCCAAAGGCACCGCGGATGGCCGAGCGGCTGGTCGAGGACATTTCACCGTGCTGGACGAGTAAACCGTCGTCGTCCCGGGCACAGACGCGGCCGCCCTGATCGTTCCCAGCCTCGCCGGCTCGCTCTAGACAGTGCTTGACCAGCGGAAACTGCTGGCCGCGAGGATCGAGGAACTGCTGGAGTCCCACCTTCTTTCCAAGGTCCTGACGTCCATGCCGGGGATCGGCGTCAGGACCGGAGCACGCATTTTCATCGACGTCGGCGACGGATCCAGCTTCCCCTCCGCCGCCCACCTCGCCGCCTATGCCGGTCTCGCCCCGGCGACCCGCAGTTCGGGCACCTCGATCCGCGGCGAACAACTCTCCAGACGCGGAAACAAGCAGCTCAAACGGGCCTTCTTTCTCTCCGCGTTCGCGGCCCTGGCCGACCCGGTCTCCCGGGCCTACTACGACAAGAAGATCAGCCAGGGCAAACACCACACCCAAGCCCTCCTCTG
>NZ_JBIBZI010000031.1:0-28809 GCF_043084105.1 Streptomyces sp. NPDC014676 | reverse complement strand
CAGGGCGAAGACCTCGGACGATGGGTGCGGGCGCAGCGACTCGGCTGGGACAAGCTCACCAGCGTGCAGCAATGGCTGTGCGAGCAGGTCCTCGGGATCGAGCCCGCAGGCGAGGACGAGAAACTGCGCCCGCGCCGTAGCCAGGCCGACAAGTGGGCGCTCAACTTCCTCGCCGCCAAGCAGTACTTCGAGCGTGAAGGGCATCTCCGGGTGCCCAGGAAACACGTGGAGACGATCGTGGTCGGCGTCGACGGCGAGGGCCAGGAGGAACGCGAGCTCCGTCTCGGTGCATGGATCGGGAACCAGCGCTCCCGGGCCGCCACGCTCTCACCGGACCGGATCGAGCAGCTCTCCGCCATCGGCATGCGATGGGCATAGGCGGCAGACGCCAGGGACCTGAAGAGAGGAGCCCCGGCCGAGAGTCGGTCGGGGGCTCCCCTGTGGAGTGACTTCAGCCAGACCAGCCAGGGAGAGAGCTTGGAGAGGAAGAGGCGTCGTTGGCGTGTCTTCGAACTGCTGTGTGTTCTTGAGGCAAACGACGGCCTCTGTACGTACTGCACTCGGCGATCGCAGGTGATGGACCACGTCATACCGTTCGCACAGGGCGGGGCAGACTCCTTGTCGAACCTCGTGCCAGCCTGCATCCGGTGCAACCTCAGCAAGAGCAACCGAACACCACTGGAGTGGTGGATCAGCTCGTTCATGCGTGACCATTGGGACGGCAACGGCACTGTGCATGGTGGGGTGCGGTGGGGCGACGGCATGACGTTGCGGGACCTGTACCTGTCCCGTCACGAAGACAGGGCGTGAGCGTTCTCGGCTGGTGAGATGACCCACCGTGCGGGGCCGGTGGCGGAACGACGGAAGCGGTCGTTGATGATCAAGGTGTCTGACGCCTCATCAACAACAACCGCTTCCGATGCCATCATCCTCGATCACTGCGCTGCAGCGCCACCGCGACCACGATGTGGTCTTGTCCCTCGACGTCACCGACCCCGTTCAGGTGCTCGACCTCGCCAACGTCCTGGACTCGCTGCCGGACCCGCGACGGCGTCAAGGGCGCCGGTATCGCCTGGGCGCGGTCCTTGCGGTGTGCACGCTGGCTGTACTCGCCGGTGCCCGTACCCTCACGGCGATCGCCCGGTACACCGCCGAACTCCCGCCTCACCTGCACGAACGTCTCGGGCTGCGGGCCGCTCCGAGGGCCAGCACCCTGGGCCGCCTGCTGGCCCGCCTGGACGGCGACGCGCTCGACGCCGCCGTGGGCACCTGGCTCGCCCAACTCGCCGACACCGGCGAGGCCGTGGCCGTGGACGGCAAGGCCCTGCGCGGCTCGCGCACCGCCGACCGGCGAGCCGTCCATCTCGTCTCCGTGATCACCCACGGCGGCAGGCTGACCTTGAACCAGCGCCAGGTCGCCGACAAGAGCGGCGAGACCACCTGCTTCCGGCCCCTGCTGGCCGACTTGGACCTGACCGGCCGCACCGTCACCTTCGACGCCCTGCACTCCCAGCTGGATTACGCCCGCTTCCTCGTGGAGGACAAGAAGGCCCACTACGTGGCGCTGATCAAGAACAACCACCCCAAGCTGGCCACGTTCGTACGCCAACTGCCCTGGTCGGAGATCCCGCTGGGCTCGCGCACCCGCGAGCGCGGACACGGACGCGATGAGATCCGCCGTCTCAAGGCCGCCACCGTGCCACGGCGGCTGGCATTCCCGCACGCTGTCCAGGCCCTGCAGATCGTGCGTCGCCGCCGCGACCTGCGTACAGGCAAGGTCGCCCTGGAACGCGTCTACGCGCTCACCGACCTCACCGCCGCGCAGGCCGGCCCCGCGCAGCTGGCCCAGATCGTTCGTGGACACTGGGGCGTCGAGGCGCATCATCACGTCCGTGACGTCACGTTCGCCGAGGACGCCAGCCGCGTCCGCACCGGCACCGCACCCCGAGCGATGGCCGCCTTCCGGAACATCGCGATAGCCCTGGCCGGCTCGATGGGCTGGGCCAACATGACGGCCGCCACCGACTACTACCGGTCGCACCCCGAACACGCACTCGACCTCATTGCGACCGGATCATGAGAACGCTCGCACCCTGGGCAGGATGGGTCGGACGGGGCGCACCGAGCCCCGTCCCGGGGGGAGAGAACAAGGGCATGCTGAGAGCCGGAACGACCTGTACCGACGCAATCAATTTCCTGGATAACGATCTCGTAGCCGGGAGCCTCAACGACGTCTCCATCCGGATCCCTCACATGATGAAAACGGGTGCGGAAGCCCAGGCCGAGATGCGGGCCGTGCGTAAGCGGTACGACGAGTGGACCTGGAAGGCCGCCGAGGAGCTCAACCGGCGGTTCAGCGACCGGGAGATCGCGGGGCATCTCCGTGCGGGCCGCTACCGGGCGATCCTCACCGCGCCGCTGGACGAGGCCCGGCTGATGATGTACGTGGAAATCGCCGAGCTTCAGGATTACTTCAGGTCCGTGGCCAACCGGGTGCGCGCCATGCAGGAGCGGTACGGGCGCGCTGGTACCGTGCGGTACGCGGTGCTGGACACGAACACCACGCTGCACTTCACGCGGTTCGACAAGGTCCCCTGGCAGAAGGTGTTCGGGAAGGGCACCGCGGTCATGGTGCCGCACGTCGTGGTCGACGAGATCGACACCAAGAGCTATCAGACGGGGGACAAGAAGATCTCCCGGCGGGCGCGCGGCGTGTTCCGGCTGCTGGAGTCGGTGCTGGAAGCAGGGCCCGAGAAGGCGATCGCGGACGACGGAACCCCCGTGTTCATCGCGGCCGATGAGCCTGGGCACGCCCGCCTTGCTGTGCCGGACGACGAGTTGGTGGCCTCGGCGCTGCGTCTGCACCAGGCCGTCGCTCCCGTGGAGGTGGTCCTCGTCAGCCGCGACATCGGCGTACGAACCCGCGCCCGCACCTGGGGGCTGCCTGCGCGGCCCCTGCCCGACACGTACCTGATCGAGGGCGGCGAGCTTCGCCGGAAGGAACTGGAACAGGCAGCCGCCGAGCTCGTGCCGGGCGGGGGCGTACCGCAGCAGCCCAAACCGAAGGAATCCGCCGCGTCTTCCCCACGGCCGGCGGCACGTCAGGCAGGGGACGACTCGTGACCGAACAGGACGGGCAGGACGGGCAGGGTCGCCAGGAGCGTGCGGACGCGGTGGACCGTGAGATGGCCGCACGCCTGCTGCCCGACGCCGTCGTGCGAGCGCTCGGCCACTGGTGGGAGGTGAATGCGTCGGCTTACGCGGACGGGACACCCGGCGCGCACACAATCCGCTACACGCCCAGCCGGTGGGCGCAGATCACTCCGTGGCCAAAGGCGCTGGCGCCTACCTCCGCAGGCGGTGACGCTGCGGTCAGCCGGGCGGAGGTGGCCTCGGCCGTCGCCGACGCGCTGCGGCGGGAGGCGTTCAGGGAGGCACTGGTCGCGACGTATGTGTGGGGCAAGGGAAAGCGAGGCACTCCCGGCGGCAGCGGCCCGGCCACCCTGCACAAGATCCTGGCCTTCGACGGCCTGGACTCGGCGCTGGCCACCGCGGTCACCGCACTGCGCGAGCACGGTGCATCCCAGGCGTACGCCGCGCTCCGGGGGCAGGTTCCCGGGCTCGGGCCGGCCTTCTTCACCAAGTTCCTCTACTTCACCGGCATCGCGCGGCCGCCCGTCCACGGCGTGCGGCCGCTCATTCTCGATCGGGTGCTGTCCAGACGCCTGAGGTGGATGGCCGCCGCGGTCGGCCGCGAGAGCGGCCACGATGTGGACGGCTCGGTCGCCGCCTGGGTCTGGTCGGACGGGAACTGGTCACCCCACCGCTACCAGGTCTACCTCGCCTTCATGCACGCCGCCTGCGGCCAGCTGGCCGCAGGCGACAGCTGGCCGTCCGGTACGACCCCCAACCTGCTCGAATGCGCGTTGTTCACCACCAGCTGGGAGACATCCGGCTGACGACACGCGCTGTGCTAGGGCGTGTGCCGGTATGGGGCCCGCAAAATGCGCCGCCAGCGGGGCCGCTTCGGTCGGCTCGTCATCGCCTACGGCGCGCGAGGCTTCTTCTTCGGAGGAGGCAGCGCGGCAGGAGGTTCAGGCGCCCGATGGCTGATCGACTGGTGGCTTAGCCACCAGTCGATCAGTAACGCCCGGCCCCGTCGCGTGCGGCGGGGCGCAGGGCACGGAAGGGCCCGACCGCCGAGCGGTCGGGCCCTTCCGTCTGTCCGGGGCGGATCAGCTCCCCTGCTGCTCGGCCGCCGCATCCTGGCGGCAGCGGAAACACTGGGCGAGGCAGCGTTCCGGCAGCGGCTGGCCTGGCGGGTCGAGCAGGACCGTGTGGCTGCCCGGGTGGCCACAGATGTCGCAGTACATGGTCTTCACCTCCTTCTCTCATCCCTTCTGTAGGAAGGAGGGCCCAGCACAGTACGACCCGGCCGTGATGCGCGTCACAGCGCCGTCGGCAGGGTCATGCGGTGGCCGGTCCTGTAGCCATCCTGAACCGGCTGCGGCCCCGGTCGGCGGGATGCCGAACGAGGCCACGGTGGGGAGCAGGGGCCGACTCAGGCCGCCGGTCGGATCAGGCGGCGGCCAGGGCAAGGCGTACCAGCGCCACGGTCAGGGCCTCCGGAATGAACACCAGCCCGCCGAGCAGGACCGCCAGGGCCACGCCGTGCGGCGGCACCAGGAAGCCGACGACGGCCACCGCGATCAGGAGGTGCCCGAAGGTGAGCCACAGGGCCGCGCCGCTCCCCCGAAGACGGAGCCGGTCATGGACGGCCACGAGCATTCCGAGCGGGACGCAGGGGGCCACACAGAGGCCCACGGCGATGACAGCGGATTCCACGGTGCTCATGCCCTGTCCGTCGTGGAGCGCGCGCCACAGCATCTGAACGGGGCATCGTGGCGGGCCCACGATCTGTGGCGGGCCTACGCCGCACGCGACCGCGCCGCGGTCAAGCGGTTCTTCTTCGTACGCGAGGCCCTGGGCGAGATGGCCTCACCGGTCGAGCAGGGGTCTCGGGTAACAGCGCCTCGCTTTCCAGGACGGCAGGTCTTCGCGGTAGTCGGGGTGGTCGTTCCAGATCCGCACGAGGGTCTGCAGGCACTCGGTGATCCATGGCGCCGGTTCCGCCTGGTGCGCGGCGGTCAGTCCGGCGAGGGCCTCGGCAAGCGCGAGGACGGTTACAGCCGACCGCCCGGCATATTCGATGACGGCGAAGACCTGGGATCCGCGGATGTCTGCTTGCGCACGCGCTGCCTGTTCCTGGAGACATCCGCTTGAGGGTTTTCGGGGCGATGGAGTGCCAGTCGAAGCCGTTCCATCGTGGTGGGGCCCGTCCGGGCTTCGGCCGGCGGAGGCGCGAGAGACTACTGCGAGACGCTGACTTAATCAGGAGAGACAGTGGAGCATTTCACGTCTCACCGCCTCTGCCTACGGTGAAGGGGTGCAGAAAATGATTCTCGGTAATATTGAGGTCTCGCGGGTGGTCGAGTACCACGGTGCTTTCGGTGCCACCGACGTCCTGTTCCCGTCCGTGCCCGGCGCACTGTGGCGCCAGCACGAATCCTGGCTGGCGCCCGACTTCGTGAACGCCGAGACGGGTGAGTGGCAGTCAAGCGTTCAGACCTGGGTGCTGCGCAGCGCGGGCCGTACCGTTCTGGTCGATACCGGTCTGGGCAGTGACAAGTCATCGGAAGTCGAAGTGACCAACAAGCACGACGGCGGTTTCCTTGACCGGCTGGCGGCGGCGGGGGTGCGGCCGGAGGACGTGGACCTCGTCGTCAACACCCACCTTCACGACGACCATGTGGGGTGGAACACTCGGTTGGTCGAGGGCGAGTGGGTTCCGACGTTCCCCAACGCGCGCTATCTGATGAGCCGTGCCGACTTCGACTTCTGGAACCCTGCCAGCGGCCACGCTCCGAGGTTCGCCGACACCGGGACCAAGTTCAACGACAGCGTACTGCCCGTCCGTCAGGCTGGTCAGGCGGTGCTGTGGGAGGGTGACAGTCACCGCATCGACGAGGACCTGGTGCTGGAACTGGCGCCCGGTCACACACCCGGCTCAGCTGTGCTGCGGCTCGAGTCCGGTACGGACCGGGCACTGTTCGTCGGCGACGTCATCCACACCCCGCTTCAGATGATCGAACCCGATCACGACATCTGCGTGAGCGAGGACCAGGCCGAGGCCGCCCGGTCCCGGCGTCGCGTCCTGGAGCAGGCAGCCGAGACGAACAGCTTGGTGGTGCCGGCACACCTGGGCGGAGCGGGCGCCGCCGAAGTCGTGCGGTCGAACGGGACTTTCTCGATCAAGAGATGGGCACCGCTCTCGGACGTCTGATTCAGTAGGGGAAGGTTCTGCTATGGACGTGCTCAGCGACGCGATCAGCACCATGCGGGTAGGTCGCCCCTCAATGTCGCTGACGGCGGCGGACCCGTCGTGGGAGATGAAGGTGCAGACCTTCGAGGGTGCCCGGTTCTACGTGGTCACCACAGGAGACATCCGGGTGACAGGGCCGGACGAACAGGCCATCACCCTGGAGCCGGGCGACGCCGTTCTGTTCCCGTACGGGACTGCGCACACGCTCGTGAACGCCACCGATGACACGGCCCAGTTCCTGTCCGGCGCTTACCAGCTTGACCAAGTCCGCCCTCACCCGCTGTTCCACAACCTCCCCGATCTGGTGAGCCTTCCCGCGCGAGCGGACCGCTACCCGAGTCTCCAGGCGTCGATCGACCTATTGCGCAGCGAACTCGGCGAACAGATGTACGGCAGGGACCTGGTGCTGCCGGCCCTGCTCGACGTGCTCCTCGTACATTTGATCCGCGCCTGCCTCGTCGAAAGCGCGGGGCTGAAGGCCACCGGCTGGTGCGTCGCCCTCGACGACGAGGTGATCGCACGATCACTACGCGCCATGCACGAACGCCCCGCCGATCAATGGACCGTGGAGTCGCTGGGCGCGCACGCGGGCCTATCCCGTGCCGCCTTTGCCCGCAGGTTCACCGCCATGGTCGGGCAGCCACCGCTCACCTATCTGACGTGGTGGCGGCTCACCACAGCGGCACGCCTGCTCCAGACGACCGACGCCCCACTGTCCGCCGTCGCGCAGCGCAGCGGCTACGGCTCCGCGTACGCGTTCGCCAATGCCTTCAAACGCGAGTACGGGATCTCCGCCGGCCGGTACCGGCAACAACACCGCACCGACCACCAGCAATTGTCCGGCCCTGGGGACCAGCGGAACAGCCCGTAACGCTAAGCCTGTGATCTTGGTCAGGCCGGGGCTCCGAGGGTGCTGACGCGGTTTTCGTACTCGCGGCGGGCCTTGCGCTGGGCCGGGACCGCCGGAACGCCCTGGGCGCCGTCGAGCGGCTGGCAGCGGTCGAAGAGCTGGCGGTGCACGGCGGGGACGGCGCTGACGCGCAGGGGTGTAGCCCTGGCCGCGCCGTACGATCATCCCCTGGTCGAGCACGGCTCGCTCGACGTCGTCCAGTTCGAAGGTGTGGAGGAAGTCGGCGACCTTGCCGGGCATGTCGGGGTGACCGGCAGCTCCGGCGCCGGGGAGTCCTGCTCGATGGCGGTGTGGTCGGGCAGAAGGTCGGCGACGGCCGTGCGGATCGCGCCGCGGCTGACGCCGTGGTCGCGGGCGAGGGCGGCGATCGAACGGCCCTCCAGGTAGGAGGTGCGGACGGTGTCGGTCTTCGCGGCCGGGACGGCCGGGCGGCGCCCGCCCTTCGCACCCTTGGCCTCGGCGGCGCGCAGACCGTCGTAGGTCAGTTCTCGCTGGAGGTCGCGTTGGAGTTCGCCGGCGACGGCGAGGGTCTGCACCATGAACTTCACGGTGGACAGCAGCTCGCCGGTGCGCGGGTGGCGGGCGGTGAGGTCCATGGCGGAGAACGCGCCGTCGTGGATGCGCAGGGCGAGGCGGTCGCGGTGGAGGGCGTCGTCTCTCAGTGTCCGCCCGACGGCGAGGTGGCGGCGCCGCTCAGGCAGCGGTCGAGGAGTGCGTGCATGCGGGGGACGGGGAGAGACGGGTTGGTCGCGGCGCCCTCTGCGGTGCGCGAGTCAGCGAGGAGGGCCTCCAGGGCTTCCGGCGTCAAGCTCGGGTTGGCGGCGGCCGCCCGGCGTACCGACTCGTCGGGGTCTTCCACCGGGGGTTCGGACAGGGTGGGATCGGCTGCGGCCAGGGCCCGTACGTCGGCATCCGGGTGACTGATGAGGTGGGCCCGGCCGGTGCGGGGGAACGCGGGCAGGGTCAGCAGGTGCGGGCGGTGGGCCGGGCGGGTGACGAAGACGTCCAGGAGGAGGTGGGGCGGAGCCAGGGGGTGGTGGCAGGCCAGCAGGATCCGTACCTCTTCGTCGTCGTCCTGTGCGAGTGTCGCGGCGAGTTCCGCGGGCAGGCCGGGGAAGCGCGCCGCGACCCGGCGGAGCACCGGTTCCTCGGACGCTGCGCAGGCGGCGAACCAGTCGGGCGACGGCTCGCCGGTCGGCTCGGTGATCGGGCAGGTGCAGTCCGGGCCGTGCCCGATGACCGCGTCGATCGCCCAGTACTCGGCCCAGGTGCGGGGGAAGGGGTGAAGGCGTGCACGTATCCGCACGTCCTCGTCCGGGTCCTCCCCCAGCTCCGCCACCAGGTTTGGTCCCAGGTCGGGCCGGGCGGCGACCAACTCGCGGATTTCCGCCTCGGGGTGGCGGGCGAGCCGGGCGACGGCGTCGGCCGGGATATGGGGATTCCGGGTCAGGGGGTGCACCCTGCCTTCTGCGACGCACTGCTCGACGAGCGCGGGTGACAGGGCACACCTGCCGAGCACGAAAGGCTTGCCGCGGGAGCCGTAGGACGGCAGCCTGGCCTCCACCCGTTCCGGATCCAGCACCCAGCTGCGCTCCTGCGCCGCCTTCCGTACCGCAGGGTCGGGGTCGTCGAGCAGGGCCTCCCGCTGCGCGACGGTGAGCGACTGCCACTCCCAGGTGGCGCGTTCACGGAGCCCTGGATGCTCGTGCCCGGCCATGGAGCGGTGGAAGGACAAAGGAATCTGCTGGGAGGAAATGAGCTCACCGACGATCTCGTTCGCGGTGAGCGTGCCGTCTTCGCCCCCGTCCCGGGCGGTCAAGAGGGTGACGAGGATGTCGTCAGGCAGTGGTCGGACCCATCGCGGGCGAAGATGGGCAGGGGTGCCGCCGGCGAGCCACCCGCGGACAATCCCCGACGGGTCCGTCGCCAAGGGGGCGAGTCGTTCGAGGTCGATGTGCCGGTTCCGCGCGAGCGCGCGGCGGATCACTCTGTCCGGGTGGTTCAGGGCCGCCTCGATGACGGCGCCGGGCAGGTCACGACCCGCGCACATCAGCAGGCCGGCCTCACCGGCCGCTGAATCCACCAGGCGTATCAGAACGTCGGAGGGCGCCGCCGGATTGAAGGCGATACCACGCAGCCACGGTTCGTGCAGAGAGTCGGACACCGCGTCATCCTGCCACCTCACCTCTTGAACCGGGCCGCCCGGCGGCTACCTCGTCGGCACTTACCGGCGTCCCCGTCTGCGGGGCTTTGAACCACGTGGCACGGCGTTGCTCATCATGCGCACGCTGACCGTACGCGGCACACCGCCAGGCCCCGTAGCCACCCCCGCCGTGGAACGCACGACATCCGGGCCAAGCCAAGCAACCGGGCGTTGCTGAAACTCGGCTACATCGTCTTCCGTACCCACAGGGTGTTCTCACTCTTGGACAACAAACGCTCTCGCTACTCACTGACAAAACCATTTGTCCGGGCCGGGCTTTCAGCTGTGGTGTTTGTAGAGGCTCAGTGAGTGAGTGCAGCGGGCGACGTCGATGAGGACTTCGGGTACGGCCTGGGCGATTGTTTCGACGAGGATGGTGACGGATCCCGAGGCCAGGGCCTCTGCCACGAGGGCCCGTCGCCTCACATCGGAGGGGGCGTGGCCGCCTGCCACCTGCAGAAGGGCCGCGCCTCGTGGGTTGAAGAAGCCCGATGTGTCGCGGGGAATGGCGCGGGCGAGGTCTGTGGCCTGGTCGAGCTTGCCTTCGGAGACGAGCCGCTTGACCTCACGCCACTGTGAGAACGCAGTGTCGTTGCTTCCCGCGGTGATTTCTCGACCGTTCCACGTGGGCGGTGTCTTCAGCCGGGAGGCCGCGGCTCGAGGCGAGTCGTCCATGCTGTCCGGCCGTGTCTCAGCCGCCTCGAGCTCCGCGGGTGCGGGAATATCGGACAAAGCGCCTGCCAGCTGCTTCAACTTGTCGCTCCGCGCCGCTTCCGCCAGTTGGAGCGCCTGCTCCCGCTGCCCGGTGTCGCGCAGAGCGCGGATGATGGTGGACAGTGCCTCCTCCCCTTTGCTGGAAACGTACTCGTGGGCTGTCTCAGGCAGGTCGCTCGCCTGGTGCAGGGCCAGGATGGCCGAGATCGACGACTCGGCGCCGTCGGGGTTGCCGCATTCGATGAACGCGCTCGCGGTTTCCTCAAGGGACTCGAGGGACCAAGTGAATTCGTCGATGGTCTGCGTCAGGTCGGCGGCTTCCTCCAGTTGCCCTTCTTCGAGGAGATGCTGGACCCCTTGGTGCAGTGCTCTGCCTCGGAAGAAGGAGGAAGGAACTTGCCGGGCGATGCGGAGGGCATCGGTAAACCTGTCCTTCATCAAGTTCCTGGCTGCCTGCTCCAGGGAGCAGTCGAGCCATTGGGGGGTCTCTGCCATGGAGGTGATCAACTCGCCGGCGTCCTCGGCAGCCCGCACAGCCTCCTCGAAGCAGCCGCGGTCCGACAGGCGGATGGAGATCTGAGCCAGGGCCTCGGCCCGCAGGACCGTGTCACTGATCGACTGCGCCAGGCTGAAGGATTCCGGAGCGCACCCCTGCCGGGCCCATGCGATTGCGGTGTCCTTCAGTGCACGGTCTCTGATGTCGGGCTCCATGATGGAGCGTGCCAGATCTGCCGCCTCGCCCACGCTGCCGTGCCGCACAGCACCCGACACCACCGCGTTCAGCGCGTAGTCCTTGCCCGCCAGGTTCGGGATCGCCGAGGCCACGTCGAGGGCGGCTTTCAGGTTCCCGGACAAGGCCATGTCCTGCACAGGGTGGAGCAGGTGCTGCAGCAAGCCGGAGTGAGCGCCAGAGCGCGCCTGCGCGGTGGCCTCGCGGGCCAGCGTGACCGGTGTCTGGCCCACACTGTCGCCTACGCCCGTCAGGCGGTATGCCACCGCTCCCAGGACGATGCCCCGCCAGTCCGCCCTGCCGATCGACCGGGCGACGGTGATCGCCCGGTCGTAGTCGCCCTGTTCGATGAGCTCCGTCACGATGTCGACCAAGGCATTTCCGACCTGAACAGTGGCCGAAGTGCCAGCGAGCAGTGCCAGGGCTTCGTTCAACAGGCCCACTCGCGCCAAAGTGAGGGCGGCTTTCGGTACCAGGTGGTGGCCTCCGAGAGTGCCGACGTACGGCAACGCCAGTTCTGCGACTTCCTGCGCGGTCCGAGCGGCGTTCTCCGTTCTGCCCGCGCTCGCCCATCCGAGGGCGACCCGGGTCAGCGCCGTGAACCGTGCCTGGATTTCAGGCACCTGATGTGCCATCTGGTCGGCCTGGTCGAGTGCGCCGGCCTCCACCAGAAAACCGACGACATCCCGTAGGACGGGGCTGACCTCGTCGGCGGTCCGGAACTCGCGGGCCTCGTCCACGGCTGCGCTGGCCGCTTCCTCGGCCTCCTCCCACTGCCCGGCCTTCGCCAGCGCCTGCGCCGCGCTCGCTCTCGCCGCGGCGCGCAACGACGGCTCACGGATAGCAGCGGCGGTGGAGAGCGCCTCCCGCCACGCTTTTGTACGGGCCCCTGCCGCAACGACGTGCCGCAGAGCATCGTCGTGCAGATGCGGACCCAGCATGGAGCGAACGACGAAGACGGCTCGTTGTACCTCGCCGCTGCCGGCGAGCTCCTCACAGAACACGGACCACGCCTCGGGCCGCGCATCGACGGCAACGGTTCTCTCCAACAGGACGTGTGCCACATCGACCAGACCGGCCCTGCCGAGAGCCTTAACGAGATCACGGATCAGGTCACGATACCGAGTGGCGCTCTCCTCCCAGGAGCACGGGGGCAAGGCCTCTGCGGCCCTCTTGGCCAGTCCGGAGATTTCCCGGGCATCGCAGCCTTGCTCCGAGAGCCGCAGGCAACACCATGTCAGAGTCCGGGACTGCTCTTCGGGGTCCTCGATGGCCAGACACAACTCCTCGGCCTGCTCCGGGAGCTTCCGGGATGCCAGAGCCAGAGCGCACCAACGCAACGCATTGTGCCGATGGGAGGCCGAAGGGATGGCGAAGACGGCGTCGAGGACTGTTTGCGCGTCGTCCGAGGAACGGCACTCTTCGAGAACCCTGCCGTAGAGATCTCCGGGCTCACTCAGGTGACTGAGCGATGCCTGCCGCACGGCTCTCCTCACATACCCCAGCCGCGCCCACATGCGCACGACGCCCGAGGGAATGGAACGGGCTCGCTCCTGGATCTCGTCCCGCTGGACGGCCAGCCGCACGCAGGCCCCCACATCAGGGTCCGAAGCGGTGACGTGAAGCTCCAACGCGTCCAGCGTCTCCGCGAGCGCCTCGGTGTCTGACGCAGTGCTCTCCCATAACCGCTCCTGGCGTTCCCGGTCCGTTGCCATCTCGGTCAGCCGCTCAAGATCACTACTCTCCCTCAGCATCGCCGGGTAACCGAGCAGCACGAACTCAGGCGTCTCCTCCGGCCAGTTGGCTGCCTGGAACTCCGCGACGAACCGGTGCAGGCGGTCGCGGGCATCACTCAGCTCGGCAGGCCGCAGCATGTCCCGGGTGGTGACGAGCAGTTCCTGGTGCGCGAAGTAGTAGAGCTTGCCTCCCGCAGGGGCGAGGTGCGCGGTGTTCCTCTGGAAGACCCGCCCTGCCGACCCTCCCAGTGCCTGCTCGACCCGCAGCGGGCTGTCATCCGTCAACCGTGCGTAGTCCTCAGTGCTGAGGCCACCGCCGGCCGCCGCGGTGAGAACAACCAGCTCGCGCTTGAGCCCTTTCGACTCGAGGAGCAGGTCAAGATTGCGTTCGGCGTCCTCACGGATGGCGCGCGCGACCGGGATCGGGCCCAGCGGGTGATCGATCCCGGGGTCGCGCAGCGGGTGCTTCCGCGTGACATCACCCGGAACAGGCGGGTGTGGACGCCCCGCGACGACGATCCGCAGCCCATCCGGCGGCTTGCTCGGCAGCAGCGCGGCGATACTGTGCCCTGCACTCGACCGCGGAACTCCGGTGTCCTCGTCCATGCCATCGACGAGCAGGACGAGATGCCGCCCGGCAGCCTTGGCCTGCCGCGCCGCACGTTCCAGGGCCTCGTGAAGGGTGCCCTGGTCGGAACAGTCAAGGTCGGCGTCGTTCAGGTATCCGCTCAACTGCTTTTGGAGCACATGAAGGAAAGCGTGCCGGTCGGACCGTCCATGCATACGGGCGGTCGTGACGAAGAAGGGCAAGACGTCGATGTTCTCCGGGTGATGAAGCGCGAAGTGCGCCATGAGGGCAGTCTTGCCGCACCACGCGGGCCCGACCCACCGCCAGTACGGTGAGGGCGAGCCGTCCGTGCCATTGCAGAACGCCGTCATCGCGGCGAGTTCGACCTGGCGTCCCTCGAACTCCTCGGCCTCGAACTCCAGGATCTCGTAGTGATAGGAGGGCCTCTGGCGCCGGGCGCGAGCCCTCACGATCAGGTCCCCGTCGATCGGCAACTTATTGCCATCGTCCGCGACTGCCAGAGGAGCGACGACTTCAGGACCAAGCACCGCGGGAACGAGACCGGCTCCTGCCGGTATATGGACCTGTGCTTCGCTCTGCTGTCCGAGCGCGTCTGACTTAGCCGGGCCACCGCCATCGCGCTCGGCCTTAAGTGCGAGGAGCCCGGGGCTGGCCTGTAGTACTGCGATCTTGCGTAAGTCCATCAGCCGTTTAAGCCCGATCCCCAGGACGGCATTGAGAGCGGTGAGAGTCCGGATGCTGGGCGCTGGCCTCTTTTTATTGAAGGCGTGACTGACAGTGGTCGGCGACAGGGCGCACCGCTGTGCCAGCGTCGCCTTGGTCATCCCCTTGTTTCCGAGCGCGATCTCCAGCAGTTCACTGAGCTCGTCGCGCGCGGCCTGCGGGTCCGTGAGCTGCTGCTCGCCCGGGTTGTGCTGCGCCTCCAAGAATCATCCCCCGACGTGATGGTGCTGCCGTTGAATTTCTTTCGTTCCTATTCACTGTGAACGTTAGTCAACGCCGGGTCCAGCATCTTCGGTGCATGCAGTGATTCTCACTGCGTGTAGCGAGAGGCTGGTGGGCTGTGGCGATGCTTGCGTTCATGATAGTGCTGGGCTGTGTGCTGGTAGTGCTGACGGCGGCTGCGGTGGGTGTCGGCGCTGGGTACCTGGTTCGTCGATCTGGCGGGTCGTATCCGGCAGCGGCGCTGCGGGCAGGGGCGGCGTTTGGGACCACGCTGATCGTGATGGCGACGGTGACCGGGGCTTTGGCGGCGGTGGTCGCCCTACTGCGGTGATCCCGCTTGGCTCTTAGAGGCCGTTCTCTTTCCGAATCTTGTGTGACGTCTTCGCTGGTCAGGCATGAAGCAGCCGCTGTCGCGGGAGCCTCGGCTCGGTGCCGGACGAGATGTCGTGGAGGTGGCGGATGCCGTCGATGCGGGCGGTTCTGGAGGAGCGGCAGAAGGTCGCAGCAGTGCGGGTGCAGGAGCTCGAGGCCGAGCTGGAACAAGTGCGGGCGGCTCTGGCGGCCGCGGAAGAAGTGCACCGCCACCGAGTGATCGGCCTGGAGCAGTATCTGGAGGCGCTGGCCGAGGGGGGTGCGCCCGCCGAGATGGCAGTCGAGGTGCCTCAGAAGAAGCCGGTCGGGCCGCGTCGGGCGGTGCCTCACCGGCGACAGGCGAGTGAGGGGGCGGAGTTGTCGCCGGATTATCAGGCGTTGATGGTCGCTGCGGTCGATGCGGGCGGCGACGGGCTGGGTGCCCGGCGGGCGGCGGTGGTGCTGGGCTGGGACAGCGCGTCCGCCTCCCGCGTCGAAGGCGCCAGGGCCCGGCTGAAGCGGCTGGTCGAACGGGGCTGGCTGGTCGAGGTGAAGCCGGGCAGGTTCACGCTGCCCGAGCCACCCCTGGAGCAGGACGCTGGTGCCGGGCGGCCAGGCGGCGGCTCATGAGCATGGTCATCGACCACAGGATGACCGCTTCGCTGGTGTCGGTGCGGCGTTCGTAGTCGCGGACCAGGCGCCGGCTGCGCAGGCACCCGGCGAACGATCTTTCCACGACCCAGCGGCGGGGCAGCGCCTGGAAGCCGCTGATGTCGTCGCTGCGGCGGACGATGTCGAGAACGACGCCGAGCTGCGTGGCACTCCAGTCGACGAGGTGGCCGGTGTAGCCGCCGTCGGCCCAGACCCGTGCCAGCCGTCCGAAGCGGTCCAGGGCCGCGGGCAGCAGGAGGCGTGCGGCGTCCCGGTCGGTGGTCGACGCTGGCGTGACCAGTACGGCCAGCAGCAGCCCGAGCGTGTCGGTGAGCAGGTGCCGCTTGCGTCCGTTGATCTTCTTGCCGGCGTCGAAGCCCCGCGAGGTGCGGGCGACGGTGGCGTCCGCCTTCACCGACTGCGAGTCGATGACCGCCGCACTCGGCTCCGCACCGCGGCCCTCGGAATCGCGGACGGCCTCGCGCAGCCGGTCGTGCAGCTCGGCCACGAGCCCCACGTCCCGCCAGCGGGCGAAGAAGGCATAGAGACGCGGCCAGGGCGGGAAGTCGGCGGGCATCGCCCGCCATTTGATGCCGTTGTCGACGAGGTAGCGGATCGCGTCGATCATCTGCCGGTGGCAGTAGCCCTCCGGCCGCCCGCCCCGACCTGCCAGCCATCCCGGCACCGGCAGCAGGTCCTGCACGGCTGCCCACTCGGCATCGCTCATGTCCGAGCCGTACCGGGGCCGGCGCTCCGGCCGGTCGGCCGCGTTCCCGAACCTGTGGGCGAGGCAGTCACACCCAGGAGTGGACGGACTGGACCCGGCAACCGTGACCACGCGACACTTCGACAACAGGGCCTCTTGCTTCTCGCTGGACTCGACATCCGCGAGCTACCAAGAGGCCCTTCTTCCATGCATCGGCACCGGCCGACTCACCCGAACCAGGCCCCTGTTCGAACCCCACCCGGCCACCCGAGCGGATAGAGAACAGCCAGTTAGAGGCCATCTCATTTGGCGAGTCTGCGGTAGCAGATGAGGGTGCAGGCGATGCTGGTGAAGGCCAGGAAGTGGTCGCCGCCGGCGGAGCAGGTGGGCTCGTCAGCGGCGCGCCCGGGTTCCGGCCGCGCTGCTGACGAGCTGTGGTCAGCCCTCGGGGGAGCCCCGGGTCAGTGGAGCTTGTTGACGGCGGTCTTCGTCGTGGTGCGGAAGGCGGTCAGCGGGGCGTCCTCGAGGTCGCCCATCTGGCCCCAGCGGACGAGGGTGACGGTGCGGCCGTCGCGGCCGACGGAGAACAGGTGGATGTCAGAGATGCCGATCTGCGGGTCGGCGGTGTCCAGGCTGTAGACCCAGGCGCCCTCCTCGACGGCGAGCTTGCCGTGGGAGGCGCTGACGGCCTGCAGGCCCGGGTTCTGCTGCTCCAGCAGGGGGCCGCAGTCGGCGAGGGCCCCGCGGAGGGTGTCGACCAGCTTCACGGCGTCGGCTTCGGTACGGGCGACGGTGGTGACCTGGACGCCGTTGGTGTCGAGCTCGGTGCTGAACTCGCGGTAGCGGGTGTTCTGCGCCGGGATCTTGTACGGGGCGCAGAGGACGCCGCCGTTCTCCGGGACGCCGGTGAAGACCTGGGTGGCGGTCCACGGCGTCGACGACGGCGGCATCTGGGAGGCGGCGAGGAAGGCGGGCTGGGCAGCGGCCTGCGCCGGGGCTGTGGCGAGGGCCGCGAGGCCCAGCGCGGCAGCGGCTGCGGTGGCGAGTGCGGTGCGGAGCTTGTTCATGGTGGATCCCCCGTCGGGTCGTTCGTTCGGTCAGTGCTCGACCAGCGTGGGGCCGGCGCCCGCCGACTGCAACGATCACGCGCCCACCAGCCGTCCCGGAACCATTCCACCCCCGCTGACGTGCAAGGACGTGAAGGATGGGACGCAGGGTCGAGGGAGATGGAATGCCGAAGGACGCCGCCGTCGAGGAGTTCGCGGGGCTCGTGCGCGCGCTGAAGGCGCGGGACGGGAGGAGTTACGAGGCGCTGGGCCGGCGGCTGAGCGTCAGCGCGTCCACCCTCCACCGCTACTGCTCGGGCGCGACCGTCCCGGAGGAGTTCGCCGTGGTCGACCGCCTCGCCCTGCTGTGCGGGGCGGACGAGGAGGAACGGCGGGCCCTGGAGGCGGCCTGGACGGAGGCGGACCGCGCCCGCCGCCGAGCGGCCTCGCCCGCGCCCACGCCTGTGCCGGCCGTGTCGGCCGCGCCGGAATCGAACCCGGAACCGTCCGCGCCGGAACCGACCGCGCCGGACCCGTCCGCCGCGGATCTGTCTGCGCCGGAGGCGCCCCGCGCCCGCCCCCGTCGTGGCGCCCCCACTCCCCTCCTCGTCGCCGCCACCGTCGCCCTCGTCGTGCTCGCCCTCGCCGCCGCCCTGCTCGGCCACCCCACCCATACGGCTTCCGCCCCCGCTCCCGCTTCCACCGCTCCGGGGCGGACCGCGGCCCCCCTCCCCTTCACCTGGAGCATCGGTTCCCAGCTCTGGGAGGGCGGCTGCGGGCACACCTACCTCGTGGACCGGGCCCCCCGCGCGGTCGCCCCGCCGCCGGTCACGGCCGACTCCGGGGCGTGGGCCGGGACGCACGGTGCCGTGCACGGCGGGGAGGCGCTGGTGCGGATCACGGTCCAGGGCCGGTCGCCGTCCGACGCTGTCGTCCTCCATGCCCTGCACGTGCGCGTGGTCGACCGCGCTGCACCGCTGCCGTGGAACGCGTACCGAATGGACAACGGCTGTGGCGGCGCCGTCACCCCGCGCCACTTCGCCGTGGACCTCGATCGGCCGCGCCCGCTCGCGAGGCCCGTCGACGGCCTTGACGCCTCCGGCACCGAGGTCCGGAAGATCCCGGCCGTCTCCTTCCCGTACAAGGTCACCTCCTCCGACCCCGAGGAGCTGCTGGTCTCCGCGCGGACGGCGGGCTGCGACTGCCGCTGGTACCTGGAGCTGGAGTGGAGCGCCGGGGGCCGTACGGGGACGGTGCGGATCACGGACGGCGGGAAGCCGTTCCGCACGAGCGGGACCATGGGGAGGCCGACGTACGTGCACGACTCCGCCGAAGGGCGCTGGATCACAGACTCGGACTCTGGACAGACCGGGTGACCGATGAGTAACTTCGACTGACATAGGCTGAGCAAGCGCTTAGCTTGTTCTTTAACCTTTGACCTCGAACAGGGCGTCGTATGACGTCACTCACCTGGGGATTCTCCGGACAGGCGGACGGCCCTCGCATGATCCTGCGTTCCGTCACGGAAACAGTCCCATACGAAGGCCGCAGAGGTGAGTGTGCTGGATCAGGATGCCCGGCGGGACGCGTTCGGCTTCACATCACACTTCCGGGAGGACCTGTACGCGTGCCTGACCCGGCGCGGTGACACCCTGTTCGAGCTCACGGACGCGCTGCTCTGCGGGAACGGGCCGGTGCCCTCACCGGTCGACCTGACGCTGCTGGCTGAACACCGCCGCGGTCACGGCGCCCTGTATGACGCGTTGAACTGCGGCCGTATCGACACAACCGGGTTGCGCCGGGCTCTGGCGGTGCTGCCGCAGCCCAAGGCGGCCGACAACCGGCTGGTCCTCGCGGTCGATGTGACCAACTGGCTGCGTCCGGACGCTCCATGCAGCCCGGAGCGACTGTTCTGTCACGTCTACGGACGCTCGGGTCGCTCCAGTGACCAGTTCATTCCCGGCTGGCCGTACTCGTTCGTGGCGGCGCTGGAGACGGGCCGCACCTCGTGGTGCCAGCTGCTGGACGCGGTCCGCCTGGGCCCGGATGACGACGTCGCCGAGGTCACAGCGGCCCAGGTCCGCCGCGTCGTGGCCGACCTGATCGGCGGCGGCCAGTGGGAGCCGGGCGACCCGGACGTCCTGGTCGTCTTCGACGCCGGCTACGACGCCCCGCGCATGGCCTATCTCTTGGAGGGCCTGCCCGTCGAGGTGCTCGGCCGGATGCGCGCGGACCGCGTCATGCGGCGGCCGGCGCCCACGCTCAAGGAGTACGCCGCGGCCTATCCCCAGGGCGGGCGGCCGCCGAAGCACGGCAAGGAGTTCCGCTTCGCCAAGCCCGACACCTGGGGCCAGCCCGACGCCGCGACAGTGCAGGTCACCGACCGGTACGGCACCGCCCGGGCCATGGCCTGGGACCGCATCCACCCTCGGCTGACCACCCGCTCGGCGTGGATCGACCACACCGGCGAGCTCCCCGTCATTGAGGGCACGCTGATCCGCCTGGAGGTCGAGCACCTGCCCGGCGGCCAGGACCCGCTGCCCGTCTGGCTGTGGTCCTCGAAGACCGGCATGACCAGCGGCGATGTCGATCTGCGCTGGCAAGCGTTCCTGCGCAGGTTCGATCTGGAACACACCTTCCGCATGATCAAGCAGACCCTCGGCTGGACTCGCCCGAAGCTACGGAGCCCCGAGGCGGCGGATCGGTGGACATGGCTTGTGATCGCCGCCCACGCCCAGCTGAGGCTCAGCCGAGAGGCCGCCGCCGACCTCCGCCGCCCCTGGGAGAAGCCGACCGAGCCCGCCCGACTCACCCCCGCGAGGGTCCGGCGGGGGTTTCGGAACCTCCGCCCGCACTTGCACTGCCCAGCCCGTGCACCGAAACCCTCAACACCCGAACCAGGAAGGCCAGTTGGCTCGAAGAACCGACACCCCGCCACCCGTCACGACGTGGGCAAAACAACCAGACGACCCGAGACCATCGCCGAACGTGATCGCCTCAAAGCTCGCAAAGGTTAAATAACAAGCTTAGTGCGTGTTTCTAAGCCCCAGTTCTGAGTAGCCTGGGGGTCCTACGCTGGCTTGGTGTCCGAGGACGCCGGTCGGGCCGGGGAGAGGATCTGCCGGGGCTGCGGGGAACGGCTGAGGCCGGGAGCCCGGCCCGGGGCAGAGTTCTGTTCGTCGGCATGTCGGTCCAGGCAGTGGCGTCGGGAACGACGGTTGCGCCAGCGCCTGGCGGCGGTCCGGGACGGTACGGGCGAGGTGGAGTGCCCGGAGTGCGGGGCCCGCTGGGTGGCCGGTGTCGATCGTCGCTCGGACGCGGTGTTCTGCTCGCCGCGGTGCAAGGTGAGGGCTTGGAGGCGCGGGGCGGAACCGTTCGGCGAACGGTCACAGTAACCGCTCGGCAAACGCATCTCTGACCCAACTCCGGTCATCATCCGGTCATTTAAGGTCATTCATTGTGATCTTAGAATTTTCGGTCTGACTCTCGGTTCGAAAGCGGGCCCTGTCCTGTCACGGCCTCAAGAGCCGGGCCCTGGCCCGTAGTTGGTGGTGGAACACGATGACCGAAGTGGCAGAGAAGGTCGGGAGTGTCAGCCAGTCCCGTTATGAACAGATCGTCGCCGAGTTGAGGGACGTGGTCGAACAGCAGACGCACGGGCAGTTCACGATCGGTGACCGCGCTCTGGAGATCGAGCCAATGAGGCAGCGGGGCGGCCCAATCGCAGAGCCGGAGTGGACGGTCGAGGCGTCGCTGAAGCGGCTGGCCGACGACATCGGGCTGTCGGTCGCCACGGTGAAGACTACGAGGTGGGTGGCCTCCCGCTGGCCGAAGGAACACCGCAGTCCGAAGACGGCGTCGTACACGGTCCACCGGGCCCTGGCGAACATCGAGGATGAGGCGGAACGGTTCGCTGTGATCGGGACGCCACCAGACGGCAAGGCCCGGTGGACCACGGACGGCGCGAGCCGGCGGGTGGGTCAGCAGGTCGAGACCCCGGTCACGCCACAGGAGAAGGTCACCGCGATCCATTCGCTGGCCCGGGATGAAGAGGTCGCCGCGGCAGTCACCACCGACTTCCTCAAGCGTCCGCAGGTCGCGGCCAAAGTGTCGGCGGAGGACAAGGTCCGGGTGGTGGAGGAATTCACCCGTGACGAGTCGGTCGCAGCGACGGCCGCGACGAACCTGCTGCGCAGGCCGGACGTCGCGTTCAAGGCGATGAGTGACGACACTGCCCGCTTCCAGGTCAACCATGCCCAGGTCGAACGCGGCCGGCAAGCCCGCGAGGACTTCGACCGCAGCAGCCCCGTCGCCCCGGCCGTCCGCGCGATCGACCGGTCGGTGGAATTCCTGGACCTGGTCACCGCCTGCCACTCCTTCGTCGCAGCCGCTGGGCGGACCGTCCCCGGCCTGCGGGACCGCACCCTGAACGACGACGAACGCACGATCGTTCATCAGAACGTCGCCCGCGTGCGGGCGACGCTGGACTGGATCGAGACGGCCGTCGACACCGGCAAGGTCGACGTCGACGACGAACTGGCCCGTCTCCTCAAGGGCGAATGAGGATGCCCCGCGCCTCACGGCGACGGGGCGATGCCGCCAGACGCCACGCGGACACCCTGCGGTTCGTACTGTTCGAGGCCAGACCCGCCGGCCTTGAGTTCCCTCAGCTCGTACGCGCCAGCGACCTGAGCCCCAGCCAGGTCCGTTCCGGGCTCGCCGCGCTGAAGGACCAGGCCGCGGAGAAGGGCTGGCCCCCGCTGACCTGGAACAGGGTGACGGGCTACCAGCTCGGCGCCGAGCGGGACGTGCTGGAGGCATACGAACGGGCGGTGGTCAGGGAGAAGCTGACCAGTTCTGCCGGTTCATCACCGGCACCGTCGCCCCGCATGCCGCCGCCCACCCGGGCGACAAGTGGGTCAAGCACATCGTCGCCCAGTTCAACTCCATCGAGTCCACCCTCGACCTCATCAACAGCTCCTGACCTGCGGTGGGACCGCCTGCAGGGCGGTCCCACCGCACTTGTTCGAAGGCACCCCGCCATGCGCCGACGCCGCTACCCCTCGGACACCACGAACGCTGAATGGGCCTTGCTCGAAGGGCCGTTACCCACTCCGGCCTGCGAGACGAGCAAAGGCGGCCGGCCTGAGAAACATCCGCGCCGTGAGATCGTCGACGCGATCCGCTACGTCGTCGATACGGGCTGCAAGTGGCGGGCCCTGCCTGCGGATTTCCCGCCCTGGCGCACGGTCTGGGGGTTCATGGCCCGCTGGGCCGCCGCCGGGATCATCGGCCAAATCCGCGACCATCTCGCCGGCCGGATCCGCCGCGACATGGGCAAAGGCCCCCGGGCGGTGGCCACCGTGATCGACTCCCAGAGCGTGAAAGCCGCCGAAACCGTCTCCAGGGCCACCCGTGGCTACGACGCGGGCAAGAAGATCAACGGGCGCAAGCGCCATCTGGTCGTCGACACCCGCGGACTTCCCCTCATGGTCATGGTCACCCCCGCCGACCTGCATGACGCCGCCGCGGCCAAGGAAGTCCTCTTCCGCCTGCGGCTGATGCACCCCGAGATCACGATCGTCTGGGCGGACTCCGCCTATGCCGGGAAGCTCGTGGACTGGGCGAAGCAGCACCTCAACCTCACCATCAAGCCCGTCAGCCGTCCCAAGGACGCCTCCGGCTTCATCGTGCTGCCCCGCCGCTGGGTCGTCGAACGCTCGCTCGCCTGGATGATGCACGCCCACCGCCACGCGAGGGACTACGAACGGCTCATCCAGCACTCCGAGACCCTGATCACCTGGGCCGCCATCACCCTTATGACCAGGCGTCTCGCCCAGAAAGGCGCCACCCCCAGCTGGACAAGGAAGCCGACCCCGAGCGGCTGAGCCACCCTACTGGGCCCCTATCCAAGCCACCGTCGCCCGCACTACTCGACCAGTGCGGGAATTACACGGTCTATGCGCCGAAAGTCAACGTCAGAGATGCTTTCCCCATTGCGAGCAGCGGAATCCCGCCGTTGATCTCTCCCTGGAGCGACCACTCCTTCAGGGTCAGGTACTTAGACAGCATGTTCAACAAGCGTCTGGAGCCTGCCATGAACTTCGGTTTGATGAACCGGGTGAACCCGCGGACAGCTCCTCCCCCGGCGTGCTCGCCGGCACTCTCGCCGCTGTCGCCCTCTCCGTCCTCGACCGCGAGCACGACCGCCGCAATGTCCGCTTCCATCACGCCGATGGCGCTGGCGGCCTGGGCAGCCAGGTGTTCCCGGCGCTCAGACGTGGCGTCAGGGATCATCTCCAGCACTCTGAGCAGGCTTTCCCTCGCATCAGCGAGGCGTTCCTGAAGTTCCGCAAGAACGTCCCTGTCCACGCCCGGAAGCCGATCCAGCTCTGCGGACGCGCCCTCGAGGTCGACACACAGACGGTCGCGGTCCAGGAAATAGGAATGACGAAGGTCCTCATCATTCCGGCGCTCGTTCTCCTCAGGCACGTGGGTCTCCGTAGGTTGCTGGGGGAGCGGGGATGCGCAGTTTGAGCAGCCGGGCCAGCCGGATCCGCTCACGCGGCGTGGCCCACGCCTGACGAATGTCAAGAAGTCGGACAGTCGCGGTGTTGAACTCGGCACCCCTCTGCCGCGTGTCAGTGATCGCGCTGAGGAAGAAGTCCAAGTTCGCATTGCCCGGCGTGCTGGTCGGATCCGTCGCTGTGCTCCCGTTGGGAGTGATGCCAAGGAACGCAGCACCGAAGCTCGGCAGCGGAGTGGCCGAGTCGGGCAGTACGTTCCCGGTGGACTGGATCAGCCGCTGTCGCCCGCGAGAGTCGCGCGTGTTTAGCAATGCCATCAGCTGAGTGTTCGACCTTCGTGACAGCTCGGTGCGGCTGGTCGCGAGCTGAGGCTGCTCAAGGAGCAATTGCCCGTAGTAGGCTCCGTCCAAGGTCGATGCGATCAGCTCTTCGTTGGCATTGAGGTTCCGGTCTGAGTGCAGAGTCTCGTGAGAGAAAACGCGACCTAGGAGTCGGAAGTCCTCGTAGCGAAACCGCTGGTTGAACACGATATATGGCTGCGGTTCGGCAGCAATGACCTGGGCGATCGCGTTTGGGTTGGGCGTGGTGCCGAAAACAACCTGCGAGAACAGACCGTCTCGGATTGCCTGGATACTGCCCTGGGCGGGGCTGCCAGCCAGCGAGGCGAGGGCAGCGCGCAGGTTCGCATCCGGCATCACGGTAGCGATCTGCGAACTGCGGAAGACGGCAAGGCCCTCTTCGACCGTACGGTGGCCGCGAGGCTTGAGCGTGGCCTTAAGTTGGCGGACCAGTTCCTTCGCAGTGATCTCGCGGGGAGGTGCTGGCTCCATCGGAGGTCCGTCGGGATAGGCCCCGGTACTTAGCAGGCTGAGGTCGGTGGGTGGGAACGGCGGTTGGGCCAGCAACCTCAGCGCTTTACCGCTCGAATCGCCGAGCTCTTGGTGGGCGATGGTCCCGTTGTGGCTCGCTGATGCAGGCGCAGCAACCGTCAAGGAAACGGGAAGCAGTGCTGCCGCAGCCAGTGTCAGAGCGGCAGCGCGGCGACGCTTACGGCATGAGGTCATGTGATCGGCTTATCCAGCCAAATTCGAGACCGGGGGCCACCACGCCGCATAGGGCGAACACATTCACCCACCTGGTTGCTCCCAGCGGAAGCGGAACTTGAGCACGCGCATTGGCCGGCTGCTCGCTGACCAGGCTCTCGATCCATCAGACGAGTCAGAGCCCTTCAGAAACAAGCTCTTACCGTCGCCGCGCGCTGTGCCGCGCAGATCGAGCCCGACCGCGACGGTGACGCCTCGTGCCCGCTGCACGAGGCCGCCGCTCTGATCACTGACGACGCCGGGCAGCGCCTGATCTGGTCTGCCCGCGCCCTTCACCCGCAAGGAGACAGCTGAGATGGCGAGCGCGAAGGCGACGAATCCGCCCCGGGGACAGTGCGCGCAGTGCTGGTTCCACGCGTACGCCAGCCGCGAGGCCCACGCCGGGCTCGGTCCGCGCGAGGACTGCCCGCAGTGCGTGGACCACATGAAGAACGGCCACCCCGCCCACATGATCGTGCGCTGACGGCGTGCGAAGCCGTCCCGTTCACCCACCACGCCGGGCAGCGCCTCCGCCGAGCTGCCCGGCACCCCCTTCACCCTCAAGGAGTCCGTATGACCGCGCCGTACTACCCGCAGATGCCCGAGAACGGCCTGGTCGTCCTCATCGGCCCCGCCGGGGCCGGGAAGACCACCATCGCGAACACCTGGCCCGCCTCGCAGGTCCTGTCTCTGGACGCGCTACGCGAGACGGTCAGCGACGACTTCTCTGTCAAGTACAGCGTGTTGAGACGGACCGCCTTGTAGTGCGCGTGGCCGCTGCAGGCGTGAACGGCGTATCGACAAGCGAGGAACTGCCCGAGCTGGTTACATCAGTCGGCCTGCCGGATGCCCACCGGGATCGTCGGCCAGAACGATCGCGGCCTTCACGCGCTTGCCCACCGGCTCGCGCCACCAGCTCCGCCAGTCCCATCGCCCGCGTCGAGACGGGCAGGCCGTGAACGGCCTGCACTTCGGTCATGAAACGGCGGGCCACCTGCCGCGCCTCAGCGATCGGCTCCCCGCCATCCAAGGCGACCGAGGACAAGATGGGGCGGCTGGCCAGCGGCTGTTCCTCGTCTTCATGCACCACTGGCCCACACCGCCACCTTCGTCCTGAGCGACACGGTTAACGGCGCTCGGATACCCCGGAAACCCAGGTCCACGCCACCCTCACGCCTTTGTTGCACGGCGGGCACACCGCGCCGTGCGGACGCCGGGAACGGGCCGGAGACCAGGCGTTCTAGGGTCCGTCTTCAAACGGATCTTGCCCACAGCAGGAACGACGCGAGTGTGACCGCCGCTTCGTAGGAGGTGGCGGTCTTATCGTATCGGGTGGCGATGCCGCGGAACCCCCTTGAGCCGGTAGAAGCAACGCTCAATGATGTTGCGTTGTCGGTAGATGGGGCCTTGCCCCCAAAGGGTGGACACCTGTTCGTTTCGTTATGCGGCGAGTGTCAGGGTAGCTGACTGCTGTTCGTAGGCGATCGGTGCCTGCTGTCCGTTCGCCGAGTGTCGTCGGCGGGTGTTGTAGCGCGTAGTCCAGCGGAAGACCGCCAGGCGGCAGGCGCGGGTGTCGTTGAAGCGGCGGGCACCGCGCAGTGTCTCGCGTTTGAGGGCTGCGTTGAATGACTCGGCGAGCGCGTTGTCCGCTGAGGTTCCGACCGCTCCCATCGACTGCCTGATCCCCAACTCGGCGCATACTTCGGCGAATTGGCGGGAGGTGTACTGCGCCCCGTGATCGCTGTGGAAGACGGCGCCGGCCAGGCTGCCCCGCGTCCGGGCGGCGCCCCGGAGCGCGTCGGTGACCAACTCGGTGCGCATGTGGTCGGCGACCGACCAGCCCACCAGGCGGCGCGAGAAACAGTCGATCACTGTCGCCAGATACAGGAACTCGCCGTCACCCACCGGCAGGTACGTGATGTCGCCGACGTACTTGAGGTTCGGCCCACTCGCGGTGAAGTCGCGCCGGAACAGGTCCGGCACCGGTGCGGCGGACGGCTCGGGCACGGTGGTGACCTGGCGCTTGCGCAGCCGCAGCCCGGCGATGCCGAACTTCCGCATCACCCGTCCGACGCGCTTGTGGTTCACGCGTTCGCCCGCCTCACGCAGCTCAGCGGTGATCCGCGGGCGGCCGTAGGTACCGTCCCACTCGGCATGCACGGCGCGGATCCGCCCGGCGAGCGCGACATCGGCCTGCTCACGCGCGGCGCGAGCCGCGCGGCCGGTCCGCCACTTGTAGAAGCTGGAGCGGGCGATCTCCAGCACCTGACACAACCGCTTCACGCCCCAGGCGCAGTGGTGGTCCTCGATGAACTGGAAGCGGCTGGTCACCAGGTCATCTCTTGTGCGAAAAACTTCGTGGCCTTGCGCAGGATGTCACGCTCAGTGGCCAGCTTCTGGTTCTCCGTGCGTACCATCGCCAACTCCCGGCGCAGGGCCTCGTTCTCGGCCTGAAGCTCTTCGGCCGTCGGCGGGGAATCCACCGTGCTCTTCTCCGTGCTCGTACTCGTCGTGCTGCCCCCGCCGTGGCGGGCCCGTTCGGCCCGTACCCAGTTACGCAGCGTCTCGCGGCTGATCCCCAGGTCCTTGCCGATGCCCTCAAAGGTGTGGCTCGGGTCCGACAGGTACAGCGCGACGGCATCCGCCTTGAACTCGGGCGAGTAAACCTTCATCACCATAAAAGATGCCTTCTACCCGGCTCCTGGCGGGGCCGGGCTCAGAGGTGTCCACCACTCAGGGACAGGTCCCATGTGCCGGTCGAACACTGGTGGTCGCCCGCCTTGGCGGCCGCGGTTGTACCGGTGTCGCTGCTGGTCGCTCTTCTCCGGGATGGTGTGTGCGATACCGCGTCGCCGCAGGTAGGCGCGGAAGCCGCGGGAGTTGTAAACCTTGTCCGCGATGACGTGGTCGGGTCTGCAGCGTGGTCGGCCCGGACCCGTGCGCGGGACCCGGATGCGTTCCAGGAGGGGGCGTGAGCAGACGCTGTCGTGGCGTTGACCTGGTGTCACCAGGATTGCCAGAGGCCGTCCCTGACCGTCGCAGGCGAGATGGACTTTGGTGGTCAGGCCTCCTCGGGATCGGCCGAGGGCGTGATCGTCCGGTTCGTCCGGCCGGTGCTTCCCCCTTTTCGGCCAGTGGCGGCGGCATGCTGGTGGGCGCGGATGATGGTGGAGTCGATCTGGATGAGCCAGCCGATGTCACCAGCCGCGTCCGCACGGGCTTGGATCTGCTGCAGGGCCTGGGTGAACACGCCGTCCAGGGCATAACGGCGGAAGCGGGTGTAGACCGTCTTCCACGGCCCGTAGCGTTCCGGCAGGTCACACCACGAGATCCCGGTCCTGATCTTGTAGACCATCCCGTTGATGACCTGCCGGTCCGACACCCGCGGCCTGCCCGTCGAGGCCTGCGGTATCAGCGGAGCGAGCAACTCCCACTCCTGATCGGTGAGTTCATGACGGCGTATCACCCCAGCATGATCCACCACCCGGATGATCTTTGAAGACGGACCCTAGATGAACAACGTCCGCGCCGACGGGCACGGCTGCCCGGTGTACAACCGCTGCTTCTCCTGCACCTTCTACACCACCGACTTCACCCACCTGCCCGAGTTGCGCCAACTGCGCGCCGGGAAGGCGAAGCAGCTCGCCGCGCTGGAGAGCGCCTACGGCCACGTGCTCACCGCGAGTCCCTTGAGCACGGCGAACCTGGAGCTGCTGCGCCAGGAGATCCAACAGATCGACGAACTCGTCGGCAAATGCGAAGCCGACATCGGCTCCCTCACCCACCAGGAACGGACCACGGTGGAGTCCTGGCTCCACACCAGGGACAGGTTCCTCACCGTCATCCCCGTGGCGGCCGTCCTGGCCGGCCGGCAGCGCTTGGACCAGCCGACCGTCGACCCGATCATCAC
The DNA here is from genome assembly GCF_043084105.1 of Streptomyces sp. NPDC014676. NCBI lineage: Bacteria > Bacillati > Actinomycetota > Actinomycetes > Kitasatosporales > Streptomycetaceae > Streptomyces > Streptomyces sp. NPDC014676. The sequence continues at coordinate 327 of NZ_JBIBZI010000031.1, read as the reverse complement.
AGAAAGGACGACCGGATGACGCGCCCGGCCGCCCCGCGCAAGCATCCAGGCCAGACAACGATCCCCGCCGGCCGGGCCGAGGCCCTCGATGCCGACAGGGCGGCCGCCGTCAGGCGGCGGCATGCCGACAGCGAACAGTGAGGGTTTTCCATCTTGATCAGGTGGTGAGTTCGAGGGCAACGACAGCTCGGACGACGGCTGTGATCCGGGTGGTGCTGCAGCGGAGCTTCCACAGGAGCCGCCAGGACTTGAGGATCGCCATGGCGCGTTCACCGAGGTTGCGGATCTTCGCGTGGTCCCGGTTGTGACGTCGGCGCCAGCCGCGCA
>NZ_JBIBZI010000030.1:0-34568 GCF_043084105.1 Streptomyces sp. NPDC014676 | reverse complement strand
GTGTGGGCGTTCGCGGTGGGCTGGGCGCTGCTGGCCGGCGTGATCGGCTTCGTGTACTTCTGGAAGGCAGAGGAGAAATACGGCCGTGGCTGACAGCAGCGACACCAGGATCCCCACGGTCGTCGCCGACCGCGTCGACATCGTCTACCGGGTCAACGGCACCGGCGCCGGACGCGGCTCCGCCACCGCCGCCCTCAACCGCATGCTGCGCCGCAAGCAGGCCGAGAAGGCGTCCGGTGTGCGCACGGTGCACGCCGTGCGCGGGGTCTCCTTCGTCGCGTACCGGGGCGAGGCCATCGGGCTCATCGGCACCAACGGCTCGGGCAAGTCGACCCTGCTCAAGGCCGTCGCCGGACTGCTCCCGGTGGAGAACGGCCGCATCTACACCGACGGCCAGCCCTCCCTGCTCGGCGTCAACGCGGCCCTGATGAGCGACCTGACCGGCGAGCGCAACGTCCACCTCGGCGGGCTCGCCATGGGCATGTCCCGCGAGCAGGTCAGGGCCCGCTACCAGGAGATCGTCGACTTCTCCGGCATCAACGAGAAGGGCGACTTCATCACCCTGCCGATGCGCACCTACTCCTCCGGCATGGCGGCCCGGCTGCGCTTCTCCATCGCCGCCGCCAAGGACCACGACGTCCTCCTCGTCGACGAGGCCCTGGCCACCGGCGACCGCTCCTTCCAGAAGCGCTCCGAGGCCCGCATCAGGGAGCTGCGCAAGCGGGCGGGGACGGTGTTCCTGGTCAGCCACAACAACAAGTCCATCCGCGACACCTGCGACCGCGTGCTCTGGCTGGAGCGGGGCGAGCTGCTGATGGACGGGCCGACGGAGGACGTGCTCAAGGAGTACGAGGCGTTCACCTCGGGCACGGCCAAGGCCCGCAAGCCGCAGCCCGGACCGAAGGCGGTGCCGGTGCCCTCCTGAGGCCCACGCCCGCGCGGCCACTTCATCGTATTGATGCCAATATGACCGAAGAGGACCGTCCGGAGCGACGAGCAGCCGAAGGAGTCCCGCGATGCCCGAGCTCAGCGTCATCGTCCACGGGCCGAACACCCAGGACCACCTGACCGGTCTGCTCGACTCCCTCACCGACCGGCCCCGCCCGGACACCGAGGTCGTCGTCGCCGCCGTCGGCGACTGGGCCCACGAGACCGCCCGGCGGCACGCCCCGCACGTCCAGGTGCTGCCCCTGCCCGACGGCACGTCCGACGCGACGGCCAGGGCGGCGGGGGCGGCGCGGGCCACCGGCCGCTGGCTGCACTTCGTCCGTGCCAAGGACGGCCTGCCGCCCGGCAGCACCCGTACCGTCGCCGAACGGGCCGCCGGGCTCCCCGCCGCCGTGGACGTCCTGCTCCTGGACCACCTGCGCAGCACCTGGCGCCGCTCCGGTCTCCCCTCGGCGGACGGCCCCCTGCTCGCCCGCGCGGGCCGCACCGACCTCGCCCTCGACGACAGCGCCTACCTGCTGCGCCTGACCCCGCTGCTCGGCACCCGCGTCCTGCGCGCCGGTTTCTGGCGGGCGCACGAGGAACGGCTCACCACCGACGACGAACCGCACGCGGCCCTCGCCGCCCTGCTGCTCGCCGGCCGCGTCGCCGCCCTGCCGCACATCGCCCACGAGGACCGCCGGCTGCGCCCCGCCGCCCTCCCGCCGCTCACCCCCGCACAGCACTACGCGCTCGTCGACCGCTACGAGAGCCTCCTCGACCTCGCCCGCGAACGCCCCGCCGTCTACACCGTGCTCTACGAGATCATGGTCCGTGACTGCCTGCGCGCCTTCACCCGCGGCGACATGCCCGAGGACGTGGCCCGGGAGTTCTTCCACCGGGCCTCGGTCGCCGCCCTGCGCCGCCGCCCCGAGGGCCACCGGCGCCCCGCCGGCCCCGAGGGCGTCCGCCGCTCCCTGCTCGAAGAGGACGCCTACGGCAGGTACCGCGCCTTCCAGACCGCCAACCGGGCCCGCCGCGCCGTGCGGTCCACCGTGCGCACCGGCAGGCGCCGGCTCGGCGCACAGGTCCGCGAGCAGCAGTACCGCAGGGCCCTGCGCCGTCCCGTCGACCCCCACCTGGCGGTGTTCGCCGCCTACTGGAACCGCGGGGTCGCCTGCAACCCGGCCGCGATCGCCGCGAAGCTCGCCGAACTCGCCCCGCACATCCACCCGGTGTGGGTGGTGACCGCCGAGAACGCCGCCCTGCTCCCGCCCGGCACCGACCACGTCGTCCCCGGCACCCGCCGCTACTGGGAGACGCTCGCCACCGCCAAGTACCTCGTCAACAACGTCAACTTCCCGAACGCCGTGGTCAAACGCCCCGGCTCGGTCCACCTCCAGACCCACCACGGCACCCCGCTCAAGCGCATGGGCGTGGACCAGATGCCGTTCCCGGCCGCCGCCCAGGGCCTGGACTTCGACGCGTTGCTGGAGCGCGTCGACAAGTGGGACTTCAGCATCTCCAGCAACAGCCACACCACCCGCATGTGGGAGAGGGCGTACCCGTCGCGGTTCGTCTCGCTCGACCACGGCTATCCGCGCAACGACGTCTACTACACGGCCGGCGCCGACGACATCCGGGCGGTCCGCGCGCGCCTCGGCATCGCGCCGGGGCGCCGGGCCGTCCTGTACGCGCCCACGCACCGCGACTACGAGGCCGGCTGGACGCCGCGCCTGGACCTCGCCGCCCTCGCCGAACGCCTCGGCGAGGACACCGTGCTGCTGGTGCGCGGCCACTACTTCTACGACGGTGCCGCCTCCCCCGCCTCCCCGCCGGCCGGTCCGCGCCGCTCCGGCCGCGTCGTGGACGTCTCGTCCTACGACCCGGTGGAGGAGCTGTGCCTGGCCGCCGACGTCCTGGTCACGGACTACTCGTCGATCATGTTCGACTACGCCAACCTCGACCGCCCGATCGTCGTCCACGCCGACGACTGGGAGACGTACCGCACCACGCGCGGCGTCTACTTCGACCTGATGGCCGAGGCGCCCGGCCCGGTGGCCCGCACCCAGGACGAGCTGACCGGGATCCTCACCACCGACGCCTGGCGCGACGACGGCGCGGCGAAGGCTCGGGCCGTCTTCCGGCGCCGGTTCTGCGAGTACGACGACGGCCGCGCCGCCGAACGCGTCGTACGCCGGGTCTTCCTCAGCCAGGACGAGGCGTCGCTGCCGCCGGTGCTGCCGCTCGGGGAACGCACCCCGGCGCCGACCCCCGAGGAGGCGTCATGAACACCCCCCGGCTCCCCGACGTGACCGTCACGGTGATCGTGCACAACGACGCCGGACGGCTCCCCCGGGCGGTGGAGTCCGTGCGCCGCCAGACCCACCGGAACATCGAGATCGTCATCAGCGACGACCACTCCACGGACGACACCCCCCGGGTGGCGCGGGCGCTGGCGGCCCGCGACGGCCGTATCCGGTACCTGCGGCTGCCGGAGAACAGCGGCGGGTGCAGCGCGCCCCGCAACCGCGCCCTGGAGATCGCGCGGGCGCCGTACCTGATGTTCCTCGACAGCGACGACGAGCTCCCGCCGGAGTCGGTCGCCTCGCTGCTCGCCGCGCACCGCGAGCGCGACCTCGACTTCGCGATGGGCGCGGTGCGGCGGATCCGGGTGGACACCGGCCGCCGCTCCACCTGGATGCCGCACCTCGTGCGCGAACGCCGCACCCTGGACGGCATCGAGGCCGACCCGCGGCTGTTCTTCGAACACCTGGCCACCGGCAAGATGTACTCCCGCGCCTTCCTCGACCGGCACGGCCTGCGCTTCCCCGAGGGCATCCACTACGAGGACCAGCTCTTCTCGGCCCAGGCGTACTGCCTGGCGAAGCGGTTCACGATCATCCCGGAGCCGGTGTATCTCTGGTACGTCGCCCCGTACGCCGGCTCCGACGCCGCGTCCATCTCCAACCAGCGGCATCTGATCGGCAACGTCCGCGACCGGATCCACGTGCAGCGGCTGATCGACGCCTTCCTGGCCGAGAGCGGGCACGAGGGGCTGCGCGAGGACAAGGACCACAAGTTCCTGAAGCACGACTTCCGGATGTACGCGGGCGACCTGCCCTACCGGGACGAGGAGTGGCTGGCGTCCTTCGCGGACCTGGTGAACCCGTACCTGGAGACGCTGTCGCCGGGCGCGTACGCCCGGCTGCCCCGCGCCGAGCGGGTGGTGCTCCAGCTCGTCCGCGACCGGCGGCTGGCCGAGGCCCGGTGGGCGGCCCGGGAGCTGGGGGACGGTGTCGCCCCGAGGGAGCTGGCCACGGGCCCGGACGGCCGTACGTACTGGGGCGGGCGGGTCCCCGGGTCGGCGGGCGCCCGCCGCGAACTGGACCTGACCGAGCTGGAGCTCGGCACCCGCCCCTTCTCCGTCGCCCGGTTCCGCCACGAGATCACGGAGATCGTCCGGGGGCCCGGGGCTTCCGTCGACCTGACCGTCCGCACGTACGACCCGGCTCTGCGCCTCCCGGTCGGCCCCCAGCGCGCGAGCCTGATCGTCTCCCCCGGCCGGCGCCGCCTGACCGTCCCCTTCCGTCTCTCCCCGGTCCGCCCCGGTGTCTTCGAGGGCCGCGTCCGTCTCGACCCGGCGACCGCGCGCCTCCCGCTGAGCGGCTTCGCCGGGGTACGTCACCCGATGGTCCGCCTGACCTGCCGGGGCCACGGCAACCGGGGCCTGCTCCTGGCCCCCCTGACCTTCCCGTCCCTGACCGCCCGCGTCCCACGCCACCGGCTCACCATCGAACCCGAGGGCCACACCCCGGGCCGCCTCCAGCTCCGCTGGCAGCCGGCCGGCCTCACGGCGAGCGTGCTGCACCCGGCGGCCCGCCGTGCGGCCGTCCCCCGGGTACGCCGGGCGGCCCGCCTGGTGGCGAGCGTCTTCAACTCGTCCGGCGCCTGATCTCTCAGCCCGTCCGGCGTGTGAGGACGAGGCCGTTCAGGCCGAAGGGGGATCCGGGGGCGCAGCCCCCGGGGAAGGGAAGGGGCGGCGGGGGCGAAAACCACACCGGAACCGCCCCCGCCCCCGTCACAGCTCAGGGCACCGCATACAGCACCTGCCCCTCCGGCCCCCGCGCCACCTCCCGCAGCCCGGCGTCCCCCAGCGCACCGCTCCCGTCGACCACCCACCGCACCCCGTACTCCCGCTCGATCCCCCGCCGCACGGACGCCGGCGTCCGCTCCCCGAAGTACACCCGCGTGGCCGCCCCCCGGCGCTCCTCGTCCGCCAGGAAGAAGCCGGGATAACCAGGAGCGACCGTGTAGGCGCCGTACGCCGGTACCTGACGGGCCGGCCGCCCCTCCGCCATGACCACGTCCCCGTACCGCACCCACGGGGTGATCCAGTGATACCCCGTCCACGGCGGCCGGTACCTGTCCTCCACCGCCGCCGGCAGTCCCCCGCGCGGCACCACGTACCCGAGCACCCCCGCCTGCCCCCACCCCCCGGCCAGCAGCCCCCCGGCCAGCAGGACCGTCCACCCGGCACGCAGCCCCCGCCGCCCCGCCCCCACCGCCTCCAGCGCCACCGCGAGCTGCGCCGGGATCACCACGGCCGGCAGCGCACGCCCCCACGCGTAGTGGCCGCTCACCCATCCCGCCCCCACGACCGCCACCGCCAGCCCGGCGAAGAGGACCAGCGGATCCCACCGGTCCCGCCACCACCGCGGCACCAGCGCGACCACCCCGAGCAGCACCAGCCCGTACCGCGCGGCCGGATGCCCGTACAACCCCCGGTGCACCGCGTCCAGCCCGCCCCCCGCCGCGCCGGACAGCGCGAAGAAGTCGTAGTACGGCCACGCCCACAGCACCACCGCCCCCGCCACCACCCCGGCGCCGAGCCGCGACCACACCACGCGCCGGGCCCGCCCCGCCGCGAGCACCGTGGCGGCGGCACCCACCGTGGCCACGACCCCCGAGAACTGGTGGCAGAGCAGGATCACCCCCCACAGTGCCCCCAGTCCGAGCCACTCCGGCCACCCGGCCCCCCGGCGCAGCGCTCCCGTCAGCCACGCCCAGAAGTGGAAGGCGAGCCCGAGCGCGAAGGTACTCGGATACGACACCGTCAGCGCGAGCGAGTGCAGCCCCGGGAAGCCGCTCCACAGCAACGGCGTCGTGCCCCACAGCAGCAGCAGGCTCAGCAGGGCGAGCGCGGGCGCGGCCCGGTGCGCGCTCAGCGTCCGCACGTACCGCCGTACACCTGTCACCAGCAGCGCCAGTCCGGCGACGGCGGCCAGCCGCAGCACCACGAACACCGAAAGACCCGACAACCGGGCGACGGCACCCAGCAGCAGCATCCACGGCGAGTAGTACGGGCTCGGCGTGTCCGCGTCGACCAGCGGGTCGCCGGGGTCGAGCGGGCTGTGCCGCAGCCGCTGCAAGGTCGCCGCGTGCACGCCCAGGTCGCCGGCCCACGGGAGCCGCACGATCACCAGGGCCATCAGGACGAGAACGAGTCCGGCGACGGCCAGGGCCGCGGTCCGGCCGACGACCGCCGGCCGGACCGCGGCACGGCGCGCACCGGCTTCCCCCGGCGGAGCGGACGGCGAAAATCGGACAGTCACACATAAACCATTGCCCGGAACGGCGACCCCGCACCGGATCCCCGCCGATGCCCACCCAAGGCACCACAACGGCACGAGGGCGCCCCGGACCCGACACGGCCCGGGGCGCCCTCACGCGCCCGCGTCTACGAGTGCGACCGCAGCAGCGTCCGCATCGTCCGCATCGCCACCGACAGGTTGGCGAGGTCGAACGCGTCGGAGCCGTGGATCTCCTCCAGCGTGGTACGGGCCCGGCCCAGCAGCGCCGCGTTCTTCCGCTCCCACTGGGTGAAGCGCTGCTGCGGCGTCGAGGAGCCGTTGCCCTCCGCCAGCACGTCCGCGGTCACCGCCGCGTGCGCCGCGTACAGGTCCTCGCGGATCGCCGCGCGGGCCATGGACTGCCAGCGGTCGGCGCGCGGCAGCTCGATGATGCGGTCCATCAGCTGGGTGATGCGCAGCCGGTCACCGAGGTCGTAGTACACCTCGGCGACGTCCAGCGGCTCCTTGCCCGTCCGGTCGGCCACCGACACGATGTCGAGCGTCGGGAAGGCGGAGGAGAACCCGGCGACCCGGGTGGCCAGCTCGTCGGGGACACCGGCGCCGCTCAGCTCGTCGTAGATCTTCTGGTACCAGTCCAGGTCCGCGCCGCGCAGCAGCTTCGGCAGCTGGGTCCAGACCTGCTCGACGCGCTCGGCGAAGAACTCCACCGTCTCCGCGAGCTCCAGCGGCTGCGGCCGGTTGTTGAGCAGCCACCGCGTACCGCGCTCCACCAGGCGGCGCGAGTGCAGCCGGATGCGGGTCTGGACGTCCGCGTCGACCGTGTTGTCGAGCGCCTCGACCCCGTCCCACACCACCGAGGAGCGGAAGATCGCGCGGGCCGCGGTCTGCGCCCGGACGATCTCCTCCAGCGACGCGCCGGTCTCCTCGCGCAGCCGGTGCAGATACGTCGTACCGCCCGTGTTGACCGTGTCGTTGACCAGCACCGTCGTGGTGATCTCACGGCGCAGCGGGTGGGTGTCGATCCGGTCGGGGAACTGCTCGCGCAGCTCCGTCGGGAAGTACGCGTGCAGCAGCACCTTCAGATACGGGTCGTCGGGCAGCGAGGTGGCCAGCAGCTCCTCGGCGACCGTGATCTTCGTGTACGCCAGCAGCACGGCCGTCTCCGGACCGGTCAGACCCCGCCCGGAGGCGAGCCGCTCGCGGATCTGACGGTCGGTGGGCAGGAACTCCAGGGCCCGGTCCAGCTGGCCCTCGCGCACCAGGTGCTTCAGGAACCGCTGCTGGGCGTGGACCATGTCCTTCGACTGCGCCAGCGCGTTGGCGATGGCGGTGTTCTGCGCGTAGTTGTTGCGCAGCACCAGCCGGCCGACCTCGTCGGTCATCCCGGCGAGCAGCTTGTTGCGCTGCTTCACGGTCATGTCGCCGTCCTTGACGAGACCGTTGAGCAGGATCTTGATGTTCACCTCGTGGTCGGAGGTGTCCACGCCGGCGCTGTTGTCGATCGCGTCGGTGTTGATCCGGCCGCCGTGCGACGCGAACTCGATGCGGCCGAGCTGGGTGCAGCCCAGGTTGCCGCCCTCCCCGACGACGGAGACCCGCAGGTCCTTGCCGTCGACGCGGATGGCGTCGTTGCCCTTGTCGCCGACGTCGGCGTTGGACTCGGTGGAGGCCTTGACGTACGTGCCGATGCCGCCGTTCCACAGCAGGTCCACCGGCGCCTTGAGGATCGCCTTCATCAGGTCGGCCGGGGTCATCTTGGTGACGCCCGGCTCGATGCCGAGGGCCTCGCGGATCTGCGAGTTGACCGGGATGGACTTGGCGCTGCGCGGGAAGATCCCGCCACCGGCCGACAGCAGCCCGGTGTCGTAGTCCTCCCAGGAGCTGCGCGGCAGCTCGAACAGCCGGCGGCGCTCGGCGTAGGAGACGGCCGCGTCGGGGTTCGGGTCGATGATGATGTGCCGGTGGTCGAAGGCGGCGACCAGGCGGATGTGCTCGCTGAGCAGCATGCCGTTGCCGAACACGTCACCGGACATGTCGCCGATGCCGACGACCGTGAAGTCCTGGGTCTGGGTGTCCACGCCCAGCTCCCGGAAGTGCCGCTTCACGGACTCCCAGGCGCCGCGGGCGGTGATGCCCATGCCCTTGTGGTCGTAGCCCGCGCTGCCGCCGGAGGCGAAGGCGTCACCGAGCCAGAAGTTGTACGACTCGGCGACCTCGTTGGCGATGTCCGAGAAGGTCGCGGTGCCCTTGTCCGCCGCGACGACCAGGTACGTGTCGTCCTCGTCGTGCCGGACGACGTCCGCCGGGTGCACGACCTCGCCGGCCACCATGTTGTCGGTGATGTCGAGCAGCGCCGAGATGAACGTCTTGTAGCTGGCGATGCCCTCGGCCATCCAGGCGTCGCGGTCCACGGCCGGGTCGGGGAGCTGCTTGGCGACGAAGCCGCCCTTGGCGCCGACCGGCACGATGACGGTGTTCTTCACCATCTGCGCCTTGACCAGGCCGAGGATCTCCGTGCGGAAGTCCTCCCGGCGGTCCGACCAGCGCAGACCGCCGCGCGCGACCTTGCCGAAGCGCAGGTGCACGCCCTCGACGCGCGGCGAGTACACCCAGATCTCGAACGCCGGGCGCGGCGCCGGGAGGTCGGGGATGGCCGTCGGGTCGAACTTCATGGAGACGTAGTCGTGCGGCACGCCGCCGCTGGTCTCCTGGAAGAAGTTGGTGCGCAGCGTCGCCTTGATGACGGTGAGGAAGGAGCGCAGGATGCGGTCCTCGTCGAGCGAGGCGACCTGGTCGAGGGCGGCGTCGACCTCTTCGAGGAGCGCGTCCACCAGCTCGTACCCGGCGCGCTGCCGGTCCGGGGACATCCGCGCCTCGAAGAGGGAGACGAGCAGCCGGGTGGTGTGGACGTTGTGACGGAGGGTGTCCTCCATGTAGTCCTGGCTGAAGGTGGAGCCCGCCTGGCGCAGGTACTTGGCGTACGCCCGCAGCACCATGGCCTGCCGCCAGGTCAGTCCGGCGCTGAGCACGAGGGCGTTGAAGCCGTCGTTCTCCGCCTTGCCGGTCCAGGTCGCCGCGAAGGTGTCCTGGAACCGCTCACGGGCGTCGTCACCGAGCTGGTCGGCGCCGGCTCCCTGGGGCATCCGCAGGCCGAAGTCGTAGATCCAGGCCACGCTGCGGTCGGCGCAGCGCAGCTCGTACGGCCGCTCGTCGACGACCTCGACGCCGAGCCGCTGGAGCACCGGCAGCACCTCGGACAGGGAGACGGCCTCCCCCTTGCGGTAGATCTTGAAGCGGCGCTCCTGGGCGCCCGCGCCCACCGGTTCGTACAGGCTGAGCGCGAAGTCCCGCTCCTCGTCGAGCTCCTCGATGCGGACCAGGTCGGCGACGGCACTGCGCGGGGAGTGGTCGGCCTTGTAACCCTCGGCGAAGGCGCCGGAGTAGCGGCGCAGCAGCTCGGCGGCGCGCTCCTCGCCGAACTCGGCGTTCAGTGCCTCGGCGAAGCCGTCGGCCCAGGAGCGGGCGGCCTCGACGAGGCGGGCCTCGATGCGCTCCTTGTCGGCGTCGGACAGCTCGGGCAGTTCGGTGCCCTGCGGGACGCGGACCACGAAGTGCAGCCGGGAGAGGACCGACTCGGTGTTCCAGGCGGTGAAGTCGACGCTGATGCCGCCGAGTTCCTCCTTGAGGATGTCGATGATCCGCAGCCGGACGCCGGTGGTGTAGCGGTCGCGCGGCAGGTAGACGAGGGCGGAGTAGTAGCGCCCGTACTCGTCCTGGCGCAGGTAGAGCCGGAGCCGGCGGCGCTCCTGGAGATAGAGCACCGAGGTCACGATGGACTGGAGCTCGCCGGCCGGGGTCTGGAACAGCTCGTCGCGCGGGTAGGTCTCCAGGATCTGGAGCAGGTCGCGCCCGTCGTGGCTGTGCGGCGAGAAGCCTGCGCGCTCCAGGACCTCCTCGACCTTGCGGCGGATCACCGGCACCCGGCGCACGGACTCGGTGTAGGCGGCGGAGGAGAACAGTCCGAGGAAGCGGCGCTCACCGACGACGTTGCCGTCGGCGTCGAACTTCTTCACGCCGATGTAGTCCAGGTACGACGGCCGGTGCACGGTGGCCCGGCTGTTGGCCTTGGTCAGCACCAGCACCTTGTGCTCGCGGGCCTTGGCGCGGGCATCGGCGGGCAGCCGCTCGAAGGAGGGGCTGACCGGGTGGCTCTCGTCGGTGGCGTGGTGCGGGTCGGAGCGCAGTATGCCGAGGCCGGTGCCGGGGACGGCGGCCAGCGAGTCGTCCTCGCGCAGCTGGTACTCGCGGTAGCCGAGGAAGGTGAAGTGGTCGTCGGCGAGCCAGCGCAGCAGTTCGCGGGCCTCCTCGACCTGCGGCGCGGGCAGGTCGGCGGGGACGGGCTCGCCGGGCAGCGCCTCGGCCAGCGCGGTCGCGGCCTGGCGCATCTTGCCCCAGTCCTCGACGGCCTCGCGGACGTCGGAGAGGACCCGCAGCAGGTCGGCGGTGATCTGCTTGAGGTCGCCGCGGTCGGTCTCGCGGTCGATCTCCACGTGGATCCAGGACTCGACGTGCGCGTCGTGCGGCAGGTCGCGGGCGTCCTGGGGGAGGTCGCCGCCGACGGGGGCGGTGAGCACCTCGATCAGCTTGCCGGTGACGTCCCGGCGGACCACGACCTGGGGGTGGATGACGACGTGGATGCCGCGGCCCTGACGGGTCAGCTCGTTGGTGACGGAGTCGACCAGGAAGGGCATGTCGTCGGTGACCACCTCGACGACGGAGTGGCTGCAGGTCCAGCCGTTCTCCTCGACGGTCGGGGTGTGGACGCGGACGCTGGCCGTGCCCTGGGGGCGGCTCTCGGCGAGCCGGTAGTGCGAGTAGGCGGCGCCGAAGAGGTCGACCGGGTCGCGGTCGGTCAGGTCCTCCGGGGCGGTGTGCAGGTAGTAGCGCTGGAGGAACTCGAGCACGGTGTCCCGGTCGGGCATGCCCTTGTCCGTCGTCCCGGTCGGCAGTTTCCCCCCGGCCGGGCTGTTCTCAGCTACCCGGGCCGCCCTTTCGAGCAGCTCGGCCTTGGCTTCGTCCAGCTTGGTCTGCATGGTCCTCTGGCTCCTGTCGCGCGCCGTTGCGTGACGTAGAAGGAAGTACGGTCTCCGACCTCGTGGTGCGGTGGTACGACACGGGGTGTCCGGTCTGTGCCGACGCTATGCCGCGAGGTGGGAGGAGCGGGGGCTTCTCGGCCGAATTCGATGCGCCCGACGGGTGTGACGTCGCTCTCTGCGACGCCTTTCCCCGGGAGGTGCGCCGCGCCCCGGGTGCCCTCTTGGCCCCGTGCCGCCCGCGAAGACCAGCGACCGTCGCCCGGTCACGGATGTCGTCCGTGCTCTCCGGGCGCACAGCAGGGACACCGAGGTCCCCGCGAGCTATCGCGCTGATCACGCCACCAAGGCTATCTCTCCCTGCAGGCCCCCCGTCATGAGCCGTATGTGTACAAAACCAGGCCGTGAACTTTGACGTTCTGCACAGTGCGCCGACAGCGCAGCGGCCGGTCGTACCACCCCCGCTGCGGGCAGTCGTGCCGCTGGGGCGGCACAGGTGGGCGCAGCGGCGCCCCGCAAACGCCGGGCTGCGCAACACCCCCCGCCCAGCCTCGCCCGGCACCCGCTACAGCAGCCCGAGGCCACGTGTCAACGTCAGGCCGCGGCCGCCAGCCGCTCCGCCTCCGCGACGGCCTCCCGCAGGGTGTCCACCACCGGCACCCCCACCGCCTCCAGACTGGCCCGCCCATGCGACCCCCCGGTGTACAGCACGGCACGCGCCCCCGCGTGCAGGGCCGCCACCGCGTCGTCCGCCGCGTCACCGATCACCACCGTGCGCGCCGGGTCGACCCCGGTCAGCGCGGCAAGGTGACGCACCATGTGCTCCGCCTTGCCGCCCCCGGACGGTCCGGTCCGCCCGTCGACCCGTATGAAGTGCGTCTCGATCCCGAAGCCCCGCACCAGCGGGATCAGGTCCTCGTGCCCGTACAGGCTGAGGATCGACTGGCTGCGGCCGGCCGACGCCCACTCCGTCAGCAGCTCCACCACGCCCTCGGCGAGCCCGCACCGCACGTGGTGCTCCGTGTAGTGGCGGTGGAAGGTGGAGTCCATCAGCTCCCACTCGGCCGCGCTGGGCAGCCGCCCCATCAGCCGCTCGTAGAACTTGGGCACCGGCACGCAGTACAGCTCCCGGTACCGCTCCAGTGTGAGCGGCTCCAGGCCCAGCTCGGCGAAGGCCGCGTTCGTCGCCCCGATGACCGCGTCGACGTCGTGGAACAGCGTGCCGTTCCAGTCCCAGACGATGTGCGCGTCCCTGTGCATCCCCATGCCCGAAAACGTACCCGCCCTCACTGACAATGAGGAGACCCGCAGGTCAGCCCACCAGGTTGGGGATCTCCTGGGTGGCGTACCAGAGCAGTTCGTGGTCCTCCGCGCCGTCCACCGTGTACTGCGCGTCGTCGTCCCCGCCGTCCGCCGCGGGCAGCGCGTCGGCGGCGGCCGCCACGTCCGCCTCCGCGTCCGCCGCGTCCACGTGCACCGCCGCCGCCTTGGCCAGCCGTACGGCGCCGGCGACCCGTACCTCGCCGAGGGCGGCCGGGTCGAGGCCCCGGTCGGGGTCGGTCGAGGCGGCGTCGTCGGACACGTCCACGGCGACCACGACCCGGCGGCGCGGCGCACCGGCGTCCGCCGCCAGCAGCCGCAGGGAGGCCAGCGCGGCGCGGCTGAGCGCGGCGTACTCCAGTTCCTCGATGTCGTCGGAGAGGTACCACTCGCGCAGCGCGGGCGTCACGGCGTACGCGAGGAACGGCCCGTCGCCCAGCGCACCCGTCCGGTACGCCTCGGCAAGCCCGGGAAGGGTCAGGGGGACGTAGACGCGCATGGTCGGCCGCTTTCGTGTGATCGGGGCTCCGTAAGGGCCTTCAGGATACGTGCGGGCGTCCCCCATCGGGTCCCCGCCCGCACCCTCGGCCGCGTCCACTCACGTCCGGGAATTCACCCGGCACGCCCGTGTGATCAGGGGGCCGAGGCCCTCTGAATCACCCTGATAAGTGAATTCCCCTGCCCTTCCGGCCCGCCCTCAGCCTCCTTGCCACCGCACCGCGGGCCCCCGTACAAGATCCCCAACCACGAAGTTACCGCCTGGTACGGCCCCCCGGCCGTTCCGGGCCCGTCGAACGGGGTTCCCCATGCACAAGGTCATGACCAGAGCCCAGCACCGCCCCGCCCACCGTCCCCCCACCCGCCGAGACCCCCGCCGCCCCGCGGCCACCACCCCGCCCCGCCCTCCCGCGAGCCGGCCCACACCCGCCCCTTCCCCCGACGAGGCCCCGTCCCCCACGGACACCACCACACCCCGCACGGCCTCACGCAGGACCACGTCCGCCCCTCCCACCGGCCAGGACCACCCCGCCACCATCCCGTCCCACATGCCCTCAGGAAGCACCGCACGCACCTCACTCCCCGACGGAAGCCGACCCTCCTACGCGGTCACCACCGCACCCCGCGCGGCCTCACGCGGAACCACCTCCGCCCCTCCCACCGGCCAAGGCCGTCCGGGCACCACCACACCCCCGGGAAGCACCGCCCGCGCCTCCTTCCCCGGCGGAGGCCTGCCGTCCCCCACGGGTACCGTCCCGCCCCGTATCCCCACCGGCAGGGCCGTCTCCGCTCCCTCTCCCGGCGGGCGCCGGCCGGCCGCCGCGGCTCTTCCGACCCGGCCCGCCGACAACCGTCCGCCGGGCCGTGCGGCCCGGCGGCCCGTTTCACCGGTGCCGGCCGCACGGGGCACCCGGGAGGCGGCCGGCGCCCGCCCGCGCGGCACCGACCGGGCTTCCCTCCGCCCCCTCGTCCCCCAGCAGGGGCCCACCGACCGCTTCGCCGAGCTGCTGCTCGCCGTCCTCAGTGGGCAGCGCCCCGTGCACGCGATGCTGCGCCACACCGCCGGGCAGGCCTACGACGAGCTGATCCGACTGGCCGAGCGCGGACCACTGCGTACCCGGGGTGCCCGTCCCGTCGTCCGCGACATCGGCTGGTTCGAGCCCCGCGAGGGCGCCATCGAGGCGTTCGCCCGGATCGGAGCCGGGGACAGGCTGCGCGCCATGGCCTTCCGGCTGGAGCAGGGCCGGGACCTGCGCTGGCGCTGCACCGCCGTGGAACTGGGCGGCCCCCGCCCGCACCACGCCGGCGCCGACCGCCGCTGAGCGCGCACGCACAGGCCGAGGGCCGGGCACCCTGGGGTGCCCGGCCCTCGGCCTGCTCACGGCCGCCCCGCGCAGCGGAGCGGCACCGCTCACTTCTTGCGGCGACGGCCGCCCTTCGCCTGCTTGCGGCGCTCCGCGCGCGTGAGGCCGTCCGCCTCCGAGCGCACCGGCTCCTCGTCGGCGACGAGGTCGCCCTCGACGGTGCCTCCCTCGCCGTCCACGGTCGGCGCGGAGAAGTGCAGGCTCCGCCGCTGCGGGGCGTCGAGCCCCTTGGCCCGGATCTCGGGGCGCGGGCCCGCCTGCGCGGGCACCGCGTCCTGCTTCTCCAGGTCGGCCACCGGCTTGACGTCCTCGACCGGGACCTCCTCGACCTGCTGCTCGACCTGGACCTCCAGGTTGAACAGATAGCCGACGGACTCCTCCTTGATGCCGTCCATCATCGCGGAGAACATGTCGAAGCCCTCGCGCTGGTACTCGACCAGCGGGTCCTTCTGCGCCATCGCGCGCAGGCCGATGCCCTCCTGGAGGTAGTCCATCTCGTAGAGGTGCTCGCGCCACTTGCGGTCCAGGACCGACAGCACGACCCGGCGCTCCAGCTCACGCATGATCTCGGAGCCGAGCTGCGCCTCACGGGCCTCGTACTGCGCGCGGATGTCGTCCTTGATGGACTCGGAGATGAACTCGGCCGTGAGCCCGGCCCGGTCGCCCGCGGCCTCCTCGAGCTCCTCGATGGTGACGCTCACCGGATACAGCTGCTTGAACGCGCCCCACAGCCGGTCCAGGTCCCAGTCCTCGGGGAAGCCCTCGGCGGTCTCCGCCTGGACGTAGGCGTCGATGGTGTCGTCCATGAAGTGCTGGATCTGCTCCTGCAGGTCCTCGCCCTCCAGCACGCGACGGCGCTCGCCGTAGATGACCTCGCGCTGCCGGTTCATGACCTCGTCGTACTTCAGGACGTTCTTGCGCGTCTCGAAGTTCTGCGTCTCCACCTGCGACTGCGCGGACGCGATCGCGCGGGTGACCATCTTGTTCTCGATCGGCACGTCGTCCGGCACGTTCGCCATGGACATCACTCGCTCGACCATCTGCGCCTTGAACAGCCGCATCAGGTCGTCACCGAGCGACAGGTAGAAGCGGGACTCGCCCGGGTCGCCCTGACGGCCGGAACGACCGCGCAGCTGGTTGTCGATGCGCCGCGACTCGTGCCGCTCGGTGCCGAGGACGTACAGGCCGCCGATCCTCTCGACCTCTTCCTTCTCGGCCTTGACCGCCGCCTCGGCCCGCTTGATGGCCTCGGGCAGGGCGTGCGCCCACTCCTCGATGTGCTCCTCGGGGTCGAGACCGCGCTGCCGCAGCTCCGCCTCGGCGAGGTCCTCGGGGTTGCCGCCGAGCTTGATGTCCGTACCGCGGCCGGCCATGTTGGTGGCCACGGTGACGCTGCCCTTGCGGCCGGCCTGGGCGACGATCGACGCCTCCCGCTCGTGGTGCTTGGCGTTCAGCACCTCGTGCTGGATGCCGCGCTTGCTGAGCTGCTGCGAGAGGTACTCGGACTTCTCCACCGAGGTCGTGCCGACGAGGATCGGCTGGCCCTTGCGGTGCTTCTCCTCGATGTCGTCGACGACCGCCTCGAACTTGGCGACCTCGGTGCGGTAGATCAGGTCCGACTGGTCCTTGCGGACCATCGGCCGGTTGGTCGGGATGGGCACCACGCCGAGCTTGTAGATCTGGTGGAACTCGGCGGCCTCGGTCATCGCCGTACCGGTCATGCCGGACAGGCCCGGCTGCTCGTTGCCGTCGTGGTCGTGGCGCTTGTAGAGGCGGAAGAAGTTCTGCAGCGTGATCGTGGCGAGCGTCTGGTTCTCGTCCTTGATCGGCACCGCTTCCTTCGCCTCGATGGCCTGGTGCATGCCCTCGTTGTAGCGGCGGCCGGCGAGGATACGGCCGGTGTGCTCGTCCACGATCATGACTTCGTCATCGATGATGACGTAGTCCTTGTCCTTCTTGAAGAGCTCCTTGGCCTTGATGGCGTTGTTCAGGTAGCCCACGAGCGGGGTGTTCACCGACTCGTACAGGTTGTCGATGCCCAGCCAGTCCTCGACCTTGGCGACACCGGACTCGTGGATGGCGACCGTGCGCTTCTTCTCGTCGACCTCGTAGTCGCCGGTCTCCTCGATGCCCTTGAGCGGGTTGCCGGGCTCGCCGCGCTTGAGGCGCTTGACCAGCTTGGCGAAGTCGCCGTACCACTTGGTGGCCTGGTCGGCCGGGCCGGAGATGATCAGCGGCGTACGGGCCTCGTCGATGAGGATGGAGTCGACCTCGTCGACGATGGCGAAGTTGTGCCCGCGCTGGACGAGCTCCTCCTTGGACCACGCCATGTTGTCGCGCAGGTAGTCGAAGCCGAACTCGTTGTTCGTGCCGTAGGTGATGTCGCAGGCGTACTGCTCGCGGCGCTGGGCCGGCGTCATGTTGGCGAGGATGCAGCCGACGCTCAGGCCGAGGAAGCGGTGGACGCGGCCCATCATCTCGGAGTCGCGCTCGGCCAGGTAGTCGTTGACCGTGATGATGTGGACGCCCTCACCGGACAGGGCGTTCAGGTACGCGGGCAGGGTGCCGACGAGGGTCTTGCCCTCACCGGTCTTCATCTCGGCCACGTAGCCCATGTGCAGGGCGGCACCGCCCATGATCTGGACGTCGTAGTGCCGCTGGCCCAGAACGCGCCGGGCGGCCTCGCGGACGGTGGCGAACGCCTCGGGGAGCAGGTCGTCCAGGCTCTCACCGTCGGCGTACCGCTGCTTGTACTCATCGGTGAGGGCCCGCAGCTCGGCGTCGGAGAGGCCTTCGAAGTCCTCTTCGATGGAGTTGACCTGGTCCGCGATGCGGTGCAGCTTGCGCAGGATCTTGCCTTCGCCTGCACGCATGATCTTCGAGAGGACGGACACGGGGGTTGGTCTCCTTGCCGGTCGGGCCTGGGACGGTCGGTTTCCATTTCACTGACTGAGCAACGGCCATCGTATGCGAGGACCCCGCCGCGCCGGGAGGCCTGCCGCGGGGGTGACCGTCGGCTGCTTCCTATCCGTTTCACGACTGCTTCAAAAAGGACAACGTCCGGGCCGCTCGGATGGTGCCGCCTCACACCGGCGAATCAAGCGAAGGGTGATCACCACCTCACGCACCGCGAAAGGGATGGCGCCGTTCACCCCGCGCGAGCAGAATCGGCCGATGGAACCCGTCACGCTCAGCACCGACCGCCTCCTGCTGCGCACGGTCGGCCCGCAGGACACCGACGCCGTGTACGCGATCTGCCAGGACCCGGACATCCAGCGCTGGACCACGATCCCCTCCCCGTACCTTCCGGAGCACGCGCGGGGTTTCACCGAGCAGATCGCTCCCGACGGGTGGGCGGGCGGTTCGATGTTCACCTTCGGCGTCTTCCTGCCCACCGGGGAGCTCACGGGCATGCTCGGCATCACCATGCGCTCCCTGGGGACGGGCGAGATCGGCTTCTGGTGCGCGAAGGAGCACCGCGGCAACGGCTACATCACCGAGGCCGTCCTCGCCGCCTCCCGCTGGGCCTTCACCCGGATGTCGGTCGACCGCGTGGAGTGGCGCGCGGAGGTGGGCAACACCGCCTCCCGCGCGGTGGCGGAGCGCGCGGGCTTCACCATCGAGGGCGTCCTGCGTTCCTCGCTCAGCAACAAGGGAGTGCTGCGGGACGGCTGGGTGGGCTCCCTGCTCCCGTCCGACCTGGGACTTCCCTCCACCGCGCCCTACGTTCCCGGGCGGGGATGAGCCCCGGGCCCACCGCCGTTGTCAGTACCGCCCTCTATCGTGCGGACGTATGACGACCCTTCCGCGTCCGACCACGGAACTGACGGCAGACGAGGCCCGCCGCATCGCCCTGCGGGCCCAGGGATTCCTCGGCGCCCCGGACCGCCGCTCGGGTGTCCGGGGCGTCCTCCGCCATCTGGGCGCGGTGCAGCTCGACACCATCTCCGTCCTCGCCCGCTCCCACGAGCTCATCCCGTACGCCCGTCTGGGCGCCGTGGGACGCCGGACCGTGGAGGAGGCGTACTGGAAGCAGGCGAACCGGCCACCGCACGCGTTCGAGTACTGGTCGCACGCCGCGTGCGTCCTCCCCATCGAGGAGTGGCCGCACTTCGCCTTCCGCCGCCGCGCCTACCGCGCCCGCCCGCACTGGGGCCACGAGCTCCCCGACGGCGTGTACGACCAGGTGATCAAGCAGCTCCGCGTGGAGGGGCCCCTGACGGCCACGGAGCTGGGCGGCGCCAAGCGCACCAGCGAGTGGTGGGACTGGTCCGGCACCAAGGTCGCCGTCGAGCGCGCCCTGATGTACGGCGAGGTGGTGTGCGTCGAGCGCCGCGGCTGGAAGCGGGTCTACGACCTCGCCGAGCGGGCGATCCCCGCGGAGCTGCTGCACGACGAGCTGGACGACGCCGAGTGCCTGCGCCGTCTGGTCCGCCTGGCCGGCCGGTCCCTCGGCGTGGGCACGCGCGCGGACATCGCCGACTACCACCGCCTCAGGGGAGAGCAGGTCGACGCGGTGATCGACGGCTCGGGCCTGGTCCCGGTCACGGTGGAGGGCTGGTCCAAGCCTGCCTGGGCCGATCCCGCGGCCCTGGCGACGCCGCCGCGCGGCCGGCACCGTACGACGCTGCTGTCCCCGTTCGACTCCCTGGTCTGGGAACGGGCGCGCACGGAGCGGATCTTCGGCTTCACCCACCGCCTGGAGGCCTACGTGCCCAAGCCCAAGCGGGTGCACGGCTACTTCGCGATGCCCGTCCTCGCGGGCGGCCGGCTCGTCGGCCGGGTCGACCCGGCCCGTGAGGGCCGCACGCTGGTGGCCAAGCAGGTCACGCTGGACGGCCGCAGGGCGGTCCCCGCCGTGGCCCAGGCCCTGGTGGAGGCCGCGGGCTGGGTGGACTGCACGGACGTGCGCGTGGAGCGGGTCGACGCACCGGAACTGCGCGAGGCCCTCACCCTGGAGCTCGCCCGGGCCCTGGCCTGACGCGGGGCGCCGTCACCGGATCTCGAGGATCTTCTCCCGCATCGCGTAGACCACCGCCTCCATCCTGGAGTGCAGCTGGAGCTTCTCCAGGATGTTGCGCACGTGGTTCTTCACGGTGTTCTCGGAGATGAACAGTTCCTTGGCGATGTCACGGTTGTTCATTCCCGTGGCCACCAGCTTGAGGACTTCGAGTTCACGGTCCGTCAGCCGGGGCGCGGGCACCAGCCGGCGCTCGTCGGTGCGCTGGATCATCGACTTGAACTCGGTGAGCAGTTTCGACGCCATGGACGGGCTGATCTGCGACTGGCCGTCGGCCACCGCGCGAATGGCGGTGGCCACCTCGTCCGTGGAGATCTCCTTGAGGAGATAACCGGTCGCGCCCGCCTTGATGGCGTCGTAGAGATCGGCTTCCTCGTCGCTGATCGTCAGCATGATGATCTTCGCGCTGGGGGCGACCTCCTTGATGGAGGTGCACGCCTCGATCCCGCCCCGCT
Organism: Streptomyces sp. NPDC014676; assembly: GCF_043084105.1. Taxonomy (NCBI): domain Bacteria; kingdom Bacillati; phylum Actinomycetota; class Actinomycetes; order Kitasatosporales; family Streptomycetaceae; genus Streptomyces; species Streptomyces sp. NPDC014676. Next base: position 14,297 of record NZ_JBIBZI010000030.1, on the reverse strand, counting down.
TGGGCATCCGCACGTCCATCAGGACGATGTCGGGCAGCAGGTCGGCCGCCTTCTCCACCGCCTCCGCGCCGTCCCCCGCCTCGCCGACGACCTGGATGTCCTCCTCGGCCGCGAGCACGATCTCCAGTCCGCGGCGGAACAGCGCGTGGTCGTCCACCACAAGGACTCTGATCGGCTCCTTGCGTGGTGTGCCCGCGTCCGGGCCCATGCCGACGACGCCGTCGTCGGCGTCCTCGTCACGCATCGGTCCGAAGCTGTCCGCCATCGTTCCTCCCCCTGAAGGCTGTGGCCTGTGGTCCTGACCATCGCCAACCCAAGGCAACGGCCCACCGATTGGGCCGTTGTCACCATGATTCCATGCCCGGCCGACACCGGAGTGCCGGTGTGTGCGCCCAGTGGTCGCACGCCGGTGCCCCTGGGGGCGCACACGCGCACCAGGGGCACCGGCTCGGCCGTCACGCGGCGGGTCAGCCGCCGAGCGTCCCGCCCGCCTCGGGGGACTGCGTCTGGGTGACCATCGTGTCCGTGCTGAGGTGGATCACGCCGTAGTCGTAGGCGTGCCGCCGGTAGACGACGCTGGGTTCCTTGGTCTCGGAGTCGATGAACAGATAGAAGTCGTGCCCGACCAGCTCCATCTCGTAGAGAGCCTGGTCGAGCGTCATGGGCGCCGCCACGTGGGTCTTCTCGCGGACGATCAGGGGCCCGTCACCCTGGACCTCCAGGGAGCCGATCTTCTTGGTGGGGACGGCCTCCGGCTCCTCCACGGCGGAGCCCGCGCCGGCCCCGTTGAGTGTCGCCGCGCCCGGGACGTGGTCGGGGACCTCGGCGGCCGAGATCCTGCGCGCACCGCGCCGCGAGAATCGCTTGTCGTGCTGCTTGCGCAGCCGGGCGTCCAGCTTCTCCGCTGCCAGGTCGAGCGCCGCGTACGGATCGCTCGCCGCTGCCTCCGCCCGGATCACCGGACCGCGGGAGCGGAGCGTGATCTCCACCCGGTCACTGCGGTCGGCCTGTCGGGGGTTGGGCTCCTTGGACACCTCGACGTCGAGGCTGATCACCTTGCCATCGAGCTTCTGGATCTTCTCCAGGTTCAGCTTCTCGGCCACGTGCTTCCGGAACCGCTCGGGCACCTCGGTCTTGCGGCCCTTGACGACGATGTCCACGCAGAACTCCGTTCCCGGATCACTCCGCCTCGGTGCGGAGCGTCTCCCTTTTGCACCAGGTTCCGGTGACGTCCGGAACCTCGGACTCGGTGACGTCCACCTCCTCCCCCATGGGCGAGATATCCACTCCACCGGCACGGGTGAAGACGGAAAACCCGCAGCACGGCAATCGGATTCGAGAGGTGTGGCCTGCGGCTTTCCCTCACAACCGAACATATCTCGCCCGGACGGATGCCGTCACCCTCTACCGCGCCATACCTCCATTCTCATGAATTAACCTTCTCATTACCTGTAACGACGCTCGTTCTCAGTCAGTTCCGGTTTATTCCGAAAGCATCCGGAGACGCCGCGACGACGGCCGCGCACATCCCGTCGGCGCCGCCCGCGCCCGCCGTGACCGGCGGCCGACCCGGCCGCCGACCCGCCCACTGTGGAACTGGTCCGCTCCGCTGTTCCCCTCTCCTTTCCCGTGTCTCACCCCAGTACACGGGCGCGGGCCCCGGAATACTCGACTCGGCGGCCCGATCCGGTGATTCGGCCCACGACCGCGCCCGTACGGCGCGCGCCGCCTCGGCCAGCGACGCCCCGGTCGTCATCAGGTCGTCGACCAGGACGACCCGGCCCGCCGAAAGCAGCCGGCCGCACCCCGGCGCCACCGTCAGCGCGCCCGCGAGATTGGCCCGCCGCTGCCGGGAGCCGAGCCCCGACTGGTCGGCCACGTCCCGTCGCTGCCGTAGCGCGGGAAGCACTCGTGCGGGTACCCCCGCCCGCCGCAGCTCACCCGCCGCCGCGTACGCGATCCGCCGGGCGGGATCGTGCCCGCGTGCCCGCACCGCCCGCCGTGCGGAGGGCACGGGGACGAGCAGCACCGGGCCGCCGCCCGCGCACGGCGCACGGACCGCCGCCAGTCCCGCCCGCACCGCTCCCGCCAGCGCCTCGCCGAGCGGTCCGGAGAGGGCCAGGGCGCCCCGCTCCTTGTGGGCCAGCAGCGTGGCGCGCACCTCGTCCGCGTACCGGGCCGCCGCGTGCACCGACGGCAGCCCGGCCGGCTCGGGCACCGGCCGCACCCGGCACGGCCCGGCCCCGCTCAGCGCCGTACGGCACCGGGCGCAGAGCACCGTACGAGGTCTGCCGCAGCCGCCGCACTCGGCCGGGAGCACCAGGTCGGTGAGGTCCCGCCACCAGTCCCGCATGGGACCACTGTGCCAACGCCCGCCGCACCCGGCCACCCCTGTGGATAACCCGGGGGACGGGTCCGGCCGGCCCGGCTCACCCCGGATAGACCGGCGCGGTCCCCTCCGTCACCTTCTGCCACTGCGCCCCCGAGGGCAGCCGCACGATCCCGTCCACCGAGTACGCCATCAGCGGCGCCTGTTCGTCCTCGGAGGCCGTGACGGCCTTGACGCCGGTCAGGGCGGCGGGCGGCGGCACGTCCGGCGTGGAGCCGTCGACCTCGACGTACTTCATCTGCTCCACACCTCCCTGCTCGCGTCCGACCACCACGAGCCGGCTGTCCCCGGCCCAGGACATGGCCGTGACGTGCTCCAGTTCGGGTGTCGCGGAGTGCGGGTCCAGCACGGTGACCACCGGCTGCTCGTCCGTCCCACCGCTCCGGTCGATCCGCCCGACCACCAGGGAACGGCGGTCGCCCTTCTCCACGACGAGCGCGATCCGCACCCCGTCGGCGGCCACCCGGACCGCCCGCACACGGCCGTCCAGCTCCGGCGTCCGCACCTCGACCGGCTCGCCCGCGCCCTCCTCCAGGAAGTACAGCCGCGGATCGGCGGGGTCGCTGTCGGCCACCCACAGGCCGCCCCGCGCATCCCAGCTGGGCGTGGTCAGCCTGTCCTCCTCGGTCTTGCCCGTGCTGCGCAGCACGGGCTCCTCAAGGGGACTCCCCGACACCAGCGAGGCGACGAACAGCGAGCCGCCGTCGAAGCTGACCCCGGCCGCGGTCCGTTCGTCCCGGGCGACCGCCACCGACCGCAGCGCCTTCTCGCCCTCGCCCAGCGCACCGGGCACCGGCGCGGGCTCGGTGTCACCGCTTCCCGCGGTGATCCGCACGAGCCGGTGCTTGTCGTCGACGAAGTACAGGTGATCGGGCGTGTCCAGCGCGCCCCGGGTGGCGACGAGTTCGACTCCGTTCCGGGCGAGCGAGCACAGCTGCCCGCCGCCGGCCCGCAGCTCGACCTCGTCCACCGCGGGGCTGAGCGTGCGCAGTGTGAACAGCAGCTGGGCCGCCATCTCCTCACACCGCCCGGTGTCGACCTCGGCCGCCTTGTCGTTGAGCGGCACGGTCAGTCTGCCCCGGTCGTCCGGGGTCAGCGGGCCGGCGCCCTTCCGCAACGCCGTCCCCGCGGGGAAGGCGGTCCTGACGGCGGGGTCCAGCCAGGTCGTGGGCCCCTCGACGAGGGAGCGCACCATCTGGGTCGTGGGGTCCACGTGACTGCGCACGTAGACGGGGTCGGCGACCGTCATCGGCACCGATCCCGCGCTGTCCGAGGCGTAGTAGTACTTGTTGACGGACATGTAGTTGCGCTGGAAGTCCGACTTGCCCATGACGACGCCCTGCGGCACCGCGTCGATGCGCCACTGCTCGCTCTTGGCGTCCCTGGTGAGATGCACCAGCTCGTCGTAGGACCCGGAGGCGGGCGCGTACGACTGCTGCGCGTCCACCGTGGCCACCTTGGTCCCGGTCAGCGTGTAGGACAGGGAACCGGTGTCCTGCTGGTCCGGACTGTCGGCCTGGGCGCCCGGCCCGTCCGACAGCACGGTGGTGGACAGCTCCGGCTTCCAGGTCTTCGCCGCCTCACGGGTCAGATACTGGCGCGCGGTCTTGTAGTCGGGGTCGTCACTGGTCAGCGCCTCCAGGAAGCCCTGCACGATCTGCGTGGGGGTGGCGTCCTCACTGGGCGGCATGGCGAACACCCGCACCTGTGCGTCCTGCCGCGGTGTCGACTCGACGCCCCGCAGATCCCCGCTGTCGGGCATGGAGGCGCACCCGGCCAGCAGTACGGCCCCACTGGCGACGTACGCCACCGTCCGCGCCGGCACTCCCCGGCCGCGCTCACCGCCGCCCACGCGAAGCCTCCCCGTCCCTGTCCGCATCCCGCGCCACCCTCCGACCGTCCTCGTCACCGGCCGCCCCGGCCCCGTGCTCCGGATCCCGGCCGTGACCACCGTCCGCGCCCGGCCCCGGGCCGTCGCCGCCCCCCGAGTCCCTGCCACCACCGGCGTCCGGCTCCCGCGCGGAGCCCCCGTGCCCGGCCCGCGCCGTCGCCGCTCGCGGCGGAATCCTCCACGCCCCCGTCGCGTCCGTCGTCCGGCCGTCCTCCGGAACCGCCGCCGGTCTCCGGGAACCCGTCGCCGCCGTCCGCGGCCGTGCTCCGCTCCCCCGGTGTCATCCGTGTGCCGCCCGTCCGTGCCGGTGGGGCGGGCCGGGCCACCACGCGTGCGCCGTTGCCGGGCAGCGCGGTGGGGTCGGCCGTCGGGGCGGCGGTCGCCGGCCTCAGCGCGAACGGATCCCGCGCCGGCCCGTCGGTGCCCGCCTGCCGCGCCGACACCGTCGCGTGCTTCCCGCCGTCCCCGTCGCCGCGCGGCGGACCGGCGTCGTCCGGCCCGCGGTTGCGCCGCGAGTCCTTGGGCTCCAGCGGTATCGGCGAACCCCTCAGCGGCTCGTCCGCGGTCCTGGGCAGCGTCAGCCGGAACTGCGAGCCGCCACCCGGCTCGCCCCACGCCTGGAGCCAGCCGCCGTGCAGCCGCGCGTCCTCCAGGGCGATGGACAACCCCAGCCCCGTACCGCCGGTGGTACGCGCGCGTGCCGGGTCGGCCCGCCAGAAGCGGCTGAAGACCCGGGTCGCCTCACCGGGCTTGAGCCCGACGCCGTAGTCGCGCACCGCCACCGCCACCGCCCCGCCGGCCGCGGCGAGCTTGACGACGACGTCCCTGCCCTCGCCGTGCTCCACCGCGTTGACGACCAGGTTGCGCAGCACCCGCTCCACGCGCCGCGCGTCGGCCTCGGCGACGACGGGCTGCTGGTCGCCGACGGTCCTGATCCGCGTGCCCTTGCGCTCGGCGAGCGGCTCCGCCCCGCTGACCACCCGCCGTACGACCTCGCGCAGGTCTATCGGCTCCGCCTCCAGCGCCGCCGCGCCCGCGTCGAACCGGCTGATCTCCAGCAGGTCCGCGAGCAGTGACTCGAACCGGTCGATCTGGTCGGCGAGCAGTTCCGCCGACCGCGCGGTCACCGGGTCGAAGTCCTCGCGCGCCTCGTGGATGACGTCCGCGGCCATCCGCACCGTCGTCAGCGGCGTCCGCAGCTCGTGCGACACGTCCGACACGAACCGGCGCTGCATCCGCGACAGGTCCTCGAGCTGGTTGATCTTCAGCTGGAGGTTCTGCGCCATCTTGTTGAACGCCTCGCCGAGCCGCGCGATGTCGTCCTCGCCGGTGACCTTCATCCGTTCCTGGAGCCGCCCGGCGGAGAGCCGCTCGGCGATCCCGGCCGCCATCCGCACCGGCGTGACGACCTGACGCACCACGAGCCAGGCGATCGCCCCGAGGAGTACGACGACGAACAGCCCGGCGGTCGCCAGGGTGCCCTTGACCAGGCTCAGCGACTTCTCCTCCTGGGTGAGCGGGAAGAGGTAGTACAGCTGGTACGGGTCGCCGTTGGGGTCGTTGACCTGCTTGCCGATGACCAGGCCGGGCTGGGAGGGCTTGTTGATGCCGTAGACGATGCGCGTGTAGCTCTGGGCCGCCGACGCGCTGGTGTCGATCCTCTCCCGCAGCGCCGCCGGCACACTCGCCGTCGGGTTGACCTCACCGGAGGCGCGCGGTCCGCGCCCGCTGCCGCTCTCGTCGCCCGCGGGCAGGGTCACCACGTCGAAGGCGCCCTGGCCACCGCTGGAGAGCGACTCCACGAGGTCACTCATCCACTGGATGACGCTCTGCGAGGAACCGCCGTCCACCGCCGCGCCGTCGTCACCCGTGACGCCCACGTCCTCCTCGGCCTGCTGCTTGGCCACCGCGAACCCACCGGTGGCCTGGCTCTGCGACGCCTTGACCTTGGCGTCCAGCAGACCGTTGCGCACCTGGCCGATGACGACGAAGCCCAGCAGCAGCACCACGCCCAGCGACATCAACAGCGTGGTGACGACGACCTTGAGCTGGATGTTGCGCCGCCACAGCCGCATGACGGGCAACAGCGGCCGGCGCACCCAGCGCACGAACAGCCGGATCACCGGGCTGCCCTGGACCCCGCCCTGCAGCAGCCCGCCGTCGAGCAGCCGCCCCCAGCGGGAACCCGGAGCCTTCCGGCCGACAGGCCGCCCCGGACGGCCCCCGGACCGGCCGGGCGCCGAAGCGGCACTGTCACCGGACATGTCAGCTCGGTCCTGCCTTGTACCCGACACCACGGACGGTCACCACGATCTCCGGCTTCTCCGGGTCCTTCTCGACCTTGGAGCGCAGCCGCTGCACATGCACGTTCACCAGCCGGGTGTCCGCCGCGTGGCGGTAGCCCCAGACCTGCTCGAGGAGCACCTCGCGCGTGAACACCTGCCACGGCTTGCGGGCGAGCGCGACCAGCAGGTCGAACTCCAGCGGCGTCAGCGCGATCGACTGCCCGTCCCGCTTCACGGAGTGCCCGGCCACGTCGATCACCAGGTCACCGATGGCGAGCTGCTCCGGCGTCGGCTCCTCCGACCTGCGCAGCCGCGCCCGGATACGGGCCACCAGCTCCTTCGGCTTGAACGGCTTCACGATGTAGTCGTCGGCCCCGGACTCCAGGCCCACCACCACGTCGACGGTGTCGCTCTTCGCCGTGAGCATCACGATCGGCACCCCGGACTCCGCCCTGATCAGGCGGCACACCTCGATGCCGTCCCGGCCGGGCAGCATCAGGTCCAGGAGCACCAGATCGGGCTTGGCCTCACGGAAAGCGGCCAGCGCCTTGTCGCCGTCGGCTACGAAAGACGGCTCAAAACCTTCACCGCGCAACACGATGCCGAGCATCTCGGCCAGTGCGCTGTCGTCGTCGACGACAAGGACTCGTCCCTTCATAAACGACATCATCCCATTAGCTCATCGTGACCTGGCGTGACCTGGCACACAGCGTGGCCAGAGCCTCGGCCGTCACGGGCGAAACGGCACCTTCCTCGGTGACGATCGCCGTCACCAGTCCCGGCGGCGTCACATCGAACGCCGGGTTGTACGCCTGGGTCCCCAGGGGCGCCACCGGAATCCCCCCTCCTGCTTCCGTTCCGGCCACCGGCACCTGCGGTGCCGTGACCTCGGTCACCTCATGACCGGGACGCTGCTCCACCTCGATGGACGCCCCGTCCGGCGTCCGGGGATCCACCGTCGTCACCGGTGCCACCACGATGAACGGCACATGGTGGTACCGCGCGAGCACCGCGAGCGGATAGCTCCCCACCTTGTTCGCCACCGAGCCGTCGGCCGCGATGCGGTCCGCGCCGACGAGCACCGCGTCCACCTCACCCGCCGCGAACAGCGATCCCGCCGCGTTGTCGGTGAGCAGGGTGTACGCCATGCCGCTGCGGGCCGCCTCGTATGCCGTCAGGCGAGCACCTTGCAGCAACGGACGCGTTTCGTCCACCCACAGGCGCCGGAGCCGCCCCACCCGGTGCGCCGCCAGCGCCACCGCGAACGCCGTCCCCTCACCGCCCGACACCAGCGAACCGGTGTTGCAGTGCGTGAGGATCCGGTGCCCGCCGCCGGGCAGCAGCTCGTCGAGGAGCGCCAGCCCGTGCCCGGCCATCCGGGCACTGGCCTCGGCGTCCTCCCGGTGCAGCTGCCGTGCCGCGGCCAGCGCGGCCCCGGCCGCCTGCCGGGCGTCCCCGCCGCGGGCGAGGACGGCCTGGTGGGCGGAGTGCGCCCGGCGTACGCCGACGGCGAGGTTCACCGCGGTGGGCCGGGCGCTCTCCAGCGCCGCCGCCGCGTCGTCCACGTCGTAGCCCCGTACGGCGGCGAGCGCGACACCGTAGGCTCCCGCGACGCCCAGCAGGGGAGCACCGCGCACGGCGAGCGAGCGGATCGCCTCCACCAGCGCCGGCGCATCCGTACAGACGAGTTCGACCTCCTCGGCAGGCAGCCTCGTCTGGTCGAGCAGGACCAGGACGGGACCTTCGGGCGGCTCCTCCCAGCGCAGCGCCGGGATCTCGGTCGGCCGTTTGTTGTCGCCGCTGTGTGCGTACTGATCAGCCATGCAGCCAGTCTGCCCCCTGTCGCGCGGACAATTGAAGGTACGCAGCTCTCACCTCGGCAGGTCGGTTGATGACCACCCCATGGCACGATGGCAGCCAAGCCGCCGCCGCGACCGCGGACGGGCACCGTGAAGGAGCGACGATGAACGACACTCCGGGCTGGGCCTCGCCCGGATCCGCCCCGTCCGAAGGGCAGGGACCGGGCGCGTCCGGCCCTGCCGAGCCCGCCGACCGCCCAGACCCGCGACACCCCGCCGACCAGCCCCGGCAGCCGGACCAGGCCCCGCAGGACCCGGGCGTGAAGTGGTCGAAGGAACAGCCACCGCCCGCCCGGTGGTCCGCACCCACCGGCCGGCCCGGACCCACGGATCCCGGCCAGGCGCCCCCGCCTCCGCCGCCGCCCGGCCAGGGCTGGGGCACCCCGCCCCCCGGCGGACCCGGAGGTCACGGCGGTTACGGAGGCGGCCACGGAGGCCCCGGCGGGTATGGCGCCTGGGGAGGCGGCTGGGGAGGCCCCCCGCCCGCGGCCAAGCCCGGCGTCATCCCGCTCCGCCCGCTCGGTGTGGGCGAGATCCTCGACGGCGCCGTCTCCACCATGCGCACCCACTGGCGCACGGTCCTCGGCATCTCGCTGACCGTCGCCGTCCTCACCGAGATCGTCGTCGTGCTGCTCCAGGGCCTCGTCCTGGACAACTCCAGCACCGCGGTCCTCGACGACCCCAGCGCCACCCTCGGCGAACTGGCCGACGCCATGGGCGACGCCCTGCTCAACTCCGGCGTGGTCTTCCTGGTCACCCTGGTCGGCACCGTCGCCGCCACCGCCCTGCTCACGACCGTCACCAGCCGCGCGGTACTGGGCAGACCGGTCACCACCGGTGAGGCCTGGCGCGACGCGCGCCCCCAGATCGTCAAGCTGTTCGGCCTGATCTGCCTGCTGCTGCTCATCACCGCCGTCATCATGACCGTCGGCGCGCTGCCCGGCTTCCTCGTCACCGTCGCCACGGGCAGCGGGGCGGGCATCCTCCTCACCGTCCTGGGCCTGGTCGGCGCCGTCGTCGTCACCCTGTGGCTCATGGTCCGCCTGTCGCTGGCCTCGCCCGCGCTGATGCTGGAGAAACAGGGCATAGCGAAGGCGATGAGCCGCTCCGCCAAACTGGTGCGCGGCTCCTGGTGGCGGATCTTCGGCATCCAACTGCTCGCCACGATCATCGCGAACGTCGTCGCGTCGATCATCGTCATCCCCTTCGCCTTCCTCGCCGCGGCCGTCGGCGGCGACGGCGTCTCCGGCTTCCTCAACAGCGCCGGCGGCGACATCGGCTGGACGTTCCTCATCATCAGCGGCATCGGCTCGGTCATCGGCGCCATGATCACGTTCCCGATCACGGCCGGCGTCACCGTCCTCCTCTACGTCGACCAGCGCATCCGCCGCGAGGCCCTCGACCTCGAACTGGCCCGCTCCGCCGGCGTCCAGGGCCCCGGCCCCGGCCCCACCCCGGGGAGCTGATGGCGTGACCGCCGCGGGGGGAGTTCTCACATCCGTACAGGCGCTGCCCACGGCCGCCGACGCCGCCGTACGCCTGCTGCTGCGCGGCGACGACGAGCCGCCCGTCACCCTCCCGCGCGACCCGGCGCGGGAGGCGGCCCGGCGCGAACTGTCCAAACGCATGTACCACGAGAACGACCCCAGCTGGTTCCAGCGGGCCCTCGACGCCTTCTGGGAGTGGATCGGCAAGCTGTTCGACGCCGCCTCCACCGCGACACCCGGCGGCACCCTCGGTCTGGTCGTCGTCATCGCGGCCGTGATCGCCGTCCTGGGCGCCCTGTGGTGGCGCCTGGGCACCCCGCGCCGCGAACCGGTCTCGGCCCCCGCCCTGTTCGACGACCGCCCCCGCAGCGCCGCCGAACACCGCGCGGCCGCCGAGGCGCACGCCGCCCAGGGCCACTGGAACCAGGCCGTGCAGGAACGCATGCGGGCCGTCGTCCGCGCCCTGGAGGAACGCGCCCTGCTCGACCTCCGTCCCGGCCGCACCGCCGACGAGGCCGCCGCGGAGGCCGGCCGCGCCCTGCCCGCCCACACCGACCGGCTGCACACCGCCGCACGCGCCTTCGACGACGTCACATACGGCGGCCGGGCCGCCACGGAACAGTCGTACCGCCGGCTCGCCGAACTCGACCACGACCTGGAACGCGCCACACCACAGCTCACGACCAGCGGCGGCAGCAGCATCCACAGCACGGACACCGACACCCGCCAGGGAGCCGCCGGATGACGACCGAGGTCACGCTCCCGCCCACCTCGGCCTCGCCCACCGCCCGCCAGGTGTGGACCCGCGCGCGGGGCATCGCCCTGGCGCTGGTGCTGCTGACCGCGGCGGCCGTCGCCATCGCCGTGGTCCGCTCCGACGCCCGGCACGGCGAACTCGACCCGCGCTCCGCCGACCCCTACGGCAGCCGCGCCGTCGCCGAACTCCTCGCCGACCGCGGGGTGGACACGCGCGTGGTCACCACCCTCGACGAGGCGACCGCCGCGACCGGCCCCGACACGACCCTCCTGGTCGCCGTCCCCGATCTCCTGACCGGACCTCAGCAGTCCCGGCTGCACTCCGCCACCACCGGCTCCGGCGGCCGCACCGTCCTGGTCTCCGCCGGCAGCGCCTCCGTGGAACGGCTCGTCCCCGGCGTCACCGCCGACCCGGCCACCAGCTTCGGCTCCACCCTCTCCCCCGACTGCGACCTGCCCGCCGCCCGCCGCGCGGGCAGCGCCGACCTGGGCGGCATCCGCTACACCACCATCCACCTCACCGCCGACGAGTGCTACCCCAGCGAGCGCCTCGCCACCCTGCTGCGCATCCCGGCCCCCTCCGGTGACGGCGACGGCGACACCGTTCTCCTCGGTGCGCCCGACATCCTCCTCAACGACCGCCTCGACGAGCACGGCAACGCCTCGCTCGCCCTGCAACTCCTCGGCTCCCGCCCCCATCTGGTCTGGTACCTCCCCTCGCTCGCCGACGCCTCCGCCGCCTCCGAAGAGGGCGAGCGCGGCTTCTTCGACCTGCTCCCCTCCGGCTGGCTGTGGGGCACCCTGCAACTCTTCATCGCGGCGGCACTGGCCGCCCTCTGGCGGGCACGCCGACTCGGCCCCCTGGTGCCCGAGAAACTCCCCGTGGCGATCCGCGCCTCCGAAACCGTCGAAGGCCGCGCCCGCCTCTACCGCAAGGCGAACGCCCGCGACCGCGCGGCCACCGCTCTTCGCTCCACCACCCGCACGCGCCTCGCCCCCCTCGTAGGCATCCCCGTGTCCCAGGCACACGCGCCCGAGGCCCTGCTCCCCGCGCTGTCCGCCCACCTCCAAGGCGACGGACAGTCCCTGCACACCCTCCTCTTCGGCCCGCCCCCGGGCGACGACGCAGCACTCATCCAGCTCGCCGACCACCTCGACGCCCTCGAAAGAGAGGTACGCCGTCCATGATGGACCCGACCACTGACAACGCCGCGCACACCGGGGACCCGGCCGCCGCCCGGGCCTCCCTGGAGGCCCTGCGTGCCGAGATCGCCAAGGCCGTGGTCGGCCAGGACCCCGCGGTGACCGGCCTCGTCGTCGCCCTGCTCTGCCGCGGCCACGTCCTCCTCGAAGGCGTCCCCGGTGTCGCCAAGACCCTCCTCGTCCGCGCTCTCGCGGCCACCCTGGAACTCGACACCAAACGCGTCCAGTTCACCCCCGACCTGATGCCGAGCGACGTCACCGGCTCCCTGGTCTACGACGCCCGCACCGCCGAGTTCTCCTTCCAGCCCGGCCCGGTCTTCACCAACCTCCTCCTCGCGGACGAGATCAACCGCACGCCCCCGAAGACCCAGTCATCCCTCCTGGAGGCCATGGAGGAACGCCAGGTCACGGTCGACGGCACCCCCCGCCTCCTCCCCGATCCCTTCCTGGTCGCCGCGACCCAGAACCCGGTCGAGTACGAGGGCACCTACCCCCTGCCCGAAGCCCAACTGGACCGCTTCCTCCTCAAGCTGACCGTCCCCCTGCCCTCCCGCCAGGACGAGATCGACGTCCTCACCCGCCACGCCGAGGGCTTCGACCCGCGCGACCTGCGCGCCGCCGGCGTACGCCCCGTCGCGAACGCCGCCGACCTGGAAGCCGCCCGCCGCGCGGTCGCCGAAACGACGATCTCCCCCGAGATCACCGCCTACGTCGTGGACATCTGCCGCGCCACCCGCGAGTCGCCGTCCCTCACCCTCGGCGTCTCTCCGCGCGGCGCCACCGCGCTCCTGTCCACCGCCCGCGCGTGGGCCTGGCTGACCGGCCGCGACTACGTCATCCCCGACGACGTGAAGGCCCTCGCCCTGCCCACGCTCCGCCACCGCGTCCAGCTCCGCCCGGAGGCCGAGATGGAAGGCGTCACGACCGACTCGGTCATCAACGCGATCCTCGCCCACGTCCCCGTTCCCCGCTGATGGCTCTCACCGGACGCGCCGCCCTGCTCGCGGCCCTCGGCTCCCTGCCGGTCGGCATCTGGGAACCCGGATGGACGGGCATCCTCGCCGTCAACGCCCCGCTGGCGGTGGCCTGCGCCTGCGACTTCGCCCTGGCCGCCCCCGTACGCCGCCTCGGCCTGACCCGCTCCGGCGACACCTCGGTACGCCTGGGCGACACCGCCGACGTCACCCTGACGATCACCAACTCGTCCGGCCGCCCGCTGCGCGCCCGCGTCCGCGACGCCTGGCCCCCCAGCAGCTGGCAGCCCGGTACGGAGACGGCGGCCTCCCGCCACCGCCTGACGATCCCCCCGGGTGAACGCCGGCGCGTCACGACCCGCCTGCGCCCCACCCGCCGCGGCGACCGCCAGGCCGACCGTGTCACCGTCCGCTCCTACGGCCCCCTCGGTCTCTTCGCCCGCCAGGGCGCCCACAAGGTCCCGTGGACGGTACGTGTCCTCCCGCCCTTCACCAGCCGCAAGCACCTGCCGTCCAAACTGGCCCGGCTGCGCGAACTGGACGGCCGCACCAGCGTGCTGACCCGAGGCGAGGGAACGGAGTTCGACAGCCTGCGCGAGTACGTTCCCGGTGACGACACCCGCTCCATCGACTGGCGGGCCACCGCCCGCCAGTCCGCGGTCGCGGTACGCACCTGGCGTCCCGAACGCGACCGGCACATCCTGCTGGTCCTCGACACCGGCCGCACCTCCGCGGGCCGTGTCGGCGACGCTCCCCGCCTGGACGCCTCCATGGACGCGGCCCTGCTCCTCGGGGCCCTTGCCTCCCGCGCCGGCGACCGCGTGGACCTCCTGGCCTACGACCGTCGCCTGCGCGCCCTCGTCCAGGGCCGCACGGCGGGCGACGTCCTCCCGTCCCTCGTCAACGCCATGGCCACACTCGAACCCGAGCTCGTCGAAACCGACGCCCGGGGACTGGCGGCGGCGGCACTCCGTACGGCCCCCCGCCGGTCGCTGATCGTGCTGCTCACCACGCTCGACGCCGCCCCCATCGAGGAGGGCCTGCTGCCCGTTCTGGCCCGGCTGACCCAGCGCCACACGGTTCTCCTCGCCTCGGTGGCGGACCCGCACATCGCCAGGATGGCCCAGGCACGTGGAAACACCGACGCGGTGTACGAGGCAGCGGCGGCAGCCCAGGCCCACACGGAGCGTGTCCGCACCGCGGAACAGCTCCGCCGCCATGGCGTCACGGTCGTGGACGCGACCCCGGAGGAACTGGCGCCGGCGCTCGCGGACGCGTATCTGGCGTTGAAGGCGACCGGGCGTCTGTGATTCACGGGGCGGCGGGCCGGAGTTTCGAAGGCCCCGCCAGCTCCGTCAGTCCTGAAACGCAGAAAGCCCCCGTGCCGAATGGCACGGGGGCTTTCTCCAATATTTGTTCGGCGGCGTCCTACTCTCCCACAGGGTCCCCCCTG
>NZ_JBIBZI010000029.1:0-39458 GCF_043084105.1 Streptomyces sp. NPDC014676 | reverse complement strand
GGTGACCGTCCCGCGTTCCGCCGTGACGACCGGAGGGACGACCGTCCCTCCTTCCGTCGCGACGACCGGGGCGGTGACCGCCCCTCCTTCCGTCGCGACGACCGTGATGACCGCTCGTCCTTCCGTCGTGACGACCGACGGGACGATCGACGGGACGACCGGCGTGACAGCCACCGTGACGACAATCGTGGTGGCGGGTTCGGGCGTAGGGACGACCGTGACCGTGGGCCGCGTCGTGACGACCGCGGTGACCGTCCCGCGTTCCGCCGTGACGACCGGAGGGACGACCGCCCCTCCTACCGTCGCGACGACCGGAGCGAGGACCGGGGTGGTGACCGCCCCGCGTTCCGCCGTGACGACCGCGGTGACCGCGGTGGGTTCCGTCGTGACGACAACCGCGGTGAGCGTGGCGGTTTCGGCCGGCGTGAGGACAGCCGGGGCGGTGACCGTGGGGGCTTCCGCGGCCGGGACGACCGTGGCGGACGTGGGCCTCGGCGTGACGACCGAGGCGGGCGGCCCGGGGGGTTCCGCGGCCGGGACGACCGGCACGGTGGCGGGCGTTTCCGTGAGGACCGTGACCGTGACCGTGACCGCGAGCCGATCAAGCGGCTGCCGATCCCCGAGGACGTCACCGGCGAGGAGATCGACAAGGACGTACGGCAGGAGCTGCAGAGCCTGCCCAAGACGCTCGCGGAGGACGTCGCCAAGAACCTGGTGATGGTCGCCCGGCTGATCGACGAGGACCCCGAGGGCGCGTACGGCTACTCCAGGGTGGCCCTGCGGCTGGCGTCGCGCGTCGCCGCCGTACGGGAGGCCGCCGGGTTCGCCGCCTACGCGAACCAGAAGTACGCCGAGGCGCTCGCCGAGTTCCGGGCCGCGCGGCGGATGACCGGGACCGTGGAGCTGTGGCCCCTCATGGCCGACTGCGAGCGTGGGCTCGGCCGGCCGGAGAAGGCGCTGGACATGGCCGGTGCGCCCGAGGTGCAGAAGCTGGACAAGGCCGGGCAGGTCGAGATGCGGCTCGTCGCGGCCGGCGCCCGGCGTGACATGGGGCAGTTGGACGCGGCGATCGTGACGCTGCAGAGCTCCGAGCTGGCGTCCAACTCGGTCCAGCCGTGGACCGCGCGGCTGCGCTACGCCTACGCCGACGCGCTGCACGCCGCCGGCCGGAGCGACGAGGCACGGGAGTGGTTCGCCAAGGCCGTGGAAGCCGACCGGGACGGCAGCACGGACGCCTCCGACCGGCTGGCCGAGCTGGACGGCGTGGAGTTCATGGACGCCCTCGACGAGGACCAGGCCGAGGACGAGACCGGCGGCACCGTGAACGAGGACGACAAGGACTGACGTCCGAGGCACGGAACGGACAGGAAGGGGCGGGTCTCCGCGGAGACCCGCCCCTTCGTCATAGGTCGAGCGCGCGCAGGACCAGGCCCGACGCCGGTTTCGGGCCGAACGACGTCGACTTGCGCGGCATCGTGACGCCCTGACGGGCGAGGTCGCGGACGACGTCCTCGCGCACGAGGTGCAGCAGGACGGCCGTTCCGCCGTCGCGTTCCGCCTTCTCGACCGTGGCCGCCGTGTCGTGGATGTACGCGATGTGGGCGGGGGAGTCGGGGACGTGCCAGACGTGGTCGAGGAGCGTGGCGTGCAGGACCGTCGCGTCCAGGGCGCGCCAGGCCGCCGGGCGGTCGGCCGGGACGGTGCGGGCCAGCAGCCCCGGATCCGGCTGGTCGACGAGATGGAAGGCGCCGTCCCCGGCGAGGAGGAAGGCGTTGCCCGCCGAGGCGGCCTCGCCCAGCGCGTCCATCGCCTCGGCGAGCGGCACGTCGAGACGGCGTACGCGGAACAGGCCGTCGAGGGCGGCCAAGGCGTCCGAGACCGGCAGGCCGTGCAGCAGCCGGTGGATGGCGCGCACCTGCAGGGGATAGCGGGCCGTGTCGACCAGGAGCACCAGGCCGTGGTCCCAGGGGCCGGGGGAAGGATGCTCCGCGCGGAGACGGCGGTAGGTCGCCCAGCGGTGGTGGCCGTCGGCGACGAGGGCCTGGTGACCGGCGAGTTCCTCCTGGACCGCGGCCAGGTCGGCGGGGTCGGTGACGGACCACAGGCGGTGGTGGAAACCGTCCTCCGTGGTGGTCGCCAGCAGGGGGCGCTGTCCGGCCGTGCGCTCGATCAGGGCGGCCGTGGCGGCCGCCGAGCCGTCGCCTCCGTCACCCCCCTCGCTCCGGTAGGTGAGCAGCAGCGGTTCGAGGTTGGCGGAGGTGGCCCGCATCAGGTCCGCGCGGTCGGCGACGATGTGCGGCATGACGTCCTCGTGCGGCAGGACCAGCCGTTCGCCGGGGTCGGAGACGCGCAGCGCGCCGATGATGCCGCGCTGCACCAGGCCCTCGCCGTCGCGCTGCTCGTAGACGTACAGGCCCGGTTCCGGGTCGGGGGTCAGGATCCCCTCCGCGCGCCAGCGGCGCAGTGTGTCGGCGGCCTGGGCGTTGCGCGCCTCGGGCGTGCCGGCCTCGGGGAGGATCAGCCGGACGATGTTGTGCGGGTCGGCGGACTGGAGGTGGTGCAGGCCGTCGGGGCGGACGACGACGTCGTACGGCGGGGATGTCACGGCGGCCAGGCTGCCGACCCGGTCGGGGTCGTAACGAAGGCCTCGGAACGGGGTGAGTTCCAGGCCTCGGGGCGCCTTTGCCGTCGAGTGACCTGCAGTGTTCATCCCGGCATCGTACGGGTGCCGGTGGCATGGGGGATGATCGGGGGAAAGCCGTCGAACGAGGAGCGATGCGGAATGAGCCGGAGCGTCAGGACGAGGCCCGAGGGCAGTGGGCGGGCCCTGAGCGAGGCGTACGACACGGCGCTGCTCGACCTCGACGGTGTGGTGTACGCGGGCGGGAGCGCGATCGTCCACGCGGTCGAGTCGCTGGCCACGGCCCGCGAGGGCGGTATGCGTCTCGCCTACGTGACCAACAACGCCCTGCGCACCCCGGACGCCGTGGCCGCCCATCTGACCGAGTTGGGGATACCGGCGGAGGCCGGTGACGTCATCACCTCCGCGCAGGCGGTCGCGCGGCTGGTCGCCGAGCAGGTGCCGCAGGGTGCCCGGGTGCTGGTGATCGGCGGCGAGGGGCTACGGGTGGCGCTGCGTGAGCGCGGGCTCGTGCCGGTGGAGTCGGCGGACGACGACCCCGTGGCGGTCGTCCAGGGGTACGGCGGGCCCGAGCTGACGTGGGGGAGGTTCGCGGAGGCGTCGTACGCCGTGGCGCGCGGGTTGCCGTGGTTCGCGTCCAACACCGACCTGACGATTCCCAGCGGCCGGGGCATCGCCCCGGGCAACGGCGCGGCGGTGGAGGTCGTACGGATCGCCACGGGTGCCGAGCCGCAGGTCGCGGGCAAGCCGCTGCCGCCGATGCACCGGGAGACGATCCTGCGGACGGGCGCGGAGCGGCCGTTGGTGGTGGGAGACCGGCTGGACACGGACATCGAGGGCGCGTTCAACGGCGAGGTGGACTCGCTGCTGGTGCTGACCGGTGTGACGGACGGCGCGCGGCTGCTCGCCGCGCCGCCGCGGCACCGGCCGACGTATGTCGACGCCGATCTGCGCGGGATGCTCACCGGGCAGCCGGAGGTCGTCGGGGCGGGCGACGGGTTCCGGTGCGGTGGCTGGACGGCGACGGCCGGGGCCGGGGAGCTGGAGCTGGAGGGCGACGGCGGCGCGCTGGACGGGCTGCGCGCGCTGTGCGCGGCGGCGTGGACGGCGGCCGGGGACGGCGCGTGCGAGCTGGACGGCGGGAAGGCGCTGGCCCGGCTGGGGCTGTGAGAGCCCTGTCCCCCTCCTGGGGATGCTGTGGGCGAATCCCGTCGCAGGACACCGAGGGGGGAGCGATTCTCCAGGCGACGCACCGCGTATGCGCCGTGCTGCCTGCGGAATCGCTTTCCTCGTCGTCCGCGCGGCAGGTACCGGCGGCCGCCGGGCGGATGCGCCCACAGCATTCACCTGGGGGCCGGGCCTCGGAATCGTGATCGATTGGGAGGGTAGGCTAACCTAACCGCGTGTTGGTCGAGAGTCCCCCCGAACAGCGCGCGGAGACCGCCCCCGCGCCCCCGAACCGCCGGGCGATACGCGTCCTCGGGCTGCTCCTCTCCGTCGTGATCCTGGTGCTCGTCGCGCTGGCGAGCATCGCGATCGGGGCGAAGGAGCTGTCCCTGGAGCAGGTCTGGCACGGCCTGTTCGAGGACTCGGGCACCTACGGCGACGTCGTCGTGGCCGACAGACTGTCACGAACGGTCCTCGGAGTGCTCGCGGGCGCCGCGCTCGGCCTGGCGGGATCGGTCCTTCAGGCCCTCACCCGCAACCCGCTGGCCGATCCCGGACTGCTCGGCATCAACGCGGGCGCGTCCGCCGCCGTCGTCACCGCCATCACCTTCTTCGGCGTCACCTCGCTGTCCGGATACGTGTGGTTCGCCTTCTTCGGCGCGGCGGCCGTCGGCGCGCTGGTGTGGTTCCTCGGCGGCAGCCGGGGCGCGACACCGGTGCGGCTGGTGCTCGCCGGTACGGCCATCAGCGCGGCGCTGTACGGCTATCTCCAGGCCGTCATGATCCTCGACGACGCGGCGCTCGGCAGGATGCGTTTCTGGACGGTGGGTTCGCTGGCCTCGGGGACCGACTCGACCGTCACCCAGGTGCTGCCGTTCCTGCTCGCCGGCTCCCTCCTGGCGCTGGCGCTCGCCCGGCCGCTCAACGCCATGGCCATGGGCGACGACACCGCCAAGGCGCTCGGCGCCAACCTCAACCGCACCCGCACGCTGTCCATGCTCGCCGCGACCGTGCTGTGCGGGGCCGCGACCGCCGCCTGCGGGCCGATCGTCTTCGTCGGCCTGATGGTGCCGCACATCGTGCGCTCCTTCACCGGACCCGACCTGCGCTGGATCATGCCGTACGCCGCGGTCCTGTCGCCCGTGCTGCTGCTCGGCGCCGACGTCATCGGCCGGATCGTGGCCCGGCCCGCCGAACTCCAGGTCGGCATCGTCACCGCGATCCTCGGCGGCCCGGTCTTCATCTTTCTCGTACGACGGCGGAGGACGGCCCAGCTGTGAAGACCAACCGCGCGGTGCGGACTCCCGGCGGCCTCTCGGTCCGGCTGGACGTGCGCGCCCTCACCGTCGTCGTCCTGCTGCTGCTCGCGGCGCTCACCGCGAGCGTGGTGCTGATCGGCACCGGCGACTTCCCCATCCCCGCCGCCGACGTGCTCAGGACGCTCGTCGGCGAGGGGAACCCCGGCCAGGAGTTCATCGTCAACGAACTGCGGCTGCCCCGGGTCCTGGTCGGGCTGCTCGTCGGCGCCTCCCTCGGGCTCGGCGGCGCGCTGTTCCAGTCCGTCTCCCGCAATCCGCTGGGCAGCCCGGACGTGCTCGGTCTCGGACAGGGAGCGACGGCCGGCGCCCTCACGGTGATCGTGCTGTTCTCCGGGACCGCGGGCCAGGTCGCCCTCGGCGCGCTCGCCGGCGGACTGGTGACCGGGTTCGCCATCTACGCGCTCGCCTGGAAGCGGGGCGTGCACGGGTACCGGCTGGTCCTGGTCGGCATCGGCGTCTCGGCGATCGTCACGGCGGTCAACGGCTATCTGCTCACCAAGTCCGACATCGTCGACGCGGCCCGCGCGGTCGTCTGGATGACCGGGTCCCTCGACGGCCGGGACTGGGACCAGGTCTGGCCGCTGCTCGCCCTGTGCGCCGTCCTCGTGCCGCTGGTCCTGGCCAACGCGCGCGGCCTGCGGATGCTGGAGATGGGCGACGACGTCTCGTACGCCCTCGGCGTGCGCGTGGAGCGCGTACGGCTGCTGCTGATGCTGTCGGCCGTCCTGCTCACCGCGTCCGCGACCGCCGCCGCCGGACCGGTCAGCTTCGTCGCGCTCACCGCGCCCCAGCTCGCCCGGCGGCTGACCCGCTCGCCCGGCCCCAACCTGGCCGCGTCGCTGTGCATGGGCGCCGCCCTCCTGGTCACCGCCGACTGGGTGTCGCAGCGGGCGTTCGGCGCCGAGCAGTTGCCCGTGGGCGTGGTCACCGGCGTGCTCGGCGGTGTCTACCTGCTGTGGCTGCTGGTCACCGAGCGCAGGGCGGGCCGGATATGAGCGCCACCACCAGCAGCGGGACGAACCACCGAAGGAGCACCGTGAACCGACTGTCCGCCGAGAACGTCACCCTGGCCTACGACCAGCGGGTCATCGCCGAACAGCTGTCGGTGGAGATACCGGACAACTCCTTCACCGTGATCGTCGGACCCAACGCCTGCGGCAAGTCGACGCTGCTGCGGGCACTGTCGCGGATGCTCAAGCCGAGCGAGGGGCGCGTGCTGCTCGACGGGCAGGTCATCCAGTCGATGCCGGCCAAGAAGGTCGCCCGCACCCTGGGCCTGCTGCCCCAGTCGTCCATCGCGCCCGACGGCATCACCGTCGGCGACCTGGTGGGCCGCGGCCGCTATCCGCACCAGGGCCTGCTGCGCCAGTGGTCCGCCGAGGACGAGCGCGTCGTCCAGGAGTCGATGGCCCGCACCGGCGTCGCCGAGCTGGCGGAGCGCTACGTCGACGAGCTCTCCGGCGGTCAGCGCCAGCGCGTGTGGATCGCCATGGCGCTGGCCCAGCAGACCCCGCTGCTGCTGCTCGACGAGCCGACCACGTTCCTCGACATCCAGCACCAGATCGACGTGCTCGACCTCTGCGCGGACCTGCACGAGGAGCAGGGGCGCACCCTCGTCGCCGTGCTGCACGACCTCAACCACGCGGCCCGGTACGCCACCCACCTCATCGCCTTGCGCGGGGGGAAGGTCATCGCCCAGGGCGCCCCGAAGGACATCGTCACCGCCGGTCTGGTCGAGGAGGTCTTCGGGCTGCGCTGCCAGGTCATCGACGATCCCGAGACGGGCACCCCGCTGGTGGTGCCGGCGGCCCGTACCGCGCGGGCGAAGGACACGGCGCGGAAGGTGGGCGCTACAGAAGCTTCCTGAGGTGGAACAGGTCGCGCAGCCCCGCCTCGAGCCGTACCCGGCCCGAACCCCAGGCCCTGGCGAAGTGCAGTTCGCCGTCGACCAGGGCCAGCAGGTCGTCGCCCGTCATGGCGAGCCGTATCTGCGCCCTCTCGCGCGGCGGGCCGGGGAACGTCTCGTGCACCTCGATCCGGCCGCCGGTGAGCCGGCCGGCGAAGGTCACGTCCAGATCGGTGATGTGGCAGCTGACCGAACGGTCCATCGCCAGGGCCGCGCGGACGTCCCCCTCGGCGCTCGCCATGCTGTCCGAGAACTTGTCGAGTGCGGTACGGCACTCCTCGATCGTGGCCATCGCGGACGACGGTACCGCAGCCGTTCGCGGTAGCGTCAGGGCATGAACGACGCAGTGCCGGAGCCGGAGCCCGAGCAGGCGCCGCCCCAGGACGACGGCCCCGCCGCCCCCGCGCCCCTGGACGTGCCGCGCACCCCCACCGGGCACCCCGGCATCGACGCCCGCGTGGCGCGGCTGGCCGACGCCGACCACCTCGCCACGGACGGCCACGCCGAGGTGTACGAGGATGTACACCGGGGGCTGCGCGACGCGCTCACCGCGCTCGACGCCCGCCCGGGACCTCCGGGGCCCTCACCGGCACACGAACACAGGAGCTGAACCGAACGTGGCAGGAGTCGCACGCCGCCGTCTCGACGCGGAGCTGGTCCGCCGTAAGCTCGCGCGCTCGCGTGAGCACGCCAGCCAGCTGATCGCCGCCGGGCGGGTCAGCGTCGGCAGGACGGTCGCGACCAAGCCCGCCACACAGGTGGAGACCGCCGCCGCGATCGTCGTCACCGAGGACGCGGGCGACCCGGACTACGTCTCGCGCGGCGGCCACAAGCTGGCCGGCGCCCTCGACGCCTTCGTGCCGCTGGGGCTGGCCGTCGAGGGGCGGCGGGCGCTCGACGCCGGCGCCTCCACCGGTGGCTTCACCGACGTCCTGCTGCGGGCCGGGGCCGCGCACGTGGTCGCCGTGGACGTCGGATACGGACAACTCGCCTGGAGTCTGCGCAACGATGAACGCGTCACCGTCAAGGACCGTACGAACGTACGGGAGTTGACGCTCGAGGTCATCGATGGGGAGCCTGTGGATCTTGTCGTGGGGGATCTGTCCTTCATCCCGCTCGGACTGGTGCTGCCCGCCCTGAAAAGGTGCGTGAAGCCGGACGCCGACCTGGTGATGATGGTGAAGCCGCAGTTCGAGGTGGGCAAGGAGCGGCTGGGCAGCGGCGGAGTCGTCCGCAGCCCGCAGTTGCGTGCCGAGGCCGTGCGGGGGGTGGCCGCGAAGGCCTGGGAGCTGGGGCTCGGAGCGAAGGGCGTGACGGCGAGTCCGCTGCCCGGACCCTCCGGGAATGTCGAATACTTCCTGTGGCTGCGGGCCGGGGCTCCGGAACTGGACCCGGCCGACGTTGACCGTGCTGTGGCGGAGGGGCCGCGTTGACACAGAACCGAGCTCGTACTGTTTTCCTGCTGGCCCACACCGGGCGGCCCGCGGCCATCCGCAGCGCCGAACTCGTGGTCAAAGGGCTGCTGCGCTCCGGTCTCGGAGTACGGGTCCTGGAGGACGAGGCCCGCGACCTGCCGCTCCCGGACGACGTGCAGACCGTCAAGGAGGCCACCCCGCAGTGCCTGGACGACTGCGAGCTGCTGATCGTGCTGGGCGGTGACGGCACGCTGCTGCGCGGCGCCGAGTTCGCCCGCGCCTCCGGGGTGCCCATGCTGGGCGTCAACCTCGGGCGGGTCGGGTTCCTCGCCGAGGCCGAGCGGGACGACCTGGACAAGGTCGTCGACCGGGTGGTGAGCCGGGCGTACGAGGTCGAGGAGCGGATGACCGTCGACGTCGTGGTGCACCGCAACGGCGACATCGTGCACACCGACTGGGCGCTGAACGAGGCGGCCGTGCAGAAGGTGTCCGCCGAGCGGATGCTGGAGGTCGTCCTGGAGATCGACGGGCGGCCGGTCACCGGGTTCGGCTGCGACGGGATCGTCTGCGCGACCCCGACCGGGTCCACCGCGTACGCCTTCTCCGCCGGCGGGCCCGTGGTGTGGCCGGAGGTCGAGGCGCTGCTGATGGTGCCGATCTCGGCGCACGCGCTGTTCGCCAAGCCACTGGTGACCTCGCCGGACTCGGTGCTGGCGGTGGAGATGCTGCCGCACGTCCCTCCGGGGGTGCTGTGGTGCGACGGGCGGCGGACCGTCGAGCTGCCGGTCGGGGCGCGGGTGGAGGTGCGGCGGGGGGCCGTGCCGGTGCGGTTGGCCCGGTTGCACCATGCCTCGTTCACCGACCGGTTGGTCGCGAAGTTCGCTTTGCCCGTGTCCGGGTGGCGCGGGGCGCCTCATTAGCCCTCCCGATGGGGTGGTTCCGGAGCGTCGGCGGGTGCGGGTCGTTTGTGGCCGTTCGCGCAGTTCCCCGCGCCCCTGAGCGAGATCCGCTCCCCTGGGTGACAAGGGTGGGGCGGTCGCACTCCTCGGCTCGGACCTCGTAAGGTCGTGTGCGTGCTTGAGGAGATGCGGATACGGTCGCTCGGGGTCATCGACGACGCTGTTGTCGAGCTGTCGCCCGGCTTCACCGCCGTCACCGGTGAGACGGGTGCGGGCAAGACCATGGTGGTCACCAGCCTGGGCCTGCTGCTGGGTGGACGGGCGGATGCGGCCCTGGTGCGGATCGGCGCGAAGAACGCGGTGGTCGAGGGACGGATCGCCGTGCCCGAGGGCGCCGCGGCCGTCGTACGGGCCGAGGAGGCCGGGGCCGAGCTGGACGACGGGACGCTGCTGGTCAGCCGTACCGTCTCCGCCGAGGGGCGGTCACGGGCGCACCTGGGCGGGCGGAGCGTGCCCGTGGGGCTGCTCGCCGAGCTCGCCGACGAGCTGGTGGCCGTGCACGGGCAGACCGACCAGCAGGGGCTGCTGAAGCTGTCCCGGCAGCGGCAGGCGCTCGACCGGTACGCCGGGTACGCGGTCGCCGTGCCGCTCGGCAAGTACGGCGAGGCGTACAAGCGGCTGCGGGCCGTGACCACGGAGCTGGAACAGATCACCACGCGCGCGCGTGAGCGGGCCCAGGAGGCCGACCTGCTGCGCTTCGGGCTGGAGGAGATCGCCGCCGTGGAGCCCCGCGCGGGCGAGGACGTGGAGCTGGCGGAGGAGGCCGAGCGGCTCGGGCACGCCGAGGCGCTGGCGTCCGCCGCGGCCCTCGCGCACGCCGCGCTCGCGGGCAATCCGGAGGACCCCGAGGGCGTGGACGCCGGGACGCTCGTCGCGGGCGCCCAGCGGGCCCTGGAGGCCGTACGGGCGCACGATCCGGCGCTGGCCGCGCTGACCGACCGGATCGGGGAGGTCGGCATCCTGCTGCGGGACGTGGCCGGGGAGCTGGCGGGGTACGCCGACGACCTGGACGCCGATCCGCTGCGGCTGGCGGCGGTGGAGGAGCGGCGGGCCGCGCTCACCGCGCTGACCCGGAAGTACGGCGAGGACATCGCGTCGGTGCTGGCGTGGGCCGAGCAGGGCGCCGCGCGGCTGACCGAACTGGACGGCGACGACGAGCGGATCGGGGAGCTGACCGCCGAGCGGGACGCGCTCCGCGCGGAGCTGGGCGTCCTGGCGCAGGAGCTGACGGACGCGCGGACGGAGGCGGCGCAGCGGTTCGCGTCGGCGGTCACCGCCGAGCTGGCCTCGCTGGCCATGCCGCACGCGCGCGTGTCGTTCGACATCCGGCAGACCGAGGACCCGGAGGGCGTCGAGGTGGACGGGCGCACGGTGGCCTACGGGCCGTCGGGCGTGGACGAGGTGGAGCTGCTGCTCGCCCCGCATCCCGGAGCGCCGCCCCGGCCCATCGCCAAGGGCGCGTCGGGTGGTGAGCTGTCGCGCGTGATGCTGGCCGTGGAGGTGGTGTTCGCGGGTACGGACCCCGTGCCGACGTACCTCTTCGACGAGGTCGACGCCGGTGTCGGCGGCAAGGCGGCGGTCGAGATCGGCCGGCGGCTCGCGAAGCTGGCGAAGACCGCGCAGGTCGTGGTCGTCACGCACCTGCCGCAGGTGGCCGCGTTCGCCGACCGGCAACTGCTGGTGGAGAAGACCAACGACGGCTCGGTCACCCGGTCCGGCGTGAAGGTGCTCGAAGGCGAGGACCGCATCCGCGAACTCTCCCGCATGCTCGCCGGCCAGGAGGACTCCGAAACGGCCCGGGCCCACGCGGAGGAGTTGCTGGCGACGGCCCGGGCGGACGTGTAGCCGGGGAGGGTGAGGTTCCGTCACTCGTGTGGGTGACATGTTGTTCCGCGCGGACTCGGGCCCGTGACGTCGGCGTTGCCGGGACGGCCGTACGGCCTGGCATCCTTGACGGAGCATGGCGAGGACATCGCCCGATCCTTCCGTACGTTCTTCGGGACTGCACGAACCGAACCAGGAGCCCGGCCACGTGACCCCCGTGAGCAGCCACTCACCGCTGCGCACCGTGCAGGTGCTGGGCGGTGGCAACGCCGCCAGCAGCGCCCATGTGCGCTCGCTGGCCGCGGGGCTCGTCGCGAGGGGCGTGCGGGTCACGGTGTGCGCCCCCGCCGAGGCGGATCACACCTACGACTTCACCGGCGTCGGCGCCGACCACGTGCACGTGCCGCGCAGCAGCGATCCGGGGTCGGTGGCCGCGCTCCGGGCCGCCTGCACGGGCGCCGACCTGGTCCACGCGCACGGACTGCACGCCTCCTTCCGCACCGTGCTCGCCCTGAGCGGACGGCGTACCCCGCTCGTCGTCACCTGGCACGACCGGGCGCACGCCGACGGCCCGCGCGCCCACTTCCTGCGCGTGCTGGAGCGGCGGGTCGTCAAGGCGGCCGCCGTGGTGCTCGGGACGACCTCCGCCCTCGTCGACCGGGCGCGCCGCGCGGGCGCGCGGGACGCCCGGCTGGCCGCCGTGTCCCTCCCCGGGCCCCGTTCCTCCCCGGTGCCGGACGACCCCGACCGGCTGCGGCCCAAGATCCGGGCCGAACTCGGCGCCGTCGGCCGCCCGTTGCTCATCGCCGTCGGCTCCCTCGAACGGCACCGGGGCTACGACGTCCTGCTGGACGCCGCACACGCGTGGCGGCGCCTCGACCCGGTACCGCTGGTGGTGCTCGCCGGGGAGGGGCCGCTGCGCGGCGAACTCCAGCGCCGCATCGAGGAGGAGGAACTGCCGGTCCGGCTCATCGGCCGGCGCGACGACATCACCGATCTGCTGGCCGCCGCCGACATCGCGCTGCTGCCGAGCCGTTGGGAGTCGCGTTCCCCGCTCGCCCAGGAGGCCCTCCACGCGCGCGTGCCGCTCGTCGCGACCGAGGTGGGCGGCATCCCCGAACTCGTCGGCGACGCCGCCGAACTCGTCCCGTACGACAACGCGCGGGCGCTTGCGGACGCCGTCGTACGGCTGCTGGACGATCCCGACCGCCGGGAACTGCTCAGGGAACGCGGGGTACGGCAGGCCGCCACCTGGCCGACCGAGGACCAGACGATCTCCCAAGTGCTGAGCGTGTACGACGAGTTGACACAGATCAGACCGCTCTGAGGCGGCGGCCTCCGGGTTCGGGGCCGGGGGTGTGCGCGGGGTGTCGGGGGTGGTGGCCGGCAGTTGGCCGATGCGGGCCGTTCCGGGGGCCTCCGGGTTCAGGGCACGTGCCGTCGGGCGCGGAGGGCCAGGCCCAGGGCCAGGACCGTGTGCGGGTCGTCGAGGTCGGTGGCCAGCAACTCGCCGATGCGGGCCAGCCTGTTGTAGAGCGTCTGCCGGTTCAGGTGGAGTTCGCGGGCCGTCTCCGCCTTGCGTCCGGCGTGCGCCAGGTAGCTCTCCAGGGTGGGCAGCAGCGGCGGCTTGGAACGGCGGTCGTGGTCCAGCACCGGACCGATCGCGCGGTCCACGAAGTCCGCCAGGTCCGGGTGGTCACGCAGCCGCCACAGCAGCAGGTCGATGTCCAGCCGCCGGGCGTCGTACCAAGGGCGGTCCGGCAGCCCCTGCGCCGCCGTCGCCGTCTCCGCCGCGTGCCGCAGTCCCGTGGACGCCGCCGCCCAGTCGCCGGCCGGCCCGACCACCACGACGGGCGGCCGGCCCCCGGGCCGCAGCATCCCCGCCCGCTCCACGCCCGCCCGCAGCGCCGCCGCCACCCGGTCCGCGACCGCCGGCCGTTCGGCCTCCGCGCGCAGGCCCAGCAGCAGCGGCACCCGTCCCTCCACCGGCCGCACGCCCAGCAGGACGGGAACCCCCAGCGAGGCCAGTTCCTCGCCCACCGCGCGGGCCAGCACCGCCCAGCCGCCACCCTGCGGGGACAGCGCGTCGCCGAGCCGCATCACCACCGGCAGCAGCGGTCCGGAGCCCGGCCTGAAGCCCAGCACGCGCGCCTGCGCGGGCGCGTCCGCCGCGCCGACCCGGCCCTCGGCGAGGTCGGTGAGGAAGTCC
The DNA here is from genome assembly GCF_043084105.1 of Streptomyces sp. NPDC014676. Taxonomy (NCBI): domain Bacteria; kingdom Bacillati; phylum Actinomycetota; class Actinomycetes; order Kitasatosporales; family Streptomycetaceae; genus Streptomyces; species Streptomyces sp. NPDC014676. Next base: position 26,018 of record NZ_JBIBZI010000029.1, on the reverse strand, counting down.
CCGCGCCCCCGCGCCGCCAGTTCCTCCTCCTGACGCGCCTGCATCAGCACCACGGCGAGCAGGCCGGCCGCCCGCTCGGCCGCCATGCGGTGCACCGGTTCCGGCGCGCTGCGCACCGGAAGCAGCACCAGCCGCGCCCGTACGCCGCCGCTGCCGGGGCCGCCGCCGGGCACGTCCACGAGCGCCGAGCCGGCCGGCGGGTCGTCCCGGTGCCGGTCGCGCAGCCCTTCCCACACCTGGAGCGGGTCCGTGCCCTCGGGTCCCTCGCCGGCCGCGTACAGCAGCCGGCCGTCGGTCGTCTCCAGGAACACCGGGTTGCCGGTGAACCCGGCGAGGATCTCCAGCACCCGCGGGATCCCACCGCCGCCCAGCAGCGCCCCGGTGCACCGGCGGTGCACCTCCTCCGCGCGTTGCAGCAGCGCGTAGTGCCCGTTGACGATCTCGGTGTGGATCTCCTCGGTGACCGCCACGAACGGCACCTCGCGGTGCAGCTGGACCAGTGGCAGCCCCGCCGACCTGGCCGAGTCGACGAGGGCGGCGGGCAGCCGGGGGAAGCGCGGGCCCAGCTCGACGACGAGGGCCGCGATGCCCCGTTCGGCCAGCGTGCGCACGAACGCCCGCTGGTCGGCGGGGCGGGTGCCGAGCCCGTACCCGGTGGTCAGCAGCAGCTCGCCGCCCTTGAGCAGCGAGGCGATGTGGGGCACCTCGCCGGCGTGCACCCAGCGCACCGTGCGCCCCAGCCGGTCGGCGCCCGCCACGACCTCCGGCAGTCCACCGCGCAGCCCGGGCAGCTCCAGCGTCCGCCGCACGGTGATCCCGGCGCCCCGGGTGTCGTATCCGCTCTCCATACGGGGACGCTACCTGCGCGGATGCCGCCCGGACAGCCGGGGTTCGCATGACGTCGAAGGGGTAGGGCGTGACCATGGAGATCGGTGTGGTCGCCGCGGCGCGTGAGGACGACAGGCCCGTCGACGAGCCGTTGCGGGTGGCGGCGCTCGCCGACCGGCTCGGATACGGCGAGGTGTGGCTCGGCGAGGGGCCGACCTGGGACGCGTTCGTGCTGGCCACGGCGGTCGGCCGGGCCACCGGCAGGGTCGCCCTGACCGCCGGTCCGGTGGCGGTGTCGGTGCGCGACGCGTACAGCCTCGCGCGGGGCGCCGCCTCGACGGCGGCGGTCACCGGACGCCCGGTGGGGGTGGCGCTGGGCACGTCCAGCAAGCGGGTCGTCGAGGGCGTGCACGACCGGCCCAGGGTCCGCCCCGCGGCCGTGCTGGAGGAGACGGCCGCCGCCCTGCGGGTGCTGCTGCACGGGAAGCCCGGCGAGCCGGTCGTGCCCGGCAGCGGGTTCCGGCGCCGGCAGCAGCCGCCCGGCGGCCCGCTCACGGTGGCCGCGTTCGGCGACCGGGCGATCGCCGCGGCCGCCGCGCACGCCGACCGGATGCTCCTCGACGTGGTCTCCCCGGAACAGGTCCGCGTCCTGCGCGCCAAGATGCTCGGCGCGGCCGAGCGGGCCGGCCGCACCCCGCCGAGGCTGGCCGCCTGGGTGCCCGCCGCCGTCGACCCCGACCCCGCCTCACTCACCCAGATCCTGCGCAGCGTCGTCGGTTACCTCACCGTGCCCGGCTACCGCGAGATGTTCGCGGCGGCGGGCTTCGGCGAGGCCGTCGACCTGGCCCGTACGGGTGCCGACGCCGACACGCTGCTACGGGCCCTGCCGGTCGAGGCCGCGGCCACGGTCGGCCTGATCGGCACCCCCGGCACCGTACGGGCCCGCATGGACGCCTACGCGGCGGCAGGGCTGGACGAGATCGCCCTGGTCCCGGCCACGGCGGGTGACCCCGACGGGGAACGCACCCTGACGGCGCTCGCGCCGGGCTAGGGGGTGTTGCCCGGTCCGGGCCGGGGCGCGGGCCCGGACACGCACCCCGAAGGGGCACTCCCGTCGCCCGCTCGGGCCGGCCGCAAGGCGCCGTCGCTCGGGTGTGCGCGGTGCCGGGCCGGGCGGTGACGGCTGCCGGCCGGTCCGGCCGGCGGGAGGCACCGCCGCCGGGTGTTCCGGGACGCGCGGGCCTCAGCCCCCGTACGCCCCCGAGGCCGTCAGCCGCAGGGCCGTGTCGATGAGGGGGACGTGACTGAAGGCCTGCGGGAAGTTGCCGACCTGGCGCTGCAGGCGAGGGTCCCACTCCTCCGCCAGCAGGCCGAGGTCGTTGCGCAGGGAGAGCAGTTTCTCGAAGAGCTTCCGCGCCTCGTCCACCCGGCCGATCATCGCCAGGTCGTCCGCCATCCAGAACGAGCAGGCGAGGAACGCGCCCTCGTCGCCCGGCAGGCCGTCGACGCCCTCGTCCTCGCCCTCCGTCGGGTAGCGCAGGATGAAGCCGTCGGAGGTGGACAGTTCGCGCTGGATCGCCTCGACGGTGCCGATCACGCGCTTGTCGTCCGGCGGCAGGAAGCCCACCTGCGGGATCAGCAGCAGGGAGGCGTCCAGCACCTTCGAGCCGTAGGACTGCGTGAAGGTGTTGCGCTCCTTGTCGTAGCCCTTCTCGCACACGTCCCGGTGGATGTCGTCGCGCAGCCGCTTCCACTCCTCCAGCGGGCCGTCGGCGTCGCCGGACTCGATCAGCTTGATGGTGCGGTCGACGGCGACCCAGGCCATCACCTTGGAGTGCACGAAGTGGCGGCGCGGACCGCGCACCTCCCAGATGCCCTCGTCCGGCTCCTGCCAGTGCTTCTCCAGGTAGCGGATCAGCTTGAGCTGGAGCAGCGAGGCGTAGTCGTTGCGGGCCAGACCCGTCATGTGGGCCAGGTGCAGGGCCTCGGTGACCTCGCCGTACACATCGAGCTGGAGCTGGTGCGCGGCACCGTTGCCCACCCGGACCGGGGCCGAGTTCTCGTAGCCGGGCAGCCAGTCCAGCTCCGCCTCGCCGAGCTCGCGCTCACCGGCGATGCCGTACATGATCTGCAGGTTCTCCGGGTCGCCCGCCACCGCGCGGAGCAGCCACTCGCGCCAGGCGCGGGCCTCCTCGCGGTAGCCGGTGCGCAGCAGCGACGACAGGGTGATCGCCGCGTCCCGCAGCCAGGTGTAGCGGTAGTCCCAGTTGCGGACGCCGCCGATGTCCTCCGGCAGGGAGGTGGTGGGCGCGGCCACGATGCCGCCGGTCGGAGCGTACGTCAGGGCCTTGAGCGTGATCAGGGAGCGGATCACGGCCTCGCGGTAGGGGCCGTGGTACGTACAGTGCTCCACCCACTCGCGCCAGAACTCCTCGGTCGCCTCCAGCGACTGCTCCGGCTCCGGCAGCGGCGGCGGCTGCTTGTGCGAGGGCTCCCAGGAGATGGTGAACGCGATCCGCTCGCCCGGCGAGACCGTGAAGTCCGCGTACGTGGTCAGCGACTCGCCGTAGGGCTGCACGGAGGTGTCGAACCACACGGAGTCCGGGCCCGCGACGGCGACCGTGCGTCCCTCGTGCCGGTGCACCCACGGGACGATCCTGCCGTAGGAGAACCGCATCCGCAGTGCCGAGCGCATGGGGACCCGGCCCGAGACGCCCTCCACGATCCGGATGAGCTGCGGGGCGCCGTCGCGCGGGGGCATGAAGTCCGTCACCCGGACCGTGCCGCGCGGGGTGTCCCACTCGGACTCCAGGATCAGCGAGTCGCCGCGGTAGCCGCGCCGGGTCGCCGCGGGCGGCTCGGCGTCGTCGGCGTGCGCGGGCCCCAGCCGCCAGAAGCCGTGCTCCTCGGTGCCCAGCAGACCGGCGAAGATGGCGTGGGAGTCGAAACGGGGCAGGCACAGCCAGTCCACCGTGCCGTCCCGGCAGACCAGCGCGGCGGTCTGCATGTCTCCGATGAGTGCGTAGTCTTCGATGCGCCCGGCCACGTGCAACTCCAGTCGAACGGCCACGTCACCCCGCAAGGGGGTTGTCGCTTGGTGCGGTCAAGGGGTTTTGAATTGCGTCGTTGAGCTGTGAAGCAAAGCAGTCGCCCAGCCTTGCATGCAAAATGCCGATCTCTGCTCAACGAACTGACGAGCTCACGTTGTTCCGGAGGTCACGGGCGGGGGTGGTGCCGTTCGACCGGCCGGGGCTCGGCAGCGAATGTCCGAGCAGGATACGACGCACGTAGATGATCTGTGTGCCGCTCCGGACAACCGGGCTCCGCCGAACGAGTGACCAACGGGTGAGGGTCCCGTGTGCGGTGCTCGCCCGTGGCGGCGCGTGCGCGGAGCGTGGCCGGGCGCCATCACTCCGCGGCGCTGATACGCTGGTAGCCCGTGGACCGGTGGGCGAGAAAGCCCCGGAACCGCACCCACAAGCCGCGACCACGGGAGCCCCCTCTTGGCCATGCCGCCCACTGTTTTTCGAAACAGCACAGCCTCGACGACCAAGCACATCTTCGTCACCGGGGGTGTCGCCTCCTCGCTCGGCAAGGGGCTCACCGCCTCCAGCCTGGGCATGCTGCTCAAGGCCCGGGGTCTGCGCGTCGTGATGCAGAAGCTCGACCCGTACCTCAACGTCGACCCGGGGACGATGAACCCCTTCCAGCACGGTGAGGTGTTCGTCACCAACGACGGCGCCGAGACCGACCTGGACATCGGCCACTACGAGCGGTTCCTCGACCGCGACCTGGACGGCTCGGCCAACGTCACCACCGGCCAGGTCTACTCGACGGTGATCGCCAAGGAGCGGCGCGGCGAGTACCTGGGCGACACCGTGCAGGTCATCCCGCACATCACCAACGAGATCAAGCACCGCATCCGCCGCATGGCGACCGACGAGGTCGACGTGGTGATCACGGAGGTCGGCGGCACGGTCGGCGACATCGAGTCGCTGCCGTTCCTGGAGACCGTCCGCCAGGTCCGGCACGAGGTCGGCCGGGACAACGTGTTCGTGGTGCACATCTCGCTCCTGCCGTACATCGGCCCCTCGGGCGAGCTGAAGACGAAGCCGACCCAGCACTCGGTCGCCGCGCTGCGCAACATCGGCATCCAGCCGGACGCGATCGTGCTGCGCTGCGACCGCGAGGTGCCCACCGCGATCAAGCGGAAGATCTCGCTGATGTGCGACGTGGACGAGGCCGCCGTGGTGGCCTGCCCCGACGCCCGTTCGATCTACGACATCCCGAAGGTCGTGCACGCCGAGGGCCTGGACGCCTATGTCGTGCGCAAGCTCGACCTGCCGTTCCGGGACGTGGACTGGACGACCTGGGACGACCTGCTGGACCGCGTCCACAACCCCGAGCACGAGATCGTCATGGCCCTGGTCGGCAAGTACATCGACCTGCCCGACGCCTACCTCTCGGTCACCGAGGCGCTGCGCGCGGGCGGCTTCGCCAACAAGGCCCGCGTGAAGATCAAGTGGGTCACCTCCGACGACTGCAAGACCCCGGCCGGCGCCCAGGCGCAGCTCGGTGACGTCGACGCCATCTGCATCCCCGGCGGTTTCGGCGACCGCGGTGTGCTCGGCAAGGTCGGCGCGATCAAGTACGCCCGCGAGAACCGCATCCCGCTGCTGGGCCTGTGCCTGGGCCTGCAGTGCATCGTGATCGAGGCCGCGCGCAGTCTCGCGGACGTCTCCGACGCCAACTCCACCGAGTTCGACCCGGGCACCGCCCACCCGGTGATCTCCACCATGGCCGAGCAGATGGACATCGTCGCCGGCGAGGGCGACATGGGCGGCACCATGCGGCTCGGCATGTACCCGGCGAAGCTGGCCGAGGGCTCCATCGTGCGCGAGGTGTACGACGGCAAGGAGTACGTGGAGGAGCGCCACCGGCACCGCTACGAGGTGAACAACGCCTACCGCGCGGAGCTGGAGAAGAAGGCGGGCATCGTCTTCTCCGGCACCTCCCCGGACGGCAAGCTCGTCGAGTACGTCGAGTACCCGCGCGAGGTCCACCCGTACCTGGTCGCGACCCAGGCGCACCCGGAGCTGCGCTCGCGTCCGACCCGTCCGCACCCGCTCTTCGCGGGTCTGGTGAAGGCCGCGGTCGAGCGGAAGATCTCGAAGTAACACACCCGGTTGTACGGTTGCCGGGGCGCGAACCCTCAGAAGGTGCGCGCCCCGGCCACTTTTTCGCACATGTTCACGCACGGCACGCGCACGGCCGCCGTACGTCGGGAAGGACAGCCATGACGATCAAGGACACCCCGGAGGAGTGGGAGGTCCGCGGGAGCGAGACCCCGTTCACGGGCAACAAGACCTCCGTCCGCACCGACGACGTGGTCATGCCCGACGGAAGCGTGGTCCACCGCGACTACCAGGTCCACCCCGGGTCCGTGGCCGTCCTCGCCCTCGACGACGCCGACCGGGTCCTGGTGCTGCGCCAGTACCGCCACCCCGTGCGCCACAGGCTGTGGGAGATCCCGGCCGGCCTGCTCGACGTGCCCGGCGAGAACCCGCTGCGCGCCGCCCAGCGCGAGCTGTACGAGGAGGCGCACGTCAAGGCGGAGGACTGGCGGGTGCTGACCGACGTCTACACCACGCCCGGCGGCTGCGACGAGGCCGTACGGATCTTCCTCGCGCGGGGGCTGTCCGAGGCCGAGGGCGAGCGGTTCGTGGTCGAGGACGAGGAGGCCGACATGGAGCTGGCCCGGGTCCCGGCCGAGGAACTGGTGCGCGGCGTGCTCGCCGGCGAGCTGCACAACAACTGCCTGGTGGTGGGCGTCCTCTCGCTGGTCGCCGCGCGGGCCGGCGACGGCCTGGACGCGCTGCGTCCGGCTCAGGCGCCGTGGCCGGCGCGGCCGTTCGAGGCCTGACGCCGGCGGGAGTGCCCTTGACCGCCCCCGCAATCCCTTCCCGTCCCGGACCCGGGGCTCCGCTCCTCGAGCTCCCCCGGAGAGGCTGATGCAGCCGGTGCCGCCGGGCCGACGGTCTTACGATCGGTTGATCCGATCGGGGGGAGTCCCGCCCCGCCGCAGTGCTCCTCACGGAACGTCGCGAAGCGTGAACTAGGCTCTGGAAAACGCCCGGTCCGGAGCCCCGGCGGGCTTGCGCGCGCGGTGGGACGGGAGTGAGGCCCGTGACGGATCAGGCGGTGGACCCGGACGGTGTACGGCTCCTTCGGGACGTCGCCGACGAGGGTCGATTCCTGGGCCGTACCAGGGAGTTGAAGGAGTTGCGCGCCGACATCGAGCGCGCGGGACTGGACACCCTCTCCGGCCGCAAGGCGCCCCGCGCACGCGTCCTGCTCATCGCCGGCCGGCCCGGCTCGGGCCGGAGCGCCCTCGCCGGGGAACTCGTGCGCCAGGTCGCCGACCGCTACCCCGACGGCGTGCTGCGCGCCCGGCTGAGCGAACCCGACGGCACGCGTGTGCCCGTCGAGCGCGCCGCGCGGGAACTGCTCGACGCGCTGGCGGCGCCCGCCCCGGCCGGAGCCACCGGGGACGAGCTCAGCGAGGCGCTGCGCACCGCGCTGGCCGACCGCCGGGTACTGCTCCTGCTGGACGACGCGGCCGACGCCGAGCAGGTCGACGCACTGCTGCCGGACAACCCGGACTGCCTGGCCGTCGCCGTCTCCTCGGGGCCGCTGACCGGCATCGCGGACGTCCGTCCCTGCACCCTCGGCGGCCTCGACACCAAATCCGCGGTGGAGGTGCTGTCCCGGTTCACCGGGGCGGTGCGCATCACGGTCGACCCCCGGGCCGCCGAACGGCTCGCCGAGCAGTGCCAGGGCCAGCCGGCCGCCCTGGTGCTGGCCGGCGGCTGGCTGGCCGCCCGGCCCCAGGCCGCCGTCGCCGACCTCGCCAGGCAACTGCACACGGACCCCGGCCAGGACACCGTCGTCAGCCGTGTCCTGCGGCTCGTGCACGCCGCACTGCCCGCGCCGGCCGCCCACACCCTGCGGCTGCTCAGCCTCGCCCCGGCCGGTCTGGTCGACCCGCACACCGCCGCCGCCCTCGCCGGCTGCCCGGTGGAGTCCGCCCGCGCCACCCTGGACGACTTCGCCGCCCACGGGCTGCTGCACCCGGTGGACGGTTCGCCGCTGCCGCAGTACGAGGTGCCCGGCTGTCTGCAGCCCCTGCTGAGCGCCCTCGCCGAGGACCACGAGCGGCCCGCCGAGCTGCGGCTGGCCCGCGCCCGGATGCTGGAGCGGACCGTACGGCTGCTCCAGTCGTGCCGGGCCATCACCGAGACCGACAGTCCCCGGGCGCGCGAGAGGCTCCTCGGCATGCCGAGCGCCCTGCGTTTCCCCGGCCCGCGGGCCGCCGCCGACTGGCTGCGCGCGCGCCGCCCCGCCCTGCTGGCCTCCGCGCGGCTCGCGGTCGCCGACGGGGAGCTGGACACCCTCGCCCGGCGCCTGATGGCCCAGCTCGTGCGGGCCATGGTGGCGCACTTCGGCACCCAGGCCGCCGCGAGCGACCTGTACGACATCCACGGCCTGGTCCTCGACGTCGCCGAGCGCCGCGACCTGCCCCGCGAGCGGGCGGCGGCCCTGCTGAACCTCGGCGACCTCGACGCCCGTACCGGCCGTACCGCCGACGCCCTGGGGCGCTACCGGGCCGCGCTGGACGCCGGACGCGAGGCGAACGACCCGTACGCGACCGGCCGCGCGATGGAATCCGTGGGCGGCGCCCATCTGGAACTCGGGGACTACGACCGGGCCGCCGACTGGTTCGGCCGCGCCCTGGCCGAGCGGCTGGCCCGCGGCGAGGGCGAGGACGCCGCCCGGCTCTACGGCCGCATCGGCGCCGCCCACACCTACGCCGGCCGCTACGGCGAGGCGCTGCGCGACTGGCGCGCGGCCGTCGCCGGACACCGCAGGCACGGGGACGTGGCCGCACAGGCGCGGGCCCTGAGCGAACTGGCCCGGGTGCAGGAGTACGCCGGCCGGCTCGAGGAGTCGCTGCGCACCTGCCAGGAGGCCGTGGAATGGGCGCGCCGGGCCGAGGACACCCGCCTGCAGGCCGCGCTGCACCTGCGGCTGGCCGACTCCTTCGGGCACCTCGGCGACCCCGCGTCGGCCGCGCTGCACCGGGGCACGGCCGAGCGCATGCTGGCAGAGGAGGCCGTGGAGGACGACTCCGAGCCGGAACACGGAGCTAACGCCTACGAAATCCGTAGCCCATCCGCTGAAGATTGAAGCAATGAAAGGCTAGACAGCGGGAACACCTTCATTAGACTGGCTCTGCCGCGCCATCCTCTGCGGTCTCTCCCGGTGTGCCCGTGCGTGCCCGGGTATGTGCAGTAATACCCCCATACCCTCTGAGCCAAGGACCGTGATCCACGTGAAGGTCGGCATCCCCCGCGAAGTCAAGAACAACGAGTTCCGGGTGGCCATCACCCCCGCCGGCGTGCACGAGCTGGTGCGCCACGGCCACCAGGTCGTCATCGAGCGCGGCGCCGGCGTCGGCTCCTCGATCCCGGACGACGAGTACATCGCCGCCGGGGGGCAGATCCTGGACACCGCCGACGAGGTCTGGGCCGCCGCCGACCTGCTGCTGAAGGTCAAGGAGCCCATCGCGGAGGAGTACCACCGCCTGCGCAAGGACCAGACCCTCTTCACCTACCTGCACCTGGCCGCGTCCAAGGAGTGCACGGACGCCCTCCTGGAGTCCGGCACCACCGCCATCGCCTACGAGACCGTCGAGCTGCCCAACCGCGCGCTGCCGCTGCTCGCCCCGATGTCCGAGGTCGCGGGCCGGCTGGCCCCGCAGGTCGGCGCCTACCACCTGATGCGCGCCCACGGCGGCCGCGGTGTGCTCCCCGGCGGCGTCCCCGGCGTGCTGGCCGGCAAGGCCGTCGTCATCGGCGGCGGTGTGTCCGGCTGGAACGCCGCGCAGATCGCCATCGGCATGGGCTTCCACGTGACCCTGCTCGACAAGGACATCAACAAGCTCAAGGAGGCCGACAAGGTCTTCGGCACGAAGATCCAGACCGTCGTCTCCAACGCCTTCGAGCTGGAGAAGGCCTGCCTGGAGGCCGACCTCGTGATCGGCGCGGTGCTCGTTCCCGGCGCCAAGGCCCCGAAGCTCGTCACCAACGAACTGGTCTCGCGGATGAAGGCCGGAAGTGTCCTTGTCGACATCGCGATCGACCAGGGCGGCTGCTTCGAGGACTCCCACCCGACCACGCACGCCGAGCCGACCTTCAAGGTCCACGAGTCGGTGTTCTACTGCGTCGCCAACATGCCCGGCGCGGTGCCCAACACCTCCACCTACGCGCTCACCAACGCCACGCTGCCGTACATCGTCGAACTCGCCGACCGCGGCTGGGTGGAGGCGCTGCGCCGTGACCCCGCGCTCGCCAAGGGGCTCAACACGCACGACGGCAAGGTGGTTTACAAGGAGGTCGCCGAGGCGCACGGCCTGGAGCACGTGGAGCTCGCCTCCCTGCTCGGCTGAGCGGCCAGGGCGGTAAGTCGACCAAGTCGTCGACCGGTAAAGGCGATACGTCAACTTCCGCCGTCAACGTCACGTACCCGGCCGGACCTTGCCCGACAAGGTCCGGCCGGATGTGTGTATGGTCACTTCCTGTTTCCGGGACAACTCGCCTCGAACGTAACCCTTCTACCGATTCGCACACCCGTGAAACCTGCCGTGCGACGGTCGTACGCCCTTGACAGAGGGATGTTTCATTGCCGACACATCGGGCCGGGTCCGGCGGATTGTGTTGCTGCGGACGGCCGACACGCCATAGAGTCGCCAATCGTCGGCATGGTGCCACGCTGACCTGTCTAGAAGTTTCCTGGTCACCAAGGAGGTAAGACGACTTGTGAATGAGTCGACATTTACTCCCGGGGGTGGTCACCCAGGAATGCCCGCGCCGGACCAGGAGCCCGCGGGATCCGCTGCTGTCGGCTCCGTGGCTGTGCGCACCTTCGCAGCCCACCGGAGTCACCGGACTTCGGTGGTGACTCAACCAGCACCCCAGAGCATGGATGGCCATCACGTGAACGCCATGGCCGGCGACGGAAGTGGCGCGCCCCACAACCATTTCGCCGACTACGACGAACTGCCCGAGGGGCACTTCTACGACCCCGACGCCGAGTACGAGCCCGATCCCGAGTACGCGGCCACGCTCGCGCCCGACGCGGCGCGCCAGCGCCGTGAGCGCGTCGGCCCGACCGGGCGCCCGCTGCCGTACTTCCCGATCCCGGGTCCGCTGACCGACCACGGTCCCGCGAAGATCATCGCGATGTGCAACCAGAAGGGCGGCGTCGGCAAGACCACGTCGACCATCAACCTGGGCGCCGCGCTCGCGGAGTACGGACGCCGGGTGCTGCTCGTCGACTTCGACCCGCAGGGCGCGCTGTCGGTCGGTCTCGGCGTCAACCCGATGGAGCTCGACCTCACCGTCTACAACCTGCTCATGGAGCGGGGCATGGCGGCCGACGAGGTGCTGCTGAAGACCGCGGTCCCCAACATGGACCTGCTGCCCAGCAACATCGACCTGTCGGCGGCCGAGGTCCAGCTGGTGAGCGAGGTCGCGCGCGAGTCCACGCTGCAGCGGGCGCTGAAGCCGCTGATGGACGACTACGACTACATCGTCATCGACTGCCAGCCCTCGCTCGGCCTGCTCACGGTCAACGCGCTGACCGCCGCGCACAAGGTGATCGTGCCGCTGGAGTGCGAGTTCTTCGCACTGCGCGGTGTGGCGCTGCTGACCGAGACGATCGAGAAGGTCCAGGAGCGGCTCAACCCCGACCTGGAGCTCGACGGGATCCTCGCCACGATGTACGACTCGCGCACGGTGCACAGCCGTGAGGTGCTCGCGCGGGTGGTCGAGGCGTTCGACGACCACGTCTACCACACGGTCATCGGGCGCACGGTCCGCTTCCCGGAGACCACGGTCGCCGGTGAGCCGATCACCACGTACGCGTCCAACTCCGTCGGTGCCGCCGCCTACCGCCAGCTCGCCAGGGAGGTGCTCGCCCGGTGTCACGCCGAGTGAGTCTGCCGGGGGCCGACGAACTCTTCCGTACGACAGGGGGGATGGCGCTCCAGGCGTCGACCCCCCGGCGCCAGGCCAACGGCGACGCCCGCGTCCCCGCACCCGCGGGGGAGGGCGACGCGGCGGCGGCCGCCGTGGAGGACGCGCCGCAGTCGGTGCCCGCGCAGGGCGGCGACGGCGAGGGCGCGGAGCACGTCGCGGCGGACGCGGAACCGGACGGGGCCGGGGAGTCCCGCAGCCGCGACGCGGCGGGCGCCGGACGGCGTCAGCCGGCGCAGGACGGGGCGGCCCAGCGCGGCAAGCGGGGGCGGGCGGCGGCACGGCGGCCCAGCGGCCGTGAACGGCACGACGAGAAGATCACCGTGTACGTGTCCGCCGAGGAGCTGATGGACCTCGAACACGCGCGCCTGGTGCTGCGCGGCGAGCACGGGCTGGCGGTGGACCGGGGCCGCATCGTCCGCGAGGCGGTCGCCGTGGTCCTCGCAGACCTGGAGAGCCGGGGCGACGCCAGCATCCTCGTACGACGTCTGCGGGGCCGGTAGCGGTAGCCTGCGGAGGCCATGACCTCGAACGACGCACCCGCTCCCGGCGCCCGGCCGCCCCGCCGCCGCACCCTGGGCCGAGGGCCGGGAGCGGCGTCCGGGCGGGAGGTGCCCGAGAAGGGCGCGGGTCCCTCGTCGGAGAGCGGGGCCGCCGGGCGCGGGGAACCGGGTCCGGCACGCGGCACACCCGGGAACACACCGGGCACCGAACCTCCCGCGCGGGACTTCTCGCCGGCCGAGCCGGTGGTCGTGGCGGAGGACGGGACCGTCGTGCCCGGGACGGAGCCCGGAGACGGGGCTTCGGAGGCGGGCGACGCCGAGGACGGGCGGTTCAGGGTCCGGCTGGTGAACTTCGAGGGGCCGTTCGACCTGCTGCTGCAGTTGATCTCGAAGCACAAGCTGGACGTCACCGAGGTCGCGCTGTCCAGGGTGACCGACGAGTTCATGGCGTACATCCGGGCCCTGGGGCCCGACTGGGACCTGGACGAGACGACCGAGTTCCTGGTCGTGGCGGCCACGCTGCTCGACCTCAAGGCGGCCCGGCTGCTGCCCGCCGCCGAGGTGGAGGACGAGGCCGACCTCGCCCTCCTGGAGGCCCGGGACCTGCTGTTCGCGAGGCTGCTGCAGTACCGCGCGTACAAACAGATCGCCGAGATCTTCAGCCGGCGCCTCGACGACGAGGGCCGCCGCCATCCCCGTACCGTCGGACTCGAACCGCACCACGCCGAGCTGCTGCCCGAGGTCGTCATCAGCATCGGCGCCGAGGGCTTCGCCCGGCTCGCGGTCAAGGCGATGCAGCCCAGGCCCAAGCCGCAGGTGTACGTCGACCACATCCACGCGCCGCTGGTCAGCGTGCAGGAGCAGGCCGGGATCGTCGTCGGCCGGCTGAGGGAACTCGGCGAGGCGAGCTTCCGGGCCCTCGTCGAGGACACGGACGACACCCTGACCGTCGTGGCCCGCTTCCTCGCCCTGCTGGAGCTGTACCGCGAGAAGGCCGTCGCCCTCGACCAGGAGGCCGCGCTCGGCGAGCTGACCGTGCGCTGGACCGGCGGGGACGGGGACGCCGCGCCGACGGTCACCGACGAGTTCGACCGGCCGCCGGAGCAGCCCGAGGAGGAGAGGAAGCCGTGAACGAGGAGACGACCGACACCCCCGCCGGGCCGCGCACCGTCGCGGAGCTCGACCTCAGGCCCGCCCTGGAGGCGGTCCTCATGGTCGTGGACGAGCCCGCGACCGAGGAACACCTGGCGAAGGTCCTGGAGCGTCCCAGGCACCAGGTCGCGGACGCGCTGCGCGCGCTCGCCGACGAGTACACCGTCCAGGGCCGCGGCTTCGAGCTGCGCCTCGTCGCGGGGGGCTGGCGCTTCTACACCCGCCCCGAGTACGCCGCCGCCGTCGAGGGCTTCGTCCTGGACGGCCGACAGGCCCGGCTCACCCAGGCCGCCCTGGAGACCCTCGCGGTCGTCGCCTACCGGCAGCCGGTCAGCCGCGGCCGCGTCTCCGCCGTGCGCGGGGTCAACTGCGACGGCGTGATGCGCACCCTCCTGCAGCGCGGTCTGATTGAGGAGGCGGGCACGGAACCCGAAACAGGTGCGATCCTGTACACGACGACGAACTACTTCCTGGAGCGGATGGGCCTGCGCGGTCTGGACGAGCTCCCGGAGCTCGCGCCCTTCCTCCCCGAGGCGGAGGCGATCGAGGCCGAGACGCTGGAAGGGGTCCCGTCGTTCGATCCGGACGCCCCGGATTCCGAGGACGCAGACGACAAGACGGAACTTTGATGCGAAGCAGCAGCGGCAGGAACAGCAGCGGAAACAACGGCGGGAGCCGTGGTGGCAACAGCGGCGGCCGCGGCGGGAGCGGCGGGAGCGGGGGTGGCCGCGGCGGCCACCGCGGCTCCGGCGGCAACCGCGACAACCAGCAGGGCGGCCGTCCGAAGAAGCCGCGTCCGGAGGAGCGGCGCTACGACGTCGGCCCCGGCGCCACCCAGGAGGGCCCCAAGTCGGGCCGTGGGCCCACGGCCCGCGGAGGCGCCAAGGGCGGGCCGAAGAAGCCCCTGCAGCGGGGGCGCTCGGTCCCGGCCACGTCCCGTGAGTACGAGACGCGGGCCGAGGAGCGCAACCGCGAGCGGTACGCGGGCAAGAAGGACGTCAAGCTGCCCAAGACCTTCCCCGGCGCCGAGCAGGAGGGCGAGCGGCTGCAGAAGGTGCTCGCCCGCGCGGGCTACGGCTCCCGGCGCTCCTGCGAGGAGCTGATCGAGCAGGCGCGCGTCGAGGTCAACGGCGAGATCGTCCTGGAGCAGGGCAAGCGGGTCGACCCGGAGAAGGACGAGGTCAAGGTCGACGGCCTGACCGTCGCGACCCAGTCGTACCAGTTCTTCTCGCTGAACAAGCCCGCCGGTGTCGTCTCCACCATGGAGGACCCGGAGGGCCGGCAGTGCCTCGGTGACTACGTCACCAACCGCGAGACCCGCCTCTTCCACGTCGGCCGGCTCGACACCGAGACCGAGGGCGTCATCCTGCTCACCAACCACGGCGAGCTGGCGCACCGGCTGACCCACCCCAAGTACGGCGTGAAGAAGACGTACCTGGCGGCCATCGTGGGCCCGATCCCGCGCGACCTGGGCAAGAGGCTCAAGGACGGCATCCAGCTCGAGGACGGGTACGCCCGCGCGGACCACTTCCGGGTCGTGGAGCAGACCGGCAAGAACTACCTCGTCGAGGTGACCCTGCACGAGGGCCGCAAGCACATCGTGCGCCGCATGCTCGCCGAGGCCGGCTTCCCGGTCGACAAGCTGGTGCGCACCGCCTTCGGGCCGATCACCCTGGGCGACCAGAAGTCGGGCTGGCTGCGGCGGCTGTCCAACACCGAGGTCGGGATGCTGATGCAGGAGGTCGACCTCTAAAGAGCCTCCAAGGGCTTGTGCACCCGACCCGCACCCCCTTTAATAGTCATTACGACTATTAAAGGGGGTGCGGGTCATGGACGGCTACGACAAGTACGCCTTCGAGCCCTTCGCCGTCACCGTCGACCTCGCCGTGTTCACCCTCCGCGCGGGCGCCCTGCACGTGCTGCTCGTCGAGCGCGGCCAGGAGCCGTACGCCGGACGGTGGGCGCTGCCCGGCGGCTTCGTCCGGCCGGACGAGTCCGCCGAGAGCGCCGCGCGGCGCGAACTGGGCGAGGAGACCGGGCTGACGGACGTGTCCGGGCTGCATCTGGAGCAGCTGCGGACCTACAGCGAACCCGACCGCGACCCCCGCATGCGGGTCGTGTCCGTCGCGTTCGCCGCACTGCTGCCCGACGCGCCCGAGGCGCACGGCGGCAGCGACGCGGCGCAGGCCCGCTGGACGCCGTACGACTCCGCGCGGGAACTCGCCTTCGACCACGGCCGGATCCTGGCCGACGCGCGGGACCGCGTCGGCGCCAAGCTCGAGTACACCTGCCTCGCCACCGCCTTCTGCCCGCCCGAGTTCACCCTCGGGGAGCTGCAACAGGTCTACGAGACCGTGTGGGGCACCGCCCTGGACCGGCCCAACTTCCGGCGCAAGGTGCTCGCCACCCCCGGCTTCGTCGAAGCCGTCCCCGGCGCCGCGCGCCTCACCGGCGGCCGGGGCAAACCCGCCGCGCTCTACAGCGCGGGTACTGCCGCCACCCTCCACCCGCCCCTGCTCCGGCCCACTCCGGAAGGACGCCCCGCATGACCACGACCACCGTCACCAAGCGCGCCGCCACGGGAGCGCTCACCGGACTCGCCCTGGGGGACGCGCTGGGCTTCCCGACCGAGTTCAACGACGTGCCGTCGATCCTCGCGAAGTCCGGACCCTGGCGGGGGATGGGCCTGCCCAGGCCGGCGATCGTCACCGACGACACCCAGATGACCCTCGCGCTCGGCAGGGGACTGCGCACGGCCATGGACCGGGGACCGCTCACCCCGAAGCGGCTGGCGCGGCCGGTGCGCGAGGAGTTCGTGGAGTGGTGGCGCTCGCCCGAGAACAACCGCGCCCCCGGCAACACCTGCCTCAAGGCCTGCCACCTCCTGTCCCGTGAGGACCGGGCCTGGCAGGACGCCAGCCAGATCGGCTCCAAGGGCTGCGGCGCCAACATGCGCGTCGCCCCCATAGGCCTGGCCCCCGGCCTCACCGACGAACAGCGCGCGGGCGCCGCCCAGCTGCAGTCAGCCCTCACCCACGGCCACCCCACCGCGCTCGCCGCCTCCGACCTCACCGCGCACGCCGTACGACTGCTGGCGGAGGGCGCCGAGCCGACCGGTCTGATCGGACGCCTGCGTTCCTACGCCTACGACAACCGCACCCGCTACCACGAGTTCTGGCTCGGCGACCTGTGGACCCGCGCCCAGGACCCCACCCCCGAGCACTTCATCGCGCGCGGCTGGGACGAGTGCCTGGGAGTCCTGGAACGCCTCCAGGACGCCGTACGCACCGTCTCGCCCGAGACCGACCCCTGCCTGGCCACGGGCGAGGGCTGGATCGCCGAGGAGGCCCTGGCGACCGGCCTGCTCTGCTTCCTCCTCTTCGTCGACGAACCCCTCACCGCCCTGCGCCGCGCCGCCTGCACCGCGGGCGACTCCGACTCCATCGCCTGCCTCACCGGCGCCTTCGCGGGTGCGTACCTGGGCGCGGACGCCTGGCCGGCGGACTGGGCCGACCGCATCGAGTACCGGGACGAGCTGCTGGCGCTGGGAACGCTCTGGGACGCTTGAGCGACGACCGTCCCGGCCCGAGCCCGGTGATCGCCGAACAGCCCGGCCCGGTGCTGTCCGCCACCGTCTCCGGCGCGCACCTGCACGGCTTCCCGTCCCGCGGCCTCGACGTGGAGGGGCCGCACGGCGTACCGGACGAGGCGCGGGCCGCGTCAGCCCTGCCCGACTCGCCCACCGCGTACGACGCCCCGCGCGGCCTCGTCGTACGGACCCGCCCGGAGGGCTGAGGCGCGGCGGGTACGGACGAGGAAGTCCTCCACGCGCCGGCGGTCCGGTTCCGCGGGGAGCGGGCTGCGGTGGGCGGCCTGCTCGGCCTCCCGCGCCAGGCGGGTCATCCGCGCCTCGAACCCGGACCAGGACACCTCGCCCCGCTTCACCGCGAGCAGCGGCTCGCGCTCCTCGCCCACGTCGATCGTGAGGGTGCCCGTACGGAGCAGATCGCGGACGCTGATCAGCAGGCGGAGCAGGTGCATCGCGTGCTTCCAGCGCGGGGCGCCGTGCGCGCGGACGTCCGCCTCCAGCTTGCGGCGCTGGCCGTGGGCGTACCGCGTGAACGTCTCGTGGACCCTGCGGGAGAGGAACGCCTCGCGCAGGGACAGCAGCTCGCGGCCGGTGGTGTCGGCGTGCTCCACCAGCGGGGAGTGCAGGCACTCCAGGATGTTGGGGTTGGCGCGCAGGGCCAGCTCGCAGAAGCGTTCCAGCTCCCAGCTGAACTGCTCCTCGGCCGGGCCCTCGATGTGCGTCGGCGGCTTCTCGAAGCGCCAGAACAGGGGAGTGGGCGCGAGGAAGACACCCCGGCGGTCGGTGTCGCTGCCCTCGGTGGCCAGGCCGAAGGCGCGCGAACCCATGACACAGGCGTAGATCGTGTGGTCACCGACCAGGGTCTCGGGGCGCATGCCCGGGAGCGTACGCGGTGGATCACGCCCGGCGGATCGAATTTCCCTCCACCGTGATCGGCTCCTCGGGCAGCGGCCGGGTCGCGGGGCCCCGCTCCACCGAGCCGTCGGTGATCCTGAAGCGGCTGCCGTGGCAGGCGCAGTTGACGGTGCCGTCCGCGACGTCGGCCACGACACAGTTCTGGTGGGTGCAGATCGCCGAGAAGGCCTTGAAGTCGCCCTCCTGCGGCTGGGTGACCACGATCTTCTCGTCCGGGAGGACCGTGCCCCCGCCCACCGGGACGTCGGCGGTCGAGATCAGTCCCTGCCCGGCGGTCTCCGGCGAGGTACCGCCCCCGCCGCCCCCGCCGCCGTCCCTGCCGTCTCCGCCGTTGCCGCCGTCCGAGCCGCAGCCCGCGGCCAGGGCCGCCGCACCCGTCGCGAGCAGAACCGTGCGGCGTGTTGCACAAGGGGTCATGTCGTCACTCCCGGAGGTCGCGGTTCCCGCATCCTGACACCGAATCCGCCGAACAAGAAGCAACTCACGACAAAACATCATGAAAAGCGCACACCGCCCGTCTCAGCGGACGGGCGCCCGGCGCCGCCCCCGCGCGGGCTGACTACGCTGGATGACCGAACGACAGACAGGCACGTCAGCAAGGAGCATCGTCGTGGCGGTACGCGCGGTCCGGGGGGCCGTCCAGTTGGAGCGGGACGAGGCCGGTCACATGGAGGAACGGGTCGGCGCGCTGCTCACCGCGATCCTGGAGCGCAACGGCCTGCACACCGACGACCTGATCAGCCTCTGGTTCACGGCCACGCCCGACCTGCACAGCGACTTCCCGGCCGTCGCCGCCCGCAAGCTCGGCATCGTCGACGTCCCCCTGATCTGCGCCCAGGAACTGGACATCGAGGGCGCCATGCCCCGCGTCGTCCGGGTCCTCGCGCACATCGAGTGCGACAAACCCCGCGCGGACGTCGCGCACGTCTACCTCGGCGCGGCGGCCGCCCTGCGCAAGGACATCGCCCAGTGAGAACCGCACTCGTCATCGGCACCGGACTCATCGGCACGTCCGCCGCACTCGCCCTGAACCGGCGGGGCGTCGTCGTCCACCTCACCGATCACGACCCGGAGCAGGCCCGTACGGCCGCCGCGCTCGGCGCCGGTACGGACGAGGCCCCCGACGGGCCGGTCGACCTGGCGATCGTCGCAGCCCCGCCCGCCCACGTGGCCGACGTCCTCGCCGACGCGATGCGACGCGGCGCGGCGCGCGGCTACATCGACGTCGCCAGCGTCAAGGGCGGACCGCGCCGCGAGCTCCAGGAGCGCGGGCTCGACCTGGCCCCGTACATCGGCACCCACCCCATGTCCGGCCGTGAGCGGTCCGGCCCGCTGGCCGCCACCGGGGACCTCTTCGAGGGGCGCCCCTGGGTGCTCACCCCGACCCGGGACACCGACACCGAGGTGCTGAACCTCGCCCTGGAGCTGGTCTCGCACTGCAGGGCCGTGCCCGTCGTGATGGACGCCGACGCCCACGACCGGGCCGTGGCCCTCGTCTCCCACATGCCCCACCTGGTGTCCAGCATGGTCGCCGCGCGCCTGGAGCACGCCGAGGAGGCCGCCGTACGGCTGTGCGGGCAGGGCATCCGGGACGTGACCCGGATCGCCGCCTCCGACCCCCGGATGTGGATCGACATCCTCTCCGCGAACCCCGGCCCGGTCGCCGACCTGCTCACGGACGTCGCCGCCGACCTGGAGGAGACCGTGCGCGCCCTGCGCGCGCTGCAGTCCTCCGACGAGGACAAGCGCCGCGAGGGCAGCACCGGCATCGAGGACGTGCTGCGCCGCGGCAACGCGGGGCAGGTCCGCGTCCCCGGCAAGCACGGCTCCGCGCCGCGCGTCTACGAGACCGTGACGGTGCTCATCGACGACCAGCCCGGCCAGCTCGCCCGCATCTTCGCGGACGCCGAGCGCGCCGGCGCCAACATCGAGGACGTCCGCATCGAGCACGCCACCGGACAGCAGGCCGGCCTGGTCCAGCTCATGGTGGAGCCCAAGACGGCCCCGGCCCTCACCGCGGGACTGCGGGAGCGGGGCTGGGCGGTCCGCCAGTGACGGACACGCCGGTGACGGGTACGCCGGTGACGGTCCGGGGCGGGGGAGGACCCGGGGGCGGCCCGTCTCCCGGAGGGCCGGATCGTCCGCTTGTCGGAAGGGTTCCGGGGGGCCGGTAATCTGGTGCGGGGCGTGTCCGCGCCCCGCACACACCACTCCACCGCACCAGGAAGGTGTTCCTCCGTGGAAAACGGCGCCGCCCAGCCCGTGATTGTCGCCATCGACGGCCCCTCCGGCACGGGCAAGTCGAGCACCTCGAAGGCCGTGGCGGCGCAGCTCGGCCTGAGCTACCTGGACACGGGCGCCCAGTACCGGGCGATCACCTGGTGGATGGTGACCAACGGCATCGACATAGACGACCCGTCCGCGATCGCCGCCGTCGCAGGGAAGCCCGAGATCGTCTCCGGTACGGACCCCCAGGACCCGACGATCACCGTCGACGGCGTCGACGTGGCCGGCCCGATCCGCGGACAGGACGTCACCTCCAAGGTCTCCGCGGTCTCCGCGGTCCCCGAGGTGCGGACCCGGATCACCGAGCTGCAGCGGTCCATCGCCGCCTCCGCCGTCACCGGCATCGTCGTCGAGGGCCGCGACATCGGCACCACCGTGCTGCCCGACGCCGACCTGAAGATCTTCCTCACCGCCAGCGCGGAGGCCCGTGCCGCCCGCCGCAGCGGCGAGCTCAAGGGCGCCGACCTGAACACCACCCGCGAGGCCCTGATCAAGCGGGACGCGGCCGACGCCGGCCGCAAGACCTCCCCGCTGGCCAAGGCCGGTGACGCGGTCGAGGTGGACACCACCGAGCTGACGCTGGCGCAGGTCATCGAGTGTGTCGTCACCCTCGTCGAGGAGAAGCGGGCCGGGAAGTGACCGACGTCCCATCGGAGCGCGGCGCCGAGGTCGGCCGGCGCATCGGCGTCGGCCTGATGTACGGGCTGTTCAAGCCGCGTGTGCTGGGAGCCTGGCGGGTGCCCACGGCCGGTCCGCTGATCTTCGCCGTGAACCACTCCCACAACATCGACGGCCCCATGGTCATGGGCGTGGCACCCCGGCCGACGCACTTCCTGATCAAGAAGGAGGCGTTCGTCGGCCCGCTCGACCCGTTCCTGACCGGCATCGGCCAGCTCAAGGTGGACCGCGACACCACCGACCGCACGGCGATCTCCCGGGCGCTGGGCGTACTGGAGCAGGGCGGCGTCCTCGGCATCTTCCCGGAGGGCACGCGCGGCGAGGGCGACTTCGCCTCGCTCCGCGCGGGGCTCGCCTACTTCGCCGTACGCGGCGGAGCGCCGATCGTGCCGGTGGCCGTCCTGGGAAGTTCCGAGCGCCGCGGACGGTTGATAAAGGGACTTCCGCCGCTGCGCTCCCGCGTGGACGTCGTCTTCGGCGACCCCTTCGACGCGGGCGACGGCAGCGGCAGACGGACGCGCAAGGCGCTGGACGAGGCGACCGAACGCATCCAGAAGCAGCTCACCGCCCACCTGGAAAACGCCAGGCGCCTCACCGGGCGCTAGGCGACACTGAGTAGTGGATCGGCCTCGTGTACGGGGCGTTCCACCGATCACCACGATGAACGCAGAGGTACGGACTTCATGAACGACCACATCCAGCCCGACGGCTCGGACGCGTACGAGGGTGCGCACGAGCACGATCACGGGGCGCTGGGCGATGCCGAGTTCGCGGAGTTCATGGAGCTCGCCGCGGAGGAGGGCTTCGACCTCGAGGACGTCGAGGGCGCCATCGAGGCGGCGGGCCACGGTCCGCTGCCCGTGCTCGCCGTCGTCGGCCGTCCCAACGTGGGCAAGTCGACCCTGGTGAACCGCATCATCGGCCGCCGTGAGGCGGTCGTCGAGGACAAGCCGGGCGTCACCCGTGACCGCGTCACCTACGAGGCCGAGTGGGCCGGCCGCCGCTTCAAGGTCGTCGACACCGGCGGCTGGGAGCAGGACGTCCTCGGCATCGACGCCTCCGTGGCGGCCCAGGCCGAGTACGCGATCGAGGCCGCCGACGCGGTCGTCTTCGTCGTGGACGCCAAGGTCGGCGCGACCGACACCGATGAGGCCGTCGTCCGGCTGCTGCGCAAGGCCGGCAAGCCGGTCGTGCTGTGCGCCAACAAGGTGGACGGCCCGAGCGGCGAGGCCGACGCGTCCTACCTGTGGTCGCTGGGCCTCGGTGAGCCGCACCCGGTCTCCGCGCTGCACGGCCGCGGCACCGGCGACATGCTGGACCAGGTCCTGGAGGCCCTGCCGGAGGCCCCGGCGCAGACCTTCGGCACCGCGGTCGGCGGTCCGCGCCGGGTCGCCCTGATCGGCAGGCCCAACGTCGGCAAGTCCTCGCTGCTGAACAAGGTCGCGGGCGAGGAGCGGGTCGTCGTCAACGAACTCGCCGGAACCACCCGTGACCCGGTCGACGAGATGATCGAACTCGGCGGCAAGACCTGGAAGTTCGTCGACACGGCGGGCATCCGCAAGCGCGTCCACCTCCAGCAGGGCGCCGACTACTACGCCTCGCTGCGCACCGCCGCCGCCGTCGAGAAGGCGGAGGTGGCCGTCGTCCTCATCGACGCCGCCGACTCCATCTCGGTGCAGGACCAGCGGATCGTCACCATGGCCGTGGAGGCGGGCCGCGCGATCGTCCTCGCCTTCAACAAGTGGGACACCCTCGACGAGGAGCGCCGTTACTACCTGGAGCGGGAGATCGAGACCGAGCTCGGCCAGGTGGTGTGGGCGCCGCGGGTGAACGTCTCGGCGCGCACCGGCCGGCACATGGAGAAGCTGGTCCCGGCCATCGAGACGGCCCTGGAGGGCTGGGAGACGCGGGTCCCGACGGGCAGGCTGAACGCCTTCCTCGGCGAGCTGGTCGCCGCCCACCCGCACCCCGTGCGGGGCGGCAAGCAGCCGCGCATCCTGTTCGGCACCCAGGCCGGCACCAAGCCGCCGCGGTTCGTGCTGTTCGCCTCCGGCTTCATCGAAGCGGGTTACCGGCGGTTCATCGAGCGCCGGCTGCGGGAGGAGTTCGGCTTCGAGGGGACGCCGATCCATATCTCCGTGCGGGTGCGGGAGAAGCGCGGCAAGAAGAAGTAGCCGACGGCGGGCATGACGAAGGGGCGGTCCCGGTGGGGCCGCCCCTTCACCGTGCCCGGATCAGGCGCCTCTGCGCGGGGCCGGCGGCAGTCCGGCCGGCACGTGGTGCATCCCGGAGGCGGTCCTGCCGACCGTGCCGACCCGCTGCCACTGCGGCCCGGTGCCCTGCCGGCCGCCCGCCCCCGCGCCGTGGGCACCGCTCACGAGGGAGGCGCCGAACGTGCTCGGGCCGCGGCCGCCGTACGAGCCCGCACCGCGCGGGATGTTCCCGAAGGCGGTGAAACCCAGCTCCTCCTCGCCGCTGCGGTCACCCGGCAGCGAACGGAAGGACTTGACGTACTCGGTGTAGAGGGCGTCGTAGATCGGCGTGGCCGAGAGGCCGCTCCGGGAGTCCCGCTCCGGGCGCACGGGTGCGGGGACCGAGGCGAGGGACTGGCGGCGGGGAACGTCGTATGCGTGCACGTATGTCCAAACGACCCCGTGCCGTAAGGGATGCGGCATTTTTGCGGCTTTCGCCGGTTGTCCGGCGACGCGGTGTCCGCCGGACCGGTCAGAGGCCCGCCAGCGGCAGCGCCGCGGCGACGAGCTTGCCGTTCGCCGCCGCCTTGTCCAGTGCGTCGCGCAGCAGGTCCTCGCGCGGCTGGCGACCGATCGAACCGACCGGGGCCGCGAACATCAGCACCTGCTGGTGCTTGTTGGCGGCCGACCGCCAGCCGTCGGTGACCTGGAGCGGCTGGTGCGCCTGCCACCAGGCCACCGGACGGCCGCCGGCCGGGTTCGGCTGGAGCACGGCGTGCAGCTGCCCCGCGGCGAGCAGGACCGACCAGCCGTGCAACGCCGGCGGCACGGCCGACAGTTCGGTCAGCGGCATGAATCCCTGTTCGATGAGGAGCGGCAGGAAGTCGTCGCCGGTCCCGGGCGAACCGGGCCGCGCGACCGGCGCGGTCGGCTCCACGACCAGCGCCGGGTGCAACTCCCCGGAGACCAGGACCAGTCCGCTGGTCACTCCGAGCACGGCCTGTTCGGGGGCGGCCTGCGCGGGTGCCGGTTCCCCGGTGTCGCCGCCGATGGCCCGCACGGCCCCCTGGAGCTGCTCCTCGGTGACCTGGACGACCTGCGAGGGCAGGCAGCCGGCGTGGGCGAAGGCGAGGACGGCGGTCTCGTCGCCGATGAACAGGACGGTGCTGGTGCGCTCCTGTTCCGGGTCGCCCGGGGTGCGGCAGGAGGTGCAGTCGTAACTGCCCGGGGCGGACTCTCCGGCGAGCAGGCGGGCTGCTTCTTCGTCGCCGATCTCGGCGCGTACCTCGTCGCTGACGTCGAGCATGCGCGGCACGGGTGGCTCCCTCGGGATGCGGTGCGTGGCGAGGCCGGGTGGCTCCCGGCCCGTGGTCCGGGTGGGTCCCCGGCTCATGAAGAAGACAACGGGCGATCTGTGGCGGTAGTCACGCCCCAGGGCGAACGGAATCGAACCAACCGGCGCGCACGGTCACGTTCGGCGCGGAATCGGCCACTCATCGTCAACTGCCTGTCGCCGCAATGCCGTTGAGAAGGTGAGGTGGCTCACATGCCGCCTTGCCGGCTGGTCGACAAATCCCGAAATCAGGGAATGAAGTGGGTGGCCGAAAATCGCCGCTACCGGAGGTAAGCGGCAACTGGCCTGGCACAACAGGACGTTGGTTGATCCCGGCACCGGAGGCTCCTTAGATTCCTCCGCCGTGTGCAGCGAGCACCGCTCGGGTACGTCCGCCGACCGCACCACAGGGCACCACCGCACGACCCGAAGGCGGACGGGGCGAGCGCGGCCCGCGCGTCCCATGACGCGGCGGGCGGCACTCCGCCTGGGGGACCCCGAGTCCTTCGGGAAGGACCTCCATGTCCGAATGTGCCGATAACACCCGCGACCACCTCCGCACGACCCGTACGACGGCCGTCCTGGCCGGCGCGGCCCTGCTCGCGCCCCTCGGACTGCTCGCCGCGACCGGGACCGCCGCGGCGGCGGACGGCGGGGTGTGGGACCGCATCGCACAGTGCGAGAGCGGCGGCGACTGGCACATCAACACCGGCAACGGCTACTACGGCGGACTGCAGTTCTCCGGCTCCACCTGGCGCGCCTACGGCGGCACGGCCTACGCGCCGACGGCCGACCGGGCCACCAGGGCCCAGCAGATCGCGGTCGCCACGAAGGTGCAGCGCGCCCAGGGCTGGGGCGCCTGGCCGACCTGCTCGGCACGCGCGGGGGCGTCCGGGAGCGCACCCGCCGCGGACCCGGTGACCACCCAGCGGGCCCCGTCGAAGCAGTCGAAGCCGTCGGCGCCGGCCAGGACTTCGACACCCTCCGGGCACACGGACCGGAACACGGCCCGCGGCGACCACACCGTCCGCGCGGGCGACACACTGAGCGGGATCGCCGCGCGGTACGGCACGACCTGGCAGCGCCTGTACGAGGCGAACAAGTCCGTCATCGGCGGGGACCCCGACGTGATCGTGCCCGGACAGCGCCTCGACGTCTGAGTCGTCGCCGGGCCCGCCCTCCGGACGCGGGCCCTGGGCCACGACGGGAGCGGATCTCCCGGTGGCATGCCGGCGGCGGCCGTTCCGCCGGGAGGTCAGCTCCCGTCGGCGTCCTGCCGCCGGATCCGCCGACGGGGTCCCGGGCACGGGACCCCGGCCGTTCGTCCGGCCGGACGCCGCTGCCGAATCCCGTCCCCGGACACTGAGGGGAGCGGTTCTCCAGGCGGCGCATCCGGGGTGCGCCGCCTGGAGAACCGCTCCCCTCGTCGTCCGCGCGGCGGGTACC
>NZ_JBIBZI010000028.1:0-39818 GCF_043084105.1 Streptomyces sp. NPDC014676 | reverse complement strand
GGGCGAGGTCATCAAGACCGTCCCCGAGTCGAAGATCGTGGAGACGCTGATCGAGGAGGCGATGAAGATCGCCGAGGAGATGGAGAAGGACGGCGTGACGTCGGGCGAGCCGCAGGTCTCGGTGGCCGGCTGACCACGCCGGCCGGCCCGTCCGGCGCCCGGGGACGGGGCGGGTCCAGGACCGAAGCGGGATCCGGGGGCGGCGTCCCCCGGATTCCGCGGGTACAGTGCGGAGAAATCAGCAGACCCCCCGTGTGTGAGGCCCCGCGCGTGTTGACGCAGACCACATCCCGGGTCCTCGAACCGAGTGACCTGGACGCCGCACTCGCCGTACTCGACCGCGAGCCGGTCGCGAACGCCTTCGTGACGGCCCGCGTCCAGATCGCGGGCCTGGACCCGTGGCGGCTCGGCGGCGAGATGTGGGGCTGGTACGAGGGGGGCGTCCTGACGTCCCTGTGCTACGCCGGAGCCAACCTGGTGCCCATCTGCGCCACCCCCCGGGCCGTCCGCGCCTTCGCCGACCGTGCCCGCCGGGCCGGCCGCCGCTGCTCCTCGATCGTCGGCCCGGCCGAGCCCACCGCCGCGCTCTGGCGGCTGCTCGAACCCCAGTGGGGTCCGGCCCGCGAGGTCCGCGCCCACCAGCCCCTCATGGTCACCGACCGCCCGTCCGGCCTCATAGCCCCCGACCCCTACGTCCGCCGCGTCCGCAAGGACGAGCTGGAGACGGTCATGCCGGCGTGCGTGGCGATGTTCACCGAGGAGGTCGGCGTCTCCCCGCTGGCCGGCGACGGCGGCCTGCTCTACCAGGCCCGGGTCGCCGAGCTCGTCGGCGCCGGCCGCGCCTTCGCCCGCTTCGGCACCGACGGCAAGGTCGTCTTCAAGGCCGAGATCGGTGCCGCGACCGACCGCGCCTGCCAGATCCAGGGCGTCTGGGTGGCCCCCGAGCACCGGGGCAGGGGCGTCGCCGCCCCCGGCATGGCGGCCGTCCTGCGCTACGCCCTGACGGAGATAGCGCCCGTGGCGAGCCTCTACGTCAACGACTTCAACACGCCCGCCCGCAGGACGTACGAGAGGGTGGGCTTCCAGGAGGTCGGCGCCTTCATGAGCGTGCTGTTCTGAGCGGGCACGCCCTGTAGTCTCCCCGGCATGGTGCGCTTTCCCGGTCACGGCCGCTCCCACCCCGACGACATCGTGATCGGTCCCCTCGACCTCCCCGGCCACGTCGACGAGGCGCTGGCGGTACAGGCGGTCGCGTTCGGGCTCGGCCCCGACGAGGTGGCCGTACGCCGGCAGATCGTGCTGCGCCACATGACCCTCCCGGGCGCCCGGGCCTTCGGCGCCACCGTCAGGGGCCGCCTGGCCGGCTTCGTCTACGGCATGCCCAACGACCGCGCCCACTGGTGGTCCACCGTCGTCGAGCCCTACCTGCGCGCCCGCGGCCACGACGACTGGCTCGACGACTCCTTCGTCATCACCGAGCTGCACGTCCACCCCCGGCACCAGAAGCACGGCATCGGCCGCGCCCTGATCACCACGATCACCGACGGCGCCGAGCAGCCCCGCTCGATCCTCTCCGCGATCGACGTCGAGAGCCCCGCCCGCCGGCTGTACCGCTCGCTCGGCTACCAGGACCTCGCCCGCCAGGTCCTCTTCCCCGGCGCCCCCAAGCCGTACGCCGTCATGGGCGCCCCGCTGCCCCTCCTCCGCCGATAGGGACAATGGATTTCCGCCGCCCCGTCCCGCCCGGCTAACCTCCTGTCATCACCCAGACGCAGCAGGAGTACGAGAGCCATGGCGAAAGCACCGGTCCAGCGCATGTCCCAGTTGATGGCGAAGACGCTGCGCGACGACCCGGCGGACGCCGAGGTCCTCAGCCACAAGCTGCTGGTCCGCGCCGGCTATGTCCGCCGCACCGCCGCCGGCATCTGGACGTGGCTGCCCCTCGGCAAGAAGGTCCTCGCCAACGTCGAGCGCATCGTCCGCGAGGAGATGGACGCCATCGGCGCCCAGGAGGTGCTGCTCCCCGCCCTGCTGCCGCGTGAGCCCTACGACGCCACCGGCCGCTGGGACGAGTACGGCCCCGAGCTGTTCCGCCTCCAGGACCGCAAGGGCGGCGACTACCTCCTCGGTCCCACCCACGAGGAGATCTTCACGCTGATGGTGAAGGACCAGGCGTCCTCCTACAAGGACCTGCCGGTGATCCTCTACCAGATCCAGTCCAAGTTCCGGGACGAGGCCCGCCCCCGCGCCGGCATCCTGCGCGGCCGCGAGTTCCTGATGAAGGACTCGTACTCCTTCGACCTGGAGGACGAGGGCCTGGCGAAGTCGTACGCCCTGCACCGCCAGGCGTACCAGAGGATCTACGAGCGCCTGGGCCTCGACTACCGCATCTGCGCGGCCACCGCCGGCGCCATGGGCGGCTCCAAGTCCGAGGAGTTCCTCGCCCCCGCCGAGGCCGGCGAGGACACCTTCGCGGACTGCCCGAACTGCGACTTCGCCGCCAACACCGAGGCGGTGGCCTACGAGCTGAAGCCGGTCGACGCCGCCGGTGTCCCGGCCGCCGAGGAGATCCCCACCCCCGACACCCCGACCATCGAGACCCTCGCCGCCCAGCTCGGCGTGGAGGCCTCGGCCACGCTGAAGAACCTGCTGGTCAAGGTCGACGGCGAGATCGTCGCCGTGGGTGTCCCCGGTGACCGCGAGGTCGACATGGACAAGGTCGAGGCGCACTTCGCCCCGGCCGTCGTGGAACTGGTCACCGAGGCCGACTTCATCGCCCGCCCCGACCTGGTGCGCGGCTACGTCGGTCCGCAGGGCCTGGACAAGGTGACGTACATCGCCGACCCGCGCGTCGCGCCCGGCACCGCCTGGATCACGGGCGCCAACAAGGCCGACACGCACGCGAAGAACGTGGTCGCCGGGCGCGACTTCGAGGTCGACGCGTACGTGGACGTCGTGGTGGTGCGGGAGGGCGACCCCTGCCCCAAGTGCGGCACCGGCCTCAAGCTCGACCGCGCCATCGAGATCGGCCACATCTTCCAGCTCGGCCGCAAGTACGCCGACGCCCTCAAGCTCGACGTCCTCGGCCAGAACGGCAAGCCGGTCCGCGTCACCATGGGCTCCTACGGCATCGGCGTCTCCCGCGCGGTGGCCGCCCTCGCCGAGCAGACCGCCGACGACAAGGGCCTGTGCTGGCCCGCCGAGGTCGCCCCGGCCGACGTCCACGTGGTCGCCGCCGGCAAGGCGCTCCAGACCGAGCTCGCCCTCGACGTCTCCGAGAAGCTGTCCGCCGCCGGCCTCCGCGTCCTGGTCGACGACCGCGCGGGTGTCTCCCCGGGCGTGAAGTTCACCGACTCGGAGCTGATCGGGGTCCCGCGGATCCTGGTCGCCGGCCGCCGCGCGGCGGAGGGCGTCGTCGAACTCAAGGACCGCCGCACCGGCGAACGCGAGGAACTGACGGTCGAGGAGGCGGTGGCCCGTCTGACGGCCTGACACAGCCCCGGGCGGCCTGCCCGCGACTACGTGGCCGCGGGCGGGCGTGCCTCCCCAGTGCCTTGAAGGCCTGGGAGGTACCCAGGGGGAACGGAGCCCCGCCCGAGGGACGCTGTCGGTGAACCCCGTCATCGTCTGCGCGGCAGGTACCGGCAGCCGCCGGGCGGATGCGCCAACAGCATCCCGAGGGTGGGGGTGGGGTTCCTCCCGCTCATGGGGCCCCTCCCGCTCGAGCGAAGCCGGGAGCGGGGGAGAAGCCGGGAGCGCCGGGCCGCGCGACTCGCCCCCGCCCCACACCGACACCCTGCCGTGACTCCGACGCCGGCAGGGCGGGGCTGTCGGCGCCCGTCGGTCCGAGCGCCCGGGCTCAGAGCCAGCTCGCGAACTCCAACAACAGCTCCGCGTCCTGCTCGCGGCCCACACGGCGGGCCCGTACGCCCGATTCCACCGCGCGGAACAGCGTCCAGCCGCTCAGGCGTTCGCGGTCGACCTCCAGGGACTCCGCGAGGCGTTTCACCCGGCGGCGGGTCGTCGTGGCGCCGGAGGTCTGGGCGATGAGGTCCTCCACCCGGTCCCGCACCAGCCGGGCCAGGTCGAACGCGTGCTCACCGACCACCGGGTCCGGCCCCACCGCCAGCCACGGCGTGCGCTCCCCGGACAGCACCTTGCTCTGCCGGAACGTCCCGTGCAGCAGCCGCTGCTCGGGCGGCGCCGCCAACAGCTCCTCGCGGGCCGCCAGCGCGGCCTCCACCAGCGGAGCCACCTCCGGGTCGGCCGCCGCACTCGCCCGCATCGCCCGCGCCTGCCGCTCCGTGCGCTCGGCCACCGTCTCGAAGCCGTGCTCCTCTGGCGGGTCCACCCAGAGCCGGCGCAGCGTCCCCGCCGCCTCCAGCAACGCCTTCGCCTCCGGCAACGACCGCACCGACACATCCGGATGCAGCCGCTCCAGCAGCAGCACCCCCTCGGTCGCGCCCGGGACCGGCTCCAGCAGCCGGACCGCCCCCCGGCCGTCCCAGTGGGCCAGCGCGGCCCGCTCGCTCTCCGGGCGCGCCCGGCGCGGCGCCAGCTTCAGGACGGCGGGCGTCCCGTCGGCCGTCCGCACCAGCACGACCAGGCTGCTGCGCCCGCCCGGCACCTGCACCCGCTCCACGGTCAACTCACGCTGTGCGACGGCCTCGCGCGCCGCCTCCGGCAGCCTCTCCAGCCAGCCGTCGCCCTCGGGTGCCGTCTCACCGAGCGCCCTCACCAGACGCTTCGGCGGTTCGAAAACCATGCGCGAGTCGTTCCCTTCCTGCTGTACGCGGGGGCCGCCGCCCCGTCACGCCGTCGGCGCCGGGGTCCCCGAAGCCGTACCGCTCCGCTCGGCGAGCCCAGGGAAGGCTACGCTCTCGCCGCTCCAGCGCACCGACCGCACCGCCGCCTCCCGCATCGCCTCGGCGGCCCCCCGCCGCCGCTCGCCCCCGCTCGCGCGCACCAGATCGGCGTACACCCCGGCCACCCTGTCCTCCAGCTCCGCCGCCAGCCGGACCGCGGCCGCCGCGTCCGGCACCGGGAACGGCAGCGCGTACCCCGCGGCGGCGGCGACGGGGGCGCCCCCCGCGTCCTTCACCGCGCGCACCAGTGCGTCCCTGCGCGCCCGGTGCGCGTCGTACGCCGTCCGTGCCTCGGTGCGCCGGTCCTTGCCGATCCGCCCGCCGACGACCCCGTAGCCGTACACCGCCGCATGCTCCGCCGCCAGCGCAGCCTGCAGAGCCCGCAGTTCCCGGTCCTCCGCCTCGCGCGACTCGCTCACCCTCATGCCTCCGTCAGCAGATACGCGTGTGCCGCGCCGGCCGCCGCGACCGAGGCCAGCAGCCGGGCCAGCTCGCCCGGCGCGTCGAGGAGCGCCTTCGCGCGCCGGTCGGCGAGCTCCCGCTCGGCGGCGGCGAGCCCGGCGAGGGCGTCCTTCTCCTTCGCGGGCACGGCGGGCATGGCCAGCGCGGAGGCCGAGGGCGAGCCCGGCCCGGACGGCGGCGGGGACGGCGAGGGCTCCGCCGTCCCCCCGAACGCCTCCGCGTGCCGTACGACCTCCGCGCGCAGCGGACGCAGCCGCTCCGCCAGCTTCGGATGCGCGGCCACGACCGCGTCGTACCGCTCGGCCAGCTCCCTGCTGTCCCGGGCCGCACGCGCGCGTGCCCGGTCGGCGGCCGAGGGACGGCTGCCGCCGGAGGCACCGGGATCATCGGACCCGGCGGAGCAGCCCGCCACCAGCAGGGCCGCCGGGGCGGCGGCGAGCAGACTCCTTCTGCGCGGCCCCGAACGGGCGCGCGGAGACAGGGGGAACGACACGGCAGACGTCCTCGGAAGCTCGTACGAACGTGGCGACGGAAAAGGGCGGGCCGGGGCCCGTGATCACCGTACCCGTGCGCCCGCGCGGGGGCGCCCAGCGGCACCCTCCGTGACCGGGTGGACAGCAACACCCTCCGCGACCGGATACCCTTTGATCCAGACACGCGCACCGTCCCACAACAGCACACGCGGCCGAGGAGTCACCCGGATGAGCACCACCCAGAGCGAGAGGCTTCGAGAACTTCTGGAACCGCTCGTCAGCTCCCAGGGCCTGGATCTCGAAGAGATCGCCGTGGACGCGGTCGGCCGCAAGCGTGTGCTGCGTGTCGTCGTCGACTCCGACACCGGAGCGGACCTCGACCGGATCGCCGATGTGAGCCGCGCGCTCTCGGCGAAGCTCGACGAGACGGACGCGATGGGCAGCGCGGAGTACACCCTCGAGGTCGGCACCCCGGGCGCGGAACGCCTCCTCACCGAGCACCGGCACTACACGCGCGCCACCGGCCGCCTGGTCCGGTTCCAGCTCGCCGAGGGCGGCGAGCTGGTGGCCAGGATCACCGGGGTCGACGACGAGGGTCTCGACCTCGAGGTGCCCGGGGTGAAGGGCCGCAAGGCCACCGCGCGCAGACTCGCCTTCGACGACATCACCAGGGCGCGCGTCCAGGTCGAGTTCAACCGCAAGGACAACGAGAAGGAAGAGGAGGCGTAATCGTGGACATCGACATGAGTGCACTTCGGCTCTTGGTCAGGGAGAAGGAGATCTCCCTCGGCCTGCTGGTCGAAGCGATCGAATCGGCCCTCCTCATCGCCTATCACCGCACCGAGGGAAGCCGCCGGCACGCGCGCGTGGAGCTCAACCGGGAGACCGGACATGTGACCGTGTGGGCGAAGGAGGACCCCGAGGACCTCGAGGAGGGCCAGGAGGCCCGCGAGTTCGACGACACCCCGTCCGGCTTCGGCCGTATCGCCGCCACCACGGCCAAGCAGGTCATCCTGCAGCGCCTGCGCGACGCCGAGGACGACGCGACGCTCGGCGAGTACGCCGGCCGCGAGGGCGA
The DNA here is from genome assembly GCF_043084105.1 of Streptomyces sp. NPDC014676. NCBI lineage: Bacteria > Bacillati > Actinomycetota > Actinomycetes > Kitasatosporales > Streptomycetaceae > Streptomyces > Streptomyces sp. NPDC014676. The sequence continues at coordinate 32,940 of NZ_JBIBZI010000028.1, read as the reverse complement.
CATCGTCACCGGAGTGGTCCAGCAGGGCCGCGACCCGAAGAACGTGCTGGTCGACATCGGCAAGCTGGAGGCCATCCTGCCGGTGCAGGAGCAGGTGCCCGGCGAGACCTACCCGCACGGCATGCGGCTGCGCAGCTACGTCGTCCGGGTGGCCAAGGGGGTGCGCGGCCCGTCCGTCACCCTGTCGCGCACGCACCCCAACCTGGTGAAGAAGCTCTTCGCCCTGGAGGTGCCGGAGATCGCCGACGGGTCGGTCGAGATCTCCGCGATCGCCCGCGAGGCCGGCCACCGCACCAAGATCGCCGTACGTTCCACCCGCTCGGGCCTGAACGCCAAGGGTGCCTGCATCGGCCCCATGGGCGGCCGGGTGCGCAGCGTCATGGGCGAGCTGAACGGTGAGAAGATCGACATCGTCGACTGGTCCGACGACCCGGCCGAGATGGTGGCGAACGCGCTGTCGCCGGCCCGGGTCTCCAAGGTGGAGATCGTCGACATGGCCGCCCGGTCCGCCCGGGTCATCGTGCCGGACTACCAGCTGTCCCTGGCGATCGGCAAGGAGGGGCAGAACGCCCGCCTCGCCGCCCGGCTGACCGGCTGGCGGATCGACATCCGGCCGGACACGGAACAGACCGGAGAACGAGCCGGGGAACGGACCGGGGAATAGATCCAGGCCGCAGGCCGCTGAGATCACGACAGCTTTGCGCACGGCAAGTGTTCGATTCTTGCCCCAAAGGGGTGAGGTCGGCGCGGGGAGGTAGACTGAGGAGTGTCTGGCCGGACACGTGCTGGCGTATGCCCCGAGCGCACCTGCGTGGGGTGCCGGGAGCGAGCGGTCAAGAGCGAGCTGTTGCGCATCGTGGTGATCGAGGACGCGTGCGTTCCCGATCCTCGCGGTACGCTGCCCGGCCGGGGTGCCTATGTGCATCCCGTCCCGGTCTGTCTCGACCAGGCGGTGCGCCGCAGGGCGTTCCCACGGGCGCTCCGCGTCCCGGGACCGCTCGACGTAAAGGCGTTGCGCCTCTACGTCGAGCAGGCACAAGGTTGCTGAGCAGCGGCTCTCCGCCGGCTGGACAGGCAACACGCACGAACATGCCGCACGGAAGTCCCCGTGCGGTCTGGTACCTCGCGAGTCGAAAGCAGGTCGAGATTGCGATGAGCACTCGATGAGTACGCGATGAGTACGCCCATGAACTAGCGACGGTCCGGACGCAACCCGGACCTCAAAGGAGCGAAGTGGCTAAGGTCCGGGTCTACGAACTCGCCAAGGAGTTCGGTGTGGAGAGCAAGGTCGTCATGGCCAAGCTCCAGGAACTCGGTGAATTCGTCCGTTCGGCGTCTTCGACCATCGAAGCGCCCGTAGTACGCAAGCTGACCGACGCCTTCCAGCAGGGCGGGGGCAACGGCAAGTCCGCCGCGAAGCCCGGCGCGCCCCGCAAGGCGGCCCCCAGGCCCGCCGCGCCGTCCCCGGCGCAGGCGGCCCGTCCGGGTCCGGCCGCCCCGAAGCCGCCGGCAGCGCCCAAGCCCGCCGCGGCCCAGCCGCCGGCGGCTCCGTCGGCCCCGTCGGCGCCCGCGCCGGCGGCCTCCGGTCCCCGTCCGGGCCCGCGCCCCGCGCCGCGTCCGGCTCCGGCGGCCCCGGAGTTCCAGGCCCCGCCCGCGGCGGCGGCTCCGGCTCCGGCCGGTCCGAAGCCCGGTGGCGCGCGTCCCGGTGCCCCCAAGCCCGGCGGTCGTCCCGCCGGTCAGGGTGGTCAGGGTCAGGGCGGCCAGGGCCGTCCGGCCGGTCAGGGTCAGCGTCCCGGTGGCGGCGCACCGCGTCCGGGCGCCCGCCCGGCCGGTCCGCGTCCCGGTAACAACCCCTTCACCTCCGGTGGCTCCACCGGCATGGCCCGTCCGCAGGCTCCGCGCCCGCAGGGCGCGCGTCCCGGTCCGGGTGGTCCCGGCGGTGCCGGCGGTGCCGGTCCCCGTCCGCAGGCCCCCGGTGGCCAGGGCGGCGGTCCGCGTCCGCAGGCTCCGGGCGGGCAGCGCCCGACCCCGGGCTCGATGCCGCGTCCGCAGGGCGGTCCCCGTCCCGGCGGCGGCCCCGGCGGCCCGCGTCCGAACCCCGGCATGATGCCGCAGCGTCCCGCTGCCGGCCCGCGTCCCGGCCCCGGCGGCCGCGGTCCGGGCGGTGCGGGTCGTCCCGGCGGTGCCGGTCGTCCCGGCGGCGGCGGTGGCTTCGCCGGTCGTCCCGCCGGCCCCGGTGGCGGCGGTCGTCCCGGTGGCGGCGGCGGTGGCTTCGCCGGTCGTCCCGGTGGTGGCGGCGGCTTCGCCGGCGGCGGTGGCCGTCCCGGCTTCGGTGGCCGTCCCGGCGGTCCCGGTGGCCGTGGTGGCACGCAGGGCGCCTTCGGCCGTCCCGGTGGTCCCGCGCGTCGCGGCCGCAAGTCGAAGCGGCAGAGGCGCCAGGAGTACGAGGCCATGCAGGCCCCGTCGGTCGGCGGCGTGATGCTGCCTCGCGGCAACGGCGAGACCATTCGCCTGTCGCGCGGTGCCTCGCTCACCGACTTCGCGGAGAAGATCAACGCCAACCCGGCGTCGCTCGTCGCGGTCATGATGAACCTCGGCGAGATGGTCACCGCGACCCAGTCCGTCTCCGACGAGACGCTCCAGCTCCTCGCCGGCGAGATGAACTACACCGTTCAGATCGTCAGCCCGGAGGAGGAGGACCGCGAGCTGCTCGAGTCCTTCGACCTGGAGTTCGGTGAGGACGAAGGCGACGAGGAGGACCTGGTGGTCCGTCCGCCGGTCGTCACCGTCATGGGTCACGTCGACCACGGAAAGACCCGCCTCCTCGACGCCATCCGCAAGACGAACGTCATCGCGGGCGAGGCCGGCGGCATCACCCAGCACATCGGTGCCTACCAGGTCGCGACCGAGGTCAACGAAGAAGAGCGCAAGATCACCTTCATCGACACCCCGGGTCACGAGGCGTTCACCGCCATGCGTGCCCGTGGTGCGCGCTCGACCGACATCGCGATCCTGGTCGTCGCGGCCAACGACGGCGTCATGCCGCAGACGGTCGAGGCGCTCAACCACGCGAAGGCGGCCGACGTCCCGATCGTCGTCGCGGTCAACAAGATCGACGTCGAGGGCGCGGACCCGACCAAGGTGCGCGGTCAGCTGACCGAGTACGGCCTGGTGGCCGAGGAGTACGGCGGCGACACCATGTTCGTCGACATCTCCGCCAAGCAGGGTCTGCACATCGACAGCCTCCTCGAGGCCGTCATCCTCACCGCGGACGCCTCGCTCGACCTGCGGGCCAACCCCACGCAGGACGCGCAGGGCATCTCGATCGAGTCCCGGCTCGACCGCGGCCGCGGTGCCGTGGCGACCGTCCTCGTCCAGCGAGGCACGCTGCGGGTCGGCGACACGATGGTGGTGGGCGACGCCTACGGCCGCGTGCGCGCCATGCTCGACGACAACGGCAACAACGTCGCCGAGGCGGGCCCGTCGACGCCGGTCCAGGTCCTGGGTCTGACCAACGTCCCGGGTGCGGGCGACAACTTCATCGTCGTGGACGAGGACCGTACGGCCCGTCAGATCGCCGAGAAGCGCGCCGCCCGTGAGCGCAACGCCGCGTTCGCCAAGCGCACGCGCCGCGTGTCCCTGGAGGACCTGGACAAGGTGCTCAAGGCCGGCGAGGTCCAGCAGCTGAACCTGATCATCAAGGGTGACGCCTCCGGTTCGGTCGAGGCCCTCGAGTCCTCGCTGCTCCAGCTGGACGTCGGCGAAGAGGTCGACATCCGCGTCCTGCACCGCGGCGTCGGTGCGGTCACGGAGTCCGACATCGACCTGGCGATGGGCTCCGACGCCATCGTGATCGGCTTCAACGTGCGCGCCGCCGGGCGTGCCGCGCAGATGGCCGAGCGCGAGGGTGTGGACGTCCGGTACTACTCGGTCATCTACCAGGCGATCGAGGAGATCGAGGCGGCCCTCAAGGGCATGCTCAAGCCGGAGTACGAAGAGGTCGAGCTCGGCACGGCGGAGATCCGCGAGGTCTTCCGCTCGTCCAAGCTGGGCAACATCGCGGGTGTGCTCATCCGCTCCGGCGAGGTCAGGCGCAACACCAAGGCGCGCCTGCTGCGCGATGGCAAGGTCATCGCGGAGAACCTCAACATCGAGGGTCTGCGTCGCTTCAAGGACGACGTCACCGAGATCCGCGAAGGCTACGAGGGCGGTATCAACCTCGGAAACTTCAACGACATCAAGGTCGACGACGTCATCGCGACGTACGAGATGCGCGAGAAGCCGCGGGTGTAACACCCCACGGTGTGTGCCGGCCGGCGGGACCCACCCGGGTCCCGCCGGCCGGCGCGTGTGTGCGCGGACGCACGGCGTCGCGGCCGGCGGGGCACAATATCCGTCGATCGCCGCGCCCCCTTCGTTGTACGGTTCTGATGTCCCTGCCCACCACGGCTGGCGGGGCCATCGATCCCGTACCGGCGGGTGAACCGGTTGCACATGTATGTGGGGACGCTGTCCTTCGACCTCCTCCTCGGCGACGTACATTCGCTGAAGGAGAAGCGCTCCGTCGTCCGCCCGATCGTCGCCGAGCTCCAGCGCAAGTACGCGGTGAGCGCGGCCGAGGTGGATCACATGGACCTCCATCGGCGGGCGGTCATCGGCCTGGCCATGGTGTCCGGCGACGCGGGGCACCTGACCGACGTACTGGACCGCTGCGAGCGGCTGGTCGCCGGGCGCCCGGAGGTGGAACTGCTGTCCGTCAGGCGGCGCTTCCACGGTGAAGACGACTGACGACCACAGCCCAGAGATACGCAGACAGGAAAGAACGGGAGACGGACCAGTGGCCGACAACGCGCGGGCGAAAAGGCTGGCGGACCTCATCCGAGAGGTGGTGGCCCAGAAGCTGCAGCGCGGGATCAAGGACCCGCGGCTCGGCTCGCACGTCACCATCACGGACACCCGGGTCACGGGTGACCTCAGGGAGGCGACCGTCTTCTACACGGTGTACGGGGACGACGAGGAGCGCAAGGCCGCCGCGGCGGGCCTGGAGAGCGCCAAGGGCGTCCTGCGCTCCGAGGTGGGCCGGGCGGCGGGCGTGAAGTTCACGCCGACCCTGGCCTTCGTCATGGACGCGCTCCCGGACACGGCACGCACCATCGAGGACCTCCTCGACAAGGCGCGCCAGTCCGACGCCAAGGTGCGCGAGGCGTCCGCGGGCGCCACGTACGCCGGCGGGGCCGACCCGTACCGCAAGCCGGAAGACGACGAGACGGACGACACCGCCGAATGAACCGGAAGCCCACCACGCCCGACGGCCTTGTCATCGTCGACAAGCCGTCGGGCTTCACTTCGCACGACGTGGTCGCCAAGATGCGCGGCATCGCGCGCACCCGGCGCGTCGGCCACGCCGGCACCCTCGACCCGATGGCGACGGGCGTCCTCGTCCTCGGCGTCGAGCGGGCGACCAAGCTCCTCGGCCACCTCGCGCTGACCGAGAAGGAGTACCTCGGCACGATCCGGCTCGGGCAGAACACGCTCACCGACGACGCCGAGGGGGAGATCATCTCCTCCACCGACGCCTCCGCGGTCACCCGCGAGGCCGTCGACGCGGGGGTCGCCAAGCTGACCGGTGACATCATGCAGGTGCCGTCCCGGGTCAGCGCCATCAAGATCAACGGGGTGCGCTCCTACAAGCGGGCCCGGGAGGGCGAGGAGTTCGACATCCCCGCCCGGCCGGTCACCGTCTCCTCGTTCTCCGTGTACGACGTCCGGGAGGCGGTCGCCGAGGACGGCACCCCGGTGCTGGACCTGGTGGTGTCGGTCGTCTGCTCCTCCGGCACCTACATCCGCGCCCTCGCCCGCGACCTGGGCGCCGGCCTGGGCGTCGGCGGGCACCTCACCGCGCTGCGCCGCACCCGCGTCGGCCCGTACAAGCTGGACTCCGCGAAGACGCTGGACCAGCTCCAGCAGGAGCTGACGGTGATGCCGATCGCCGAGGCCGCCACGGCCGCGTTCCCGTGCTGGGACGTCGACGACCGGCGGGCCAGGCTGCTCACCAACGGGGTACGCCTTGAGATGCCCGAGGAGTACGCCGGCTCCGGAGCCGTGGCCGTGTTCGGCCCCGAGCGCCGGTTCCTGGCCCTCGTCGAGGAGCAGCGGGGCAAGGCGAAGAGCCTGGCCGTCTTCGGCTGACACGCGGGCGGGACCGCCCGTGGAGCGGCGTCACGGGGATGGACATGACGCCGCTCCACGGTCCCCCTCGGTTCCCCCACCCCTAGGGTGTATCCATCCGCCCCCGCCTGTTCACCCGTAAGCGTGGGCGCTCGGAGTGAACCGGGGGAGCGGAAGGGGGCGCGTTCACCGGGCGATCTGTCCCGCTGATCATCCCGGCCCTACTGTCGCGGCCAAGGGCACGGATGCGCGACGGGAGGCTCGACGATGCCGTCCCCCTACGAACACGAACCCCGTCACGAACGGGAGGCCCCGGACGCCGCTCCGGGCCCGCACGACGTCCTGGTCCGCCTGCACGACCTCGCCGGCCGGCCGCGCGGCACCGGCTTCGTGGCCGACCACCACGGCACGGTGATCACCGGTCACGAGGCGGTCGACGGACTGTCCCGGCTCGTGCTGCGCGCGGCGGCCGGCCGCCAGTGCGTGGTGACCGCGGACGCGGTGACCCCGCTGCCCGCGCTCGGCCTGGCCCTGGTCCGCAGCGAGGGGCTCGGCGTCGCACCGCTGCCGGTCACCACACGGCGCGCCGTCCTGCCCGGCACCTATGTGCGGATCCCCGCCGGAGGCTGGCGCGAGGCGCGCGTGCTGGGGACGGCCCCCGTGACCTACACCGCCACCGACCGAGCGTACGCACTGGATGACGCCCTGGAACTGGCGGTCGGCACCGCGGGCCGGGACGCGCTGCGGCTCGGCGGCGGCGCCGCCGGCGGCCCGGTGCTCGACGCCACCACCAACGCCGTGCTCGGCGTCCTCGGCACCGCGCTCCACTCGGACGACCGCGCCGGGGGCTTCGCCGTACGACTGCCTCCCCCGGCCCTCGCCGAGGGCCCGCTCGCCGCACTGCTCACCGAGAACACGACGACGGTCCCGGCCCACGGATCCGACCTCAACCTCGCCGGGGTGGTGCAGCTCACGGCCGGCTCGGCCGGGTGGGGTGGGCCGGCCGGTGGTGTGAGTGCGGGGGGTTCCTCGGTCGGACGGGACGGGTCGGCCGGTGGTGTGGGGCCCGTCGGCCGGCCTGTTGCGCGTGAGGGGGTCTCCTCGGCCGGAGGGGGTGGGCCGGCCGGTGCCGTGGAGCCCGTCGACCGGCTCGCCGTGCTCGCGGAGTTCGCCGCGTTCGAGCGGGGCGAGGCCGCCGTGCTGGGCCTGGTCGGGCCACCCGGCAGCGGTCGTACGACGCAGCTCGCGGCGCTCGCCGCCCGCCGGTACCGCGCGGGCCGGCCCACGCTCCGGCTGCGCGGTGCCGACCTGGACGCGGGCGACGGCTCGGTCGCGGACGCCGCCCGCCGGGCACTGGACCGGGCCGCCGCCGTCGTCGCGGCCTCCCGCGCCCCGTTCCCGGCCGGCCCGGACGCCCTCGGCGACGTGAGCCCGGAGCACCTGGCCGGGCTCGCCCGCACGGCCGGCCACCCCCTGCTGCTCCTCCTCGACGGACCCGAGGAGGTCCTGCTCGACAGACCGGCCGAGTGGACCGCCGGGACCGTGCGGTGGCTGCGGGCGACGGGGGCCCGGCTGGTGGTGGCGTGCCGCGCGGAGTACTGGGAGGCGGCGGGATTCCCGGAAGAGCCGCTGCACGCCGGTGCGCCCCGCCCCGACGGGCTCCCCGCCTGTGCGGCCCTCGGCGACCTCACCGCCGAGGAGGCCCGCCGGGCACGCGCCCGCCACGGCGTCCCCGAGGGCGCGGTGGCCGACGCCGACGCCCGCCACCCCCTGACCCTGCGGATGCTCGGGGACATCCGGTCCGCCCTCGCCGGCACCGCCCCCGACATCCCCGTCGACCGCGACGACGTCTTCTCGGCCCACCTGGACCTGATGTGCCTGCGGATCGCCGTCCGCCTCGCCGACGGGAACGGGATCCGCGGCACCGCCGTGCGCCGGCTCGCCGCCAAGGTCGCCGGACAGGTGCACGAGGCCGCCCGGCGCAGCCTCGGCGCGGGCGGCCTGGACCGGGAGACGTTCGACGTGGTGTTCCCGCGGGGGCCCGCCCCCGACCGGCTCGGCGGCGGCACCGGCTGGGCCTCGGCCGTGCTCGCCGAGGGGCTCCTCGTCCCGGCCGGGACGACCGGCTACCGGTTCGCGGACGAGGAACTGGCCGACTGGCTCCACGGCACCCACCTCGATGTGGACGACACCCTGCGCATCCTGGTCCACACCGCCCCCGCCGCCCCGGTCGCTCCCGGCAGGCGCACCCCGCTGCCGGCCGCCGCCGAGGACGGCTTTCCGCTGCCCGGTGGCGGGGATGCCGCTGAGGGTCTTCTTCCGTTGTCCGGCCGTGGGTCCGGTGCGGCGGACGGATGTCGCTCCGCCCCCGCCGCCCCGGTCGCTCCCGGCGGGCGCACCCCGCTGCCGGCCGCCGTCGCTTCCGGTGACCGGGACGCCGCGGAGAGGGCTCTCCCGCCGTCCGGCCGCTGGGCCGGCGCGGCCGGTGATCGCCGTGGTCTTCCCGCTGTCGCTTTCGATCCTTGGACCGTCGCCGGTCCCGACCCCTGGGCCGTCGCCGATACCGATTACCGGCCCGCTGACGACCGCCTCGCCGATGACGCCGGAGCCGGCGCGGCCGCCGTCGGCCTCCTCCCGGCCGCCCCCGGCGCCGAAGCCGTCCCTCCGGCCGGGACCCCCGTCCCGCACCACCGCATCGGTGTCGTCGTCGAGGCCCTGCTGTTCCTCGCGCGGCGGCACGGCAGCCGGCGGCTGTCCACGCGGCTCACGGACCTGGTGCACGCCCTCGACGCCGACCCGGGGTCCTGGTGGGCCGCCCGGCTGCTCGGCGGGACCCTCACGCGCGTGGCCGACGCGACGCCGTACACGGACGTGCTGCGGCTGCTGGCCGACCGTCTCGTGGCCTGGCGGGAACAGCGGCGGGGCGTGCCGCCGGAGCTGGGACCCGCCTTCTGGACCGCTCTCCGGCTGCCGCCGGAGACACGGTGCGCACTGCTGCGCCGGCTCGTCCACGCCGACGGCCCCCCGTGCGAGAACGAACCCCGCTTCCTCGACGCCACCGCCCGGCTGCTCGCCGCCGACCCCGTCGCCGTACTGCCGTACCTCATCCGCTGGTTCGAGGACGAGCGGCCGCTGCCCGCCACCCCGCACGCGACCGTGGCGACCGCCGCGCAGGCGCTGCTGCACACCCACCGGCACGCGGCCCCGGACGCGCTGACGGAGGCGCTCGTTGACAGCGCGCACCGGCGGGCCGACCAACTGCTCACCGTGCTCACGGAGGAGGAGCCCGCCGCGATGTGCAGGGCCGTCGACCGGTGGGCGAAGGACGAACGCCCCGCACGCCGGGCCACGGCCGTCGCCTACGGCCTGCTCGTCGCGCCGTACGCGCGCGACGACACCGACCGCACCCTGCTGAGGTACGCGGCGCTCGCCGTCCTCGTCCGCACCGCCGACCGCGAGCTGCACGGCGGCGCCCTCGCCCTCCTGGTCCGCGACCCGAACAGCAGGGAGCGACACCTCCCGCGGGCCCTGGAGCGCTTCGCGGCCGGTGACCCCCACCTCCCGCCGAGCGCGCTCCTCCCCGCCCTCACCACCCACCCGGAGCCCGTCCTCGACGCCTTCCGCACCCGGCTCGGCGGGACCGGCGCGGGCGAGGCGTTCCGCGCCCTCGCCGACGCCACCCCGCCCGCCCTGGCCCGCCGGGTCGCCGCACTCGTACGGGAGACGGTGGAGCGGCGGCCGGAGCTGACGGGACAGGTGGCCGCGTACGCCGACGGGCGGCTGGAGCGGGGGCCGGCCGCCCGTGCCGTGCTGAGGACCCTGCTCACCGGCCTGCTCGACGGCGGCCCGCAACCGCTCCGGGTGGCCCTCGCCGGCATCCTCGCCGGCCCCGGCACACCGGCCTCCCGCCCGCTGCGCCGCGAGCTGCTGGACACCCTGCTCGCCCGCGAGTCCGACCCCGCCGTCCTGGAGGCGGTGCTGCGCGCCGCGGCCCGCAACCCCGGCCCCGAGCCGCGCGTCCTCGTCCACCGCACCGGGCTGCTCCTCGCGCGCACCGAGGAGGGCGCCACCCGCTTCGACCGCTGCCTGGCCGACCTGGGCAGCCATGTGCCGGGCTTCGCCGCCGCCGTGGCCGGCTGGCTGACGGACGCACCGCGCGAGTGGTCCGCGCTGATCGGGCCCGCCACCCGCCGGACCCTCGGGAACCCGGCCGGAGCGGTCGCCCCCGCCTGACCCCGCCCGGCCGGCACGTGCACCCCGTCACACAGCCCCCATGCCGATGCGGGCCCCCGGCACGCGGCATGGCACCCTTAGAGCTGCGTAGAGAAGTCCACGGACTCGGGTTCGTTCGACGAGGTTTCGACAAGGAGCAGGCACAGTGCAGCGCTGGCGTGGCTTGGAGGACATCCCCCAGGACTGGGGGCGCAGCGTCGTCACCATCGGCTCCTACGACGGAGTCCACCGCGGGCACCAGTTGATCATCCGGCACGCCGTGGACCGTGCCCGGGACCTCGGCGTCCCCGCCGTCGTCGTCACCTTCGACCCGCACCCCAGCGAGGTCGTCCGCCCCGGCAGCCACCCCCCGCTGCTCGCCCCGCACCACCGGCGCGCCGAACTCATGGCCGGCCTCGGCGTCGACGCGGTCCTGATCCTCCCCTTCACCACCGAGTTCTCGAAGCTGTCCGCCGCCGACTTCGTCGTCAAGGTGCTGGTCGACAAGCTGCACGCCAAGGCGGTCGTCGAGGGCCCCAACTTCCGCTTCGGTCACAAGGCCGCGGGCAACGTGGAGTTCCTCGCCGAGCAGGGCCGGGTCTACGACTTCGACGTCGAGGTCGTCGACCTGTACGTGAGCGGTGAGGCGGGCGGCGGCGAGCCGTTCTCCTCCACGCTCACCCGCCGCCTGGTCGCCGAGGGCGAGGTCGAGGGCGCCGCCGAGATCCTGGGCCGCCCGCACCGGGTGGAGGGCGTCGTCGTCCGGGGTGCCCAGCGCGGCCGCGACCTGGGCTTCCCCACGGCCAACGTCGAGACCCTCCCGCACACCGCGATCCCCGCCGACGGCGTCTACGCCGGCTGGCTGCACGCCCAGGGCGAGGCCATGCCGGCCGCGATCTCCGTCGGTACCAACCCCCAGTTCGACGGCACCGAGCGCACGGTCGAGGCGTACGCCATCGACCGTGTCGGCCTCGACCTGTACGGCCTCCATGTCGCCGTCGACTTCCTGGCCTTCGTACGCGGTCAGGCGAAGTTCGACACGCTGGAGGCGCTGCTGGAGCAGATGGCCGAGGACGTCGAGCGCTGCAAGGCCCTCGTGGCCGCGGCCGGGAAGCCGTAGCCGGTCAGCTCCTCCCGGCGTGCGCCCAGTGGCACGCCACCTGGGCCGCGCCGCCCCCGTCGAGGATCTCCGGGTCCCGGCCCCGGCACGCCTCCGCCACCCCCGCCCGGTCCGCCTCGCCGCCCGCCAGGATCTGGCAGCGGGCGTGGAACCGGCAGCCGGACGGGACGCGGGACGGGTCCGGGGGCTCGCCCGTGAGGACCACCGGCTCACCCGGCGCCTCGGGGAGGACCGACAGCAGGGCCCGGGTGTACGGATGCCGGGGGGCCGTCAGGACCTGCTCCACCGCCCCGGTCTCCACGATCCGGCCCAGGTACATCACCGCGACCCGGTCGGCGATGTTCCAGGCCAGTCCGAGGTCGTGCGTGACGACCAGCGCGGACAGGCCCAGTTCGGCGCGCAGCCGTAGCAGCAGGGCGAGGATCTCCCCGCGTACCGACGCGTCGAGGGAGGCCACCGGCTCGTCGGCGACGAGGAGTTCGGGCTCCAGCACCAGTGCGCCCGCGATCACCACGCGTTGCCGCTGACCGCCGGACAGCTCGTGCGGATAGCGCAGGAGGAAGCGCTCCGGCGGGCGCAGGCCGGCCAGGGACAGGGCGTCGGCGACCGCGGCCCGCTCGTCACCGCCGTGGCCGTGGATACGCAGCCCCTCGGCCACCGCGTCGTACACCGTGTGCCGGGGGTTGAGCGATCCGTTCGGGTCCTGCAGCACCAGTTGCACGCGCCTGCGGTACGCCTTCAGGGCGCGGCCCGAGTACTCCAGCGGCCGTCCGTCGAAGGTGACCCGGCCCGCGGTCGGCTCGACCAGACCCAGCAGGGCGCGGGCCAGCGTCGTCTTGCCGCAGCCCGACTCACCGACCAGGGCGACGATCTCACCGGGACGGATGTCCAGGTCGACACCGTCCACGGCACGGGCGTCCGGCGCGCCGTGCCGCCCCGGGAAGGCGATGCGCACACCCTGGGCGCTCAGGAGGGGGGTGGTGGAGGTGGTCATGGGGTACTGGGCCTCGCTTCCTCCAGGCCTCCCGGATCACCGGCTGCCGCGTTCCGCCGGGGCGCCGGGGGGTCGGCTGCCGTGCCGTGCCGGGGGTCGGGTGCGTCGGTTGTCGTGCCGTGCCGGGTGCCGGAGTCGTCGGCTGCCTTGCCCGGCCGGGGATCCGGATCGTCGTCCACCGTGTTCCGACGGGGAACCGGGCCACCGTCCGCCGTGTTCCGCCGCGCCTTCGAGCCGTCGGGCGGAGTGTCCCGCGGGGAATCCGGTTCGTCGGCCGGCTTGCCCGGCTCGGCCGGCTTGCCCGGACCGGCCGACTCGGCCCGCCCGGCCGACTCGGCCCGCCCGGCCGACTCGGCCCGCCCGGTCGGCTCGGCCGCCGCGGCGACCCGTACGCACGCCGCCCGCCGGTCCGGGCCCGCGTTCCGCAGCGGCTGGTCCTCCGTGGCGCAGGACTCCAGCGCCACCGGGCACCGTGGATGGAACGTGCAGCCCGGCGGCAGCGCCGCCGGGTCCGGCGGGTCGCCCGGCAGGCCACGCGGCGCGAAGCGCGACGCCGGGTCGCCGATGCGCGGGAACGCGGCCGACAGCGCCTGGGCGTAGGGGTGGCGGGCGGCCTCGTACACCTCTCCCGCCGGACCCTCCTCGACCACCCGGCCCGCGTACATCACCGCGAGCCGGTCACAGGTGCCGGCGAGCACCGCGAGGTCATGGCTGATCATGATCAGCCCCACGTCCTGGTCCGCGACCAGGTGCTCGATCAGCCGCAGGATCTGCGCCTGGATCATCACATCCAGCGCGGTCGTCGGCTCATCGGCGATGATCAGCCGCGGATCGCAGGCCAGCGCCATGGCGATCATGACGCGCTGCCGCTGGCCGCCGGACAGCTCGTGCGGGTACGCCGACGCACGGGCGGCCGGAAGACCGACGTGCTCCAGCAACTCCCCGGTCCTCTTCCGCGCCCCGGCCGGGGTGGCCTTCCGGTGCAGCAGGATCGGCTCGGCGATCTGGTCGCCGATGCGCCGCACGGGGTTGAGGGAGTGCATCGCACCCTGGAACACGATGGACGCCCCGGCCCAGCGGACCGCCCGTACCCGGCCCCACTTCATGGCCAGTACGTCCTCGCCGTCCAGCAGGATCTCCCCGCCGACCCGGGTCCCGGCCGGGAGCAGCCGCAGCAGCGCCAGCGCCAGGGTGGACTTGCCGCAGCCCGACTCCCCGGCGATCCCCAGCTTGCGGCCCGCGTCCAGCCGTAGGTCCACCCCGCGCACGGCGGCCGCCCCGCCCGCGTACGTGACCGTCAGCCCTCTGACGTCGAGCAGACTCAACGGGACACCCCCAGCCTGGGGTTGAGGACGGACTCCACGGCCCGTCCGCACAGTGTGAACGCCAGCGCCACCACGGCGATGGCGATGCCCGGCGGCACCAGGTACCACCAGTGCCCGGCACTGACCGCACCCGCCTCCCGGGCGTCCTGCAGCAGCCCGCCCCACGACACCACCGTCGGATCGCCGAGCCCCAGGAAGGCCAGCGTCGCCTCCGCCAGGATCGCCGAGGAGATGATCAGCGTCGTCTGCGCCAGCACCAGCGGCATCACATTGGGCAGCACGTGCCGGGACATGATGTGCCAGTGCCCGCCGCCGAGCGCCCGCGCCCGCTCGATGTACGGCCGGGTCTCCACCGCCAGCGTCTGCGCCCGCACCAGCCGGGCCGTCGTCGGCCAGGTCGTCACCCCGATCGCCACGACGATCGTCAGCAGCGAGCGGGACATCACCGTGGCCAGCGCGATCGCCAGCACCAGCGTCGGCATCACCAGGAACCAGTCGGTGATCCGCATCACCACCGTCGCGTACCAGCCCCGGAAGTGCCCCGCCGTCACCCCGATCACCGTGCCGATCGCCACCGACAGGACGGCCGCCAGCAGCCCCACCAGCAGCGACACCCGCGCACCCCAGATCACCAGGCCGAGCAGATTCCGCCCGAACCGGTCGGCCCCGAAGGGGAGTTCCGGGCTCGGGCTCTCCAGCGGGCTGCCCGGTGCGTCGGTCACGTCGGCCACGTCGGATCCGACGACCAGCGGAGCGGCCAGGGCGAGCAGCGCGAACAGCGCGAGCGTGGCGAGGCCGAAGAGGCCGGCCCGGTGGGTGCGGTACTGCCGCCAGAACCGCACGGCCGAGGCCCGGCGCCGCTGCCACGCCAGGGCGCTGGGGCGCGCGGCCGGTGTCTTCTCGGTCGTCATCGGCCCACCCGGGGATCGAACAGCGGATAGATCAGATCGGCGAGCGTGTTCATCACGACCACCGCGGCGGCGAACACGAAGAACAGCCCCTGCACCAGCGGCAGATCGGGCACGCTCAGCGCCTGGTAGAACAGCCCTCCCAGGCCCGGCCAGGAGAAGACCGTCTCCACCAGGATCACACCGGCCACCGTCCGCCCGAGATTGATGAAGATCAGCGTCACGGTCGGCAGCAGCGCGTTGGGCACCGCGTGCCGACGCCGTACGAGGTCGTCGCGCAGCCCCTTGGCCCGCGCGGTCGTCAGATAGTCGCTGCCCATCTCGTCCAGCAGCGCCGACCGCGTCACCAGCAGCGTCTGCCCGTAATCCACGGCCACCAGCGTCACCACCGGCAGTACCAGGTGGTGCGCCACGTCCACGACGTACGCGAAGCCCTCCTCCCCGCCGGACTCCATCCCACCGGTCGGGAACAGTCCCGGCAGCGGCCCGATCCCCACCGACAACGTGGTGATCAGCAGCAGGCCCAGCCAGAAGGAGGGGAGGGAGTACAGCGTCAGCGCCAGCCCGGTGTTGAGCTTGTCGCCGAGCCGTCCGTGCCGCCACGCCGACCGGGTGCCCAGGACGATCCCGAGCGCCGTGTAGAGGACGAAGGCGGTACCGGTGAGCAGCAGCGTGTTCGGCAGCGCCTCCGTGATCTTGTCGGCCACCGGCGCGTTGAACTGGTACGACGTCCCCAGATCACCGGTGAGCGCCTTGCCGCAGTAGTCGGTGAACTGCTGCCACAACGGCAGGTCGAGCCCGAACTGCTCCCGGTATGCGGCCAGTTGCTCGGCCGACACCTGGCGGCCACCGGTCATGAACTTCACCGGGTCGCCGGGGATCAGCCGGAAGAGGAAGAAACTGGTGACGAGGACGGCGAGCAGGGACACGGCCGCACCGGCGAGCTTGCCCGCCACATAGCGCGGATACGCGGTGGTGATACGGCGGCCGCGTGGCCCGTGCGGCTCGCGCGGCCCGCGGACGGCCGCCGGTCCGTCCTTCGCCGGACCGGCGGCCCCCGTGCCCCCTGTCGATGCGGATGTCGCGTCAGCGGTCATGGGTGTCCGCCGCCTACTCGCGGTCCTCGGCCGTGGTCCGTCGCCGCATCGCCGCGAAGACCCCCAGCCCCGCGAGGACGACGACACCCGCGACGATCCCGACGACCACGCCCGTCGACGACGCGTCACCGCCCCCGCCACCGGAGTCCGCCGGCACCGCCGACCACCAGCTCCAGTAGCCGTCCTGGCCGTAGATGTTGCCCGCCTTCGCCGGCATGGTGGTGATCGACTCGATCTGGTCCGTGCGGTACGCCTCGACCGCGTTCGGATACGCCATGACGTTCATGTACCCGAGGTCGTACAGCCGCGACTCCATCTGCTTGACGATGTCCGCCCGCTTGCCGGCGTCGTACTCGGCGAGCTGCCGCGCGTACAGCTCGTCGTACGTCTTGTCGCAGATGAAGTTGTCGGTCGCGCCGGTCTCCTCCGGGGTCGCCGGGAGCGCCGCGCAGGTGTGGATGGACAGGACGAAGTCGGGGTCCGGGTTGACCGACCAGCCGTCGAAGGCGAGGTCGTACTCACCGGCGAGCCAGGGATCGGTGACGTTGTCCAGGCAGTTGAGCGTCACCCCGATACCGAGGTCGCCCCACCACTCCTCGAGATACTGGCCGACCGCCTTGTCGTTCGGGTCGGTGGCGTGGCACAGCACGCGGTAGTCGAGCGGCTTGCCGTCCTTGCCGACCCGCTTGCCGTCACCGTTCTTCCTGTAGCCGGCCCGGTCGAGCAGCCGGGCCGCCTCCGCCGGGTCGTACGCCAGCTCCTGGCCGGCCGACGGCTCCCAGTAGTACTGCGAGAAGCGCGGCGGGATGTAGCCGGCGCCCTCCACGGCGTGCCCCTGGAACACCTTGTCGATGATGGTCTTCCGGTCCACCGCCATGAACAGCGCGTTGCGCACCCGCTGGTCGAGCAGCGAGGGGTGTCCGTCACCCATCTTCTCGCCGTTCTTCGCCCTGGCGCCCGGGTTGGTGGCCAGCGCGTAGAAGCGGCGCCCGGGCGCGTCGTTGACCCGGATGTTCTTCTCGCTCTTCAGCGCCTGCGTCTGGGCCGGCGTCAGGGACGGCGACCCGGCGACGAACGACACCTCGCCCTTGCGCAGCGCCGACACCGCGGCGTCCTGGTCCTTGTAGTAGCGGAAGACCAGCTCGTCGAACTTGGGCGACCCGCGCCAGAAGTCCTTGTTGGCCTTCAGCCGTACATAGCTGTCCGGCTTGTAGTCGGTGAGGACGAACGGCCCGTTGCCGACGACGGGGAAGTCCTTGTCGTTGTTGAACTTCGCGTAGTCGTCGACCTTCTCCCACACGTGCTTGGGCACGATCGGCACGTCCAGCGCCGTCATCGTGGCCTGCGGCTTCTTCAGCTCGATGACCAGCTCGGTGGGGCTCGGCGCGGTCACCTTCTCGAAGTTGGCGACGTAGCTGCCGTTCGCGGTGGCCGCGCCGGGGTCCTTCATCATCGTGTTGAACGTCCAGGCCGCGTCCTCGGCGGTGGCCTGCTCTCCGTCCGACCAGGCGGAGTCCGAGCGGATGGTGTACGTCCAGGTCAGCTTGTCCGGCGACGACTCCCACTTGGTGGCCAGGCCGGGGACGACGTGGTTGTCCTCGGGGTCGTAGTTCGTCAGGTACTCGTAGGTGAGCCGGTGGACGCTCGTACTGAGCAGCCGTACCGCCAGGAACGGGCTGAGCGAGTCGACGCTCTGCGCCACCGCGACGGTCAGCACCTTGGTGCCGTCGTCGGCCGCCCGCGCCTGCTGCGGCGCCGGGTTGAGCGGGGTGGCGAGCCCGGCGCTGAGGGTGAGCGCGGCGGCGCCGGCCGTCATGACGAGCCGGGTGCGGCCCGGGGTGCGGTGGTGACCGCCGTACTGATCGTTCGTTTCCATGGTCGCTGACCTCGCGTCATCGCTCGCACAGGAAGGGCGGATTGATCAGATGAGTGATGAGTGTGTCTATCAGCGACCATCGCGAGCGTCAACGGCGCGGACACCCCATGTGGCCTGCGAAAACAACGAGTTGATGTACATGGCGCGCTCATTGGTCGAGACCGGTGACGCGCTGCTGGCCAGGGCCTGGCGGCGGATTTCGGCCTTGCACGCGAAAGCGGCCCCTCGAAAGGGGCCGCTCGGTTGCGGGGCTTTACTGCCGGCCGGGGTGAGGAGGATAGGGCTGGCCCGGGACCTGCGGGTACGGGTGGCCGGGCTGGGCCGGGGGCTGTCCGGGCTGCGGCTGCTGGGGGTACGGGCCCGGCTGACCGGGAACGGCCTGACCGGGCATGGCCTGACCGGGCATGGGCTGTCCGGGCATGGGCTGGCCGGGGAAGGGCTGGCCCGGCAGCGGCGGGGCGGCGACCGGAGGCGGGTTGCCGTCGGAGGTCCACAGACCGTGCGACTGCTGATGCCGTACGAAGTCCTCGGCGACCAGCGCCGCGAGGTTGAAGTACGCCTCCCGCACCTTCGGCCGCATCATGTCGAGGTCGACCTCCGCACCGGCGGCCAGATGCTCGTCGAACGGCACGACGAGCACGCCCCGGCACCGGGTCCGGAAGTGCGCCACGATGTCGTCGACCTTGATCATCTTGCCGGTCTCGCGCACCCCGGAGATCACGGTCAGGGACCGCGAGACGAGGTCGGCGTACCCGTGCGCGGACAGCCAGTCCAGCGTCGTACTGGCACTGCTCGCACCGTCCACGGACGGCGTGGAGATGATGATGAGCTGGTCGGCGAGGTCCAGCACGCCGCGCATGGCGCTGTAGAGCAGACCCGTACCGGAGTCGGTGAGGATGACCGGGTACTGCTTGCCGAGCACGTCGATCGCGCGCCGGTAGTCCTCGTCGTTGAACGTCGTGGACACGGCCGGATCGACGTCGTTGGCGATGATCTCCAGACCGGACGGCGCCTGGGAGGTGAACCGCCGGATGTCCATGTACGAGTTGAGGTACGGGATCGCCTGGACGAGGTCGCGGATGGTGGCCCCGGTCTCGCGCCGCACCCGGCGGCCGAGCGTACCGGCGTCCGGGTTGGCGTCGATCGCGAGGATCTTGTCCTGCCGCTCGGTGGCGAGGGTGGCGCCGAGGGCGGTGGTCGTGGTCGTCTTGCCGACGCCGCCCTTGAGGCTGATGACGGCGATGCGGTAGCAGGACAGCACCGGCGTGCGGATCAGCTCCAGCTTCCGCTGCCGTTCGGCCTCCTCCTTCTTCCCGCCCAGCTTGAAACGCGAACCGCCGGCCGCGGGACGGCTGCTCTTCGCCTTCTGCTTCTTGCTGTTGAGCAGCCGGTCCGAGGACAGCTCCACGGCGGCGGTGTAACCGAGGGGCGCCGCACCGGGATTGGTCGGCTGCCGCTGGTCGTGCTGAACGGGCTGCGGCCAGGCGGCCCCGGTACGCGGATCGACGGGCTGCTGCTGGGGGAAGCCGTGACCGGCCTGAGGATCGGGCACGGGCGGGGTGCCGGGCCGGGGCTGCCCGAAGGGCTGCTGCGGAACCGCCGCGCCGGGCTGAGGGAGGCCGTAACCGGCGTGCGCGCCGGGAGCGGGAGCACTCCCGGGCTGCTGCGCCGGGGGCTGGGGAGCTGCCGCGCCGGGAGCACCGGCGGGCGGGAAGCCGTACCCGGCGGGCTGGGCCGGGGGCGTCGGGGCGGCGCCCGGCTGGGGGAAGCCGTAGCCGGCGGGGGCGTCGGGCGCCGGGATGCCGGGCTGGGGCTGTGCAGGGGGCTGCGGGGCCGTCGCGCCGGGCTGCGGAGCCGACGTCGGGGCGGCGCCCGGCTGCGGGAAGCCGTAGCCGGCCGGGGTGCTCGGCGCCGGGGCGGGCGGAGTGCCGGGCTGCTGTGGGGCTGCCGTGCCGGGCTGGGGGAGGCCGTAGTCGGTCTGTGGGCTGGGTGCGGGGGCGGCCTCGGGCTGTGGGTTCGTCGGACCGGGGGCACCGGCGGGCGGGAAGCCGTACCCGGCGGGCTGGGCCGGGGGCGTGGGAGCGGCGCCCGGCTGGGGGAAGCCGTAGCCGGCGGGGGCGTCGGGCTGCTGTGCGGGGGGTTGTGGGGCTGCCGCGCCGGGCTGCGGGAAGCCGTAGCCCGCCTGCGGGCTCGCCCCACCGGGGGCGCCGGCGGGCTGAACCGGGGGCGTCGGGGCGGCGCCCGGCTGGGGGAAGCCGTACCCGGGCTGCGGGGCGGCCGGCGGGTTCCAGGCGGCGGGCGCGGGCTGCGGCGCCTGGGGCTGGAACGGCGGCTGCTGGGCAGGGGCGGCCGGCCGGTCCTGCGCTGCCGCGGGCTGAGGCCGCGCGCCCGCGTCCGCCGGCTGGGCGGGCGGCTGCTGCGGCTGCGCGGGCCACTGGCCGGCCGGCGCCGGGGCGGCGGGGTACGCCGACGGCGCCGGGGGCACGTCCTGCGGCGCCGGGAGAGTCCAGGCGGGCGGGGCGTCGGACGTGGCCGGAACGGCCTCCTGGGGCGTGCTGTCCTCAGGGGCCTTTGCGGGAGCCGCTTCGGCGGGCACCGCGTCGTTCACCGGCTCGGCGTCCTCGGGCTCGACGGCCGTCGACTCGTCCGTCACCGGCACGTCCTCGGCGGGCACCGCGTCCTCGGGCTCCGCCGGCGTGGCGTCGTCCTCCCCGTCGGTCACCGGGGACTCGGCGTCCTCAGGTGCGACGTCCTCCGAGTCGGAGACCTCGCCGACTTCACGCTCGTCGGACGTACCGGACGCCGCCTCGGCCTCGTCGGCGTCCGACGGGCTCACCGCGGTGTCGGACATCTCCGCGGTGCTCCCGGCGTCGCCGTCGGTCCCGTCCTCACCGTCGGACGGCTCCAGCCGCGCCTGGGCCCCGGCCCCGTCCTCCGTGCCAGCCTCGGCCCCGGCCTCGTCCTTCGCGTCCGCCTCGGCCTCCGCCTCGGCCTCCGCCTCGCGCTCCGCGATCTCCCGCTTCAGCGCGGCGGCGGAGAAGCGGATCGTCGCACCGCTCTCCAGATCACCGTTGCCGGCCTGGAACCCACCGACCGGGATGTCCGGTACGGCCGAAGGGGAAGCCGCACCCGACTCCTCGGGCTCCTTCTCCGCTTCCGGCCGCTGCGGCTCGAACCCGCTCCCCACCGGAAGCCTCGGCACGGCCACCGGCCCCCCGGACGGTGGCACGGGCGGCGGCGTGAACGGCGCGGCGGGCGCGGGCGCCGGAGGCGTGAACGGGGCGCCCGGTGCGGGCGCGGGCGGAGTGAAGGGCGCCCCCGGCGCGGGCGCGGGCGGCTGCGCCGGAAGGGACGACGGACCCGCGGCCCCCACCGCGTGCGGCGGCGGAGTCAGCCCCGGCAGCGGCGGAACGGGCCCATGAGGGGAGGGAGCCGGAGCGGGCGGGGAACCGGAGGCCGACGGAGCGGACGACGCCCCCGACTCCGAACTCCCCGAAGCGTTCTGCGTGTACCAGGCCGGCGGCGCGTAGTCGATGGTGAACTCGCCCGTCGTCTCGATGGCGGACTCCGCGTCGGGCTGGTCATCGCCGGGTGTCGCCCAGCCCCCGCGCGTCCCGTCCCGATCGCTGCTCACAGTTCCTCCTGGTGTGGTCGAGCACCCTCGTGCGTGCTGGGGGCGACCATGTGCCCTCCCCGTAGGACGCCGGGTCCCGGTTCGCGGGTTCTGGCGTCGCGCCGGGTACCAGCCTAATCACCAGTAGCCCCACCCCGTCAGCCCCGCCCACCCCTCGGCACGGGTTGCTCCGCCCCACGTCCCGCGGCCAAGAACCGTACAGATTCCACTACTTAAGTGGGCAAACTCGCTCAACGCTCATGCAACGGTCAACAGACCGACCACTCAGTCCATCGCACGCATGACATCATCAACCCGCCCCGGACATACGCCCGTTGACACACAGACCAACGGACGGCACGCACGCGTACCGCCCGTTGCCACATCTCCACATCACTCGGAGGCCGCGGTGAGCCCTCCGTCGCCCGGCGCCGGCTCCAGGTCGAACTCGCCGTCCCGCGCCCCCAGCACGAAGGCCCGCCACTCCGCCTCCGTGTACCGCAGCACCGTGTCCGGGTCGAGCGAGGACCGCATGGCCACGGCACCCCCGGGCAGGTACGCGATCTCGACCCGCTCCTCGTGCTCCTCGGTGCCCGGCGCGCTGTGCCACTCGACACCGGAGATGTCGAGGGCGTAGAGCTCGTCCCTCTCCCGCTCCTTGCGCGCCTTGATCTCCTCAGCCGTCTCCGCCATGCCGCAGCGACCCCTTCCCGACGTGTGAACTGATCCGAGCGCTCACCCTAGTGGCCTGCGACGTCCGGCTCGGCCGGTTCGGCGGACCGGGGGGAAGGGCCCCGTTGCAGCCTGGTACGCTGAGTGACGGCCGTGTGTGTACGCACCCCCGGAGCGAGCCCGCTCCGGAGGCCGCGCCCAGCGGATCCCCGCCTTCCGAGTCATGGAAGACCCCCCGAGAAGAAGACCGGGGGCACTCGGTGGCCACTCACAGACTATGAGGAGTACGCGTGTCGCTCGACGCCGCAGTGAAGAAGCAGATCATCTCCGAGTTCGGTACCAAGGAGGGTGACACCGGCTCCCCCGAGGTCCAGGTCGCTCTGCTCTCCCGTCGGATCTCCGACCTGACGGAGCACCTCAAGACCCACAAGCACGACCACCACTCCCGCCGTGGTCTGCTCATCCTGGTCGGTCAGCGCCGCCGGCTGCTGCAGTACCTCGCCAAGAAGGACATCCAGCGCTTCCGCGCGCTGGTCGACCGCCTCGGCATCCGCCGCGGTGCGGCGGGCGCCAAGTAAGACGCCGTGAAGGGAGCGGTTCCCGGGAAAAGGGGGCCGCTCCCTTTGCTGTACGTGCGGACTGTCACCGCACCTTTGTAGTGTGGTAGCACAACGCAATAGGTACGAACGACGCACGAGGAGAAGCGCACCTCGCCGCCGCCGGTCCTCGGTAGTGGCCCCCGGGAGAGTGAATCCCGGGAGCTTCGATCGAAGACCGGCCCGCACCAGTGGAGCGCTTCTCCGCCCCCGTCCCCCCGCCACACGGGCGAAGCGGGACGTAAAGACGACAAAGTAACGGAGAAAACGCTAGTGGAGAACGAGACCCACTACGCCGAGGCCGTCATCGACAACGGCTCCTTCGGCACCCGCACCATCCGCTTCGAGACGGGCCGCCTGGCCAAGCAGGCCGCCGGCTCCGCCGTGGCCTACCTGGACGACGACACCATGGTGCTGTCGGCCACCACCGCCTCCAAGAACCCCAAGGACCAGCTCGACTTCTTCCCGCTCACGGTGGACGTCGAGGAGCGGATGTACGCGGCCGGCAAGATCCCCGGCTCCTTCTTCCGCCGCGAGGGCCGGCCCTCCGAGGACGCCATCCTCACCTGCCGCCTCATCGACCGCCCGCTGCGCCCGTCCTTCAAGAAGGGCCTGCGCAACGAGATCCAGGTCGTCGCCACCATCATGGCGCTCAACCCCGACCACCTGTACGACGTCGTGGCGATCAACGCCGCCTCCGCGTCCACCCAGCTGGCCGGCCTGCCCTTCTCCGGCCCGATCGGCGGCGTCCGCGTCGCGCTGATCAACGGCCAGTGGGTGGCGTTCCCGACGCACTCCGAGCTCGAGGACGCCGTCTTCGACATGGTCGTCGCGGGCCGCACCCTGGAGGACGGCGACGTCGCGATCATGATGGTCGAGGCCGAGGCCACCGAGAAGACCATCAAGCTGGTCGAGGGCGGCGCCGAGGCGCCGACCGAGGAGGTCGTCGCCGCCGGTCTGGAGGCCGCGAAGCCCTTCATCAAGGTCCTCTGCAAGGCCCAGGCCGACCTCGCCGCGAAGGCCGCCAAGCCGACCGGCGAGTTCCCGATCTTCCTGGACTACCAGGACGACGTCCTCGAGGCCCTCACCGCCGCCGTGAAGCCGGAGCTCGCCTCCGCGCTGACCATCGCCGGCAAGCAGGAGCGCGAGGCCGAGCTGGACCGCGTCAAGGCGCTCGCCGCCGAGAAGCTCCTGCCGGAGTTCGAGGGCCGCGAGAAGGAGATCTCCGCCGCGTACCGCTCGCTGACCAAGTCCCTGGTCCGTGAGCGCGTCATCAAGGAGAAGAAGCGCATCGACGGCCGCGGTGTCACCGACATCCGCACCCTGGCCGCCGAGGTCGAGGCCATTCCGCGCGTGCACGGCTCCGCGGTGTTCGAGCGTGGCGAGACCCAGATCCTGGGCGTCACCACCCTCAACATGCTCCGCATGGAGCAGCAGCTGGACACCCTCTCCCCGGTGACCCGCAAGCGCTACATGCACAACTACAACTTCCCGCCGTACTCCACCGGCGAGACCGGCCGCGTCGGCTCCCCGAAGCGCCGCGAGATCGGCCACGGCGCCCTCGCCGAGCGCGCCCTCGTGCCGGTCCTGCCGACGCGCGAGGAGTTCCCCTACGCGATCCGTCAGGTCTCCGAGGCGCTGAGCTCCAACGGCTCGACGTCGATGGGCTCGGTCTGCGCCTCCACCATGTCGCTGCTGAACGCCGGTGTGCCGCTGAAGGCCCCCGTCGCCGGTATCGCCATGGGCCTGATCTCCCAGGAGATCGAGGGCGAGACGCACTACGTCACCCTCACCGACATCCTCGGTGCGGAGGACGCCTTCGGCGACATGGACTTCAAGGTCGCCGGCACCAAGGAGTTCGTGACCGCCCTCCAGCTCGACACCAAGCTGGACGGCATCCCGGCCTCCGTCCTGGCCGCCGCCCTCAAGCAGGCCCGTGACGCCCGCCTCCACATCCTCGACGTGATGATGGAAGCGATCGACACGCCGGACGAGATGTCCCCGAACGCGCCGCGGATCATCACCGTGAAGATCCCGGTCGACAAGATCGGTGAGGTCATCGGCCCCAAGGGCAAGATGATCAACCAGATCCAGGAGGACACCGGCGCCGAGATCACGATCGAGGACGACGGCACGATCTACATCGGTGCCGCCGACGGCCCGGCCGCCGAGGCCGCCCGCACCACGATCAACGGCATCGCCAACCCGACGATGCCCGAGGTCGGCGAGCGCTACCTGGGTACGGTCGTGAAGACGACGACGTTCGGCGCCTTCGTCTCCCTGCTCCCCGGCAAGGACGGTCTGCTGCACATCTCGCAGATCCGCAAGCTGGCCGGCGGCAAGCGCGTGGAGAACGTCGAGGACGTCCTCGGCGTGGGCGCCAAGGTCCAGGTCGAGATCGCCGAGATCGACTCCCGCGGCAAGCTCTCCCTGATCCCCGTGATCGAGGGCGAAGAGGACGCTTCCGACAACGACAAGAAGGACGACGCCGACCAGTGACGTCCCGTAGCTCCAAGGCGACGGCCCGCACCTCCTCGGAGGCGCGGGCCGTCGCCCGTACCCAAACCCTGATCAAGGGCGAGAACGGCATCGGTACGGTCCGCAGGACCACCCTCCCCGGTGGCCTGCGCATCGTCACCGAGACACTGCCCTCGGTCCGCTCGGCGACCTTCGGCATCTGGGCCCACGTCGGCTCCCGCGACGAGACCCCGGCCCTGAACGGCGCCACCCACTACCTGGAGCACCTGCTCTTCAAGGGCACCTCCCGCCGGTCCGCCCTGGACATCTCCTCCGCCATCGACGCCGTCGGCGGCGAGATGAACGCGTTCACGGCCAAGGAGTACACGTGCTACTACGCGCGCGTGCTCGACACCGACCTGCCGCTCGCCATCGACGTGGTGTGCGACATGCTGACCGGCTCGCTGATCCAGGAGGAGGACGTCGACGTCGAACGCGGCGCCATCCTCGAAGAGATCGCGATGACCGAGGACGACCCGGGCGACTGCGTGCACGACCTGTTCGCGCACACCATGTTCGGCGACAACCCCCTCGGCCGCCCCGTCCTCGGCACGGTCGACACGGTCAACGCCCTCACCGCCGACCGCATCCGCCGCTTCTACAAGAAGCACTACGACCCGACCCACCTCGTGGTCGCCTGCGCCGGCAACATCGACCACAACAAGGTCGTACGCCAGGTCCGGGCCGCCTTCGAGAAGGCCGGCGCCCTCAGGAACACCGACGCCGAACCGATCGCCCCGCGCGGCGGCAGCCGCGCGCTGCGCACCGCCGGCCGGGTCGAGCTCATCGGCCGCAAGACGGAACAGGCGCACATCGTCCTCGGCATGCCGGGCCTGTCCCGCACCGACGAGCGGCGCTGGGCCCTGGGTGTGCTGAACACCGCCCTCGGCGGCGGCATGTCCTCCCGCCTCTTCCAGGAGGTCAGGGAGAAGCGCGGACTGGCCTACAGCGTCTACTCGTACACCTCGGGCTTCGCCGACTGCGGCCTGTTCGGCGTGTACGCGGGCTGCAGGCCCTCCCAGGTGCACGACGTGCTGAAGATCTGCCGCGACGAACTCGACCACGTCGCCGAACACGGACTGCCCGACGACGAGATCGAGCGCGCCGTCGGCCAGCTGAAGGGCTCCACCGTCCTCGGCCTCGAGGACACCGGCGCGCTGATGAACCGTATCGGCAAGAGCGAACTGTGCTGGGGCGAGCAGATGTCGGTCGACGACATGCTGACCCGGATAGCCTCGGTGACCCCGGACGACGTCCGCTCGGTCGCCCGCGACGTCCTGGGACGGCGGCCCTCCCTGTCGGTCATCGGCCCGCTCAAGGACAAGCAGGCGTCCCGTCTGCACGACGCCGTCGCCTGACCCACCCCCGTAAGGAAGCAACAGACATGAGCAAGCTGCGCGTGGCGGTCCTCGGTGCCAAGGGCCGGATCGGTTCCGAGGCGGTACGGGCCGTCGAGGCCGCCGACGACATGGAGCTGGTGGCCGCCCTCGGCCGGGACGACAAGCTGGAGACCCTCGCCGAGAACGGCGCCCAGGTCGCCGTGGAGCTGACCACCCCCGCCTCGGTCATGGGCAACCTCGACTTCTGCGTGCGCCACGGCATCCACGCCGTGGTCGGCACCACCGGCTGGACCGACGACCGCCTCGCGCAGCTGAGGGGCTGGCTGGAGCAGTCCCCGGAGACGGGCGTGCTCATCGCGCCGAACTTCTCCATCGGCGCGGTCCTCACCATGAAGTTCGCACAGATCGCCGCCCCGTACTTCGAATCCGTCGAGGTCGTCGAGCTGCACCACCCGAACAAGGTGGACGCCCCCAGCGGCACCGCCACGCGCACCGCCCAGCTCATCGCCGAGGCCCGCCGCCAGGCCGGCAGCGCGCCCGCCCCGGACGCCACGGCCACCGCCCTGGACGGCGCCCGCGGCGCCGACGTCGACGGGGTCCCGGTGCACGCGATCCGGCTGCGCGGACTCCTCGCCCACCAGGAGGTCCTGCTCGGCGGCGAGGGCGAGACCCTCACCGTCCGCCACGACTCCCTGCACCACAGCAGCTTCATGCCCGGCATCCTGCTCGGCGCCCGCCGCGTGGTGACCACTCCCGGCCTGACCTTCGGCCTGGAACACTTCCTCGACCTGAACTGAGCCCGAGCCGACCCCATGCGCGCGAAGATCTCCTACGCCATCACGGCCGCCGTCCTGGTCGTCTACTTCGTCCTGGTCGGCAGCCGTGGCGTGCTGCTCATCGAGACCGGCACGTCTCTCACCGTCACCTTCGGCGTGGCGGTGCTGATCCTGCCGGTCATCGGTGTCTGGTTCCTGTGGAAGAACACCGAGTTCGTCCGCGACGCCAACCGGCTCGCCGCCCTGCTCGACGCCGAGGGAGGCCTGCCCGTCGACGAGCTGAAGCGGCTGCCCAGCGGCCGGGTCGACCGCGACTCGGCCGACGAGGTCTTCGCCCGCCGCAAGGCCGAGACGGAGGACGCCCCCGACGACTGGCGCAGCTGGTTCCGGCTCGCCGTCGCCTACCACGACGCCCGCGACACCCCCCGCGCCCGCAAGGCGATGCAGCGGGCGATCGCCCTGCACAAGACCTCTCGCTGAACGTGCGGGCCCGGGGCCGGGGCCCGCACGTTCAGTCGCGCCGGTACTCGGCGGCCCACGCCTCCACGGTGTCGGCCGCCCGGTCGAAGGCGAGCCGGTCCCGCCCCAGGAAGTCCGCGTTGTGCGAGGTCAGCAGCGGCGCCGGCGACTCAGCCGAACGCCCCCGCCGGACGAGGACCAGCCCCTGCCCCTGCACCGTCCGGGGCAGCCCCAGCCAGCGCACCGGCTGCTGCACCGTGCGCACGGAGGCGACCTGCTCCCAGGACGTCGTACGCGTGCTCACGAAGGCCACGTGGCGCAGCCCCCGGGAGCTCACCCACACGCCCATGCGCAGCAGCCGCAGCGCGCAGACGACGCCGACCAGGGCGATGGCGAAGACCGTCCCGGCGGACGCCGGCGTCGCCGTCGCCGCGATGATCACCGCCGCGAACAGCACGAACGACGCGAGCAGCAGCAGGAGCGCCGCCGCCCCCACCCGCCACGGTCCGGGACGGTACGGGCGCCGCCAGCGGTCCCGGTCGTCGTACGGCAGGGCGACATCGTCCGCCGTGTCGAAAGCGCGGTCGGCCGTCAGGAAGGGCAGGGGCACGACGGGTCCTCACTCGATCCATGCGTCAGCAGTGCCCGGTGAGGCTATCGATCCGTGCCGCCGGTCACCACCCTCGGGGTCCGGACGGAGCCGGTGACCACGGCCGGGGCGGCTCAGCGCCCCTCGGACGCCTGTGACTGCTGTGTCCCCGACCCCGAGGGATCGGAGGACATCGCCGGCATCCCGATGACCAGAGAGCCCGCCAGCCCGGCCACGAGGGTGAGCCCCAGCAGCCAGCGCCCGGCCATCTGGCCGACGGAGGCCCGCTCACGGGGCGGCGGGGTGACATTGCTGCGGAACCTGTCGGCCTCGGCGACAAAGGCGAACGGTACGGGTTCGCGCCGACCGGACATCTGGTGCACGTCTCCTTCGTGTGTCGAACGAATCACTGTCACCACCACAGACGAACGACGGCTCCGAGAGGTGCCCACTTTCACCGAATTCGCAGAAGTTCGCCGCCGTTCACCGCCGTATGTCGCCTGCCGGCGCCGAAGGCCCCGTTGTCGGTGCCGCGCCGTAGAGTGGGCGCCGCCCGAGAGACGTGATGGAAGGATCCCCCGCGCCGTGACCGACACCCCCGCCGACGACCTCAAGCCCGACTTCCGCAGCGATGTGACCGTCGAGCTGGTCAAGCACACCGCGTCCGACGCCGACGTGCTGTTCGCCGCCCGCGTCTCGACCATCGGCGAGCAGTCCCTGGCCGAGCTGGACAAGGATCCCGAGCGCTCCAAAGGCCTGATCAACTACCTGATGCGGGACCGGCACGGCAGCCCCTTCGAGCACAACTCGATGACCTTCCTCATCAGCGCCCCGATCTTCGTCTTCCGCGAGTTCATGCGGCACCGCGTGGGCTGGTCGTACAACGAGGAGTCGGGCCGCTACCGGGAGCTCCAGCCGGTCTTCTACGTCCCGGACGAGTCCCGCAAGCTGATCCAGGAGGGCCGCCCCGGCAAGTACCGCTTCGTCGAGGGCACCCCGGCCCAGCAGGAGCTCGTCGGCCGCGCCATGGAGGACTCCTACCGGCAGGCGTACGAGGCGTACCAGGAGATGCTCGCCGCCGGCGTCGCCCGCGAGGTCGCCCGCGCGGTGCTCCCCGTCGGCCTGTACTCCTCGATGTACGCCACCTGCAACGCCCGCTCGCTGATGCACTTCCTCGGCCTGCGCACCCAGCACGAGCTGGCGAAGGTCCCGTCCTTCCCGCAGCGTGAGATCGAGATGGTCGGCGAGAAGATGGAGGCCGAATGGGCCCGTCTCATGCCGCTCACGTACGCCGCCTTCAACGCCAACGGGCGGGTGGCCCCGTAGAACCGCAGCTCAGGCCCGCGAGCACACTTGTACGGTTCAACCTGG
Organism: Streptomyces sp. NPDC014676; assembly: GCF_043084105.1. NCBI lineage: Bacteria > Bacillati > Actinomycetota > Actinomycetes > Kitasatosporales > Streptomycetaceae > Streptomyces > Streptomyces sp. NPDC014676. The sequence goes on along the minus strand of NZ_JBIBZI010000028.1, from coordinate 3,307 downwards.
CGAAGTGTCCGTATTGCGGCATTTCGTGAAGTTCATCTAGCCTGATCAAACGGGCCCGGTACTGCCTGAACCCCCGAGCAGGCAGTGCCGGGTCCCCCTTTTGTCCCACCCTGCCGCCTCCCCCGAGGGAAGACCCCGGCCTGAGCAGCGAGTAGCGTGTAACCCATGGCTCCGACCTCCACTCCGCAGACCCCCTTCGGGCGGGTCCTCACCGCCATGGTCACGCCCTTCACGGCGGACGGCGCACTCGACCTCGACGGCGCACAGCGGCTCGCTACCCACCTGGTGGACGCAGGCAACGACGGCCTGATCATCAACGGCACCACCGGCGAGTCCCCCACCACCAGCGACGCGGAGAAATCGGATCTCGTGCGGGCCGTCGTGGCGGCGGTCGGCGACCGTGCCCAGGTCGTGGCCGGGGTCGGCACCAACGACACCCATCACAGCATCGAACTGGCCCGCGCCGCGGAACGCGCCGGCGCGCACGGCCTCCTGGTGGTCACCCCGTACTACAACAAGCCCCCGCAGGAGGGCCTCTACCGGCACTTCACGGCCGTCGCCGACGCCTCCGGGCTGCCGGTCATGCTCTACGACATCCCCGGCCGCAGCGGCGTCCCGATCGGCACGGAGACGATCGTCCGTCTCGCCGAGCACCCGCGCATCGTCGCCAACAAGGACGCCAAGGGCGACCTCGGCCGCGCCGGCTGGGCCATCGCCCGCTCCGGCCTCGCCTGGTACTCCGGCGACGACATGCTGAACCTGCCCCTGCTCTCCATCGGAGCGGTCGGTTTCGTCTCGGTCGTCGGCCACCTCGTCACCCCCGAGCTGCGCGCCCTGGTCGAGGCGTACACCTCCGGAGACGTCCAGAAGGCCACCGAGATCCACCAGAAGCTGCTCCCCGTCTACACGGGCATGTTCCGCACCCAGGGCGTGATGACCACCAAGGCGGCGCTCGCCCTCAAGGGCCTCCCCGCCGGACCCCTGCGCGCCCCCATGGCCGAGTGCACGCCGGAAGAGATCGAGCAGCTCAAGATCGATCTTGCCGCCGGCGGGGTACAACTCCAGTAACCAGACTTCGCGCGACCGCTCGCGCAGACGGACTTCACAACTGAATAAGCGGGCCACCGGTGCCCGCACCCCATACGACAACTGCTTCTGCACGAACGTCATGCGCGCCACGTGCCCCACCGGTACGTGGCGCGCGTGTTTGAGGAGAGTCTTTTGAGTCATCCGCATCCTGAACTCGGCCCGCCCCCGCAGCTCCCCGAAGGCGGCCTGCGCGTCACCCCGCTCGGCGGTCTCGGCGAGATCGGCCGGAACATGACGGTCTTCGAGTACGGAGGCCGCCTGCTGATCGTCGACTGCGGAGTCCTCTTCCCCGAGGAGGAGCAGCCCGGCATCGACCTGATCCTGCCGGACTTCTCGTCCATCCGGGACCGCCTCGACGACATCGAGGGCATCGTCCTCACGCACGGCCACGAGGACCACATCGGCGGCGTCCCCTTCCTCCTGCGCGAGAAGCCGGACATCCCGCTGATCGGCTCCAAGCTCACCCTCGCCCTCATCGAGGCGAAGCTCCAGGAGCACCGCATCCGCCCGTACACCCTCCAGGTGGCGGAAGGACAGCGCGAGCGCATCGGCCCCTTCGACTGCGAGTTCATCGCCGTCAACCACTCCATCCCCGACGCGCTCGCCGTGGCCATCCGCACGCCCGCCGGCATGGCGGTCCACACCGGCGACTTCAAGATGGACCAGCTCCCGCTGGACAACCGCCTCACGGATCTGCACGCGTTCGCCAGGCTCAGCGAGGAAGGCATCGACCTTCTGCTCGCCGACTCCACGAATGCCGAGGTCCCGGGCTTCGTCCCGCCCGAGCGCGACATCTCGGGCGTCCTGCGCCAGGTCTTCGCCGGCGCCCGCAAGCGGATCATCGTGGCCAGCTTCGCCAGCCACGTCCACCGCATCCAGCAGATCCTGGACGCGGCACACGAGTACGGCCGCCGGGTCGCCTTCGTCGGCCGCTCCATGGTCCGCAACATGGGCATCGCCCGCGACCTCGGTTACCTCAAGGTCCCGCCGGGCCTGGTCGTGGACGTCAAGACCCTGGACGACCTGCCGGACAGCGAAGTCGTCCTGGTCTGCACGGGGTCCCAGGGCGAACCGATGGCCGCCCTGTCCCGCATGGCCAACCGTGACCACCAGATCCGCATCGTCGACGGCGACACGGTGATCCTGGCGTCGTCGCTCATCCCCGGCAACGAGAACGCGGTCTACCGCGTGATCAACGGCCTGACCCGCTGGGGCGCGAACGTCGTCCACAAGGGCAATGCCAAGGTCCACGTCTCGGGCCACGCCTCGGCCGGCGAGCTGCTGTACTTCTACAACATCTGCCGTCCGAAGAACCTGATGCCGGTGCACGGCGAATGGCGCCACCTGCGCGCCAACGCCGAACTGGGCGCCCTGACCGGCGTCCCGCACGACCGCATCGTCATCGCCGAGGACGGCGTCGCCGTCGACCTCGTCGAGGGCAAGGCCAAGATCTCCGGCAAGGTCCAGGCGGGATACGTCTACGTCGACGGCCTCTCCGTCGGTGACGTCGGCGAGCCTGCGCTCAAGGACCGCAAGATCCTCGGCGACGAGGGCATCATCTCGGTCTTCGTCGTCATGGACGCGTCCACCGGCAAGATCACGGGCGGCCCCCACGTCCAGGCCCGCGGCTCCGGTATCGAGGACTCCGCCTTCGGTGAGGTGATCCCGAAGATCACGGAGACGCTGGAGCGCTCGGCCCAGGACGGCGTCGTCGAACCCCACCAGATGCAGCAGCTCATCCGCCGCACGCTGGGCAAGTGGGTCTCCGACACCTACCGGCGCCGGCCGATGATCCTGCCCGTGGTGGTGGAGGTCTGACGGTCCGCCGGACCGCACGGACGAGCGAACCGGGAGCGGGGCGCCTCGATTTGCATCGAGGCGCCCCGCTCCAGTACGTTTACGACTCCTCCCGATCGGGCACCCGACCACTTCGTGCGTCGGAACCGTCGCCCGGCAGAGGAGGGGAAATCCGACTCAGAATCTCTGATAAAGTCGGAACCGCCGGAAAGGGAAACGCGGAAGCGGAACCCCGGAAAGCACCGAGGAAATCGGATCGGAAAGATCTGATAGAGTCGGAAACGCAAGACCGAAGGGAAGCGCCCGGAGGAAAGCCCGCGAGGGTAAGTACGAAGGAAGCGTCCGTTCCTTGAGAACTCAACAGCGTGCCAAAAGTCAACGCCAGATATGTTGATACCCCGACCCGGTCGGTTCGATCGGG
>NZ_JBIBZI010000027.1:41004-43851 GCF_043084105.1 Streptomyces sp. NPDC014676 | reverse complement strand
ACACCCGTGAACAACGGATGCGTGAGAACCGAACGGTCCACCATGCCTTTCACCAGCAGAGCATGCCCACCCGCTATCACGCACCAACTCGTTAGCAGTGACGCTGATGACGGCAGGGATGGCGGAACCGGCCGAGGCGGCGGGAGAGGCGTGTGCCACGGCTGGATCGAACTTCGCCAGCCAGTCGATCGCGGAGAGCACGGCGGCGTTGCGGATGGGATGCGCCCGCGACGCGGGATCGCTGCGGCCGCTGGCGGACAGTGACACCGACATGGTGGCCGCCATCGACTTCAACACCGCGCAGCGGCCGGACGAGTGGCAGCGGCAGATGCGGCAGATAGTCGACACGGTGCGTGCCGACAAGGACAAAGGGCTCACGCTCAGCGAGTCCTTCGACCTGCAGGCGCAGAAGAGCAACGTGGACTTCTACGACCGGCAAAGCGACGTCCGGTTCGACGGCAGTATCCAGGTCGTCGGCGACAGCCTCGTCATCGTCATACCCGCGGGCGAAGTGAACGCTTCGGCGAACTGGTGGCAGAAGATGATCGCCATCGCGGTCGGCTACGCGGTGTGGGTGGTGGCCCTTGAGGTGTGCGAACTTTCCTTCGGCCCCGCCGCGCCTTTCGCCGTACCGATCTGCGCGGCCGTCTCTGCCGGACTGGCCGGGCTCACCGGTGACCTGCTGAACTCCTACTTCGACGGGCGGTCGCTGGGCGACGCGGACGTCTGGAAGGAGGCGATCGCCGTATTCGTGGCGAGCGCGGTGGCCGGGTTGGGCTCGGCGGCCCGCGAGAGCCTGAAGGCATGGGCCGCGGAGGGGATGGCCCGGGTGGTCGAAGCGGTGGGGAAGACCGCGCGGAACATCAGTACCCGGCTCGGCTCGTGGTCGACCCCGTTGGAGTACATCAGCAACCTGTTCACCCCCGACTTCGCGCAGAGCGTTAGGTTGGCCATCGAACGATTGCTCCAGGGCCAGCGAGCCACCGCCTGGCCCTCGACGATCCGGGTGATGGTGGTCGGCGACTCGATCAGCCAGGGCCACGAGGGCGACTACACCTGGCGCTACCGGTTGTGGCAGTGGTTCCAGGAGAACAACATCTCGGTCGACTTCGTCGGTCTCTACCACGGCACGTTCACCCCTGACCAGCCCTCCCCGCCGAAACCGCCGCCCTTCGTCGGCGAGAAGCCGGCGGACCAGGGCATCCGCGTCGACGGTGGCTACGCGGCCGGGGTCGCCTTCGACAGCGACCACTACGCGCACTGGGGCAGACAGGCCGCACAGATCAAGGACGACATCCGCCGACAGGTCGAGACCTACAAGCCGGACCTTGTCCTGCTCGCGGCCGGCTTCAACGACATGGGCTGGTTCGTCAGCGACGAGAACGGCACCCTGGACAGCGTCGAGACCATCATCGACCAGGCCCGCGCGGCCCGGCCGGGGGTCGACTTCGGGGTGGCCACCGTACCGCACCGGTCGAAGATCGGCGGCCGGGACGATCTGATCACCAAGACCGACAACTTCAACCGGCTGCTCGCAAACGCGGCCCCCCGGTTGAGCAAATCCATCTCCCAGGTGGAGGTCGTCGACTGGCAGAAAAAGTACTCCTGCGCCCCCGCCTCCTGCCCGGCCGCTTACGACGGCCTGCACCCCAACGCCTTCGGCGAGTACCAGCTCGCCATCGCCTTCGAGCAGACCCTGCACGACCGATACGGCCTGGGCCGGGGCCCGATACCCCTCCCGCCTGAGAACCTGCCGGTCCGACCGACACCCGTGCCGACCGGTCTGAAGGCCGAGTCCAGCCCCCAGGGCGTGACTGTCACCTGGAACCCGGTGTACGGGGCGTTCGGCTACGACGTGCGGTCACGGATCGCTGGCCAGACGACCTGGGGCGAGGGCCGCGTCAACAGTAACCGTGCCGACACCACCTGGACCGTCGACGGCATCCACTGGGAGTACCAGGTGCGTACCATCGGCGGTGACAACGTCAAGGGCCCATGGTCCAACACGGTCAGCGCGGTCGCCCACCCGAAGACGGCACCACCGCCGCGGATCCTCGCCAGCCGGCCCATCGGCCAGGACGGCATCGAGCTCGAAATCGCACCACCTGACTACCCCACCACCATCGACCGGTACGAAGTGATCCTCTTCGACAAGGACACGCCCGGCGCCTGGCTCACCGGCACCGGCTTCCGCGGCAACCGAGTGCAGATCTACGGGCTGAAACCGGGCCACCGCTACCTCGTCGCGGCGGCCACCTGGAACGCCGCCGGCGGCGGGCTGCCCGCACTGGCCCGTCCGGTGATGGTCGGCGGCGGTATCCCGGCCGCCCCGACCGGCCTGCGGGTGACCACCATCGATCCCACCACGGTGGAACTGGACTGGAACGGCGCGAACTCGGCGGCCGGCTACCGGCTGTGGGTCTCCAACATCAAGGACGGCGGCACCACCCCGCCGAAGGCCGACGAGAACATCATCGAGGACACCCACTACGGCGTCGGCTTCCTGTTCCCGGGCGTATGGAACTACGAGTTCTGCGTGACGGCCGTCAACGGCTCCCTCGAGTCCGACAAGTCCAACTGCGTCATCCCGCCCAATCCCGACGGCAGCGCACCGACCAACCCCGGCGGCAGCGCGCTGAACCGCTCACCGAGCGCTCGCACCGCGGCGCCGGACGCGGTGGACATCGGTTCGCTCACCACCCTGAGGAACCCGGACGGTACGGGAAATCCCGTCGCGGTCGGTGTTGGGGTCAACGGGGGTGACCGGTAGCCCGGCCCTGATGTCCCGTGGTGGGGGCGCGAACAGGGGAGAACCCACGCGCAAAAGAGAGGATATAAGACCCACCC
>NZ_JBIBZI010000027.1:0-40994 GCF_043084105.1 Streptomyces sp. NPDC014676 | reverse complement strand
TTTCGTTCAATCCGGGGGGGTGTGGGTGTTGGTGGCCGGGGTGGTGCGGGTGACCCCGGCCGGGATCTGCGGTGGGCCCGCCGCCCCCGCGCCCCCACCACGGGACATCGGTGAGCAGATCAGCCGACCGCGAGGCCGAAGACGGGCACTGTCACGCTGCCCATTACCGCCGCAGCCAAAGGAGCACACGCGGGCGGAGGCCCATGCCGCTGCACAGTGCGCTGCGACACCCCCAACACCGTGGCCACCTGTCGGCTGAACCACGGTGCACTGTCGGCATAAACCGCAGGCGAGTCCCGGTACTTGAGGGAGTGGGCCGGGTCCGCAATGCGTGCTCAAGCCCCTGCTCGATCTGTCCCACATCCGCCTCTCCAAGCAGTCAACCGAAAGGGCCAGTACCTGCAGGTCATCGTTTCAGTTCGTCCACGTCGTCTGCCCATACCTGCCAGTTTCTGCTTCTCCGGGACAAGGCCGGCTGGCGCAGGTCGTGTCCCCGGTCGTGGTGTAGCCGATCACGGTCCATCACTTCCGCTTTGGAGCCGTCGGGTACGTGCCGCAGCCAGCCGTCGTGCGATCACCGCTGGTCCCGGCTCGGCGAGCCTCAACAGGGCCTCCAGAGAGGGCGACTCGAGCCGCGACCTGGAGTTTCCGTTAGCTTGATCGGCTACACCACTCGGCGGGACGCTATCGCGAGAGCCGGCCAGGACGCCGACAGGGTTCGTGTTCATCGCGTTGTGCCTCCTGACTGGGTCATCGCCGGTCCCGGCGACCAGAACCTCTGAGCACGACGTCGGGAGCGGTACCCCTGGTCCGCTGTCCACTTGGCGCGGCATCTGTCCGGATTGCGAAGGGAGGCCGGAAGCCAGCGCTCCGGACAGCGTTCCGCAGCTCGGTCTTCCCCTGTCCGGCGCCCGCACCTCAACCGTCCCGGCCGCCGGTGCCGTACGCCCCGCGCCGACGCCGAGGCCGGGAAGCACAGCCGCAGGACCGCCCGCAAGCAGCACGCGAGAAGCGCAGATCGGCCATGCGCCGCGTTTTCCGGATAGTGGGCAATGAAGGATAGCGTCCCGCCGAGTGGTGTAGCCGATCAAGCTAACGGAAACCCCAGGTCGCGGCTCGAGTCGCCCTCTCTGGAGGCCCTGTTGAGGCTCGCCGAGCCGGGACCAGCGGTGATCGCACGACGGCTGGCTGCGGCACGTACCCGACGGCTCCAAAGCGGAAGTGATGGACCGTGATCGGCTACACCACGACCGGGGACACGACCCAATGAAGTGACCCCGTAGCTTTACGTGGCCGATACAACGAGAAGAAAGGACACCGTCATGGCTGAGGTACGACCGCCCCCCAAGCGCCCGGAGGACGTCATGGGTGCTCTGGCGGACCGTTTCAACACGGGCGACATCGATGTGATGATGAGCATCTACGCCGAAGGCGCCGCATTCGTGACGAACTCCGGAGAGGCTCTTACCGATCCGGCTCTCATTCGTCGGGAGCTGGCCAATTTCATGTCGGTCGGTCTACCCATGACAACTGATGTCCGCCACATGATCGTCGCTGACGACATCGCCCTCTTCCTGGTCGACTGGGAGATCAAGGGGACCGGCCCCGACGGCGATGACGTGCATCTTCGTGGTTCTGCTTCGGACATCGCCCGGCGAGGCTCCGACGGTTTCTGGCGTTACATCATTGACAACCCGTACGGCACACGCTTCCGCGAGAAGATCTGATCCGGCCTCACGGTCCGGCAGTGGGCCGCCGACGGAGTCAGCGGCCCACTCTGTTTCAGGACGCCCGAGGCCGAGCGAAGAGATGCGACAGACCGGACCCCAGGTTGAGGCCGCAGAAGGGGGCCTTCGCCGACGGGAGGCGGGGTTCCCCGTTCAGCCGCAGAATTCTGGCCGCGGGACCGATGAGGCGGCCATCGCTACCGATATCGAGTGAAACCACGGGACCGTCCTGGATCCTCGGGAAGGGAACCGGCCGAAGGTCTTCGGCGAAGGTTCTCCACACCCCTTCGAAGTTGACCACCCACAAGGGGTCCTCGTGCGGCCTGAACACCAATGACCGCGTCCCCCAGTCGGTCAGGACGTTCTCCGTCAGGTGGGTGTAACCGCGTGAGACCGGCTCCTCCCAGACCCTGAGGTACGGGCGGATCTCCTCGGTGAACGAAGCGATCAGTCCGGAAGCGTCCCGCGCGTCCGCTGCGGCAGGATCCGGTTCCTGGTGGAGCACACGGGGACGCGCGTCGCCCGCCCCCTCCTCGACAGGCACACCGCCGGCCACGGCAGCGGCGGGTGCGGAGGCGATCTGTTCGGTGACGGAGGACAGCGCCCGCGTCTTCTGAGCGCCGGTCAGGACATCGCGGACCGCATCCGCGGACCGGCTGCCGCCGGTCATGGCGGCCGGCGGGGTAGCGGCCGGGCGCGCGGGAGCGTGAGGTGCCGTGTCCACCGGCGTCTCGGTGGTGCGCAGGAGGACGTCGGCGGCCACCCAGCGGCTGCCGTCGGGACCGTGGAGCTCCACCAGGGCCACGGCGCGGACCCGGTGGCCGACCAGCCCTTCCCCCTTGGCGTTGGCCATCGGCGTGCCGAACCTCAGCAGTTCGCGGCGCTGGCTGGAGGAGGAGGCGGTCTGCCCGAGCGTGGCGCGGTCGCCCGCGACCGGGACGGCCGGCCCGCCGCGGTCGGCGGAGCTGTAGGGGGAGGAGTGGCTGTAGCCGAGGCTCGGCGTGATGGTGTTGTCCGCCTGCGTCTGGAAGCCGTCCAGGGACAGCTCGATCCGGTCGATGGCGGTGTCCTTGCTGGTCACCTCCGAACGCGGCGAGTACAGAGTGATCCTCATCGAGACGCCGGTGCCGCCCGGGCGGCCGAGGAAGGGCGCGAGGGCCGCGGGTCCCAGCCGGGTGATCCGGTTGCTCTGCGCCAAGGTTGTCAGCCGGATGAACATGCTCTCGGCCGACATGGTGATTTCCGGTTCGGAGGTTCGCCGCAGAGTGTGGTCGACGGCCCGCAGCGCATCGGCCAGCTCGCGTACGCCGCCGAAGTCGTAGATCTCGATCGGCCGTACGGGAACCCAGGCCGGGCCGGAGAGCAGGGCGCGCAGATCCGCCGGGACCTCCATCGCCGCTGCCGGACCCCCGGGCACGGGCACCGGGCCCGGTACGGACGGATCGGCCGTGAAAACGGCCGGCTCGACGGACACGGCGCGCCGCTCACCCTCGTCCGGTGCCTCCGAGAGGTTGTACCGCAGCACGGTGGTGGCCGGTTCCACCTCCCGGCGGCCCGTCCAGGGCGCGGGCAGGACGTCGGTCCGCGTGCGGGGAAGGACGAACACGTCCTTCACGAGGTCCACACCGGTGCCGATCATGTCGAGGAGACGCCGGAAGACGAGTCCGGTCAGCGGACGCGAGGAGACCCGCACCTCGTACTCGTACGGCAGGGAGAACTCGGTGGTGCTGCCGAACGTGCGCTGCCAGGAACGCAGTTCACGGCTGGAGTTGTGGACGTCCGACCGGTTGCCCTGCCGAGCCAGGCTCAGTGCGGGCCTGGCGCGTTCTCCATCGCGCTCGCCGAGCGGTGAGAAGTCGACCTGCCCGCTGACGGTCCGGCTGCTGCTGACCCGGGTGGCCCCGGGCACCTCCAGCGCGGCGCCGTCGCCGTGCGAGTGGCCGAAGACGTTGTCCATGCCGGAGGTCGCCGTCACCCGCTTGCCGCGCCGGGCCGACAGGTCCTGGCCGGGCGCCGGCCGTGCGGCCAGCGCCACCTCGACCAGTCGGGGGCCGAGCCAGGAACGGTGGACGAAGTGGAAGGCGGTCCGGCCCTTCGGCCCGGCATGGACCAGGGCGCGCAGGCCGAGGGTGGTGGCGTGCTCATTGATCCGGGTCAGCACCCCGGGCACATAGGCGGCGTGACCCGGTGTCGTCACTCCGGGCGCCTCCTGCTGGACGAGGCGGTGGACGCGGCGTTGGAACGCGTCGCGGCCGCCACCGGTGTGGACCTCGGTGACCGTGCCCGCGCCGAGCGTGCCGCCGCTGTCGACATACCACGACGGCAGGCGGCGGTCCGACGGGGTGGCGGGCAGGGACGTCTGACCGGCCGCGGCGACCAGGACCGCCAGATCCGGGTGGTTCTGCAGGTCATTGTCGACCAGCAGGAACTCCACGCCTTCGGACAGCTCGACCACCCGGGTACGGTCCGGACCGCCCAGCCCCGGGGCTGCGGTGCCGCTCACCACGTTGCGTGCGCCGCCGCGGACTGTCACCACATAGTGGGCTTTCGCCGTGAAGCGGTAGGCGGGTGTGGTGTCCTCGGTGGTGACGCGGAAGACACCGGTGTTGTCGTTGACGGTGACGCTGTCCGTACGCGCGGCGCGTGCCTGGAAGCCGCCCTGGGGGGCGAAGTAACTGTCCTTGCCCCCGTAGCGGCCCGCCAAGGACAGGCCGCCCTGGTGACTGGACTGCTCGCTGTCGGTCGAGGCGGAGGCGTTGGTGGACTGCAGCCAGCGTTCCGCGTCCAGCTTCGGCGGCCGCGGCAGCACCCGCACGTCGGTGAGGTACCCCTTGACCTCGATGGTGAAGTCCGTGCCGGCCAGCACGCCCGGAGTGGCGGCACCCTCGACGACGTAGGAGTCGCGGAAGATCCTCAGCGCGTTGGCGGACAGATGGTGCGGGGAGAACGCCGTGTCGACGACCTCGTGCGCCAGTGACTCGCGGTCGGTGGCCGGCTCGCCCACCGCGGCGCGCCAGACCCAGCGCCCCGTCTCGGCCGTCCGTCCGGCCACCCAGTGCGCGCTGCCGGAGATGAGGCCGCCCACGGGCCGCACCAGCGACGAGAGCCATGAAGGGGCGGCCGCTCGCGGCACCGCATCGCCCGCTCCTTCCGCGGCGCCGGTGCCGGCAGGGGCCGCGGCACCCTCCGCGACGACCTGGGCCTCGAGGTCGTCCTCCTCGGCCCACCCGCCCGGGGTGGCCGGCATGACGTACCGCTCGGCCTGCTCCGTCGCCTCGCGCTCCAGTCCCTCGATCATGCCGAGGACCTCGCGGCGCAGCTCCGCGCTGCCGCCGACACGGTCGAGCCAGGCCGTCTCGGGCAACCGCAGAACGCCTTCCTGGAGGGTGCGTCCGGGATCCGGCAGCGAGAGCATCCGGTCGTCCCGGTGGCGGTGATCACGGATCTCCGCACGGCCGGGGCGGGGAGCGGTGAAGGGACGGTCGAGCGTGCGGTACGTGGGCAGGGCCAGACGTACGCTGCCGTCCGCGCTGTCCGGTTCGGGGGCCGGACCATGGCTGTCGGAGATCTCCAACCGGTAGGTGACCGGGACGGAGAAGACCTGGATGCCGTTCTCGGTGGGACTGAGCATGTAGTACTCGTGGCCGGTGCCCGCGCCGGCTCCCGTGGTCCTGGTGTGCTGTGACGTGTACGAGTACTGCGGCCTCAGCTGCTGCAGCGGCTGGTCACCGTCGACGGCGAACGGATTGCTGACCGCGCCGCTGCCGCCGACGTTCCAGGCGAAGGGCGTGCTCTGGAACTGCTCGTCCCCCGGGACCGTGGACCCGGTGTAGTTCAGCGTCTGGATCCTGGGAACGGTGCGCTGGTGCTCGACACCCGCGTTGGCGTCCCGGCCGGTGTAGCGGCGTTCGGCGACCAGGCGGACGGAGCTGCGCCGGGTCCCGAGTGCGCCGGGCAGCTCGAACCAGGTGGTCTCGCCGCCCTCGATCATCTCGTCCAGGGCGGAACGCAGGCCCAGCCGGGAACGCATCCGGTCCAGCTTGCGCAGGTTGTTCAGCCGCTGGGTGCGGGTGGCCTGTCCGGTCGCCCGGTCCCACGGCTGGGTCCCGGGCTGGTCGGAGGGCAGGAATCCCTGGTCGCGCAGCCACCGTTCGGCCCTCTCGAAGAGCGTCTCGGTACCGGAGACCTGAAGCGGGGTGGTGGATACGCCGAGTTGTTCGAGGTGAAGGACCTCCGGCGGCAGATGGCGCGTCTCGGACGGTATGTGGCCGAGGGCGTCGAGCGAGGGGACCAGCAGGTCCATCGGGTACTGCTTGCCGCCGGCCAGGGGTGATCCGGCGGCCGGGGGGAGTGGTGCCTGATCCGGACGGACGAGGGTCACGTGCAGCCGCATCCACGGCGTGACGTTGAGCAGGGGGGTCGCCGTCCGCAACGAGTGGGCGATACGGGCGCTTCCCCCGCTGTTCAGGAGGTGTGCGAACTGGCGCTGTGCGCCGAACTGGAACGTGAGCTGTCCGCCGATCGGTTCCACACCGGTGAGCGGGTCGGGAGCGCCGGCTGCGAAGCCGAAGGTGACCGACAGGTTGAGACCGGCTCCATTGCTGATCTGAGCGCTGCCCTGCATGCGCAGCGACCGCAGGACGTACGTCTCCAGCACCGAGCTCGCCGTGGTGGGCCCGGTGACGGTGTCTCCTCCGGTCAGCTCCGCGCTGACGCGCAGATAGCCGAGGGTCTCACCGGAAGCGGTGTAGAGGGTGGGGGTGGCGACCGAACCACCCCACATCTGCGGGAAGTTGCTGCGGTGGTTGCCCTCACCGAAGAACTCGGACAGCTCCTGGCGTGACCTGTCCGACAGCGAGCCGAACTGGTCGGCGAACGAACGCAGCACGTCGTCGAGGAGCATGTCGTGGTCCGCGAGGGCCTTCGGGCCGAACAGCGGTACCTCGTCGAGCAGTCGGTCGAGCGGTGCGGGCACGCTCTCCGGCCGCCCGGGGTCGACCTGGGGCAGCCCTTCGGAGGTGGCGAGGTAGGCGGGAAACCACACCAGCAGCTTGTCCGGTGCGGGGCTCGAGGCCGGTTTCCACCCCGGGGCGGGCAGCGCACCGAGCGGCGAGCCGGTCGGCACACCGTTGTCACGCAGTTCCCACGTCATCGCGTAATCGAACGGCCAGTGCCGCCCCTTGCTGCGGATGAGAACCATCGGCTGGACCGTCGTACCGACCGTCACCGAGGTCGTGAGCTGGTTGTACGTGAGGCTGGGCTGCGACGCGAGGGTGATACGGCGCAGCAGTCCCTTGTCCACGGTCCATGTGTGGGAGAAAGGATGACTGAGGCCGCGCAGATCACCACTGCCACCGGTGTCCCCGACCTCGTTGATGCCGAAGGCCCAGCGCTGGACGCTCACCGGCGGTCCGTCGGGCATGGAGTCGAGCTGCGGGGAGGAGGGGCCGAGGGCGGTGAGGGCGAGGCGGAGCGAGACGGGATACCGCTGCCCGCGGTAGGTGACGTTGAGGGGGAGGCCGGCCGTGCTGAACAGCCGGGCCCACTCGGCGGACAGCAGGCGCTGGGTCAGGACCCGGCGTACCGCGGCACGGAACGCACGGTCCGGGCCGCTGCCGCTCTCCACCAGATCGATGGCCTGCTCCTGCAGCCACTCGACGGTCGCCTGCGGCACGGGCGTGATGTGGGCGAGTTCCCGCGCACCGTCACGACGTGTGCCGAAGCCGAGTACGGGGGTACTGAGGGGACGGGCGGGCCCGCTGTCTCCGGAAGCGTTGTCCGCCCCTCGTTCCTCCTCGGCCACCGGAGCCGGCTCGCCTCGGGGAGGAGGTGCCTGCGACCCGCCGTACACCCCCGAAGGCGCGTCACCGAGCCGGACCGCAGTGTCCGTCGGCGTACGGCCGTCCTGTGCTGCGGGGGATCCGTTCGGCTGATTGGTACTGGTCTGCGGGTCCGCCGCCTGCGCGACAACGTCCGGCGGAACGTTGTGATCCGCTCTGTCCTCGGGCCGATGAGCCATCCCCACCCCTTACTGTGCCGGCTCGGGCCACCGTTCCCGGCCCGTCAGCTCTCCTGGCCGGCTGAACCGCCACGTCGCGGGACTCCGGCGAGCACGGACTCGGACGTGCCACTTGCTCCCTACCTCGAATACTCGCCGGGCAACCCTGTGGGGATCTTGTCCTCGGCTTCGTATCCCTCGCCTTGGACCGACGAGACGCCTCAGGTGCGAAGCGTAGTGGACGGAAGCTGACCGCAGTGGCGCCGGTAATCCCGGGCGAAACCGCCCAGATTGGTGAATCCCCATTGATAGGCGATCTGCGCCACGCTCACACCGCTCTGCGGGTCGGCCTGAGCCAGCATGTCGTGGGCGCGAGCCATGCGCACACGGCGAACGTATTCGGTGGGCGTCATGTCCATATGCTTGCGGAAGCCCTCTTGAAGGGCACGCGGGCTCAATGGGCTTCTTCGAGGTGGCCACCGATCGGGTGACGGTTCGTGAAGCGCAACGAGCGAGGCCCCCGGGCTGTTGATCGAGATGTCTGACGTCTCAATCACGTTGCTCGGGGGCCTCGTTGGTCATGCATCCTGCCGCACTCGACCTGCCGCATGCACTCGTGGAGTGGGTCACCATGCTGATTGTCACCCGTGAGGGCGACCGGCGCTGCAAGCTCCGTCCGTCCCAGCGTGCGATGGTGGCACTGATGTACCTGCGCGAGCACACCACGCTGGCGAAGATCGCCGCCGGGTTCGGGATCAGCGAGTCCACCGCCCACGCCTACACCAGCGCGGTTGTCGACCTGCTCGCCGCACGTGCACCGGGCCTGCTGAAGACGCTGCGCGAGCACGAACCCGACTTCGTCCTGCTCGACGGCACCCTCGCCGAGTGCGACCGGGTCGGCGACGGCCGGGCCGACTACTCCCATAAACACCGGCGCCACGGTGTGAACGTGCAGGTCGTCACCGATCCCGGCGGCCGGCTGCTGTGGCTTTCGCCCGCCCTGCCGGGCCGCACCCATGACCTGACTGTCGCCCGCACCCACCGGATCATCCGGATCTGCGAGCGCCAGGGCGTTCCCATCCTGGCCGATCTCGCCTACCAGGACGCGGGTCCGTGGCTGAGCACGGGCATCAAACGCAGGCCCCTGAAGGAGCTGACCCCCACCGAGAAGACCCGCAACCGTGCCCTGGCCGCAGCACGCGCACCCGTCGAACGCGGTGTCGCCCGCTTGAAGTCCTGGCGGATCTTCCGCAGGTCCCGATGCAGCCCCAACCGCATGACGTCAATCGCCGAGGCCGTCCTCACACTGGAGTTGCAACGCTGAAGAAGCTCAGTGTGATGGACCTGACCATCGAGCAGGCTGGCCGCAGCCTCACCGATCCCATGACCTACACCGATGATCCGGCGCTCCATCGGGCGTTGACCCTGCTGCGCCGCGAATCCCCGCTGCACCGGGTCGAGGAAGAGGGTTTCGAGCCGTTCTGGGCCGTGACACGGCATGCGGACGTGGTGCGGATCGAGCGGGAGAACACACGGTTCCTCAACGCCCCCACAGCACGCTCTCACGGCTGGACGAGGAGCGCTACACGGTGGAGAACGGCGGCAATTTCACCATGCTGGTGCACCTGGACGGCACCCGGCACCGACTCGTCCGCGCGATCGCGTCCGACTGGTTCAAGCCGAGCGTGCTGCGGCAGCTTCAGCCGCGGATCAGGAAGCTGGCCAAACAGTACGTGGACCGCATGGACGAGTCCGGCGGGTCCTGCGACTTCGTCACCGAGATATCGGTGCACTATCCGCTGTACGTCATCATGGCCCTGCTCGGCCTGCCCGAATCCGACTATCCCCTGATGCTCACCCTCACCCAGGAGATGTTCGGCAGGGGCGACGAGGACAAGGCGCGGGAACTCGGAGTGGCCGCTCTGGCGGCGCCCAAGCGGGACATGTTCGCGTACTTCGCCGAGGTGACGGCCGACCGGCGGGCCCACCCGGCCGGAGACCTCTCCTCGAGGATCGCCAACGCGCGCATCGACGGAGAGCACCTGTCGGACATGGACACCCTCTCCTACTGCGTCCTCATCGCCACGGCCGGACACGACACGACCAGTTCCACCCTGTCCGGCGGACTCCACGCGCTCATCGAGAACCCCGGAGAGCTGTCCCGCCTCAAGGAGAACCCCGGACTGCTGCCGCTCGCGGTGGACGAGGTGATCCGCTGGGTCACGCCCACCAAGTCCTTCATGCGGACGGCGGCCGAGGACTGCCGGCTGGGCGACACCGTCATCGGGCAGGGCGAGTCCCTGCTGCTGATGTATCCCTCGGCCAACCGGGACGAGGAAGTCTTCCAGGACCCGTTCCGCTTCGATGTGGGCCGTACCGGAAACAAGCACCTGGCCTTCGGCTACGGTGTGCACCGGTGCTTGGGCGCGAGCCTGGCCAAACTCGAGATATCCGCCTTTTTCGCCGAATTGCTGCCCCGGCTGCGAAGTGTGGAACTCGACGGAACTCCGTCACTGACGGCCACCACTTTCGTCGGCGGTCTGAAGAATCTTCCCATTCGTTTCGACATGGCGTACTGATCCCCGGTCCACCGGTCGGAAAGCCGGACCCCGACCCTCTCGGCACAATGTGCCCGATTTGGCATGGTGACCGCGTGAGTGTGACATCTCATGTGTTTCTCGCCCTCATATGAGCAACGGCTCCCGCACAAGTCGTCATTGACAGGGCTTCGGGTGTTGATTGAAGATCGCTCACGTCGTCGCGGTGCCGAAACGAATCACTGACGGTTCCCGGTCGTGTCACTGTTGGTCCGTCATGTGCCTCTGGAGGAGTCTGGTCGACGAGCAGTTCCTCCTCTCCTTCCCCCTTCCCCTCAGACCGAACGGGGCGGCCGAGTCGTAAGGACGCGGCAGCGGAGCCGTCTCCCCGGTGTCCCCACAACGTGTGAAAAACAGGGCATCCCCGTTAAGAGTGGATGCCTCGTCCGTGCCCGTTCGCACGCTTCACCGTCACCGTATTCGCGGTCACCGTTGTGCTTCCCGAGTCGTCAGGGCGGCGATCGCCTCCCCGGAACAACCCCGACACCCCCCACCCTGCGGTGCCCCCGTGCGCCCCCGGGCCTCATGCCCGTGTCCCGTCGCGCAGGACAGGAAAGGTCAGGTACCCCCATGCGGAACGCCCGCCGCACCGCCTCCGTCCCCCCGTCCCCGCTGCCCGCCGAAGGATCCGCCGCCGGTCCGGCGGTCCGGATCCATCCGGCCTCCTTCGCCCAGCAGCGGCTGTGGTTCCTGGCGCAACTGCCCGGCGCGGCGTCCGCGTACAACGAGACCGTCTGTCACTCGCTGCGCGGTCCGCTGCGCCGTGACATCCTCCAGCGGGCACTGGACGAGCTGAGCGACCGTCACGAGGCGTTGCGCACACGGCTGGTGGAGGACGCCGGGGCCGTGCTCCAGTACGTCGACCCGCCCGGCGCGGGCTACGCGCTGACGGTCGAGGACCTCACGGGGGCGGACGATCCCGCCGCACGCCTGGCCGCGGTCCAGGCCGACGAGGCCGGCACACCGTTCGATCTGACGGCCGGCCCGCTGGCCCGCGGCCGGCTCGTCGTGCTCGGCCCCGACCACCACGCACTGCTGCTGACGTTCCACCACAGCGTCTACGACGGCCAGTCGATGAACGTCATGATGCGGGAACTCGGCTCGGTGTACGAGGCACTGCTCCGGGGGACCGAAAGCCCGCTGCCTCCCCTGGAGACGCAGTACACCGACCACGCGCGGACCCGGCGCGAGGCCGTGCTCGGCGGTGCCCTCGCCGGACAGGAGGAGTACTGGCGGCGCGCCCTGGACGGCGCGCCCCCCTTGCTGGACCTTCCCGCGGACCGGCCCCGCCCGCCGGAGCAGGACTTCACGGGGGGACGGGTCGGCTTCGACCTCGACGCCGGGACCACGGCGGCCCTGCGGGCACTGGCCCGGCGGCACGGCGGCACCCTCTACGTCGCCCTGCTCACCGGATGGGCGGTCCTCCTGTCGCGGCTGACGGGAAGCTCCGACCTCGTCATCGGCAGCCCGGTCGCCAACCGGCGCGGCCCGGGAGCCGCACAGCTCATCGGCTTCCTCGTCAACTCCCTCGCCCTGCGGATCGACCTCTCCGGCTCACCCACCGCCGAGGAGGCCCTCACCCGGACGCGAGCCGTCGTCCGTGACGGCCTCGCCCACCAGGACCTGCCCTTCGAACGGGTCGTCGAACTGGTCAACCCGCCGCGCAGCGCGTCCCATTCACCCCTCTTCCAGACCATGCTGGCCTGGCAGCCCGACCGCGGCGGCCTGCTCCACCTGCCCGGTGTCCGGGCCGCACCGCTGCCGATCGACCACGCCCCGGCCAAGTTCGACCTCGTGCTGTCGGCCACCGAGACGGACGGGCGGATCGTCGGGCACCTCGACTACGCGACGGCGCTGTTCGACCGGGCCACCGTCCTGCGATGGGCGGACCACCTCAGACGGCTGCTCGGCGACATGGCACGCCACCCCGGCCGCGAGATCGCCGCACTGGAACTGATGGGGGAGCGGGAGCGCCGCCGCCTCGTCGCCGACTGGGACACCGTGGCGCGCGACGAGGACGGCCCGCACCGCGCGGAGGGCGGGAACACCACACCGGCCGGACGGGACACGGAGCCGCAGGACGCAGCCGGCCCCCCGGCGGTGCCCTTCGGCTCCGCCTCCGGGCTCGTCGAACTCTTCGAGGCCCAGGTACGCGCCCGCCCCGGACAGCGGGCGGTCCGCTGCCGCGACCGGTCCCTGGACTACGCCGCACTGGAACGTCGGGCCAACCGCCTCGCACACGCCCTCGTCGCCCGGTCCGTCCGCCCGGGGGACGTCGTCGGACTGCACGCGACCCGCGGCTGCGACCTGGTGGTGGGCGTCCTCGGCATCCTCAAGGCGGGCGCGGCCTACCTCCCCCTCGACCCCGGCCAGCCCCGGGAACGCCTGACCGGCATGGCCGAGGACGCCGCCTGCCCGCTGGTGCTCAGTGACCACGACGCCGCCCACCGGCCGGCCGGATGGCTGCACCTGGCAGCGGTCGAGGCGGAGGGCACCGACGGCGGGCGGCCCCCCGCCGTCGCCCACGCACCGGACCGGCTCGCGTACGTGATCTTCACCTCCGGGTCCACGGGCCGGCCCAAGGGCGTCGCCGTCGAACACCGCAGCGTGCTCAACCTGTTCGCCGCCTGGCAGACCCGTATGGGGGCACCCGCCGGTGAGGCCGGCTCCGCCTGGTCCGGCATCGGCTTCGACGCGTCGGTCCACGAACTGCTGCTGCCGCTGACCACCGGGGGCGTCCTGCACATCGTTCCCGAGGAACTGCGCGGCGACCCCGGGGCACTCCTGGACTGGATGCGCGAGCACGGCATCGAGCAGGCCTTCCTGCCCCCGGCCTACGTCAAGTGGATCGACGAGGACCCCGCCCGGCGACTGCGGGGACTGCGGCTGCGCCGCCTCCTGACCGGAGTCGAGTCGCTGACCGAGGCCGCGCTGCACCGCATGACGCGGCACCTGCCGGGCCTGCGGATCTGCTTCGGCTACGGACCCACCGAGGCCACCCTCTACAGCACCGCGTACTACGACCCCCGGCCCCTGGAACGGCAGTGCCCGATCGGGCGCCCGCTGCCCGGCACCCGCCTGTACATCCTGGACTCCCGGATGCGGCCGGTCCCGCCCGGCGTGGTGGGCGAGGTGTACCTCGGCGGCGCCGGCCTGGCCCGCGGCTACCTCAACCGCCCCGACCTGACCGAGGAACGCTTCCTGCCCGACCCGTTCGTGCCCGGAGAGCGCGTCTACCGCACCGGGGACCTCGCCCGACGCCTGCCGGACGGCCACGCGCACTACGTCGGACGCGCCGACGACCAGGTCAAACTGCGGGGCTTCAGGATCGAGCCCGCCGAGATCGAGGCGGCGCTCACCGCACTGCCCGGCGTCCGCGAGGCGGTGGTGCTGGCCGACCGCGACGCCACCGGCCGGACCCGGCTGGTCGCCGGGATCGGGCGGGGCACCGCCCCGCCCCGCGGTACCCACGAGTGGCGCACCGCCCTGGCGCGCCGGCTGCCCGACTACATGATCCCGGCGGTCTTCGCCGACCTGCCCGGGCTCCCCCTCAACCGCAGCGGCAAACTGGACCGTGCCGAACTGCTGCGCCTCGCCCGGGAACAAGGGGCGGACCAGGTCAACACGGCGAACCCGCGTGACCACGTCGAGCACGCCCTGTACCGCATATGGCGGGACGTCCTGGCGCACCCCGGCATGGGCATCACCGACAACTTCTTCGACGTGGGAGGAACCTCCCTGTCCGCGATCAAGGTGGCCCACGCCGTCGCCGAGACCTTCGGCCGGCGGATCCCCGTGGCCGAGATCATGCTGCGCCCCACCATCGAGTCCCTCGGCGCACTGCTGCGCGGCGACGCCGCCCACCGCGCGCCGGGCAGCGTCATCGAGTTCCGCCCCGGCCGGGGCGCCCGGGTCGTCTGCGTGCACCCGGCGGGAGGCACCGCGTTCTGCTACCTCCCGCTGGCCACGCTCCTGCCCGACACGGTGGGCGTGTACGGGATCCAGTCCCCGGGCGTCAACCCCGGTGAGGACGTCCTGCCCACGGTGGAGGCCATGGCCGAGGAGTACCTGCGGCTCCTGGGGCCCCTGGACGGCGGCCCGGTGGTCCTGACCGGCCTGTCCTACGGCGGTCTCGTCGCCCACGAGATGGGGCGGCTGCTCGCGCGGACCGGACGCGCCGACGTCGGCGTCGTCCTCCTCGACACCCAGGCCACCGCGGACGAAGCCGCCCGCGCGGAGATCACCGCCGTGGACATGGCGGAGTTCCGCGACAAGCTCGTGAGGTTCAACGGGATGTACCCCGGCATCGACGACGCACAGGTGGAGCGGTACTTCCGCATCTACAACCACAACCGGCTGACCGCCCGCGACCACCTGCCCGCCGGCTCCCCGGCACGGACCGTCCTCGCCCAGGCCGTCCCCAAAGGCCACGACACCCCCGTCCACGCCGAGGTGCGCGACTTCTGGCACTCCCGGGCCCGGGGGGACTTCCGGGTGGAGACCGTGGACTGCGACCACTGGGAGATGCTGGAGAGCGCCGGCGCCGCCCGGATCGCCGGGATCATCGCCGCCGAACTCGCCCACCACGGCGCCCCCGCACCCGCGGCGTCCTCCCCGGCGAGGGCGGTGCGATGAACGACCGCACCCACGACACGACGCCCGGCTCGCTGGCCGACGCCGTCCTCGCCCAGGCCCGCCGCACCCCCGACGCACCCGCCGTCGAGGACGGCGCGGTCGTCCTCGACTACGCCGCACTCGACCGGGCCGCCGCCCGCGTGGCCGACCGGCTGCGCGCGGCGGGCGTGGGCCCCGGGCGGCCGGTCGCCGTCCGGCTGCCCCGCTCCTGGCGCCTGGTGTGCGTCATGCTCGGCATCCGCCGCGCCGGCGCGACCGTCGTGCCGCTGGACCGCCTCAGCCCGCCCGGACGGCAGCGGCACATCCTGGAGGACTCGGGAGCCGTCGCCGTCGTCCACGAGTCCACGGACCGGCAGGCCCTCCCCGGCCACCTGACCGCCCTCACCGCCGAACTGCTCCTCGGCCGGGACACGCCGCACACCCCCGAAGCCGCGCGGCGCACCACCGGACAACCGCACCCGGCCTCCCCGGGGCCCGGTTTCGTCTTCTACACCTCCGGCACCACCGGCCGCCCCAAGGGCGTCGAGGTCACCGACGACGGCGTACTGCGCCTGGCCGCACCCGGCTACATCGACCTGGGGCCGGGCCGCCGCTACGGCTGCCTGTCCAATCCCGCGTTCGACGCGCTCAGCTTCGAGATCTGGACGCCCCTGCTCACCGGCGGCACCTGTGTCGTCCTCGGCGACGAGGAGGCCGCCGCCCCCGACCTGCTCGCCGCCGCGCTGCGCGAGCGCCGCGTCGACACCCTGTTCATCACGGCCGCCCTGTTCAACGCCGTCGTGGACAAGGTCCCCGACTGCTTCTCCCACACCGGCCAGGTCCTCACCGGCGGCGAACAGCTCAACGCGCGCGTCGTCCGCCGCTGGTACAGGGACAACCCCGATTCCCGTACGGTCCTGTACAACGCCTACGGACCGACCGAGGCGGCCACGTTCGCCCTGAGCCACGCCGTGCCCCGGGACTTCGACGGCGACACGGTGCCCATCGGCACCCCCCTGCCCGGCACCGGCGTGCTGCTGCGCACCGAGGACGGCCGCACCGCGGAACCGGGAGAGGTCGCCGAACTGCTGCTGTCCGGACCGGCCCTGGCCCTGGGCTACCGCAACCTGCCCGAGGAGACCGCGCGGCGCTTCGTACGGCTGCCGCACGAGGACGGCGGCGAACGCCGCTGGTACCGCACCGGCGACCTGGTCCGGCAGGACGCCGACGGCCTGGTGACCTACGTCGGCCGCGCCGACCGGCAGGTCAAGGTGCGCGGCTTCCGCATCGAACCCGGAGAGGTCGAACGCCAGATCCTGGCACTCCCCGCCGTCCGCCAGGCATACGTGTGCACCCGCCGCGACGACGACGGCCGCAACGAGCTGCTCGCCTTCCTCACCCCCGGCGAGGACCTGTCCTACGACGCCTACGACCGGCACCTCGCCGCCTCCCTGCCGTCGTACATGCGGCCCCACCACACCCACCTGGTCGGCGAACTGCTCCTGAACGCCAACGGCAAGGTGGACCGCGACGCCCTCCTGGCCGCCGCCGGCACCCCCTGGCGCGGCGACCACCGCGACGACCCGCCCGCCGACGCCGGCCGGCGGCGCGTCCTGGACCTCGCGCAGGAGGTGCTCGCGGTCACCGGCCTCGGGCCCGGCGACCGCTGGATACCCAGCGGCGGCGACTCGCTGAAAGCCCTCCGCTTCCGGTTCGAGGCCCTGCGGCGGTTCGCCGTCGACCTCCCGCAGGAACTGGTCCTGCGCGCCGACTTCGCCACCCTCGCCGACGCCCTCCTCGCCCCGGACGCCGCCACCGGCGAGCACCCGCCCGTACCCGTCACCGGCGAGCGGGCCGCGCCCGCCACCGGCGAGCAGGAACGCCTGTGGCTGATGCACCGCCGGGACCCCGCGGACCGGTCCTACGACGTCCCGCTCGCCTTCCGGGTCGACGGCACCGTCGACCCCGGGGCCCTGCACGGCGCGCTGCGCCGGCTGGTGGAGCGGCACCCGGCACTGCGGACCCGCCTCGTGCCCGCACCACACGGCCTGACACAGGAGGTGGGCGCCCCCTACGACCCGTGGCAGCCGGTCGAGGCCCGCGACGGCGAGGACCCTCACACGACCGTCGAGCGCTTCTTCGCCCCCGCCTTCGACCTGGGCCGGGGCCGCCTGCTGCGGGCGGCCTGGCTGCCGTACGACGGCGGCGGACTCGTCCTGCTCCACCTGCACCACGTCGCCGTCGACGGCTGGTCGCTCGGCATCCTCTTCCGCGACCTCGCCGCCGACTACGCCGCCGCGGTGGACGGCCGTCCACCCTCCGCGCCCCCGCCACCGGCCGTCACCACCCTGGACCTCGCCCACTGGCAGCGGACCTGGCACGACAGCCCCGGCTACCGGCGCCGCCGGGCCCGCCTGCGCGCCCACTACGAGCGGACCGCTCCTCCCTCCTCCGCCCCGCAGGCGGCCGACGCGCCCGCACCGCGCACCGCCCGCCTGCTGCGCACCCCGGTCGACCCGGTCCGCCGCGGCGCGCTGGACCGGCTCACCGCGCGGCTCGGCCTGACCAGGTTCCAGGTGCTGCTGTCCGCGTTCGCCTGGAGCGTGTACGGCGTCACCGGCCAGACCCGCCCCCTCGTCGCCGCCCCGGTGGCGAACCGGTCCCGGCCCGAGTTCGACGACGTGGTCGGCATGTTCGCCAACACGGTGCTGCTGCCCCTGGCGACCGACCCGGGTGTCCCGCTGCGCTCCCTGCTTGAGCGGCACTCCGACACGGCCCGCGCCGTACTGGACGGGCAGGAGGTCGCCCTCGCCGACGTCCTCGCCGACCACGCCTTCCACGACGGCGGCCCCCTGTTCGACTTCCTGTTCGTCCTGGAGAACACCGAGTTCTCGGCGCTGCGGCTGCCCGGCTGCGCCGTCCGGCCGGAACACCTCCAACCGCTGGGCGCCAAGTGCGCGCTGACCCTGTCCGTGGTGGAGCACGAGGCCGGCCTCGACTGCCTGTGGGAGTACCGGGACGACTTCGGCGCCGACCGCGTCGAAGCCGCGGCCCGCCTCTTCCGCGACGCCCTGGACCGGCTCACCGACGAGACCGACGAGACCGACACCACCCTGCGCGACCTGGTCGCCCCCTACCGGCACGCCCTTCCCGACCCCGGCCGGGGAGCCGCGAGGACACCGGACTTCACCACCGTCGCCGAGGGCTTCGCCCGGCAGGCGCGACGCACCCCCCACGCCCCGGCCGTCACCGACGGGACGACGACGCTCACCTACGCCGAACTCGACGCGCGGGCCGCGGCCCTCGCCGCCGAACTGCGCCACCGCCTGCCCGCCGACCCCGCGGCGCCGGCCGCGGCCGCCCTGTACCTGGAACCCTCGGCCGGACACGTGGTGGCCCTCCTCGCCGCCGCCCGCCTCAACCTGACCGTCGTCCCCCTGGACCCGTCCTACCCGCCGTCCCTGCTCCGGCACGTCCTCGCGCAGGCCGATCCGGTGTGCGTCCTGGTCGACCCGGACCGGGCCGGGGCACTCGACACGCTCGCGCCGCCCGGCCTGCCGCGGCACCCCGTCACCCTCGCCGGCGCCCCTGCTTCCGGCCGGGCGCCCGCCACCGCGCCGCACCGGGCCCTGCGCCCGCTGTACACCCTGTTCACCTCCGGCTCCACCGGAACCCCCAAGGGCGTCCAGGTGTCCGACCGGACCCTGTGCAACCTGCTGACCTGGCAGCGCACGGACGGCGGCCTGGAACGTGCCGCCGTCACCCAGCAGTTCTCGATGCTGTCCTTCGACGTCTCCTTCCAGGAGATCTTCTCCACCCTCTGCTCCGGCGGCCTGCTGCGTCTGGTGCGGCCCGACTGGCGGCAGGACGTGCCCGCCCTGCTGGAGCAGCTGGAGAGCGGGGGAGCGGAGCGTATCTTCCTGCCGTACGTGGCCCTGCAGCTGCTCGCCGAACACGGCGCGCGCACCGGCCGCCACCCGTCCCGGCTGCGCGAAGTGATCACCGCGGGCGAACAGCTGGTGTGCACCGACGCCATTCGCCGCTGGTTCGCCGGACTGGACGGGGCCCGGCTGTTCAACCACTACGGCCCCACCGAGACCCACGTCGTCTCCGCCCTGTGCCTGGAGGGCGACCCCGCCGCCTGGCCGCTGCGCCCGGCCATCGGCCGGCCGGTCGCCGGCGCCGTGCTGCGGGTGGTCGACGACGGCGGGCTCCCCGTACCGCCGGGCGTGACAGGCAGGCTGCTGATCGGCGGCCCCATGGCGGCCCGCTGCTACCTGGGCGACACCGACCTCAACCGCACCCGCTTCACCGACGACCCGCACCTCGGGCTGCTCTACCGCAGCGGCGACCTCGCCCGCTTCGACGCGCAGGGGCTGCTGCACTACGCCGGCCGCGAGGACGGCCAGGTCAAGGTGAGCGGACACCGGCTCGAACTGGGCCAGGTCGAGGCCGCCCTGCTGCGCTACCCCGGTGTCACGAACGCGGTCGCCGCCGTGGCCGACGGCGGACTGGTGGCCTGCCTGCAGTACCGGGACGCCGACGACCCCGACCCCGACCCCGCGGACCTGGACCGGCATCTGTCCGGCCTGCTCCCCTCCTTCGTACGCGTGAGCCGGTTCCGCAGGCTGACCTCCCTGCCCCGCACCCCGAGCGGCAAACTGGACCGCCTGGCCGCACCCACCGCCGCCGGACACGACCTGCGGGCGCCGCTCGCCGCGGCCCCGACGGCCTCGGCGCTGGAGGGCCGCCTGGCCGCGCTGTTCGAGGAGGCGACCGGCAGGGCCGTCGCGGTGGACCGGCGGTACTTCGACGCCGGGGCCACCAGCCTGGACCTGATGCGGTTCCAGCTGCGCTGCGCCCAGGAGGGCGACCTGCCCTTCACCGTGCCCGACCTGTTCGAACAGGTCACGCTCCGGGCCCTGGCCCGCCTCGTGGAGGACCGGCGCGCACCCCGCGACCGGGCCGGGACCGACGGTCCCTCCCGCGCCGACCGCGCGTCCCGTGACCGGGCCGGGTCCGGCGGTTCGTCCCGTGACCGGGCCGGGACCGACGGCCCGTCCCGCGCCGCCGACCACGCGCCCCTCGACCGAGCCGCGTCCGCCGACGACGCCCCCGCGGACATGCCGCCCCCCGCCGCCGACGCACCCGGCGCCGCCGCGCACCCCCGCGCCCTCCCCGTCGCGGGACGGCCGTCCGTGTGGCCCCCCGACGAGCCGATCGCCGTCGTGGGCATGGCCGTCCGGCTCCCCGGAGCCGTCGACCTGGCCGCCTTCTGGGACCTGGTCACCTCCGGCGGACGGGGGATCGAGCACTTCGAGGCCACCGCCGGCCGCGTGGGAGCCCGCAGCCAACTCGACGGGCCGCTGGCCTTCGACCCGGCCCGCTTCACCATCAGTCCGCAGGAAGCCCGGCTGATGGACCCGCAACAGCGTCACCTGCTGATGGCGTGCGCGCAGGCGCTGGCGCACGCCGGTGTCGCCGCTCCCGACGCACGCCGTACGGGCCTGGTGGCCGCCTGCGGCGAGAACACGTACTTCCAGACCATGCTGCGTGAGGTCGACCCGGCGGCGCTGCCGGACTCCTTCCGGCTGGCCCTGCACCACGAGAAGGACTTCCTCGCCACCAAGGCCGCCTACCACCTCGGTCTGACCGGGCCCGCGTTCACCGTGCAGTCGGCGTGCTCCAGCTCCCTCGTCGGCGTGCACGTCGCCGCCGGGCTGCTGCGCCAGGGCGACGCGGACGTGATGCTCGCCGGCGGCGTCCTCGTCGACCCCCACCTCACCGACGGCTACGTCTACCGGCCGCAGCACATCTTCTCGCCGGACGGCCACTGCCGGCCCTTCAGCGCGGACGCGGCCGGCACCGTCGGCGCGAGCGGGGTGGGCGTCGTCGTCCTCAAACCGCTCACCGCGGCCCGCCGGGACGGCGACACCGTGTACGCGGTCGTCACCGGCTCCGGCGTCAACAACGACGGCTCCGCCAAGCTCGGTTACAGCGCCCCCTCGCCGGCCGGACAGCAGGCCGCGCTGCGCACCGCCCTGCTCCGCAGCGGCCGCGCCGCCGCGGAGGTCGGGTACGTGGAGGCGCACGGCACCGGTACCCGCCTCGGCGACCCGGTGGAGGCCGCCGCGCTGCGCCAGGCCTACGGCCTGCCCGGCGACGCGCGGCTCGCGCTGTCGTCCGTCAAGAGCCAGCTCGGGCACCTCGGCGCGGCCGCGGGCGTGGTGGGCCTGGTGCGGGCGGTGCTCGCCGTGCACCACGGGACCGTCCCGCCGACGGTGGACTTCGACCGCCTCAACCCGGAGATCGAGGACGGGCCGTTCCGGATACCGACCGCCGCCGAACCGTGGCCGGACGGCATCCCGCGCGTGGCCGCGGTGAGCAGTTTCGGCATCGGCGGCACCAACGCGCACCTGCTGCTGGAGAAGCCTCAGGACGCCCCGGACCGGGACCCGCACGAAGGGCCCGGCCCCGTGCCCTGCCTGGTGCTGTCCGGCAGCTCGCCGGCCGCCCTGCGCGCGGACGCCCGCCGCATCGCCGACCACCTCGACGCCCACCCGGAGGACTACCCCCAGGTCCTGCGGCACCTCCAGGCGGGCCGCCCGGCGCTCGCCCACCGGGCGGCGGCGGTCTGCCCCGACGCGGCGGACGCGGTGTCCTGGCTGCGCTCCCTCGACCCGGCGGCCGCGCCGGCACCGGCGCTCCCCCCGGAGCCGGGGACCGAGGTGCCGGCCCGGGGCCGCGACGCGCGGGAACTCGCCGAGGCGTGGACGGCGGGACACACCCTCGTCTGGCCGGCCGGTCCGGCGCAGCCGCCGTGGGACTTCCCGCCACCCGCGTTCGACCTGGCCGAGTACGACATCCCGCGCGCCGCGCCCCGGACCCCTCCCGCCGGGCCCACACCGGACGCCCCCGGCCAGGACGCCCCCGAGCGGCTTCCCGCCGACCGGTGGCTGCACCAGTTGCAGTGGGCGCGGCTGCGCAGGGCCCGTACCGGCACGGTCGGCACCGGGCGGACCGTCGTGGTGGTCGCCGCGCCGCAGACCGGCCCGGCCGCGTGGCGGGAACTGGAGCGGTCCGGCGCCCGAGTGGTGCGGGTACGGGCCGGGAAAACCCTCACGCGCCACGGCGACGACCGCTACGACGCCGACCCCGCCGACGCCGCTCACCTCGCCGCCGTCCTCGCCGACGTCACCGCGACGGCCGGGACGGACGGCGTCGACTGGCTGCACGCGCTTCCCCTGGCCATCGACGGCGAGGTCGGCGAACGCTCGCTCGGCATCGCACGCCGGGCCTGCCTCGACACGGTCGCCGCGCTGTGCCGGGCCCTGGCGGACGTCCCGGACGGACAGCGGCCGCGGGTGTGGCTGCTCTCCCAGCAGGCGCAGCCCGTCACCGGAGCCGTCCGGCGCCCGGAGGCCGGCCTGCTCGCCGCGGCGACCGAGATCCCCCGGCAGGAGCTGCGGCTGACCACCCGCTGGGCCGACCTGCCCGGCCCGGACCCGGCCGCCTGGGCACCGTACCTGCCCGGCCTGCTGTTCGACGGCACGCCCGCCCGGCAGGTCGTCGCCCTGCGCGACGGCTACTGGTGGTACCGCCAGGCCCAGCCCGTTCCCGCGCCGCCCGCCGCGGACCGCGGGCGGCGCCCGGAGGACAGCGGCACCCATCTGATCCTGGGCGGTACCGGAGGCATCGGCACCAGCATCGCCGCGCACCTGCTGCGCGAGCCCGGCAACCGGGTCGTCCTGCTGGCCCGCCGGGCCGTCCTGCCGACGGCGCTGGAACCGTTCGCCGCACGGGTGTCCCTGGTGGCGGCGGACCTCGCCGACGAGGACCTCGACCGCGTCGCGGACCGTCTCGCGCCCCACCTGGACGGGCTCGTCGGCGTGGTGCACGCGGCCGGTACGGCCACCGGGGCGCTGCTGACGCGACGGGATCCCGTCGCCGCCGGGCGGGCGACGGCGGCCAAGCTGCGCGGCGCCCTGCTGGTCGAGCGGCTGATCGCCTGCCACGAACCCGACCACGTCGTCCACTGCTCGTCCATGGCGGCCCTGCTCGGCGGTGTCGGCCAGTTCGACTACGCGGCGGCCAACGGCCTGCTCGACGCCTTCGCCCACTACCTGCCCGACGGCGACACCGGCCGTACCGTCCGCTGCGGCATCGGCTGGGACGCCTGGCGGGAGGTCGGCATGGCGCAGAGCGCGCTCGGCCGGGACGCCCGGCACCAGCGGCACCTGGCCGTCGCCCTCACCCCGCAGGACGGCGTGCGGGTGTTCGCCCAGGCGCTGGAGCTGCGGCTGCCCCACCTGATGGTGAACACCACGCCGCTGGAGCGGGCACGGCACTTCTACGAACCGGCGCGTGCCGTGCCCGGGGCGCCCGAGGGCCCCCCGCGCGGCGAGGACACCGTAACCCCGGCCGAGGACGGGATCCCGGCGCCGGCGGACCTCGCGGCCGAACTGACCGCCGCCGTGTGCGAACTGCTCGGCGTCACCGGCCTCGACCCCGAGGCGTCCCTGTACGACCTCGGCGCGGACTCGCTGGCCCTGCTGGAGCTCGTGGACGAGGTGAAGCGGCGCTGCGGCGCCGATCTCGACCTGTCCCGGCTCAGCCACCGCGTCAGCCTCACCGAGATCCTCGGCCACCTCCGGGCGTCCGTCCGCCG
The DNA here is from genome assembly GCF_043084105.1 of Streptomyces sp. NPDC014676. Lineage (NCBI taxonomy): Bacteria > Bacillati > Actinomycetota > Actinomycetes > Kitasatosporales > Streptomycetaceae > Streptomyces > Streptomyces sp. NPDC014676. The sequence continues at coordinate 17,390 of NZ_JBIBZI010000027.1, read as the reverse complement.
CTCCCCGGCCGGCGGTGCCGCGGTGCAGGCCGAGGTGTGGCAGCGCGGCACCGGCCGCGACGTGCTCTGCCTGATCCACCCCGTCGGCGGCGACATCCAGGCCTACCGGCCGCTGGTGTCGGCGCTGGACGAGCGGCTGACGGTGTGCCTGATCGCCGATCCGGCGCTGCGCGACCTCGACGAGCCCGCCCGGTCGATCACCGACCGCGCCGGACGCTATCTGGCGGCCGTCCGCGCCGCGTTCCCCGATCCGGGGCTGCGGCTGAGCCTGGGCGGCTGGTCGTTCGGGGCCTGGACGGCCCTGTCGATGGCGTCCGCCGCCGAACGGGACGGCCGTCCCGTGCACGGCCTCTACCTGCTCGACCCGCCGCCGCCGGCCGCCGCGGCACCGGCCGCCGTCCACGACGACCGCCAGGTGGACGCCGTCTTCGCACGCGAGCTGAGCGGCAACCGCGGCGGTGAACTGTCCGCGCGGGGACGGGACTACGCCGAGCGCCTCGCCCGGTGCTGCCGGGCCAACCTGGCCGCCATGGCCGGGCACCGGCTGCCCCGGCTGACCGGCACCCCGGCGACCGTCTGGCTCGCCGAGCGGCCCGTCCAGGACGTGGCGTCCCTCGCGCCCGCCCGGTCCGCGGCGGCCGACTGGGAAGCCCGTCTGCCCACGCCCGTCCGCGTCCTGCGCGTGGACGCGGACCACTACACGCTCGTCGCACCCCCGCACGTCCGGGCCGTCGCCGCCGTCATCGAGGAGGATCTCGCCCGCCGCGCCCCGGCCGGCCCCCGGCCCGACGGCACCCCCGGGCGCCGGACACCCCTCCCGCACCCCCACTGAGCCCGGCGCCCCCGAGGAGACACCCACCGTGGAACACCCCTACACGCGCCTGCCCGCCCGGTCCTTCTGGCGCACGGCCGTCGCCGAACCCGACCCCGCGGACATCGGCGAACTGTGGACACCGAAGTTCGCGATCGGCCAGGACGACCCCGTCGTCACGGCGGGTTCGTGCTTCGCCCGGCACATCGGCCCCGCCCTCCTCGCCGAGGGCATGCACTGGTACGACGCCGAACCCGCCCCGCCCGGACTGGACCGGGCCGAGCGCGAGGCACGCGGCTACGGCCGCTTCTCCTTCCGCACCGGCAACATCCACACCGCGGCCGCGCTGCGACAGTGGTTCGCCTGGTCCCTCGGCGAGGAGCAGCCTCCCCCCGAGGTCTGGCGGGACGAGGAAGGGCGCTGCCACGACCCGTACCGCCCCACCCTCGAACCCGGAGGCTTCCCCTCCCCCGAGGAGCTGCTGGCCTCCCGGGAGACCACCCTGGGCGCGGTGCGCACCGCCCTCGCCACGGCCGACGTGCTCGTCTTCACCCTCGGACTGACCGAGGCCTGGCGGGACACCGCCCACGGCACCGTCCTGCCGATGTGCCCGGGCACCGCCCGGGGCGTCTTCGACCCCGGCCGGCACGTCCTGCACAACCACACGACGGCCGAGGTCCACCACGACCTGACCCGGGCCCTCGAACTGGCCCGCTCCCTCAACCCGCGGCTGCGGACCGTCCTGACGGTCTCCCCCGTACCGCTGACGGCGACCGCCACCGGACGGCACGCCCTGGTCGCCACCACCCACTCCAAGTCCGTCCTGCGCGCGGCGGCCGGACAGCTCGCCGACGAACTCGACCACGTCGACTACTTCCCGTCGTACGAGATCGTCACCGGCTTCCCCTACCGGGGGGCCTTCTACGAACCGAACCTGCGCACCGTCAGCGCCGACGGAGTGGCCTTCGTGATGCGGCACTTCTTCGACGCCCTGCACGGCCGGACCTCCCCCGCGGAACCGGCCCGACCTTCCACCACCGTCGCCGGCGGAGAGGACCACTGGTGTGACGACGCCGTACTCGACTACTACGGCCCCGGCGCGGTTCCTCCTGCTGGGTGACTCCCACGCGGCGTGCGTCGGGCGGGCGGCCCGGGCCGCCCGCCTGCCCTTCCAGGGCGGGCCGGTGGGTTCGGGCCGGGACTTCCTCGGCCCGTTCTGCGACACCGACGGCGGCGATGTCGTCTTCCACGACCCCGAGGCACAGCGCCTGTACCGGGAGTCCCTCGACGCCCTCGGCGTCCCGGCCCTGGACCGGCTGACGGTGCCGCTCGTGTGCACCTTCGGCCTCGCCGCGCACACGGTGGCCACCCGGGAGAACTGGGCGGTCCACCGCGACCCGCGGGGCGCCTACCCGCCCGGCTTCCTGCGCGGCGACCTGTTCGCCGGCCTGGTGCGGGCCATGGCGCGCGGCGCGCTCGCGTTCTACGAGCACGCGGTCGGACTCGGCCTGCGCGTGGTCGCCCTGATGCCGCCCCAGCGTGTCCCCGGCATGTCCGACCCGCGGGTGTTCTTCGCCGCCCAGGACGTCCTGCACCGCGAACTGACCGCGCGGGGCGTCGAGACCGTCGACCTGCGCGACCGGGTCACCGACCGCTCCGGACTGCAGCGCGACGCCTTCTGCGAGGCCGACGACACCATCCACGGCAACCTCGCCTTCGGCCGCCTGCTGGTGGCCGAACTCCTCGACCGCGGACTGTGACCGTGGACCCGCACATCCCCGTCCCCCTCGCCCGTCCGTCCCAAGGAGGCCTCCATGGAGGAGTACGCACTGCAGGCCGTCGAGCGCCTGACCACCCGCCCGGCCGAGCCCTACGACACCCTCTCGGTCGACCCGATCACCCCGCTGCTGGGCGCCGAGGTGTCCGGCCTGGACCTGGCCCGGGAGCTGACACCCCAGCAGGAGAAGGAGGTCAAGCACGCGTTCCTGACCCACCACGTCCTGGTCTTCCGCGACCAGGACATCACGGCCGAACAGCACAAGCGGTTCGCCGGCCTCTTCGGGGAACTGCACCCCGTGGCACTCGCGGCCGAGGACTCCGACCCGTACATCCTGGAGATCAAGGCCACCGGTGAGTCGCGGGCGGTGGCGGGCAACGGCTGGCACGCCGACGGCACCGCCGACGCCGAGCCCTCCCTCGGCTCCATGCTGCACATCACCACGGTTCCCGCGGGCGGCAGCGGCGGCGACACCATGTTCGCCAACATGCACCTCGCCTACGAACTGCTCTCCCCGGCCATGCGGGCCTTCCTCGACGGACTGACCGCGGTCCACGACGGCGCCCTGCCCTGGACGGCCGCCGGCCAGACCCCCCCACCGGAGTACGAGGTCCCGCGCAACGAACACCCGGTCGTGCCCCGCCACCCCGACACCGGCCGCAAGCTCCTCTTCGTCAACGCCCCCTACACGTCCCACATCACCCAGCTGTCGCGGGCCGAGAGCGACGCCCTGCTGAACCTGCTGTACGCCCACATCGCCCGGACCCCCCTGCTGCACTGCCGGGTGCGCTGGCAGCCGCGGACCCTGGTCCTGTGGGACAACCGCTGTGTGCAGCACCACGCCGTCTGGGACTACTTCCCGCACACCCGCTACGGCCGCCGTGTGGCCATCGACGGCACCCGCCCGCAGGCCTGACACGCCGCGGCCCACCGCGCAGGAACGAGGCCTTTCATGGAATCGACCGACGACGACGAGGCCTTCGTGGTGGGCCTGCGGGCCCGTCCCACCGGCGGGCCGCCGGTCCCCGAGGCACTGTGGCAGCTGACGGGCGTGCTGTACGAGCAACTGCCCCCCGGCGCCCGGGAGACCTGGGCGCGCCGCATCCGGCGGGCCCTGGCCGCGGGAACGCGGCCGGCCGGTCTGCGCGTCGTTCACGTCTGGCAGGCCGGCACGGTCCTTCCCCTGCTCGCCCCGGCCTTCGCGGACGGCCGGGCGGCCGGTCTCACGGCGCTGGCGGACCTGCACCGCGCGGCCGCGGACACCAGGGTCGGACAGGAGACGTGGCGGACCGCGCTGCGGCCCGTGCTGCTGGCGACGTATCACGGCGCATACGACCGGGCGAGCGCGTACACCGAGGCACACGGCAACGCCCGCGACTACGCCCTCGCGAACGGATACTCCCCCGGGGACGCCGATGCCTACGGCCACCGGTACGCCGAGCTGAGCACCGACGCGAACGCGGACGCCTTTGCCGAGGCCCATGCCCGGGCGGTCGGTGACGCACTGGCCCGCGCGTACGCGGCGGACGACTGGCAGGCGTACGCCAGCACGTTCCCGGGCGCTCAGCTGCGGGCCGTCGTCCGGGCGGCGGCCGCACCGGTCCGCGGGGAGGACGGCACCGCTCTCCCGGACACATCCGTGCGGACATCCCTGGCGGAGGGCTTCGCGGACGCCGTCGCCGGCGCCGCGGGCCCGTTCGGTCTGTGACGCCCGCCCAACTGCGGTGACCGGGACGGTCCGTACGGACGATCATGGCGTCCAGGGGGGGGCCGGACGCGGCCGGCAGGAGGTGCCGTGCCTCCTCTTCGGGGTGGGCGGCCTTGCCGATGACCGCCGCCCGGCTCCGGTCCGTGCCCCGGGCGTCGCGGACGACCCTGCCACGCGGCGCCTGCCGGTATATCTACATACTGAGCCCGGGAGTTGGCGCAGACAGGAAGTGGGCACCGATGCAGAACCAGGACGCCGTCTCGTGGGACACCGGAGGCGAACGGCTGGTCGCCGGCCGGTACCGGCTGCTGTCCGTGCTCGGCGCAGGCGGCATGGGCACGGTGTGGCGCGCCCGCGACGAGGTGCTGCAGCGGGAGGTGGCGGTGAAGGAGGTCCGCGCCTCCGCCGGCCTGCCCGCCGAGCGCATCACCCGTATGTACGCCCGGCTGGAGCGGGAGGCGTGGGCGGCCGCGCGGGTCGACGCCCGCAGTGTGGTGACCGTGCACGACGTCGTCAGCTTCGACGGACGGCCGTGGATCGTCATGGAGTTCGTCCGCGGCCGTTCGCTGGCCGACGCGATCGGCGCGGAGGGTGCCCTGGCGCCGAAGGAGGCCGCGCGCATCGGCGTCGAAGTGCTGGCGGCGCTGCGTGCCGCACACAGCGCGGGAGTCCTGCACCGCGATGTGAAACCCGCCAACGTCCTGCTCGCCGACGACGGCCGGGTCGTCCTCACCGACTTCGGCATCGCCACCCTGGAGGGTGACACGGCGCTGACGATGACCGGCGAGGTCGTCGGCTCGCCCGAGTACCTCGCTCCGGAACGATTGTTGGGGCGGACGCCGGGTACCGCCTCGGACCTGTGGTCGCTGGGGGCGCTCCTCTACACGGCGGTGCAGGGTCGTTCGCCGTTCCGCCGGACGAGTGCGCTGGCGACGCTGCGTGCCGTCGTGGACGAGGAGATGCCGCCGCCGCACCGGGCCGGACCGCTCGCCTCGGTCATCGGGGGACTGATGCGCAAGGATCCCGAGGAGCGCATGTCGGCGCAGGAGGCCGCACACCGACTGCGCGCCGTCGCAGAGATGCCGGCCGCGGACGAGGCCGGTACCGCGACGAGCGCGTCCGCCGTCACGGCCTCGGCCACCGGAGCCGTCACCGCCGCTGTGACGGCCGCCCTGGAGCCCCCGACCGTCGACGCGCCCTCCGTCACCGGGAACACCGCCAGGACCGCGGCTGAGGGGGCCGCGGTTCCGGCCTCCTCGGCCGGGACCGTGGGCGGTGCCGGGACGAAGGAGTCGGCGGTGCCCGCACCGATGGGTGTGTTCGGCCCGCCGCTCGGCGGGCCGGAGTCCGGACCCGTGGCGAGGATCCCCTCCGCCGGCCACGGGAACCACACCGGTTCCCCCCTCGCCTCCGGGCGGCGCGGGCGCCGTACCTCCTACCTGGTGGGCGCGGCCGGCGCCGTGCTGGTCCTGCTCGGCGCGGGGTTGACCTACGGGCTCGTGGGCCGGGACAGTGACAAGGACGGGAACGGCGGAAGCGACGCGCAGCCCGTGTCGGTGACGGTGCGGGGTGGGGCGACCGCCTACGAGGGGAGCTGCCCACCGGGGGAGAGCCGGGCGCCGTGGTTCACGGCGACGTTCACGACGTCCCGGGCCCCTGTCCAGTTCTCCTATCGGTGGGTGTCGGAGAACGGGTCGGTGGTGGACCGACAGTGGCGGACGCTGTCGTTCCGGGAGGGGGAGGCGGAGACCGCCAAGAAGGAGACGGTGCGGCTGTCGGTGTACGCGCAGGAAGGGACGCTGAGCAGCACGATGGCGGTGGAGATCAAGTCGCCGTTCGACGCGAAGTCCAACTCGGTTGCCTTTTCCATGACTTGCCGGACAGGTGGTGAATGAACCCGGCACCATGTCGTTCATACTTGAACGGACTTGGTCATCCCTAAGGAGTTTCTGTGCTGTCGGTCATCGTGGGACGTACCGGCCCCTTCGCCGGTCAGAGCGTGGTCCTCGGCGACGCTCCGTTGACGTTCGGGCGCAAGAGTGACAACGACGTCGTCATCGTCAGCGTCAGCGCCTCGCGGCTGCACGCCGAGATCGTCACCGAGGACGACACCTACGTTCTCCACGACCGTGGCAGCAGGAACGGCACCTACGTCAACGAACAGCGTGTCACCCGACATGAGCTGACACCCGGCGACACCATACGCATCGGTGACGAGACCTTCCTGTTCGAGACGCAGGAGGCCGTGGAGACCGTCATGGATCTCTCCCAGCTCGCCCTCCCCCGTGCCGAAGCCGCCGACCCCGGCGTCCTGCGGGTCATGGTGACCGGCGGCGGCCCCGTCGGCCTCGCCTTCGCGCTGCTGCTGGAGAGTGCGCTGCCGGGGCGCGTCTCGGTCACCGTGTACGACGGCCGCTGGGTGCGCGACGGCGCCGACGTGGTCTGGAAGGACGAGACCCACGGCAACGTCCGCCGCCAGCAGGTCGTCACCGTCCAGAGCCGGCAGTATCTGGCACTGACCGAGGAGATGCAGTCGGCGCTCTTCGGGGAGAACCGCGAGTTCTCCGAGATGTGGCCGCTGGGACCGGACTCCGTGGACGGGCGTCCGCCCCGGAACATCCGTATCGCCTACATCGAGGACCAGTTGCTGAGGCTGGCCAACACCAAGCCCGCCATCCGGCTGGTGCCCCAGCGCTTCGACCCGGCCGAGCACGAACACCTCATCGCCCGCGACCACGTCCTGGTCATCTGCGAGGGCGGCCGCTCGCGCACCCGTGAGTACTTCGCCGACCGCTTCGGCGCCGCCGACGCCTCCATCTACTCCCTCGACGGCGAACACCTCCAGGACGTGGTGCTGGGACTGCGCGTCAAATCCCGCCTCTCCGACCCGATGAGCGTTCTGCTGACCGTGGCGCAGAACCGGTTCCTGCTCAACTCCCTGCGAGGCGAGGGCTTCCTCAACATGCGGCTCACCCGCGAGGAGGCGCGCAACGTCATCGGCATCGACCCGGTGCGGCAGGTCTTCGAGGAGTGCATAGCGGCCCGCCCCTGCGTGATGAGCCGCCACGAGGACAACGAGTTCGTCTGCCCGACCCACGGCACGCTGTTCCTGCCCGCGCTGCTGCGCGGCTCGCCGTTGTGGAAGCGGATCCAGGAGGGGCTGCGGCTGTTCGCCGTACCCGAGGACGATCTGAGCGCGATCACCTCGTTCCGGCTGGACATGGTGCAGCGCCCCCGCTTCACCGCGCAGCTCACCCGCCCGACCGCCGACCGCCCCGGGACCTACGGCTTCCTGCTCGGCGACGCGGCCAACGCCATCCACTTCTGGCCGGGCCGCGGCCTCAACAGCGGCCTCGCCTCGGCCGTCTCCCTGGCCCGGTCCCTCAGCCGCGTCTGGCGTGGCCGACCGCTGCGCGACGCGGACTTCATCCGGCACGAGGCCGCGATGTCGATGCTGCAGTACCGGCACAAGAGCCGCGCGTGGAACGCCATGGTCACCACGGACGAGCTGGGCACGACCCGGGCGATCAAGGACATCATCGAGCGCAGCACGCAGGACACGGCCGGACCGGCGGTCCCCCAACAGCAGACATCCGGGGGACCGGCGGACGCGGACCTGGAGATCCTCCTGGACCGCATGCGCTCGATCCGTGACCGCCTCGCGCCGCGCCTGCCCGGTCTGCCCGCCGACGAGGAACTGCGCGCCCACCTCTCCACCCTGGCCCCCGCGACCCTGCGCACCCTGCGGGAGAGCGGAGCGTGGGACACCCTGATCGTCGGCGGCGAGGAGGCGGACATCGACATCTTCTACCAGCAGGACGCACCGGTCTTCGTTCCCACCGCACCGCCCGCCCCGGTCCCCGACCCTCGTACCTCAGCCCTCCTCGGCCCGGCCTGACCACCGGACGCCGGGAGGGGGCCCGTCGGCACGGCGCCGTTCGTGATCAGGTCCGCCGCGCAGGGGCGGGGCGGACCCGACCGGGCAACCGGGCCGTGCCGCCAGCAGGGCCACCGACAGCAGGAGCAGGGCGGCCGGCGCGAGGGAGGCGGCACAACCGAAACGCAGCTGGAGGAAACCGCCGACCAGGGCCCCGAGGAACATGACCGTGATGGACACCGCGCGGCGTCCGGCCGCCGGCCCTGGCCGTTCGGAGGCGAGCCCGGTCAGGGTGAGCGTCAGGATGGTGGTGGTGAGGTCGGGCACGGCGAGCTTGCGCACCACCATGTTCTGCATGCCCATCCCCATGGCGAGCAGGGTGATCAGCGTGCGGGGCCCCCATCCGGCGAGGTCGGCCACGCACGCGGCGGCCACCAGCGCGGCATGCGCGCAGATCAGGGCCGGGAAGGGGGAAACGGCTCGCGGAAGCGCGCGCGGAAGCCGCCGTCCGGTGAGCGCCCCCGCGGTGAAGGCCAGCAGGGCGAGTACGGAGGACCCGGCGGACGACTGCGGATCGCCCGCCAGGGCGAAGCCGAGGAACACCACGTTGCCCGTCATGTTGGCGACGAAGATGTGCCCCAGGCCGAGGCAGCTGACGGCGTCCACGAGCCCGGTGACGAAGGTCAGCACCACCAGCAACGGCGGTAGGGGTCCGTGGTGGGCGGGGGCATCGGGCAGCAGGCGCGTGGACGCACGCGTCAGAAGTAAGTGCATGAGGCAGGTGAGGACGAAACGTCGGGGACGCGCTCCGGCATGACCGGGCACGTCCGATGGAGGACCGGCGTCCTCGTCGACGCCGGGGGACGGGAAAACAGGTGATGCGCACGGAGCGCCGCGCACCCGGTCACCCCGGCCGCGGCACCGCGCGCCCGGTTCGGCACGGCTCGTGGAGGCCCCGCGGCACATGGGCGCCGACGGCGGATCCGATGCCGTCCGGGACCGCCTTCACCCAGGACGGCCGGTCCGGTCCCCGCACATCACGCCGTAAGGGAAACGTGTGCTGTCCCCCGGACATCTGTGAACGGCACCGGGAGCACCCGCGCACAGGCCCCCCGTGCTCCCACTGTCGTCAGGTGCCGCTGCGGGATCAACGGATACACTGTGTGATCGTACACGGGCCGGAGGGCGGGGCGGCGCGTGTCATCACATCGTTCCTGTGCTGTTCATCCCGGTGGACGCGCGGCCGCGGCGTCCGGCGGGTCCGCGACGGGGACAGGAGGCGGGTCCGGCGCCGGCCGCCGTCGTCATCCGCCGGGGGACGGCTTCCCGCCCGGGACGGGCCATCCCGCACGGTGCACCCACAGGTCCGCGTGCCCCCGTCCGTCTCCGCCGGGAGCGGTGACGTCCACGGACCCTCCCATGTCCCGGTAGCCGGCGCCCGCGGCCACGGCCTGCGAGGGAAGGTTGTCCGGGAAGATCGGCAGGAGCAGCTCCGCCACCCCCAGTTCCCCGTGGCAGAAGACGGTCGCCAGCCGCAGCGCGCGCACGGCGAGCCGCCGGCCCCGGTGCGCGGCTCCCACTCCGTACCCCAGTACGCCGCGTTCGGGCCAGAGGAAGAACAGGCCCAGCGGGACGTCCGTGCCCTCGGTGATGGCGAGATGATGGTGGCCCGCCCGGCGCGCGCCGGGGAGTGCGGCGATGAAGGCGGCGGCGTCGAACGGCACGGGAAGGTTCATCGCCGCCGCGAGGGCCGGATGGCCGCTCACTCCGCGTCCGTCATGTCCGACGGATACCGGCGACCCCGGTCCGGATGGTCGGCCGCGTTGTCGTACACGTGCGCGAGGCAATCACACGATGGTGCTGCCGAGCCGAACTGGACGAGCTCGGACACATACAACAAGGACACCAGGTCCTCCCGGCACTGCTCGGTCGGATTCGCATCCCCGAGCTACCGGGAGGCCCTGTTTTCATGCGCGTACAGCGAGAAGTTCACCCAGGCGGGAAGTCCGTTCGAACCGCACGTTCCGTGATCGGTTGAGCTACGGCTCTCAGTGTTGTCGGATCGGTCCGCCGAAGAGGAACTGCTGCATGGGCGGCGACCCTCATCTGAAAACTAAATTTCACCACTGGACAGGCTTGGTGAAGAAGTTCGCGAAATCATAGCCGAAACTCGTGTCGCAGTAAGCCAGTTTCGTTTCCTCGATCGTCTTCCCGTCGAGGTCCTTAAGCGCGAGCAAAGAGGGCCCGGTGAGCTGACCCGCTTGGCTGATGTCGATGGACGCGACAGGACCATGGGCGAAGTGGGGACCTTCCGGCAGGGGCATGAGGTGTCGGTCGAACCACGAGAGAGAGTTCGAATTTTGCATCTTTATTACCCACACCGGTTCTTCGTCACTGTCCCCGAAGACGATCGACCTGGAGCCGCCCTTCTCGAGGATGCTGTTGCTCAACCGTGTGGTCTCCTCGTCCATTGAGCCTTCCCATGGACGTATCGAGTGGAACAGGTCGGGCCTCAATGCGGCACGCAGGGCCGCCAGGCGATCGGCGTTGGACGGCTCCCTCTCGGACGTCCTCGGATTTATATCCTCCACCGTGCCGGAATCCGTGATTACAGAAGAATCCGCGCCCGTCTCTGTCACAGTGAGAGGGGCCTTGATGGCCGACTCGGCTACGGGTGACTCCATGGGGGGAGCGTTCCTGGGGGCGTCCAGGAACGCGACCATCTTCAGCGCACTGGGCTGCGCGAATACCTCAGTGGCGGGGCGGGAGACGTGGTCGTCCGGGGACAGCGCCTCGGCAGAGCGCTCTCCGGTGCTCTGCGAATTCCACCCATTCGTCGTCTTCAGCCCGGAGATGGGTTCCTCTGTGACATTCTCGGAGCCCGGTGTCGCCGCCGACGGAACTCTGACCGATTCCTGTTCCCCTTCCTGCGCCTCGTGAAGTTCCTCCGCCGAGCGGCCGTTCGGCCCCAGTTCGTCATGCAGTGCCATGGCAGAGGAGGCCCCACTCGCCGTGGCCTTCGCAATCTGATCGTCTTCGTCTGACCGCTCGTTCCGAGCGCCCTCCCACGGGACTGGGCCGTCCGCGGACTGCCGCGGCTGGTCGGCCACGGCTGCTGTCTCCCCGCCGATGCCGGTACGCGAGGGCGTCGTGGACCGGCCCTGGTCGGTGGTGTGCACTACGGCGATTCGCTGGTGCTCCTCACCGTCCGGTCCGAGTGTTTCCCGAACTTGGGCAGCAACGTGGTCGGGCCCTGCTGCGAGTCGTTGGGTGACGCGGAGTACATGGGCGCGGGCTTCGTCGCTGACCCCGTTGTCGAGAAAGTGGGCCGCGCTGATGGCGGCCGCCTGCCAGGCCAGCGGCCGGTCGGCGAACGAGATCTTGTCCGCCGCTTCCTCGATGAGTATCGGCATGTGGCCGAACGCCTGAGCTGCCGCCATCTCCCCCAGCCTCAGTGCCAGGAGCAGCTCATCGCGATTCTCGCCGGAGTCCCACAGCGACTGGACATGCAGAAGACCTGCTCGATCGACGACCGTCAACCCACTTGGCTCCGACACCGCCGCACCGTGCTGACCGGAGACGGCAGTGGCACTCACGTCTGCTGCCTCCTGCCCGGTGACAGCGAGGTGTGTTTCGGTGCGGTGGCGTTCCGCACTGGCGGTGGCTACGCCGGCGTGCGGATCGTTGTAGCGGGCCGGGTTCGACAACGGATCGGTGTCCGCGAGGATCACCGACTGGGACGGCTCCCGCTCGGCGTCACTCAGGGGTGTCTCTTGACGCTCTTCGGCGACCTCGTCATGGCTCAGGTGCCGCTCGGCGGTATCGGTCTCCTGATTGCCGGGGTGTGCCTCGCGCTTGGTTTCCCGCTCCTTGGCCAGCTCCTGGTCGACCCTGTGCTGAAGGTCGGTTCCTGCGTCCAGTGCCCCGATGCGGTTGGGCGCTGTTCGGTCGGACGCGGTGTCCAGTGGCGGTTGTTCGGTGAGGGCGGTGTGGTCGCGGAGGGCGTCCAGGAGGGCGTTGTCCTGGCGGGTGACGGAGAGGGCGTTGGCGTTCAGTGGTCCGGCGGGCTCGATGAAGAGGCTGCTCAGGATCTGGTGGACCTTCGGATCGTTGGTCTCGATCCAGCCCGGCTCGTTGTTGCGGTTCTGGCCGGTGGTGGTGTCGCGGCCGATGTTGGCTCTGAACCACGCCACGACGTTTTGTGCGAAGTATTCGGCCGGGTTGGTCGAGGAGTGGTTGCCGACCAGGTTTCCGGCGGTGTTGCGCAGGGGGCCGTCCACCCATTGCTGGTCGGGGCCTGCCGCGGTGCGTGCGTCGAACTCCGCGGTCACCTTTGCCCGCTGCTTGTCGGTGAGGCCGTACGCCCAGATCATATGGGCGAGTTCGTGCAGGGCGGAGGAGTATCCCTCCGGGTGCGTCCGTCCTGCCTCTTGCGCGTCGTCGCCGAGGAGGTTCTCCTCGCTGATGGCGACGCGTTTGCGGTCGGTGTCGGTCCAGCCCCGGGCTTTGGACGGGATGTCCCGCGCGGACGCCGCGGTGCCGGTGAACTCCGTCACGTCCGCGAGCCTCTCGGTCCGCGGGATGATCACGACCCGTACACCGCTGTCGGCGACGCGCTGCGCGACGTCCTTGTTCTGCAGCAGCAGCGAGATCAGCCGTGCGGCCTCGGTACGGGACGCGACCGGCCGCTCGACGGCGTCGGGCATGATGATCAGATCACGCGCGATCCTCATCGTGCTGGAGTTGTCGTGTACTCCCGCGAAGTCGACGGACGCACCGAACCCGCTGCCATCACCCGTCAGGTGAGCCGCATCCGTCGCCGGCTCCGGCTCACTCCATGCGCCATAGGGGTAACCACTACGCGACGACGAGGAGGACGACGCGGCCCGCCCTGCCGTGTGACCGCTGCTGGAAGAGCTCGCCGGCGCCAGGTGTGCCCCGGAAGCGGGCAGTACGGTGTGACGTGTGTTCTGCTGTGTGCCACTCAGTGATGGAGCGGTGCGCGACGCTGCCCCGCCGACGGGTTGGGGAAGGCCGGCCACGCTGCGTGCGTACAGCTCTTGCGCTTTCGTCTCGACCTGGTGGTAGCGGGCGATCATCTGGTCCGTGGTGGTCCGGCCGGAACCATCGAACCCGAGAGACCGCAGTTCCAGCAGGACAAGCGGGACGGCCAGCCGGCCGTGGTTGGTGTCCAGCTCCGGGTAGGTCTTCATGGTCTGGGCGCTGGAGTTCACGACCTTGGGCGGGTTGTGCAGCAGGGCCGAGTCCAGCAGGTCGTGATGGGTGTTGCCCCACAGATCGGGGTGGGTGAAGACGTCCCAGGTGGCGGGGTTTTGACCCAAGAGGGCGGCGTTCCCGGCCACGTAGTCGGGGTGCCGGCGCTCCAAGTACACCCTCATGATCGAATCGATCATCGTGCGGTTGTCGTTCAGCATGTTCTGCACGTGCCCGGGCAACGCGGCGCGGATGCTGTGGAAGGGGTTGCGTGAGGCGGCCGCAAGCAAGTTCTTGAGCAACGACTTGCCCAGGAACGGGTACAGCACCCGGGCCGCGACGTGGGTGTGGAGCAGGGCCAGATAGCCACGAGTACTCTCGAAATCCGGACGGCCGAGGAGGTCGTCCACCGCCTTCGGCCTTCGGCCGAACAACCGCGCGGCCGCGTGGAGGCCGAAGTCCAGGCCGTCCTTGACAAGATCGCGTTGAGGGCCGGCGAAACTTTCCTGCAGGACCCATACGAGCATGTCCTGCAGGCCGGTGACCGGCACACCGACCGTGAAGTGCAGGAGGAGTCCGGACGCGTGCGGAACCGGGCCCAGGGGAGGCGCGATAGAGGCATCCCAGCCGAGCTCGGTGTACGTGAAGCCCTTGTCCACGGGGAAGATCTGCCGCATCAGGGTGGGCCCCTGCAGCGAGTCGAGCCTCCTCTGGATTTCTATGAAATTCCGGAACGTGGTGTCCGGGTCCACTCCCAGTTCCCACGGCAGTACGTGAATGGGGTCGGTGACAAATTCGGGAATCCAGAACTGGACGGGCCGGGCCTTCTTGTTGCCGGCTGCCTGCGCGAGATCCTCCGAGTGGTGGTAGGCACGGTCCTGGTCACCCAGCCAGTAGCTGTGGAGGTCGACATGGACCGTCAGACCCGCGGCGGCGAGCCTCATGATTTTCGCGCCTTGGTATTCCCCGTGCACCCGGGCCATTTTGTGGCCTTTGGGGAAGAGAATCACCCGGTGGTGGTCTTCCGCTTCGACGCCCACCGCGCCGTAGCCGTGGCCGGTGGGGGCGTCCACCAGTGCTTGGGCGGTGCTTGCGGACTGGGACTGGACGGGGAGGGCGGCGGAATCGACAGCCGTTCGCGTGCTGTCGATCACGATCATGCGGGTTCCGCGTCCGACCCGTATCCATCGCCGCGCCAGTTGTTGACCGGTGAAGACCTCCACGGTGCGGGGTGCCTGGGGGTCGATGTGTGCGATCAGCAGCTGGCCGGTGTTCGTGTCGTGGCCGATGTTCCTGTAGAGCCAGGCGTGCCCGATGTCCTTCGGGCCCTGTTCCAGGAGTACGGCTGTGCTGCCGGGGCCGGCCGTTGCCAGTGCTGCCACCAGTTGCTCCGTCGATGACACCGGCGACCATGTCCCGCCGGGAACGAGCCGTTCCTCGGGCCGGTCGGAGCCGGTGGCGGCCAGGTCGTCCTGGGTGGTGGCCGGGCGGATTCCGCGGCGGGCCGGCAGGGGATTGCCGTGTTCGTCCACCGCGGGGAAGAGCTGGTCGAGCACGGCTTCCGTGAGCGGGACGCAGTCGATCACGGTGGGGTCGGCGATGAACGCGGCCATCTCCACGTCGGCCTTCGCGGCGGCCCGCTCGATCGCGGCATCGACCGCACTCTGCAGGAACGGCACCTCGTCCGCAGCCAGGAGCTGCGAGCTCTGCGGCAGCTGATCCACTTGGCCGGTGATCGCCTGCCGTCTGAAGTGGGCGGTCAATGCAGCCAGCCGGTGCAGTGGATCGGACAGCCGCTTCACTTCTCTGGCGACACTCGGTTCCACGGCAAAACAGACCATGGAGGAATCGGGCATTCCGCATATCCTTAACGTGAAGGGGTTCAGCCGACTTGGAGGCACCCTATGTGCTTGCTGCTACCAAGAAAGACAGAGGCGGCCAGGCGGGGAGCCCAGGTGTTCGGACGCCGTCATGCCGGGCCCGCCCGTTGCGCACGGCTTCAACTCCCGGCAGGCCGGGGAGGTCTGGACTTCGCGGCTGCGCTTGGTTGGGGGGCGGTTCGCCGAACGCCGAGACCTTCGGCAACGTGCGGGCGGTTTTCGGCTCCTTCTGCGTGGACGGCTACGGCTGCGCGGCCCTGCCGGTGACGGACCGGGACGCCTGCAGAGCGCACAGCGCGTCGACCGCGCCCGCGAAAGCGTGCTCGGGTGGGGTGCGGGACTGTAAATCGTTCGGCTCTTCCAAGATTTTCGTAGGCATTGATCGTCCATGACTGTGCGTCAGTTGAGCAGGATGATGTGACGCAGGAGGCGGTGGCCGGCACGGCCATACATCAAGCGCTTGAGGAGCTTGATCTTGGTGTTGGCGCCCTCGGTGCGGCCGTTGTGGTGGGGCAGGGTGAGGGAGGCGTCGACGGCGGCTCGGTCGCGCTCCAGACCGTTCGCGAAAGAGTGGAGAAAGGGCAGGTCAGCGCTGCGGCTCCGGGCGATCCAGGCCGTCAGCTTCTCCGCGTTGCCTTCGCATGGGATGAGCAGGTCGGCAAAAGCATGGATCTGGCCGACCATTACGGCCATTTCGGGGCAAGCATGGGCGAGCTGGTCGCGCAGAGCGTGCTGGTCCTCGTCGAGGCGGTCGGGGTGGCGGGTGAGCAGGCCTGTGACCTTGCGGGGCGAAAGGGCAGCATGGTCGGCCTCGACGCGGCCCTGGTTGATGTAGCGGACCAAGAGGTTGGCGCTGCCGGTGTAGCCCTGCTCGCGGATCTCCGCCAGCAGGTGGGTGACGGGGACAGACGGGTCTTCGTCTCGTCGTTTGCGCAGGTGGTCGCGATAAGGATCGACGAGACAGGCCCGGTAGACGGGGGCGCGGACCATACGGTCCGGCTCGCTGTGGCGGGCGTAGCGCTTGACCGTGTTGAGGGAGACGCCCAGACGCCGGGCGCATGCGAGCAGGCCGACGCCCTGGTCAAGGAGGTCATGGACCTGCTGCCAGCGTTCCCGGGTGGTGGCGGCGCGTTTGCCCTCGCGCAGCGGCGGGCCGAACTTGCTCCAGCACGAGGCGTGCGCGCCGATCTCTTTCAGGGCTGTTTCGGCCAGGCCGTGCCAGAGGTGCCAGCGGTCGCCGACCTGCACGATGGTCGGGTCGGCGTCGGTGGTGGCCTGGGCGAAGGCCCCCGAGCCGTCGCGGCACACCACGCGGACGCCGGGATGCTCGCGCAGCCAGGCGGTCACGGTGGCCGCCTTCCGGTCGGGCAGCACGTCGACGCGCCGGCCGCTGTCGGCATCGATGATGAGCGTTGCGTAGCGGTGCCCCTTGAGCAGGGCGAATTCGTCGATCCCGGCCACCACGGGCGGCGGCCGGTCCGGCAGCGCGATGCGCATCAGACAGTTCAGCACCGTCGCCCAGGACAGCGTCTGGTGCAGGACCGCCAGCAGTCGGGCCCCCGCCGAACCCGCCAGCGCCACCGCGACCGCCTCGACGAGCCGCCGCAGAGCCGGGGTCCGGCGCTGATAACGCTCCGTCAGCCCGTCGACCTGCTCGACGAACGTCTTCCTTGGGCAGGCGGGGTTCTCGCAGTACAGTCGCCGTACCGACAGATCGATCACCACCGGCCGTCCGCCGACCGCCTCGTCCGCGACATGCCGAACGTACCGCGAGTGCGTCCAGTCCGACACTTGCCCGCACCCCGGGCAGGGCTGGGACACGTCATCCCTGGTGAACGCGGTGATTCTCAACATCACCGGGCTGGCATCCATACGCTCGATCCGCAACCCCACGAGCTGGGGCAGCAATTCCTCAACAGCGGCATCACACGTCAGCAGCCTGGCAGCAGCAGCCACCTCCCCGTGGGGATCACTGGAACGATCAACGCCTACGAAAATCTTGGAAGAGCCGTTCGTTTGACAGACCCTCTAACGAGTTGGTGCGTGATAGCGGGTGGGCATGCTCTGCTGGTGAAAGGCATGGTGGACCGTTCGGTTCTCACGCATCCGTTGTTCACGGGTGT
>NZ_JBIBZI010000026.1:0-50935 GCF_043084105.1 Streptomyces sp. NPDC014676 | reverse complement strand
TCAACCGGGAAACCTACCGACGGCGCAACATGATCGAGCGCTGCTTCAACCGGCTCAAGGGCTTCCGCGGCATTGCCACCAGATACGAGAAGACCGCCACCTCCTACGAAGCAGCGGTCACACTCGCGTCGTTCCTGCTCTGGGCAAGATCCGTTTGAAGACGGACCCTAGTGCGCCACGCGGTAGCGGAGGTGGACGACTCCCGAGCCGAAGGCGCGGGTCTCCACGAGTTCGAGATCCACCCGGCGCTCGTGCCGGGGAAAGAACGGAATACCACCGCCCACCAGCACCGGGTAGACCATGATCCGGTACTCGTCGATCAGTCCCGACGCGGCCGCCTCGGCGGCGAGGGTCGCGCCGCCGATCGCGATGTCGCCCTCTCCCGGCCCGGCCCGCAACCGCCCGATCTCCTCCGCCGGGCCGCCGGAGGCCAGACGGGCGTTGCCCCGCACCGCCGACAGCGTGGTGGAGAACACCACCTTGGGAAGCGGCTTCCAGATCGCGGCCCACTCGAGCGACGCGTCGTCGAGCGAGGGATCCTGGTCGGCGGTCTCCCAGTACAGCATCGTCTCGTACAGCCGTCGTCCCATCAGGTGAACGTCGACCTCCCGGATCTCGTCGATCCAGAAGCGGAGGACCTCCTCGTCGGGCGCCGTCCAGTCGAAGCCGCCGTCCGGCCCGACGATGTAGCCGTCGAGTGAGACGCCCATCGAATAGGTCACTCTGCGCATCGGAAACCCTCCTCGGCAACGGGTTCGACGGTACGACCGCGAGCCATCGTCAAGTCCTGTGGACCGGCCCTGACGAGGTGGCCGATCGTGTGATCAAGGGCGTGTGCGACGCCGGCAGCAGTGAGTGATGACGACAGCCGGCGGTGCCCCCATGCCACCTTCGACATATAACGGATGGCCATCACCCACTTCCCCCACCGCGTGATCACCATGTCGGCGTGCGGCGTTGTTCACACGAAGAGCACCCCTGGAGACCGCGCAGGCGAGTGCGCCCGGCACCGTGGGTATGGCCGCACCAGTCCCCACGTCCGGCCATGGGCCGTGCCATCGAGGCAGGGAGGACGCGGGCGGTTCACGGGACGTCTCACACACCCGTCGGCACTGGGGCTGCGGAACAGCGGCATCCCCTGCGGCTCGCTCGTCCTGTCTCCATCATGCTCGTTCCGGCAGGTGAAATGTGTTCCGACGATACGTCATGACGGCGACAACGGTCAGCCGCCGAGGGCGTCTCGCAGGGTGGGGTGGCAGCCGATGACCTCGTCGATGCCGACGATCTGCAGGGTACGCAGTACGGCGGGGGTGGGCGCGGCCAGTCGTAGCCAGCCTCCGGCCGCGGTGGCGGTGTGGTGGGCGGTGAGGAGGATGTTGATGCCGCTGGAGTCCATGAAGGTGACCTGCCGCAGGTCGGCCACGATGCGGGGCCGGCCGGTGAGGGAGAGGCCCAGGGCATGGCGGAGCGTCTCACCGGTGTCATGGTCGATTTCGCCGGCCAGTGTCAGGACGCGTGCGTCGTGGGCGGTGGTGGCGGTGACCGAGAGCCCGCTGCCGGGGCGCGGCGCCTGCTCGGTGGGTTGTGCGTCTGTCATATGCTCCTCGGTCATATGGGTGATACTGGCACATCGGGCCGTGCCTGCGGTGCTGTCCTGCACGGTACGGGCACGGGCCTTGACGGTGCGGGCGGTCGGGGGAGGGGCGCGGGTGTGTGCCGCGCACGGGCGGGTATGCGCGCTGGGTGGTGAACAGTGCAGTGAGGGTGGCGGGGATGGCAGCAGTGCCCGTGGGTGGGGACGGTATTGCGCCGGGGGAGAGGGCCATCCAGGCCACGCTCGTGCTGGACGGGGACGGGGACGGGGTGAGTATTGCCCAGGCCCGTCACCTGGCCGTCGGCTTTCTTGCCCGGGTGCAGGCCGAGTACGGCCTGCCGGTCTCCCGGCGTGCGATGGATGTGACGCAGTTGGTGGTCAGTGAGCTGGTCACCAACGCCCGTAAGTACGCTCCCGGTCCGGCGCTGATGGACCTGCGCATCGCCGGTGACACGGTGGAAGTGTCGGTGTGGGACTCCGATCCGGTACTGCCGATCGCCCGGGCCGCGGACGCCGGCCGGGTCGGCCAGCACGGCCTGGAGATCGTGATGGCCGTCGCCCAGGGTTTCGAGGTGCGACGTGAGCCGGTGGGCAAACGCATCACCGCCCGCCTCGCCCTGGCCGACGACCCCGGCGGCGGGTTTGCCGGACGACAACCGCTGTAGAGGGTCCGGCCCCCGGCATGACACTCTCGTTCACGGAACAACGGAACAGCGAGGTCAACCGCGCCGGATACGGAGACTCCCGTCCCACCTGGACGTTCTCCTCGGACCATTGAGATCCAATGCCAGGGTGCCCTCCCGAGGGCCGGCCTCGGCAGACGGCCGTTCCCCCACGCCGTACCCGGCCACCTGGTCCGTGTTCCTTCATCGAACGGGTGTCATGAGGCGTACGGCGCCTGAGGCGGCGGCGTGAACCCGTTCGCGGCGACTCGGCAAGTACAGGGTGTGACCACCCACCATCCTGACACCCACCGACCCCACCGACGGACGGACTGTCCATGACCGACCTGGCCGGCGGCGACGCCGAGCTCATCGCGGCCTCACTCGAGGAACCCGAGCGTTTCGCGGCGCTCTTCGACCGTCACGCCCCGGCGATCCATCAGTACGTCGCCCGGCGGCTCGGACGGGACGCGGCCGACGACGTCACGGCCGAGACGTTTTTGACGGCCTTCCGGATACGGGCCCGGTTCGACCCGGCCCGCGCCGGCGTCCGGCCCTGGTTGTACGGCATCGCCGCCAAGCAGATCAGCCGGCACCGCCGCGAGGAGGTCAGGGCGCTGAGACTGCTCGCCCGTACCGGCCACGACCCGGTCGCCGACAGCTGGACCGACTCCGCCGACGACCGCCTCGCCGCCGAGGCCGCCGCCCGCCCACTGGCCGGGGCGCTGGCCCGTCTCTCCGCGGGCGACCGGCACGTCCTGCTGCTCTTCGCCTGGGCCGACCTCGGCTACCAGGAGATCGCCGAAGCCCTCGACATTCCCGTCGGCACGGTCCGCTCCCGTCTCCACCGCGCCCGCCGGAAACTGCGTACCGCCACCGGCGTGGCCGACGGCCCCCTCATCGAAGCTCGCACATATGAAAGTGACCCCGCATGAACGAGCTCTCCGAACTCCGCGGCGTGCGCGCCGACGTACCCCTTCCCGACGCCGACCGGCTCACCGCGCCGCGGGCCCGGCTCACCGCGGCGATCCGGCGGGAGACCCGCCCTGAGCGCGCCGCCCATCCCGGGCGTCGGATGGTCCTGGTCGGTGCCGCCACCGCAGGGGTCCTCGCCGTGACCGCCGGGATCGTCGCGACCCTGCCCGAGGACAGTACCCGCGCCTCCGCGGGGAAGGGCCCCCGGGTGCTGTCGGCAGGCGCCTCCGCCGACGCCCTCGAACTGGCCGCCGCGACCGTCGAGAAGCAGGGCGGCACCGAACCCGGCCCGAAGCAGTGGGTGTACGAGAAGAGCACCGTCTTCCTCCAGGGCAAGCCGCACAGCAGCGAGGAGTGGACCCGCTGGGACGGTACCGGACACGCCAATCTGCCCGGCATCCCCCCGGCCGGTGACATCTCGGACTTCGACCCGGACGAGCTCCAGGTCTGGTACGGCCCCAACCAGGAGGAGAAGTGGCGGAAGGAGGGGTACGACGACCGCTCCCAGCGGCAGTTCCACCGCTTCCTCGCCACCCTGCCGAGCGACCCCGACCGCATGATGAAACGCATCCGCGAGGAGCACGCCATCGGCTCCGTCGAGGGGGAGACGCGCGCACAGCGCGACTGGCGGGAGATCGACGTCCTGTACCGGTCCGTGCTGATCCCGCCGAACGTCCGGGCGGGCCTGTTCCGGGCTCTCGCGAAGATCCCCGGCACCCGGGTGACGACCGGTGTGAAGGACCCGCTCGGCCGCGCGGCGATCGGCGTAAGCGTGACCTACACCGAGAGGACGCCCTCGGGCCGGCAGAGCAAGCAGGAGATCTTCTTCGATCCCGAGAGCTACGCCTACCTCGGGGAGAGCGGGGGCGACGGGGAGATGGTCAGCGCCCGCGCCGCCTGGGGCGTCGTCGACAAGCCCGGCGCCCGCCCCTGAGCGCCCGCGAAAGGGCGCCCGGTGCGACACCGGGCGCCCCCTTGTCGTCGTACCGGCCACTTCGGGCCACAGCGTCCGCGACCTGGGCCCTCGGCGTGCGCTCCACACCCACGCGGGCCTCCGAGACCGGACGGCGCTTTCAAGGGCGCCGTATCGCCGCCGGGCGGGCGGAGGTCCTGAACGCCGGTGGAGCGCCGGTAAGACGGGCACCCGTGCCCGCACAGCGCGGTGAAGCCCCCGGAAGGGTCAGCCGGCCCGGGCCGGAACCCCGGACTTCAGGCCAGGGAGCACGTCGACCGTCCGGGAAGACCGTGAGGGGACGCCGCCCCCGCCGACGCGCGGCGCCCGCCCGCACACCGGGCGTCACACGGACGGCGCCGGGGCGTACTCGAACCAGTCGAAGGCGACCGCGCCCTCGGTGGCGTACATGCCGATCACACGGCCGGTGAAACCGCAGGCGACCTCGGTGGACAGGTAGCGCCCGTCCAGTTCGGCGAGCGGCCGGGCGTCCGGAGCGTCGGGATCGTCGAGCCAGAAGGCGATGGTGTCGGGGCCCGTGGTGCCGCCGTCGGTGAGTTCGGGCGACGCGGGCACAAGGCCCGACGTCCGGATCGTGACGGTGAGGGGCAGCGGCCCGGCCGGGACCGGCCGGCGGGCCACGGTCTGGCGCAGCGGTCCGATCCGGGCGACGACGCCGACCTCCCCGCCCCCGGCCTCCAGTTCGTAGTGATGGGCCTCGTCCAGGCGTACGCAGAGACCACCGCGTCCCGTACCCGGGTCGATCAGGGCGGTGACGCGGCAGTCGTGGTGCTGCTGACGGCGGCCGACGAAGGTGTACCCGGGACGGTCGAGGGTGGGTCCGGTGGCGTTGAGGACCAGCCGGCCGGGGCGCTCGGTGAGCGACCAGGAGCCCTCCGGGCGGGCGAACGGCGAGATCCAGTGCGGCGCGAGAGCGGGCCCGTCGAAGTCGTCGCGGGCGGGCGGGGCCGGAACGGGATGCCAGGCCCCGCCCGGGGCCGCGTGGCTCTCGGGAACGGGCGCGACGACGGGCCAGCCGTCCTCGTCCCACTCCACGGGGGTCAGGAACGTCTCGCGGCCGAGCACGTGCACGTCGGGCGTGAAGCCGCGGGGGCGGACGCCGAGCAGCACCATCCACCAGCTGCCGTCGGGAGCCTCCACCAGGTCGGCATGGCCGGTGTTCTGGATGGAGCGGGCGGTACCGCTGTGCGACAGCAGGGGGTTGGCGGGTGCGCCCTCCCAGGGGCCGCGTGGTGAGCGGCCGCGGGCGACGGACACGCTGTGGCCGCGTTCCGTGCCGCCTTCCGCGATCAGCAGGTACCACCAGTCGCCGATGCGGTAGAGGTGCGGCGCCTCGGGATACTTGAGGCCGCTGCCCGACCACGTGGCGAAGGGCCCCTCCAGCACCTCGCCCTTGACCGGGTCGATCCTGGCCGTGTTGATGCCTCCTTCAGGGCCGGAGAAGGCGCACCAGCAGGTGCCGTCCTCCTCCCACGCCAGGTCGGGGTCGATCCCGGTCAGGTCGATCCACACCGGGTCGCTCCACGGCCCCTCGGGCCGTTCGGCCGAGACGACGAAGTTGCCGCCACCGTCGACATTGGTGTTGATGACCCAGTAACGGCCGTCGTGGTGGCGGATCGTGGGGGCGTAGAGGCCCCCGGACGCCTTGGCGCCGGGGAGGGGCAGCGGCAGTTGTCCGGGCCGGTCGAGCACGTTGCCGATCTGCTCCCAGTGCACGAGGTCCTTGCTGTGGAAGAGCGGCAGCCCGGGGAAGTACTCGAAGCTGGAGCACACCAGATAGTAGTCGTCGCCGACCCGGCACACGCTCGGATCGGGGTGGAACCCGCTGATCACAGGGTTGTCGTACATGTGCACCGAAACGTTTTCCCTTCGAGCCGCCGGGCGCCGTGGAGCGAGTCTAGGTGTACTGCCCGGGAACGTCGGTGCTTGCGGTGAGGGGACCGGGCCGGTAGGGCCGGGTTTTCTCCGGCGTGATGCCGGGCTCGGTGCGGGTCCGGGTCCAGTGCCGGGAGCGGTGGGCCGGGCCGTTGCCGGTCAGGACCCGCTCGACGGCCACGCCGCGGGCGGCTGACCGGGCCGCCGCGTGGTGCAGGACGTCGACTGCGGTGGCGGCTGCCCCGTCGTCGCGGATCTCGGCGTACGCGACGGGGGAGGGGGCGCCGAGGACGACGTGGACGAACGCGGTTCCCCACAGCGGTCCTCGATATGTGCCGCGGGGTTCGCCGGGTGTCGCGGCCCGGTTCCTGCGGCCCGGGACGCGTCCGGCGCGGCGCCGCCCGCACATCGGTTCCCCGCGGTCAGGCTCGGCGAGCGCAGGACGCAAGGCGATCGGCGAGCGCGGTGACGAGGTGGCGCAGTTCATCGGGGCGCTCGATGACGAACGGCCGGTCGAGTGAGGCGAGTACCGGAGGCAGCCAGTCGAGCCGTTCCACCCGCAGTTCGACGCGCAGCCAGCGCTCGGCCGTCCGGTCCCGGCCTGCCGTGGGATCGTGTTCCTCCAGGCTCGCGACACCGGCGGGAAGACGGGCGCGGACCTGTTCGACCGTCCCGTGGATCCGCAAGGTCACCTCATGCCGGTACTCGGCCGTGGCGAACGCCGACAGCACGCGCTCTGCCGGACCGGGGCCGGCGGGCGCCTCGAAGGAACCGGGCAGGGGCCTCGCGTCCACGATGCGATCGAGCCGGAAGATCCGGTCCTCGCCGATCCCGGCGTCCTCGCCCGTGACGTACCACCGGCCCGCATGGGCGACGATCCCGTACGCGTGCAGCGTGCGTTCGCTGCGCCGTCCGTCACGGTCGGTGTAGCGGATCGAGACCGGTCGGCGGTGGCGTACCGCGTCGGCGATCGTGAGCAGGACACCGGCGTCCGGGGGGTCGGACTCACCGGGTCGGTCCGTGAAGGCGAGAGCCTCCAGGAGCGTGTCGAGCCGGCGGGCGACGTGCTGGGGCAGCACCCGCCGGATCTTCGCCGCCGCCGTCTCGCTCGCCGCGCGCTCCGCCGTCGTCAGTCCCGTCCGGCGGCCGGCGACCAGGCCGAGCAGCACGGCCAGCGCCTCGTCGTCACCGAGCATGAGCGGCGGCAAGCGGTACCCGGGAGCGAGCCGGTACCCGCCGTAGCGGCCGCGCACCGATTCCACGGGTATGTCCAGGTCGATCAGATGGTCCACGTACCGCCGCACGGTGCGCCCTTCGACGCCGAGCCGGGCGGCGAGTTCGGCCCCCGTCCGGGTGCCGCCCGACTGCAGCAGTTCCAGGAGCGTCAGCACGCGGCCGGTGGGGTGAGGCATGTTCGCAGCGTAACGCGGATACAGGACCGATTCCGTCCACTATCTCTCCTGGCCTGCGCGGTGCACGCTTCCAGCACAGCAAGGAGACCCCCATGGACTTCGTCTCGATCCGCATCATCACCGGCGACGTCGCGCGCCTTGTCGAGTTCTACGAGCGCGCCACAGGAGCGCGGGCGACGTGGGCCACCGAGGACTTCGCCGAACTCAGGACCTCGGGCGCCACCCTCGCGATCGCCGGTACCCGCACCGTCCCGCTGTTCGCCCCGGGCTCCGCCCGCCCGGCGGACAACCACAGCGTGATCACCGAGTTCCTCGTCGACGACGTGGACCGCGTTCACCGGAACCTGACCGGCATCGTCACCGACTTCGTCAACGAGCCCACCACGATGCCCTGGGGCAACCGGTCGCTGCTGTTCCGCGACCCCGACGGCAACCTCGTCAACTTCTTCACCCCCGTCACCCAGGCGGCCAGGGAGAAGTTCGCACACTGACGCCAGGCAAAGCCGCTCACGCGGGAGCCCTGAGATCCCAGGGCTCCCGACGAACGCGGCCGCCGGGTCCAGGAGCCACCGGCAGGGAACACCGGAACGCACGCCGGCCTCCTGCGGCCACGCTCCCGGACGGTCACGGGCGGCCGCCGCCCCGTGCGGCGGGGACGCGGGGTGGTACGAGGCGACAGGGATCATGGCCGGGGCGATCCGGCACGCGGGCGAGGCCGCCCCTCCCCGCCGCGCTGTGACGGTGCCCGGCCGAGTGCCGCGTCGGCCCACGACCGGCATGGACGGACAGCCCCCGGACGCGCCGCGTCACTCACAGCGCCCCGCCGTGCGTCCCCGGCTGCCCGGCAGGGCTCAGGTACGGAGCCGGCCCCTGCCGGTGGTCACCTCGCGTGCGATGTGACGCCACCGGTCCTCCCCTCCGGGCAGGGGCCAGGCCCAGGTCGGCTGTTTCGCGGTGTCCAGGTCGTGGAGGCGGCGGGCGAGCTGTGGGCCGGCGGTGGCGGTGCCGTCCGGGACGGTGGGACCGTGGAGGGCGCGGAGTCCGGCGAAGCGTGCCAGTTCGTCCTCGTAGAAGCCCACGGCGTCATCGATGCGTGCGGGCAGGTCGTCGTGCGGCACCGTGCGGTGCAGGTGCAGCAGCGGAGGCGCGCTGGACTCGGCGATCGCCGCGGCGAGTCGTGCGTGACCGTCCAGGACCAGATGACAGTCCAGACCACTGACCCACCACAGCAGAACGGGTGGGAGCGTCCCCTCACGGACCTGCTTGCGGTACGCCTTCACCCGGCTGTCGCCCGGACCGGGCAGGGGACGCAACGGCAGGACCTCGAACGATGTGGAGTGGAGAAACCAGTCGATGTATCCGTCCGGATGGCCCTCGACGAGCATCGAGCTCCAGTGCTCGGCATGCGAAGTGGCAGCGTGGCGCCGGCGCGGGAGCGGGCTCTCGCACGAGAGCAGCCACCGGCCCTCGTGCAACGGGCTGCCCGGGGAGCCGATGAGGTACCGCGCGAAGCGGTGAGCCCACCGTTGCGGACTGCCCGACAGGGCACGCCCCACGTCGGCGCGCAGCGGTGGAACGAAGGAGCGGTATTCATCGGTGCGCCGGAAGTCCACGCCCTGCAGGGGCTCTTCGACGACGGCGAGCAGCACAGGCCGCGACGACTGGGAGATCAGCAGCCGCGGCCCCGCGCTGAAAACGCACAGCTCCGGCCGGCGGCGGCCCCGTACGTCCAAGGACAGGCCCACCCATGTGCCGTCGTCCCGCGTGACATCGCTGCGCTGCATGCCAAGAGCGTAGACGGCGTCTACGGGACCGGCGGACAACTCATCAAGGACGGTGTGGTAACGCTCCAGGACGACGGTGTACTCGTTCTCGTCCTCTCGCGTACGACCCCACCGATGACCATGATGCCGGTGCTCACGAGCGGGAGGAACCGGCTTCTCGGCCGCCGCTTCACCGGCTGCTGATACAGCCGGTCGGGTTTGCGGCGTGCGCCGTTCCTGGGCTTTTGATGTGCCCAGGGGGCGTTACTCCACCGGTGACGAATCCGAAGGACGGCGGGCCGGACGGGATCCGCGTGACCTTGTGAAGCGCGGGGCCCGGACAGGCCGGACCCCGCACAAGAGGGCGCTCACGATCCCTCGTGCATCGTGCCTACGGCTTGTCGAGCACCGTCCCCGTCAGCACCGGCCCATCGGGCAGCGGCTCGGCGTTGTCGTCGGTCAGTGCGAGGCGCATCGACTCGGCCGGCTCGGCGACCTGGTCCCGCACGGTCGGCACGACGAAGTCCACGCCGGTGCTCCCGGGCGGGATGTTCAGCCACACCCACAGGTTCGCGTCGGACAGCGGCCGCTCGGGATCGGGCACGTCACCGGACCAGTCCATGAGCCACTGCGGGTCCACGTCCTTGGTGGACAGCTCGGCGCCCTCGGTGACCGGAAGCACCCGCACCGGCTGCCAGAGGTCCACCGCCAGGGGCGCATCCACGGACAACCGCCAGGTCAGCGTCTCTCCCTCGGTCACCCGGTCCGCGACCGGCGACAGAGTGATCACCGGCTCGGGGTCGTCGTTCTCGACGGTGAGCCCGCCCCGGTGCTTGCCGACGACGGCGTTGTGGACGGCCTTGACGGCGATGTCGTGCTCCACGTCGTAGCCGTAGACCGTGTCGCCCTTCACCTCGACCGGCACGTCGATCGTGTCGCTGCCGGGCCGTACGGTCACGAGGCGGTTCTCGGTCCGGCCGCTGTCCGGGTCGAGGACGTACACGCGGACCTGCCCGCTGCCGTGCCCGGAGATCTCGACCGGGACCCGGTAGGTGCGGGTGCCCGAGTCGCCCTCCTCGACGATCGTGCGGCCCACGTCGACACGCGGCAGTGCGGCCGCCTTCACCGCCGAGGTGCCGGGCGCCCAGCCCCAGGCGTCCATCAGCCAGGCCCGCCCGGACTGCGAACGGGGTGTCAGCTCAAGGGACTTGACATGCCTGAGGTCGAGCCCGGCCCGGGTCGCGGCCGACAGCGGGACGCGCAGCTCCCGAGCCCAGTAGGAGGCGGTGCTCGCGGAGCCCGGGAGCCCGTCCACCCGGACCGAACCCAGCGTCACCCGGCGGTTGGAGGAGTCGGTGACGGACACGTCGAACTTCGTGCCGGTCGTGTTCGGCGGTACGAAGACCCGGAGCGCGAGCTTCTGGGAGCCGCGGAGGGAGAGCGGCTCGGCCGGAGTGATGCGCGCGGCCGTGCCCGGCGCGGACCACTTCAGGTCCACCGCGCTGCGGCCGGTCTCCTGTTCCGTCTCCCACCACGCGAAGTGCGGTGACGATCCAGGGGTCTCCGGGTCCAGACAGGCCGCGGCCGGGTCGGGGTCGACCGCCGAACACAGCCGGGCTCCGGTCACCTTCATCCTGCCGTCCGGCAGGAAACCACTACTGCGACGGCCGCCGACCGCGTGGGTCAGCACCCGGGCCGGGTCCGCGGACGGGGCCCGGGTGCCGGAACCGTCGAGCAGCGGACGCACCCGGTCGTCCCCGGCGAGGAAGAGCCGGGCCGCGGCGGCGATGTACGTGGCGCCCGCCTTGTGCTGCTGGGCGGCGGTCAGCCGGGTCGCGGCACCCGGCGTGCACACCGGGTCCGGCTGCTCCGGGTCGGTCCAGAAGTCGTCCCCGGCCGGTGCGACGGCCTCACCCGGGGTCCACTCGCTGTTGAAGTAGTTGTGGTTGGCGCCGACCATGTAGACCGCGCTGTGCAGGGCCGTGCCCCGGCTGATCCCGCGCGTCCCGTCGACGAAGTTCTCGCCCTGCAGGTCCGACACATCGCCGTCGCAGCCCGGAAGCAGCGTCACGGACGGCACGTCGGCGACCGGGTTCTGGCCGAAGATCGTCGGTCCGATGAGCACGGTCCCGCGCACCTTCCAGCGCACCGGGCCGCGGTAGCCGTCCTCGGCGGCCGGCGGCGGATAGAGGCTGTCCATGGCGGCCCGGTTGACGCCCTCGCCACCGCGTGAGTGGCCGACGAGCAGGACACGGGAGAGGTCCGCTTTCGCCGCCTCGCGTACGACGGCCGGGGCGGAGGAGCGATGGGCGGTCCAGTCGGCCCAGCGGGCGAGGTGCTGCCGTACCAGCGAGGAACGCGCCTGCGCGCCGGCGTCCTCGGCCTGCCAGTCCTGGGCGTTGATGCCGTTCGCCGAGACCGACACCGTCACATATCCCTGGGAGGCCAGCAGTCGCTGGTCGCGTAGGTAACCCAGGTGGCTCGGGATCGGCTTGTAGCCGTCCGCGCAGGGCCAGTCGCCGGTCACGTCGTCCTCGGAGCCCGGCTTGTAGCAGGTGCCGTGTCGGCCGTGCAGGAACAGTGCGAGCGGCCGGCTGCCGGCGGCACCCTTCGGCGCCACCACCTCGGCGGTCATCTCCACCGGGGTGTCGAACCCGGGCAGGCGCACCGGGTCGAGGTCGTACTCCCCGGTGACCGTGCGGTACGAGCCGGGCCTGCCCGGATCGACGCCGTTCGCCGGCGCCTGCGCGGGCATCCGTGCCACGCGCGAGCCGGACCCGTGCGTGTCGTCGGCCGCCGCGTCCAGCCGACGCCCCGCGGCCGTCACTCGGAGGTCCGTCAGCTGTCCGGGCGGCGTCCCGCCGAGGGCGAGCCGGAAGGTCTTCCCGTCCCTCGCCGGCTTCGGCGCCCCGAGCAGCCGGTCCCCGGTACGGAACTCGACCCGAGCGTCCCCCATGGGCACGGCCTTCGGCGTACGCCAGACCAGCTCACGCGCCCCGCCCTCCCCGTCGATCCGCCACCCCGGCGGAAGCGGATGGTCGTCCGTCGTGCTCGACGGACCCGATGTGTACGGCTGTTCGGCCTGTGCCGGTCCGGGCGAGCCCGCCAGGGCCGCCAGCACCGCCACGGCGGTCACACATATTCGCCGGGCACGGATCAATGGTCCTCTCCTCAAACCCCGTGCGCAGACGTCCCGTCGGTCTCGGGCGCCCCTCGCGTCACCTAGGACGGGGGAGAGGTGTCTGTGGGTTGTCCGTGAGGAGACGCCGGCGGCGGGCGAGCGATGCGATCAAGCCAGTGCAGTTGATCGCTCTCCGATGCGGTGTCGGGCAGGGCGGTACGGACGCCCCCGCCGGTCCCTTCGGCAACTGTCGGCATCCGGACGCCGACCGCTTCGGTTCTGCCGGAGGCTCGTGCGGAAGGCCCGGCCCTGGTTCCCGGCGAACGTCATGTCCGGTGCTTCACGCCCTCCCCACGCCGTTCCTGCAAGCGGCGCCCGCTGGGGCGTGTACCGGTCCCACGAGATGGTGCCGCCTCACGAGCTCTCACCGCCCGGGCCCGCATCCCGTGGGGTCGCGGAAGCGCTCGTGTCCGTCCACGGGCGGAGACCGGCATACGCCCCGGGACGGACACCGTTCAGGCCGTGGGCTGACGCTCCGGGCGGGGCCCGCTGCCTAGCCTCACCGGTATGAGTCATCTGCCTCGCGGCGCAGCCGCCGCTTTACTCGGCCTGTCCCTCGCCCTCCTCGGCACGGGCGTGGCCCGAGCCGCGTCACCCGCACCCGCAAAGGTGCCGCCGGCCGCCGAGACCGCCCGCGTGCGCCTCGAACTGCCGCCGCCCACCGGGGCGTACGCGGTGGGCCGGGACACCGTGCACCTCGTTGACAGGAGCCGCCCCGATCCCTGGGTGCCGGAGGCCGGGGAGCGTGAGCTGATGGTGTCGATGTACCACCCGGCACGGCCCGGCGGCGGCCGGACGGCCCCGTACATGACCGCCGCCGAGGCCCAGGCCTTCCTCGACGACCGGGAACTGACCGGCGTGGTGTCCGCCGGGACGCTCAGCGGCACCCGCACCAACGCCCGCCTCGCCGCCCCGCCCGCACGCGGGAAACACCCGCTCGTCGTGCTGTCGCCCGGATTCACCGTCAACCGTTCCACTCTGACCCTGCTCGCCGAGGAACTGGCCAGTCAGGGATATGTCGTCGCCGCCGTCGACCACGCCTACGAGTCGGTCGGCACGGCCTTTCCCGGTGGGCGCCTCCTGAACTGTGCCGCCTGCGAGGAGATCGCCCCCGGTGGGTACGGCGTGGTGCCCAGGGGCCGGGCCGAGGACGTGTCCTTCCTCCTCGACCGGCTGCTCGCCGACCGGCGCCCCGCCTGGCGGCTCGCCCGCATGATCGACCCCACGAGGATCGGCATGGCCGGCCACTCCATCGGCGGTGCCTCGGCCGCGACGACCATGGCGGGTGACCGGCGGGTCCGCGCCGGGGCCAACATGGACGGTTCCTTCATGGAGCCGGTTCCGGCGGAGGGCCTGGGCGGGCGCCCCTTCATGATGCTGGGCACCGGCGACGACGACCGCTCCTGGACACGCGACTGGCCGCTCCTCGACGGCTGGAAGCGCTGGATCAACGTCACCGGCGCGGGACACTTCACCTTCACGGACGTGCCCGTCCTCGGTGATCAACTCGGCCTTCTGCCGCCGGAGGAGCCCTTGTCGGGCAAGCGGTCGCAGGAGATCACTCGCGCGTACGTGACAGCGTTCTTCGACCTGCACCTGAAGGGCGTGGACCGGAAGCTGCTGGACGGGCCGACCGCCGAACACCCGGAGGTGGTCTTCCACACGGCGGGCTGACCGGGTGGAGGGAGGAACAGCGGCTCCTGCCGGGGCCAGGCCTCCTGCCGGGGCCAGGCCTGTCACATGAACGGTACGGCCAGAACAGTCGGGTCGCCGGCGGAGAGCCGGTCGTCCACGGCCTCCGCCGACACGACCACTGCCGGCTCGTTGGCCCGGCTGGTACTCGTATCCCTTGGCCGGCACGAGCGGCACACTGGAAGTCGCGATTGCTCAGGCCGTCGGTGGCGAGGAAGTGTCCGTCAGCATCATGGGAGCCGAGACATCCGAGCTTCGGCTGCGTACGGACACACTCCTGTCCGCCTTCGCCGGCAACTGATCACCGGTGTGTTCGACTGGAGCGTTTCACGGCCTGCTGATGCCTGACTTCTTGGGCGCCTGAGGTGTCTGTCCTGCCGCACTCGACCTGCCTCACACGCTGGCCGAGTGGGTAACCCGCCCATCGTCACCCGTGAAGGTGACCACCGCTGCAAACTTCCGCCTCATCGGCGTGCCCTTGCCGGCCTGGTCCACCTTCGCCGGCACGACACTCCGGCGTGGGCGATCCGGTGGCTGCGGCAGCGCTCCACGAGCCTTTGGCGTCCCTCGATGTTCAAGGGGCCGTTCGTGTGTCACTGGATCACTCCGGTGCTCCGGCCGGCTTCGATCGCAGTGCGGAGGGGAATGCGATGAGCAGCGCGACAGCGACCAGGAGCCCGCTTGCCCACAGAGGCCCGAGGCTCCCGGCAGCGGTGCTGAGGGTGGCCGCGGCGACGAGAGGGCCGGCGGCGGCGCCGACGTTGAGGGCCACGGTCGCATACGAGCCGGCCATGGTAGGGGCTTCCATGGCCTCGTAGAGGACCCGCGTGATCAGCGTGCCGCCCAGCGCGAACGACAGCGCGCCCTGCACGAACACGAGGGCGAACAGGACGACCGGCTCGTCGGCCGACAGGGCCAGGCCCGGCCAGCCGAGGAGCAGCAGTGGGCCGCCGACTGAGATGACCGACCCGGGTCGCCGGTCGGACAGCCGGCCGGCGACGGTGACGCCCACGAAGGAACCGGCGCCGAAGAGCACCAGAGCGACGGAGATCCACCACTCGCCCAGCCCGGCGATGTCGGTCACCACGGGGGCGAGGAAGGTGAAGCTCGCGAACGTCGCCGCGTTCACCAGCGCGCCGAGCAGCATCACCAGGATCAATCGAGGTCTGGTGAGCTGGGCGAGCTCCGCTCGCAACGCCGGCCTGCCAGTCGCCTCGTCCTCGTCACGTCCTGCCGGGATTCCCTTCAGGATGCCGAGAGCCGCGGGCAGGCAGAGAGCGGCGACCGCCCAGAAGGTGGCCCGCCAGCCGAGCAACGTGCCGAGTACCGAGCCGCCGGGGACACCGGCGATCGTGGCCACCGTCGTGCCTGACAGCAGCACGGCCAGCGCACGTCCCTTCCTGTCGGGCGGGACCAGCGTGGCGGCAGCCGTCAGGGCGACGGCGAGGAACCCTGCGTTCGCGAGCGCGGCGACGACCCGGGTGGCGAACAGGACCGGGAAGCTGGTGGTGAGGGCGCCCACGGCGTGAGCTGCCGCGAAAACGAGGACGAACCCGAGAAGGCTGGAGCGCCTGGGCCAGTCGCGGGCCAGCGCGGCCACGAGGGGGGCACCGACCGTCATGCCGATCGCGAAGGCCGAGGTGAGCGTTCCGGCTGTCCCGACGGTGACATCGAGGTCCGAGGCGATGTCCGGCAGGAGGCCGGCGAGCATGAATTCCGAGGTGCCCATGGCGAAGACGGCCAGGGAAAGCAGGTACAGCGGGAGAGGCATCGAGTGGCTCCGAGACGAGGAGAAGCGCGAGAAGGTCATCTCGTCACCGCGGCCAGCCCCGAGGGCACACCCGGCCGGCCGCAGAACGCGGCGCGACGACAGGGCTATGAGCTCAGTGGTTCAGGGGGCTGACGGCGTGACCGAAAGCCCCCACCGTGTCCGACTCAGGACTCGACATGGCCCGCACGCTACCTGACCGATGCCCGTCGAGGCACCTCGGTTTCACCGGCACGGGCCTGTGACACCAACGTCATGTCCCGCACCAGCAGTGCTGCGACCAGGAAGGTCCACCGGGGCGTGGCCGGGCCGGCCTGGCTCGCATGGTGGAGTTCGACGGGACGGAGGTCGTTGCGCTCGAGGACGCGGCAGCCTTTGAGGACTGGCCGGCCGGCCATCACACCCGCTGTGAGGGTGTGTGGGTCAAGGTGGCGAAGAAGGCGTCGGGGACCGTGTCGGTCACGGATGACGAACTGGTCGACGTGGGACTGCGCTGGGGCTGGATCCCCGGGCAGCACCGGGCCTGGACGACCGGTACTACCTGCAGAAGTACGGGCCACGGCGACGGCCCGAACCTGCATCCACGGCTGGGCTGAACCGAGCACGGCCGCCCCTTTCCCGCCGGCGCGGAGGACCGGCTCCGTTCCGGACGTCCGTTTGAGTGGCGGAGCAGGGGTAATCCGCAAGAAGGACGCTGCCCGCCGGGCAGCCGAGAACCACGGGCCGTGCGAGGCCCTCGTCCGCATCCCGGACTCCGCCGGGCCGGGCGTGCGGCAGGTCGCCGGAACGGGCCCACACCACCTGAGGGAAGGGACTGGTCGCGGTGACCGTAGTGGCGCAGCAGGGCGGTGGGGGAGGATCCAGCGGTCTCTACGACGTGCTGGAACTGATCCTCGACCGAGGCCTGGTGATCGACGCCTTCGTACGCGTCTCGCTCGTCGGCATCGAGATAGTGAAGATCGACGTGCGCATCGTGGTGGCCAGCGTCGACACCTATCTGCGCTTTGCCGAGGCCTGCAACCGTCTTGACCTGGAGGCAGGCCCGCGCAAGCCTGCCGGAGTGACCGAACTGCCGGGACGCGTCAAGGAGTCGGGTGCGCGCGGTGCGACGAAGGGTCTCCTGTCCGGAGCCGCCGAGACGATCTCCGACGCCTTCCGGCAGGCCCGCGGGGAGAGTCACAGGCGGTGACCGGCCGTGAAGCCGAACCGCCGATGCCCTGAGGCAGGATGGCCCTGTGTCGCATGCGCGGCGATTCCGGTTGCATGTCGGTCGGCCCGGTGTGTCCGACGAGGCCGTCACCCGCACTCCGTGGAGCGTCCAGCCGGGGTCCGCGTGACCGGGAGAAGCGGGGTGGGCGCGGAGTGGAAGCAGGTCCGGGTGGCAGGCTCCGCCTTCATGGACAGGCAGCGGTTCCGGCAGCTCATCGTGGCAGCCCGTCATCAGGCGTCCGACCCGAACGACGGCGAAACGGTCGCTCGCGAGGCGACCGCGCCGCCGGCCCAACTGCCTACTCCGGCGGGCCGGCGGCCGGATCGTGGGGGCGCGCGATCAGGGCCCGGTCCTCCGCCGATACGAGGGCGTGCACCAAGGGCCGGTGGGACGCCAGCGTCTGGGACAGCGCGTCGAAGACGGTTGCCGGCAATGGCTGTACCCTCTCGCTGTCACCGGACATGAGCCGAATGAGCTGTGCCAGAAACAGCAGGACGTCGTCGTGCGCGTCGCCGGGGACTCGTCCCCTGTCCTGGTCGAAGGCCGTCAGAAGGGCGTGCACGGCCGACACCAGGTGGGAATGACGCATGTCCATCAGCAGCCGCGTTCCCCGGAGCGCCCGCTCGTAGAGACCGCCCAGCTCCCTGTCGCTCATGGTCGCCCGGTCGGCCAGCAGCAGTTCGAGCAGGTCGTGGGCGAGTGACGAGGCCGGAGCACCGTCCACCGGACTGAACACGGTCATGGCCTGGCCGAGCCACCGGAACACCGGGTCCAGGGCATGCCGCATCACCGAGTCGTTGGTTCCGCCGGACACGGCCGTCTTGTGCCACAGCTCGTCCCAGTACGACCGTGACCAGCCTGGACCTCCGCTGCCTCGTGGATAGCGGAAGTGCCAGTTCATGTCGAGGGGCTGCGGTGGGGTGCCTGGCCCGGAGCGAAGCGATATCTCCAGGGCCCGGCCCTCGTCGTCCCACGTGTGACGCACGTCGAGGGACAGGGCGAAGTCCGTCCACTGGCTCTCGTTCATCGCCGAGCGCCACAGCAGGCAGTGCCGGTGCCAGGCACCCGGCGGGTCCGCGGAGCCCGGGAACAGTTCGGCGGCGGAGCAGCGCTCGGCGAGCAGCACCGTCAGGAGCACGAGGTTGGAACCGTACAGGCCGTGGCGTGTCGTGGTACGCAGCAGGGTGGGCCGGTAGGCCGGGTGCTGGTCGCCGGTGCGTGTCGTGTGCTGGGTCAGGACCTGGATGAGGGTCCGGGTCAGCCGGCGCCGTTCAGCCGCGGACAGCCTGCCGGTCAGCGACCGCGCGAAACGCAGCATCTGCCGGGACGCCAGGGAGGTGTAGGAAAGCAGTGCGTAGGCGAGGTCGTCGTCGATGCGGGTGTCCCCGAGGGAGAGCGCGGGGCGGGGTGCGAGCAGGTCGGTGAGCAGGTGCAGGGCGAGGCGTACGGCCAGATACTCGCCGAAGGTCGCGTGCAGGAACTCATAGGTGGCGAGTACCTGGCCGTCCCGCACCGACTGGGCTCGCTGGACGAAGAAGAAGCGGCCGAGGGCCGTTTCGGCGGCGGTGAGCGGGGTGCGGAAGCCCGGTGGCCGTACCGGCTGCCTGCCCAGTACGGCGGTGAGGTCCTGCTCGAGTTCGTCGGCCGACACCCACTGGCGGCCCCGGTTCAGCTGGGCGAAGGCCACGAGAGACAGGCGTTGCAGTTCCTGCTCGACGAGGGCGGCCGTGTTCTCGTCGGGGACGGCGTGGAGTGTCGTCTTGCCGACCTCGCGCCGGGCGAAGGAGGACAGCAGTTGCTCGTACAACTCGGTGACGTCGAAGTCGTCGCCGGCGCGCCGCAGAGCGCCCTCGGCGGCGTCGTACAGCGCGAGCATCGTCAACAGCAGGGGCTGGGAGGCCAGTTCGGCGTGCCGTTCGAGGTGCTGCCAGGTGAGCGGGCCGCGGCCGTGCGCCGGGAATCCGGCCGTGTTGGCCTCGTTCCACACGGCCAGCCAGGTCGTGATCTGCTCGGCGCGGAAGGGTTCCAGGCGCAGGACGACCATGCCGGTGGGGTATCGGGCGCGGTCGGCCACGGAGGTCCGGCTCGTCACCAAGGCCAGCACGGGGCGTCCCTGATCCGCCTCGCGCCGTTGGAACTGGGACACGCGCTCCAGGAAGTTGGTCTGGTGGACGCCGGTCGTCTGCAGCAACTCGTCGAAGCCGTCCAGGAGCAGAACGGGAGTACTGCCGCCTGCCGCGCGCACCAGTTCCGGCCAGCCGACCCGTTCGCCGGTGGAGGCGCGGATCGCCTGTTCGATCTGGTCCTGCAGTTCGTCCTCCACCCGGACGTCCCGCAGCGGCACGCGCACGGGGAGGAAACCGACGGAGGGGAGCCGTGCGGCGAGCACCCGGGTGAGGACGGATTTGCCGGCACCGGGCTGGCCCAGGATCAGCAGGGGCGCCTCGGCGAGCTGAGGAGAGGTGAGGGCCCCGGCCAGGTAGCGGGTGAGGTCTCGGCGGAGAGGCAGTCGCCCCCACCACGCGTGGTCGGCCGGTGCGGTCTGCCCGGAAACGGCACTGACGCGGAAGTCCGGGTCGAGGTAGAGGTCCTGAAGGGTGGGGATCCTGATGCCGTCCGGCGCCGACGCGGCGTCCAGCACCGGGTGGGCGAGCGCCGCCCGGTGAGCGCGTGCCAGAGCGGAGGCCACGTCGACCGGCGGGCGCAGCGCCTCGGTGGTGCGGGTGAGAAGGGTCTCGATCCCGGACAGGGCACGGCCGACGTCCGTATGGATCGCCTGCTGCGCCACGTGCGTGACCCAGAAGCCGAATTCGGGTGCCTCCTTGGCGAGTTCGACGTACAGGCTCTGGTATCGGTCATGGGCCGCGCGCGGCAGGTCGTCCATGAGAGCCGTACGGGCCCGAAGGCGCCGCGACGCGTCCATGCGCTCCCAGAGGACAAGGCCTTCCAGGAAGGCGCAGAACCTGCGGGCGTAGTCCGCGTAACTCGCGAGCAGCATCGCGGTGAGCGCCGAGGCCGGTATGTGCGGTGCCGGGCAGGGCAGGTCCGTGGCGAGCAGCAGCGACACCAGATCCGACGTCTGCGGGGGCGAGCCCGCTTCGGTTCGGGCAAGGGTGAGTTGCTCGTCCCGGGTCAAGCGCACCTCGGCGAGGGCGAACGGAAGCTCCAACTCCTCCATCGCCTCGAAGAAGGCCACCACGACGATGACCGTGTGCGCCGCGCGCAGCACATCGGTCCGCTCCGCACGCCCCTGGGTACGGTCCAGACGGGCGCCGACGCCGCGGATCGCGTCGCGTCCGAGTCCGAGGAGGCGTCCGTTGGCGTCGGCCATGCCGATCACCGTGCCGCTGACCCCGGCGGTCGCCAGATTCAACGCCCCACCGAGCGCCCGGTCCAACGCCGCCAGTCGCGGCGGCTCGGCACCGAGAAGCACCAGCGCGTCGGCGAACGCCAGGAGTCCGCGTGCCACGATGTCCCTCACTCCCGCATCTGTACAGGCTCGGTCGGGACCGACGCTACCGCGCGTCGGTGGCCCTGTCGGCACGATCGCGAAGGACACGGAGGCCGGTGCGATACGCACCGGTGGGCCGACGGTGCCGAGGATTCTCCATGACCGTGCTGAGTGCCGGAGTCGTACGACGAGACGGTGGGGAGCCGGCTGCCGCGCGATCGGGTGTGCTCCCACCAGGAGCGCAGGGAGCTCCGTCGGGGCAGGGTGACCGAACGGGTCCCCTGCCCCGACGGAGCTCGGTCGGCCGGGCGGTGGATCACCGGCGCCCGGCGGAGGCCGGTGCCGTGTGCGGCGCTCTCCGGCTCAGCCGAAGTTCACGTCGCTGCACCACATGTAGGCCTGGTCGAGGTGCGAGGCCTGCCAGATCACGAACAGGATGTGGTGTCCGGTGTAGCCGGAGGTGTTGACGTTGAACCTGATGTCCTGTGCCGGGGCGTAGCGGCCGGTCTGCGTGATGAAGTCGAGGTTGCCCCAGCCCAGGGTCTGGGTCTTGGGGTTGAAGCCCTGCTTGCTCACGTAGACCCTGAAGTAGTCGGCACCGTGGGACGCCTGGTCGTACAGCTGGACCGTGAAGTTGTTGCTGATGTTGGTCGTCTTCCACTGCCCGGGCTTGTCCAGGCTGGCGTTCCTCGAGAGGTTGTTGCTGCAGAGCGTCCCGTCGGGGGTCCGTGCCTGGAACTGGCCCCCGAGGCCGTCGCGGAGTGCGCTCATCCAGTTCCACATGGTGTCGGGGTTGGCCTGGAACGCCTGGTAACACATGGGGTCTTCGGTCTGCATGGCCGGGTTCGTGTGGTTGCTGCCCCACGTCTTCCAGCACTGGTACGCACGGGAGGCGGGGTTGACGATGGTGCCGTGAGCCTGGGCGGGGGCCGACCAGGTCAGTGCGCCGACAACCACGGCGAACACCATGACGAACGCCTGGAGAGGCCGGCGGAGGAGCGACCGTGACCGCCCGGTCAATGGACTCTGTTTGAGCATGTGGGGGGAACTCCTTCCAGTTGCAAGACTGTCATGGGAGCGCTCCCAACGGTACGACTTCCGAGTGAAATGTCAATGAAGCAAACGAAGTTGATCACAGAGGTGGGTGGTGAGCAGGGAATCTGCCGTGAGCCGGGAGCCACAACCGTTCCCGGGGCCGGAAAGCGAGGATGCGGCCCGGACCGGTGTGCGGGGCGATGCCGGGGAAGGACATGCGCAGCATGGCGACGGGACCCGGTTCCGGCGTGAGGGCTGTCCGGTTCCACAACACGCCAGATCCCAGGTACCGATGGTGTGCTTCCGTACACCCGAGTCGTCCTCGCCGGGCAAGTCGCCCGGTGGGAACTGTGACTGCACGGCGCATCGGGCGGGGAGCGCGGCCAATGGCACGCGGCGTGAACGCGCGTACTCCTCGGATCCGAACCGACGGCACTGGAGCATGGACGCCGTAGTGAGGGAAGCCGTCGGCAACACAGATCAGTCCCGGCGCGCTCCCACTCACCTGGGCCGCCGCCGCAACCCCAAGGCGCTCGTGGACCAGGTGCCGGAACACTTTTTGGTGGACCGTCGCCCAGGTCATGGAGGAGAGACCTGGCCGATCATGCCCGGGTCCCTTCCATGTTCGCTGACACGGCCGTTCCGGACAGGGCTGCCCCGCGGTGGGCGGGCGGCATGGGCTGTGGCTCGGCCGTCGCCAGTTCCCCACTGACGATGTTTTCCCTGCCGAGCCCTCGCCCTCACCCGCATAACGGCCACCAGCTCGACGATCCGTCGGTAGTCCACCGCGAGCACCTCCACGGCCGCCGCCTCGTGCCAGTGCGACACGACAGCCCCCGCGCCAAAAGTCTCTTCGACCACCGCCGGTACCTCCCCCGCACCCGTGGCGGGCACTCCGCCACGTACGGAATGGCCAGGGTCTGGAGGAGCTCCTCCAGGTCGATCACCCGACGTTTCAACACCGCTCCGCCTCGGCGGATCCGGCCGCGATGCGTTCCGCCTGAGGGCGAAGCTCCTCAACCCGCAGGCGGGCAGCCACCTTCCGCTCCTCCGGCAATCCCAGCCATCGACTGCGTCAGCCAACTCACCTTCACTGGGCCAGAATTGAGCTAGCGAACCCTGCCGTGGCGGCACCGGGAACATGCCTGACCGAAGACGCCCGACCATCGCATCCGGAGGGATATCGGCTTACCATGACGCCGCGTCGATTCGCGGTCCTGCAGATCCGGACCAGCAGGGGAGACCGTCTTGACGACCGGGTCCGCCCGGTCCCCGGCAGCACCACGCCAAGCAGGTCGGTCCACCGTCACTCCACCGGGATGAGGTCTGATGAACCGAAACAGAGCCACCGTCACAGCGGTCGCCGTGACCCTGTTCACCGCCGGCCTCGGCGTCGGCCCGGCAGCCGCTGCCGCCACCGCCGCCGAGACGAAGGCCCGCGTCGGAGCCGACTGGGCGACCCAGTCGATCGTCTTCACCGCCGCTGCGGGACAGACCAACAACCTCAGCATATTCTCCATGTACACCAGCGACGGGATCCGGCGGATCGGCTTCAGCGACGTGGTCCCGCTCGAACCGGGCGACCACTGTGCGTACTCCAGACCCGAGGACACCACCTCCGTCGTCTGTGAACTGCCCGCCGACAGCCCCCGGCCCGACAGGATCGACGTCTTCCTCGGCGACGGCAACGACACGATCGCGGCCTTCACCCCCGGGATCGGTACCGTCAGCGGCGGCCCCGGCGACGACGAACTGCACGCCCACACCGCACGCAGGGTGCTGGGCGGCGCGGGGAACGACATGGTCATGGGGCCCGCAGCCCTGCACGGCGGCGACGGCATGGACCACCTGATGGGTGACAGCGGCAACCAGCAGATGTGGGGCGGCCGGGGCGACGACATGATCGAGGGCTACGGAGGTGACGACACCGTGCACGCGGGCCCCGGCGACGACCACGCCATGGGCGGGGACGGCCGCGACATCGTCCTCGGCGGCCCCGGCAACGACACACTGGACGGCGAAGGCGGCGACGACGTCGTCTGCGGTGGCACCGGAAAGGACGCCCTCGAAGGCGGACCCGGCCGCGACATCGTCCTGCCGTAAGAGAGCATCCGATCCAGGTAGTCGGTCTTCTGGGATGGTTTTGTGACTGGTGGTGTCGGCGGTCGTCGGGCGGTGTGTGCGTGCTCGTCGTCCGTACCGCGGTGATGTGTCCGATGCCCGCTGGGCTCTGATCGAGCCGGTCTTCACGGCCTGGCGGGCGGGAGGGACCGGCCCTGGTACGGCGGCCCGGGTGCGCGAACTGCGGGAGATCGTCAACGCGATCCTGTACGTCAACCGCACCGGCATCCCGTGGGAGACCTGCCGCACGCCTTCCCGCCGTGCAAGACCGTCTATGACTACTACGCGAAGCGGGAAGCCGACGGCACCACCCGGCAGGTCCACGACCTGTTACGCGACAAGCCCCGGCAGGCCCACGGCCGCGGCGCTCAGCCGACCGCGGCCGTGATCGACGCGCAGAGCGTGAAGACCTCGGCAAACGTCGCCGAGACCAGTCAGGGCATCGACGAGTCGCGGTGGGCGGCTGAGCGGTGGTCAGGCGGGTCACACCATGGTCGACTCCTTTGTGTCCGCCCGAGCGGCTGCCGCCGGTCCGGGGGCGGAGGCCGGCTGGGGACCGCCTTCGCTGAGGCCGTACCGCGCGTGGAACGTGCGCAGGAAGCCGGGCGCGTACCAGGCCGAGCTCCCCAGCAGGCGCATCGCGGCGGGGACGAGCACGCCGCGGACGGCGAGGGCATCGATGAGGATGGCCAGTCCGCTACCGAGGCCGAACATCTGTATGAAGCTGAGTTCGGCGGTGCCGAAGGCGAAGAAACTCACCGCGAGCAGGAAGGCGGCCGCGCTGACGATGCGCCCGGTGTGGCCGAGGCCGTTGACCACGGCGGTCTCGTTGTCCGCTCCCTGGTCGTGAAGTTCCTTGATCCGGCTGGTGACGAAGACCTCGTAGTCCATCGAGAGGCCGAAGCCGATGCAGAACATCAGCACGGTCATCGCCAGCTCCATCGGCTGGGCGGTGAAGCCGAGCGGTGAGGAGAGGTTGCCGTCCTGGAAGATCCAGGTCATCACACCGAGGGTGGCACCCAGGCTGATCAGGTTGAGGATCAGCGCGCGCAACGGCTGCACGACGCTGCCGGTGAACAGGAAGAGCAGCAGGAAGGTGCTGAGGACGACCAGGGTCACGGCCAGCGGGAGTTTGTCGGCGATGGATTCCTTGGCGTCGACCAGTACGGCGTCGTTCCCGCCGACCAAGGGGTCCGTCCCCGGGGGCGGAGTCACCGAGCGTATCTGCTTGACCAGGCCCTCGGCCGCCTCCGACTTCGGCGTCAGGCTGCTCACCACACTGATCCGCTGTGCGTCGGGCCGGCCGAGGGCGGAGTCGGCCGGGCCGGTCGCGGCGGGCCGTCCCGCGCTGTAGGTGCCCGCGCTGGTCTCGACACGCTCGACGCCCTTGAGCGCGGCCAGTCGCCCCGCGTACGAGGCCAGCGGGGCTTCGGCCACGGAGGTGTCGATGGTGATGAAGACGGCCGAGTCCTCGCTGCCGCCGAACTCCTCCCGGAGGACCTGCGAGACCTGGCGGCTCTCGGCGTCCTCGGGCAGCACGCGTTCGTCCGTCGTTCCGAAGGTGATGTTCAGCAGGGGGCTTGCCGCCAGCAGCAGCACGGCGAGAACGGGCACCGCTGTGAGCACGGGACGCCGCATGACGGTGCGTGCCAGCCGTCCCCACATGGATGCCTGAGCCTCGGAGCGCCGCGACTTCGCCCATGGCATCCGCCCGCCGTTGACCCGGTGTCCCAGAACCTTCAGCAGGGCGGGCATCACGAACAGGGTGCTCAGGGCGGCGATGGCGACGACGCCGACCCCGGTGAAGCCGAACGAGCGCAGGAAGTACTGCGGGAACACCATGAGGGCTGCCAAGGCCGCCGCGACGGTCGCTGCGGAGAAGGCGACGGTGCGGCCCGCGGTGTGCATCGTCCGTCGGACGGCGTCGTCCACGCTCACACCGGCCGCGATCTGCTCCCGGAAGCGGCTGACCATCAACAGGGCGTAGTCGATGCCCAGTCCGAGGCCCAGGGCGGTGGTGAGGTTGGTCGCGGTGTCGGCCACGTCGGTGACGCTGCCGAGCAGGAAGAGCTGGGCGAACGAGCCGATGACGGCGATGACGGCGATGACGAGAGGCAACAGCGCCGCGACGACGCTGCCGAAGACGATCAGGAGCAGCACAAGGGTCAGCGGTATGGCGATCGCCTCGGCGAGGATCAGATCCTCGACCACCTGGTTCGACAGGTCGGCTCCTACCGCGGCGCTTCCCCCGGCCCGGACGGTGAGGGTGTCCTTGTAGGAGCCGCTGTAGGTGTCCAGGATCGCGATGGCGCTTTCCCGTTGCTCGGTGGTGTCTCCTTTCACGTGGGCGAGCACCATGGCTTCACGGCCGTCCTCGGAACGCAGGTCCGGGCTGTTCGTCTCCCAGAAGGAGACGACGTTGCTGAGCCGCTCGTCCTTCTTGAGCTCGGCCACCAGGTCCCGGCCGTTCTCCTCGGCGGCGGGAGTGTCGATGCGGCCGTCGGGGGAGCGGACCAGCAGGACGAGGTTGGTCTCGCCGCCGAACTTGTCGGCGATGACGTTCGCTGCCCGCGTGGAGGGGGAGGAGGGGTCGTCGAAGCCGCCTCCCTTCAGCTTGTCGAAGGCGCCGGCGCCCACTGCGCCCATCAGTGCCACGGCCAAGGCGGCCACGACCAGTACCAGCCGGGACCGGCGGATCGCCAGGTCGGCCATACGTTCGAACACGAGTGGATCTCCTTCAGGGTTCTTCGGGGAAGACGAGAGGTGGCGGCCGGGCGAGAAGCCGGCGGAACGCGTCGCAGAGCCCTCTTCGCTCCGGCAGAGGGTGCGCGATGCCGCGCTCGTCGCCGCCGGGAACGACGCTAATAAGGCAGCGTGTTTTTGAGCAGAAGGAGATTTACCTGACACTGTCAGGTTTTTCGGGCGGGCGTAGTTCTCTGATGACTAGTCCCGTCAACCGCCTTAGGATCGCCGCATGTTCGCCGAAGAGCCCGCGACGGTCCTGCCGTCCCTGCGCCAGCGACGCCGGGCCGTCGCCACTCGAGAGATCGTGGACGCCGCCGAGCGCCAAATCGCCAGGGACGGGCCGCACGCCCTGTCCCTGCGAGCGGTCGCCCGCGACCTCGGCATGACCGTGCAGGGGCTCTACCACTACTTCCCGAACAGGGACGCCCTCGTCACGGCGTTGGTGGCCAAGGCGTACGACGACCTGGCCGACGCCGTGACGGCAGCCGTCGACGCAGCGGCCGACGAACCGGCTGCACGGCGGTTCCTGGCCGCCACCGAGGGTTATCGCCGCTGGGCCGTCACCCACGTCGAACGATTCCAGCTGCTGTACGGCGCACCGCTGCGCCATTACGAGGCACCTGCCGAGGGCCCGACCACTCAGGCGATGCGCCGAATGAGCATGGTCTTCCAGCGAGAGGTGTTCGATGGGTTCACCACGGAACAACTTGCCGCAGCCGACA
This sequence comes from Streptomyces sp. NPDC014676, assembly GCF_043084105.1. Classification (NCBI taxonomy): domain Bacteria; kingdom Bacillati; phylum Actinomycetota; class Actinomycetes; order Kitasatosporales; family Streptomycetaceae; genus Streptomyces; species Streptomyces sp. NPDC014676. Next base: position 23,756 of record NZ_JBIBZI010000026.1, on the reverse strand, counting down.
CCCGGGCGCTCTCGCCGGCTCTGCAGGCGCACCTGGAACCCCTGTTTCCGCATGGCTTGGAAACTCTGCCGCCTTCCGCAGCCGCTCTCCTCCTGGGTGCCTGGGGGCACATGCACGGCATGGTCGTCCTGGAGGCCTTCGGGCACACCTCCTTCATCGGCGAACACCAAGGGGAGATCTTCCGCATGGCCATGCGCGACCTGCTGGAGGACGTCCATCGACGGATCCCCACGCAGCCCCCGGGGACACCGGCTGCCCCTTGAGGGGCGGCGCCGGAAGCACGGCGGCCGCGTGGGCGGCTGCCTGGTTCCGCCGGTCCGCCGTGCCACCGCGCCCGGCGGCCTACCGCCGCAGTGTCTCCAGCAGGCTCCCGAGCTGCCGTACCGGCTCCGCTCCCGCCACTCGCAGGACGACCGTGTCGGCGCCGGCCGCCGCCAGTTCGCGTACGTGGCCGACGGCGTCCTCCGGGCGGCCGGAGACGGTGAACACCTCGTCCGCCGGACGGCCGAGCCAGGCGGCCTGACCTTCCGTGTGCGGGCGCAGCGCCTCGGCGGCGCGGGCGGGGTCCTCGTCCACGCAGGTGAAGGCGAGCACCGTCATCGTGTGCTCCGCGCCCGCGCCGCCCTTGGCCACCAGCTCCCGGGCCGCCGTCACCTCGGCGGGGCCGTGCCCCTCCGCGATCACCGTGCCGTCGGCGACCCGCCCGGACAGCTCCAGCGAACGCGGCCGCACCACTCCCGCGACCACCGGCGGCACCTCGGCCGGCGGGTGAACCAACCGGATCCCGTCCAGCCGCACCTCCCGGCCCTCCAGCTCGACGCGTTCCCCCCGCAGCAGCGCCCGCACGGAGGTGATCGTCTCTTCCAGCAGCGCGAGCGGGGAGCGCGGGGCGAGGCCGACCGCCGTCATCCACTCCTGCACCCCGTGCCCGACCCCGGCCACCAGCCGGCCCGGGAACACCCGCGCCAGAGTGGCCAGTTCCATCGCGAGCAGCGCGGGGCTGCGCAGCGGCGCCGGGGTGATCCCGATGCCGACCCGCAGCCGCTCGGTCGCCCCCAGCGCCACGGCCGCCGCGGACACGCCCCCGTTCCAGCCGAGGTCCTCCACGACCCAGAGGTCGTCCGCGCCGAGCGCCTCGACCTCCCGCGCGAACCCGGGCAGCCCCTCGGGCGCCCAGTCCCGGTCGTACATCACGCCGATCCGAACGCCGTTCCGTGAAGTCGTCGTCATGGACCGCAACCTATGCGTCGTTCGTACCGATGATCAACGGTCGGGACACCGTCGGCCACCGTTCCCGCCCGCGCCACCGTTCCCACGCCCCGTATTCACCGCCGGAGCTCACTCTCGGTACGACGTTCCGGCAGGTCACGGGCACACAACCGATCAGCGGGAGCTGAGATGGCCCACAGTGGCAACGGACACGACCACCACCATCCCCACCACCACGGCCCCGGCCACGGCCGCGGCCAGCGACCGCGGCGGGTCCGGCGAACCGGTCGTGGGCCTTCTGCGGCCCGGCAACGCGGGCTCCAACACCGCCGCCGACCACGTCGAGGCCACGAAACTGATCCTGGCCCAGTTGCGCTTCACCGACGCCGACGGCATGCGTTTGACCTGCTTCGCCACCAACACGGCGGACGAGACGATCGCTGCCCTCGACCTACGCCACCGCCGGCGGGCCCAGGTCGAGGACCGTATCCGTGCCGCCCGTGCCACCGGCCTGCGCAACCTCCCTCTCCACGACACGGCGCAGAACCAGATCTGGCTGGAGCCCGTCCAGATCGCCCTGGACCTACTCGCCGGATACCCCTGCTCGCTCTGACCGGCCAGGCCCGCCGGTGGGAGCCCCGCCGCCTGCGGCTTCGGTTGTTCTCCACCGCCGCCCAGCTCGTCACCACCGGCCGCCGCCGCTGTCTCCGCCTCGCGGAGCACTGGCCCTGGCCCTGGCCCGACGTGATTACGAATGCCCTGAACCGGCTCCACGCTCTCCCGAATCCCGGCTGACCAGCACCTTTCCACCCCTGCGGACAGCAACACCCAACCGGAGCCGTGGAACCCGTCGCCCCCGCCGGTCGTCGATCCGGACCAGATCGCCTGCCTTGAGGTACGACACCACGATCGACTCGGCGGCCTTCTCCACGAGTACGAGCATGCCGCCTGACCTGCCCGGACAAGGATTTCGGCAAGGGCAGGGGTCGTGCGGTGTCCGTCCGGCCAGCCGAGACCGGACAACCGGCCCTCCCCGGAGGCCACCGGGCCCCTCGCCCGCCGCTCCCTCATGGAAGCCGCCGCCCGCTTCGGCCGGCGCCGCGCCTACGGCGACACCACACAGGTCGACGCGCTGTTCACCGAGCAGACCGAGACCGCCTGCACCGAAGCCGCCGACCACGCGCAGCTGGCGACCGCCAAGAACGCCGGCGTCCTCACCGTGCAGCCCTGAGTCCTGGACGCCCGCGGCCGTGTCCTGGCCGACGTCCTCTCCTCGGAGGGCGTCCTGACCGGCGCCCGCAACCGCGGTCTGCCACCGGATGTCTTCGCCGGGCAGTTTTGACCTCACTTGAGCGAGTTGTTCTGGCCCCACCCTCGATCGGGTGAGGTTTTCCGGCTGCCCTGGGATGGAGCGAAGTCAGCTCACGTTGAGCCTGGTTGGTGGCCGTAGCGTGTGATTCACGATGCCCGCCCGGCTGCCTCCCCCTGACAGGAATGCGGCGGGCCTGGCCACACGGGAGTGCTCTTGGCAGTCCGTTGGAACGGACTGCCAAGAGCACTTGGTTCACCGGGAGCGATTTACTGCCATACCCACAGAATGTACTTGCCGCCGCCGATCCCATCGCAGTAGGCGTCGCCAGCGTACGAATCGCGCAGCGATATGCACGTCGAGTACGAGAAGGTGCCGTACTTCACGTAGCCCGGCACGGCAGCGGTCCGGCTGACTTCGGAGGCGGGAGCCGCCTGTGCGGTGGCGACCGACCCGCCGGCCAGTAGAGCGACTCCCGCCGCGAGGCTGGCAACCCATGTACGAGTACGCATGATGCTCCTTCAAGATGACGTGTCGGATGATGCGCCGAGGTCCGGGTTCTACCCTTCCTCCTACGTCTTCGGCATGGGACTTCAGCCGAATCCGGGCAATGCCGAGAATGACCGCGCGGTCACCGGGCTGACAAGGAGATTCAGCGTTCGTGTCTGTTCGGAACGGAGCCCACTGGCGTTCCGAACACCCCCGAACACGACCGGTTTCAGGAGTGCCAGGTCACCGCCTGTGGGGTCATGCTGGAGCAATGAGCCAGAGAGGGAGAGGCCTTGCCGAGCTGCCTGAGGAACCACCACAGCCCGCACAGACCATGACCCCTGCCGAGTTCACTGCGGCCCTGCGCACACTGCGGATCTGGTCCGGGCTGACCTACCGGCAGCTTGAGGACAAGGCCACCGCGCACGCCGACGCACTCCCGGCCAGCACAATCGCAACCACCCTCGGCCGCGTCACTTTGCCCCGGGAAGGATTTGTCGACGCCTACACCCGCGCGTGCGGCCTGGGAACCGAAGAAGTACGTCAATGGCTTGAGACACGCCGCCACATCGCAGCCGGCGAAACCCTGGCAAACAACGATGCGCGCGACGACGATCCCCACCCTCCGACCGTCGGCGCGCCTGCTCCGGCGAGCCTCCCGCGGTGGCGCCGGGCGGCCGGCCTGCTCGGTGCCGCGGTTCTCGGGATCGCGGGCACACTCGGTGTCAGCAGCCTGTCACGCGACGCGTCGACACCAGCCGCCCTGCCCGAGATGCCGGTGACCGGCCTGCGCATGCTGGCCGTGGGCAGCTGGGCACAGATCCACCCCGCTCGCACACCCGAGCTGTGCATCACCGAAGGCAGGGACCGCACCGGGCAGTACCCAACCGCCATCGCAGTCCAACGGTTCTGCACGGATGCGGCCCTGCCTCAGGTGTTCCTCGAACCGCTGGGCAAGGACACCGTGCAGATCCAGTGGCACCACCCGAAGTACGGCATCGGTTGCCTCACCGTCCTGTCGGAGGGGCCGAGGCTCGACTTGCTGGAGCCCCGCGACGACTGTGCCGACCACGATCGGGCCCAGCAATTCCACATCGAGCGCTTCGGTCCACCTGTCACCACCCACTTCCGCATCCGCCCGGTCATCACCGGTCGGTGCTTGAGCTTGCGCCACCAAGACACCCAGGACGGAGCAGAGGTTGTCCAGGGCCGCTGCTCCGGCGCCACCGACCAGGACTTCATGATCGAACTGACCCCGCCCCCGAAAGTCGCTGCCGGACACACCCCGTCGGCCCGGTGACGGATCCCGTCCCGCGAACGGTACGCCCGACGCTGCGATTTCTCGGTTTGGGGGCAGTGGAGGCGGGAGGCAGTGAGCCGTTTCCAACCTGATGGTGGCGCCCGGGTATGGGCGGCGGGAAGCTGTACGGAACGACGAAGCTCCTGGTAGACGGGTTCTCGACCAAGCTTACCCGTGTCACCAGGAGCTTCCGTGCTTGTCTACCCGTCGTCCATAGATCTGTCCAGCCGCACCCTGCGGTACCTCACCGGGCAACTCGTCGTCCGGCGACGGGAGGTCGGCACTCGGTGGCGGCGGCTGCCGGCCGGGCGGCAGGCCCTGCCGGCCCTGGCCCACCTGCGGTGCGGCGACACCTACGTACAGCTTGCCGCCGGGTTTGGCATCGGCGTCGCGACCGTCCATCGCTACGTGCGCGAGGCCGTTGAAGTGCTCGCCGTCCTCGCACCGAGCCTGGCCGAGGCGATGAAGACGGCACGGACGAAGGCCTTTGTGATCCTGGATGGCACTCTGCTGCCGATTGACCGGATCGCCGCGGACACCCCGTACTACTCCGGGAAGCACAAGCGGCACGGGATGAACGTCCAGGTTCTTACGGACCCGTTCGGGTGACTGCTACGGGCCTCACCCGCGCTGCCCGGCGCCGCGCACGACCTGACTGCGGCCCGTGCACACGGGATCATCCACGCCCTCACGGAGGCGGGACTCAAGTGCTGGGCGGACAAGGCGTACCAGGGCGCCGGCCGCTTCGTCCGTGTCCCATTCCGGGGCCGTCGACTCAAGCGGTGGCAGCGACGGCACAACACCACCCATGCCAAGATCCGCTGCGTCGGCGAGCAGGCCATGGCCGCCTTGAAAGGCTGGCGCCTGCTGCGGAAACTCCGCTGCAGCACCAACCGGATCACCGCCATCGTGAAGGCCGTCCTCGTCCTTCACCATGCATCAGCACGAGGTTGAAAACGGCTCACTGGCTACGAGACGAAAGTCCTCAAAGCAGGTCGGGGACAAGGGGTGCATATAGGTCTTGACCTGCATAAAAACCTTTCAGGGGTCGTTTTTGCCCGATATTTTATCCCGGAATCAGCTTTTTTGGTGTGTAGTGTCGGGTCGCGCCAGGAGATGGTGTTCTCACCAGCGGACGACCATGGTCTTGACCGCGTTCTGCTTGTTCTTGCCGGAGATGAACGTGTCCCGGTCCTCGTGCCCGGTGGTCGGCCACCGGGCCCGGATCTCGGTGCCGTCGATGACCCAGGTCTTCCCGTCGGCGTCGAGGTGGCCGATGACCTCGGCCAGGGTCCGCAGCCGCATACCCGGGCCGACGGTGCACCCTCGCTCGGCGAGCAAGGGCCTCACCTCACCGACGGCCCGAGTGACGGTGGGGCGGCCGACACCGAACCAACAGGCCAGCACGTCGTGCGCGGTCGCGTGCCGGAGACGCACGAGCGTGGCCAGGAGCCGGTCGGCGAACACCGACCGGTGCTCCGCGCCCGCGCCCACAGCATGCTTCCGCAGCCGGGACGCGAGCTTGCTCTGATGCCGTTCATGCCACAACGGGCCTGCCTCAGTAATAAGTTCAACGATCACGTCGGTCGACAGGCCCGTGATCCTCCGGTCGTCGATGATCGCTGCACGAGACGCATTCCCCACCACGCGACCATGATCGACGACCAGGAGCTCAATACCTCATCGCCTACCGTGCATGAGCTCGTCAGCGGGCACCCTCGAGGCGGCGACGTGCGCGTACGGTGCTGCCCCCGCATTCCGGCCGGGCCTGCCGCCCTGTTCCTCGGGGCGGGCTGATCGCACAACCGTGTCGATTATGTCCATATATCCCGAATATATGCCGAGCAGGGTTAATGTACGCATATGGTGATTGACCCGAGGGGCGGATGCGGGCGCGGCCTGCGCGGACGGCAGGTGCCGTCCGGTGCCCTGCCGCTCGGAATATCCGCACGGCCGCACTGAGCCCGCGTTGCGGAGACCGGCGAGGGACGCTCTCCGGTCTCCGCGACAGTCGGTTCCGCCGCCCACCGGATGTGCTCACCGCCCCGTCGGTGCCTCGTGAGGAAGAGCGCCTCCGGCCGTCCGGTTCTGTCCGGGCGGTGGTGGCAGACCCACGCCTTCACCTGCCTTCTCCCGACCAGCGAGGTACACCCAGTCATGCGCACGGACCGCACCAGTCAGACCTCCCCCGCACGTCGCGCCGTACTCGGCGCCGGTATCGCGGCCGCGGGTTCCGGGCTGCTCGCCGCCTGCTCCCATGCCGACTCGCGCGACGGCGGCCACCCGGGCGCGCCCGCGCCGGCCGGATCCGCTCCGAACGGCAGAGAGGCTGGCGGGGCACATCCGAACCCCGCCGAACCGCTTCGTAAGCACACATTGAAGGCCACCCCGTCGCCGGTCGAGTTGGGCGCCGGACGTACCTTCAGGTCATGGACGTACGAGGGATTGCTGCCGGGCCGGGAGGTGCGGGTCACCGCAGGCGAGACTGTGGCGTTGACGCTGGCCAACCACCTGCCGGAGGCGACGACCGTGCACTGGCACGGTATTACGCTGCGCAACGACATGGACGGTGTGCCCGGTGTGACGCAGCGGCCGGTCGAACCCGGTGAGACGTTCGACTACCGCTTCACCGCGACGCATCCCGGCACCTACTGGTTCCACCCTCACATGGGGGTGCAGGTTGACCGTGGCCTGTACGCGCCACTCATCGTCGACGACCCGAAGGAGCCACTCGGGTACGACCACGAGTGGATCGTCGTGCTGGACGACTGGATCGACGGAGTGGATGGCTCCACCCCCGACGATGTTCTCCACCAGCTCCGCAAGGGCAAGCCCCCGGTGGGGCACGGCAACAGGCCGGAGGGCCCCGTCGGGGCCGGTGGCGGGGCGTTGGCGGACGCCGCGTCCGGGGGAGCGGACGACGGGAAGGGCCCCGGACGGGCGCCCTCGCCGTCACCGTACCGGCGGAAAGGGCCGAAGCGACTGATGGCGGGAGCCACCAGCAAACTGCTCGGCGGTCACGCGGGACACATCGCCTACCCCTACTACCTGATCAACGGGCGCACAGCGGACGACCCCACGCAGTTCACGGCCAAGCCCGGCGACCGGATCAGGCTGCGCATCATCAACGCCGGCGGGGAGTCGGCCTTCCGGGTGGCGCTCGGCGGACACCGGATGACCATCACCCACAGCGACGGCTTTCCCGTGCAGCCGTACAAGACGGACGCGCTGGTCATCGGCATGGCCGAGCGGTACGACGCGCTGATCACCGCACAGTCGGGTGTCTTCCCGCTTGTCGCGCTCGCCGAGGGGAAGGGGGGCCGGGCCATGGCCGTCCTGCGTACGGGCGCCGGACCGGTCCCCAAGCCGTCCGCGCACCCTGCGGAGCTGGACCGTGAGGTGCTGGTGTCCGCCCGCCGGCTCGAGCCGGATGAGTCGGTGGCGATGCCCCGCCGCAAGTACGACCGGCTGCTCCGGGTCAAGCTGACCGGTGGCATGAAGGAGTACGACTGGGGAATCGACCACGAGCCCTACAACCCGGACACGCTTCACAAGGTCGAACGGGGCGAGCGGGTGCGGCTGGTGGTCATCAACGCCACCCATATGTGGCACCCCGTGCATCTGCACGGTCACACGTTCTCCCTGGCCGGCGTGGACTCGAACGGTGCCCGCAAGGACACGTCGATCGTGCTGCCGCACAACAAGCTGGTGGCGGACTTCGACGCGGACAACCCCGGACTGTGGATGCTGCACTGCCACAACATCTACCACTCGGAGTCCGGGATGATGACGACCCTTGCGTACCACGGGTAAGACGTCCCTGCTCGAGCGGCTAGGCGATGTCCGGAGCCCGGTCACGCCGTCGGCGACCGCGGTCCGTCCGGCGGCGCGGGGTTCTCGGGGACTCCTGCCGGGAAATGACCGGGTGGACATCGCCGCATCCTGTTGGCGAGCGCGTACACGGTAGGCGGTGAGGTGCCGAGGACGGCGGTGGGGCTCGGTGTTCACATCGGTCGTGCTGATGTCAGGTCCGTGGTCTGCTGGTGGGACAGCAGTCCGGTGATGGCCTGAACGGTGTGGCTCATGTGTCCGCGGCGGCCGAGGCGGCGGGCCGGCGCCCGCCAGTTTTCAAGTGGGCGATGCCGTGCTCGACCCGGATGCGGCGTGAGGACCCGATGTTGCCCTTGCGCTGGACGGCGAAGCCGACGCGGAGTCTGGCGGCCGAGCTGCCCCGGCAGGGCTACTGGGTCTCGGCCGACACGGTCGGGGACCTGCTGCGCGCGGAGGGCTTCAGCGTGCAGAGCAACGCCAAGACCATCGAGGGCAGTCGGCACCAGGACCGGGACGGTCAGTTCCGCTACATCAACGAGCAGGCCTGGGCTCACATCGATGTCGGAGAGCCGGTGGTCAGCGTGGACACAAAGAAGAAGGAGCTGGTCGGCGCCTACAGGAACGCCGGACGGCAGTGGCTGCCGGAGGGGCAGCCGGTGCCGGTCTCGACCCACGACTTCCCCGACGCTCAGATGGGCAAGGCGATCCCGTACGGCGTCTACGACCTGGCCGCGAACACCGGCTGGGTCGTCGCCCGGCTCTTCAGCGTCACACCCGAGCGCAGACGGGGAGGCGTTGCGGAGGTCGACCGTTAGCCTGTCGGTATGTCGGAACGTGTCATCCCGGGTTGCGCGGACGGTCTGATCACTCTGGGCACCGCGGACATTTTGTGGGCCGGTTTGACGGCCGACAGCGCGGTGCCGACGGCTTCTGCGGCGTTCACCCGTCCTCCTTCCCATGCCCAGGCAGGTTACGTCCTGCTCGGTGGCTGTGTGGTGGCGACGGTGAAGGCCGACGGCGGCCGGTGGAGTGTTCCGGCAGCCGAGCTGCGCCGGGCGGCAGCGGAACTGAACGCGGTGGAGATGGACCGCCAGGACCTGGTCCGCATCGGCCCGTTCCGTGACGGGGCGAAGCAGGAACATCATGAGGAGACGCTGCTGCGATGGCGTCGGCGCATCGCCCGGGAACTGCAGGAACGGAGCGAACCCGAGCGGGCTGACGGCGGTCTCTGCCATCTGGCGGGGATCGACTGGCGGCGGATCCTTGTGGAGCAGACCCGAGACGGAGCACAGCGCACGTGGTGGCTGCCGCGCGCTGTGGTCAGGCTGCTGGACGCGGCCGAACACACCGAAACGCGGTGGCTGCGAGCCGCGCGGACCCGCCGGGCAGGCGCAACCGTCGCCGAGCCGCCCTCCCACCACCGTCAGGCCCGAACCGTCGACGCCCCGCAAACGACGAGTCCCGACCGTCCGACCTCCCCACTGCGCCCGTACAACGGGGAACTGAAAGGCCACCTGTACTCGGTACTCAGCAGGAAACCCGGCATCTCCTGCAAGGTGGCCGGGTGGGTGTGCGCCGTCTGTCGCACCGCACCCGCCGCCGTACTCGACCACTGCCACGAACACGGCTACGTCCGCGCCCCCGTCTGCCAGTCCTGCAACACACAGGAACGACCCGACCGCCTCTACAGCAACGACATCCGCGTGGCCGACCACTACAGGCGTCTTTTCCACACCCACGCCGCCGACTGGCTCCGCCATTGGCACCGCTGCCCCGGCTGCCGCGCCCGCACCACCCTTCCCCTGCCCCACCTCGCCGCATGGACCGCCCACACAGCATGCCGCTCCCTACGCCCGACCCACCGCGACCCCAGCAGCTCCCGCGGGCGTAAACCCTGCGGCGCGCTGCGCGTGTCCTGGACCGGCAGCCACCATGCGCCCGGCTCCTGCCTGTTCACTGTCGCCGTCGACCTGTGTCCCTCCGGGGAGCACCGGGTCCTGGCGCACGTCCCCTACCGCGAAGCCGCCGAGCGGTTTCGCACCTGGCTGGCCGAGACCGTTCCTGCCGTGGCGGCCGAGGCCGGACCCGACCGCCTGGACGATCTTCCCACCCGGATCCGGCCCGTCATCGCGGACCCCAGCAGCGAGGGCCAGGCACTGTTCTGAGCCAACAACGACAGACCCGACACCAACACCGTCCGGACAATGACGAGATCACCCAGTGGCCGCGGGCACACCACTCCAGCGGACGTGACCTCAGACCGCTCACGGCTGAGGGGCCCGGAGCCCACGGAGGAGACATCGCGGTCGTGCTGCGCGCGGCTCATGACCGGCTGCGGTAGGCGGCTTTCCCTCCCGGACGCGACCACACGAGGATGCGGTCAGGACAGCGTTGGACCAAGCCGCGCGTGCGGCCGAGGCGGTCAAGGCTGGGACGCTGGAGGAACAGGCGGGCCGGACGCAAGTCTTGATGGCGCTGGGCGTAACCGAGACTCTCGGCGCTCTCGCGCGGCGCGTAGCAGGCAACCGCATGGCCGCACCCACGGGTCGTGCACCACAGTGCCTTCGCCCGTCCACCACTCAGGCGAACGGGCGAAAGCCTGCCTACGGCCCCGCGATCAGCCAGAGGATGAGGGCGGCGTCCAAGTCCTCGCTGTAGCGGTACACGACGCTGATACCGCGACCACTAGTCTGCTCAGGCAACAGCTCGACAACGCGGGACGAGCTGTGTGGGTCGACGTCCGGCAGGCCGCGCCCCTGCGTGGGGATTTCCTCGAGCGAGCGGCGGACTCTCTCGACGGAGGCCCGCTCGGTACGGCTGAGTTCGGTGAGGATCTTCTCGGCCGGGTCGCTGAAGAACGCGTGGGTCACCGGGCGGCCTCAGCGAGTTTACGCCGCAGCTCGGCTTCGACATCCCCGGTGGGACGGGCGAGTGCGGCCATGGCGTCGGGGTTGTAACGCATCAAGATGCGGTGTCGGTAGGCCTGGGTGATCTCGCGGACCTTGGTCAGGTCGTCCAACTCGATCGCGTCGAGTTCTGCCTCGAACTTCTGCCGGTCGCCGGGGAAGCCCCACGTCGACAGTGCCTCGCGCAGCTCGGCGAGTGTTCGCATCGGCGGTGTGAACTGGCCGGCGTCGGGATGCTCGGGCTGTGCAGTCACGGTGACCTCCTCCTAATCGCTGGCTACGACGCTACTCGGCAGTGGTGCGCTATGGGGAGAGTTCCCTGATGACGCTGGAGGAGTACCGGGCTGGATCGGGATGTGGCGGCTGCCGTTGAGGTTCAGCGCACGCCGTGCGCGATGTGCCGGTCGACCTGGTGCGGCGCCGCATCCAGCGGCCCGCATGAAGCGCGGACTTGCTGCGCGCGACCAGCACCGGCCTGGCGTGCGGCAACACCCGCGGCGAGGCGCTGCTGCACGCTCTGTGCGGGGTCGTGGAACGGGATGTGCTGTACCGGGACGGGCAATCAGGCGGGCAGGCGCGGACCCTGATCGACCCCGCCACGGTCGACGATCCGTACGGCCAGGAAGTGATCGCCCGGCTCGCAGCCGCTGGGATGGCGGTGGAGCTGTCGCTCGTGGATGGCCTGTACGGGCTGCCCGTGTGCGTGGCCTACCTGTGGTCGGAGGACTTCCCCGTCATCTTCGCCGGCGGCGGCTGCCATACCAGCCCGGCCATCGCCGCCACCCGGGCCCTGACCGAGGCGGCCCGGTCACGGCTGACCGCCATCGCCGGCACACGTGATGACCTGCCGAGCGACCCGGCCTCCTTCGACGTGCCGCCCTTCCGTCCGGCGCGGGCCACGGGGCTCATCCCGTGGCCGCAGGCGACGGCCCGCTTCGACCGGACACCCAGCGGTTTCACCGCCCAGGTCCAGGACGTGGCCCGGCGGGTCGCGCACGCCACCGGGCACGAGCCGGTCGTCCTGGACCTGTCCGATGGGTCCGCATCGATCCACGCGGTGCAGGTCGTGTGCCCCGGTGCCCGCTCCCGCATACGAAGGGCGATGCCCCCGATGACCCACCCCACCACCACGTCTACGCCCGCCGTGCAGCTCGCGGACCAGTTCGACGGCCTCTACGCCGCGCGGGCCCGCAGCACGCTGGCCGCCCGCCTGTACGCCACGGCAATGGGCGACAACTCAAAAGAGGTCGCCGCCTCCAGCTCCTGTGACTGGCCCCTGCTGGGACTGCTGGCCGCCCGGCTGCGAATGCAGCCTGGCCAGGTCCTCGTGGACGCAGGCTGCGGCACCGGAGGCGTCGGGCTGTGGCTCGCCCGCGCCCTGGCGGCATGTCTGCACGGCTTCGACGTCTCAACCGTCGCCGTCGCGCAAGCCACCGACCGCAGCAGCCGCTTCATCCCCGTCGACCGGGCCGCTTTCCGCGTCGCCACCCTGAACGACACCGGCCTGCCCGACCACAGCGCGCACGGGGCGGTGTGCGTGGACGCCTTCGGTCTTACGGCGGACCGGAGCGCCGCGACGCACGAACTCGGCCGCATCATGGCACCCGACGCCCGCCTGACCCTCACCCGGTCCCTGCGCCAGGGCGCCGCCCCTGTGTGGGAGGAGCAGGCCAGCGCCGCCGGGCTCGTCGTGGAGCACGTCGACGAGCGGCCCGCCGAACCGGCGATGTGGACGCGGCTCTACCGGCTGTGGATCGACCACGCCGACGAGCTACGGCGCGAGCTGGGCGACGATCAGGCGCAGAACATGCTGCGCGAGGCACATCGGATGCTCCCTGCACTCCCCGGACGCCGCGCGGTCCTGCTGCCCCTGCGCCGCCCCCGACAGAACCGGCGGCCCCCGAGGCAGCCGATACGATGACCCGGCCCGCGTTCCGCCGGCGACGGGCCCACGACCAGCGAGAGGACCCCGCAGTGAGCCAGCACCGCCCCGCTCGTGCGGCAGTGTTGTCGGCCGGGTCCTGGGGCACCGCCGCCGCCAAGATCCTCGCCGACGCCGGCGGCACCGTGATCGTGCACGCCCGCCGCGGCGAGATCGTCGACGCGATCAACGCGACGCACCGCAACCCGGCCTACTTCCCGGACGTCGAGCTGCCCGCCTCCCTGACAGCCACGGCTGACCCGGCCGCCGCGCTGAACGGCGCTGATTACCTCGTGCTGTCCATCCCCGCCCAGGCCCTGCGAGACAGCCTCGCCGCATGGGCACCGCACATCGGGCCGGACACCGTGATCGTGTCGCTGATGAAAGGCATCGAACAGGACACCGGACTACGGGCCAGCGAGGTCATCGCCGACATGACCGGCGTGAGCGCGAACCGGGTCGCAGTGCTGTCAGGCCCGAACCTGGCCCGCGAAATCATGGCCGGACAGCCCGCCGCCGCGACCGTCGCCTGCCCCGACGAAGCCGTCGCGCGCCGCTTCCAGCAGGCGTGCCACACCACCTACTTCCGGCCCTACACCAGCACCGACGTAATCGGCTGCGAACTCGGCGGCGCGATCAAGAACGTCATCGCCCTCGCCACCGGCATCGCGCACGGCATGGGCCTGGGCGACAACGCGACCGCCATGCTCCTCACCCGCGGCCTGGCGGAGACCATCCGCCTCGCCACAGCGCTCGGCGCCCACCCGGCAACCCTCGCCGGCCTGTCCGGGCTGGGCGACCTGGTGGCCACCTGCACCTCCCCACTGTCCCGCAACCGCACCTTCGGCACCCACCTCGGGCAGGGCATGACCGTCGCGAAGGCCACCGCCGCCACCCGGCAGACCACCGAGGGCGTCAAATCGGCTGAGGCGCTCCTCGCCCTGGCCCACACCCACAGCGTCGAAATGCCGATCACGGAAACCATCTCCGCGCTGCTCCAGCAACAGGTCACTCTTGGCCAGGCCGCCGACGCACTGATGCAGCGACCCGCCAAACCCGAGCACTGACCCCAGCACCCCGCCCCAGGGGCACACCGTTCTTTCACCCTCCCGTTCCCGGAGGTCTTCGCCATGCCCGCAGCTGTGCTGCCCGCTGTCCAGGCTGCTGCCACCGCTGCCCTGGCGGCGTGGATGATCACCGGCTTCACCCGCCTGCCCGGCCGCTGGCTGCGCTGGAAAATGTTCTGCCGAGCCACCCTCACCATCGTCACGCTCACCGGCACCAAGAACGGACAAACCGAACCGGTGAACGTCTACGATCATCTGTCCCCAGGGAGCTTCCTCCTCGGCCCTCCCCAGCTACAGACAATCATCAACTACCTCATCGCCAGCGGCCGGTACGACCGGATCGACGGCCACGGCCGCGTCCTGTCGCAACCGGCGAGACGCCCTTGGAGGTGACGGACAGCCATGTGGTTCGTTGGCGCGATCACCTCCGGATTCAAGCACCCGACCGACCCCGGCCGGCTGCACTGGTTCCGCATCGTCTTCGGCACGGTCTGCACCCTGCGGTTCGCGCTGTCCTTCGGCCAGGGCGGCTGGGACCGGCTCGTGCCCGGCTCGCTCAGCCAACTCACCCCGGAGCCGTTCCACCTCCCCCAACCTCATACCGGAGAAGATGCCCACCACCAGCAGAGATCACCCAAAGTAATGAAGCACTACTAGGGCAGCCTGCTCCAGATCATGTAGTCGGTCGGTGCCGACGGCGCCGTCTGGGGGTATGGGCCGACGCATGGAGAGATGCGGCATGAAGAACTTCAGCTTGGTGTTGAGCGGTGTGTTTTGTGCCCGGGGGTGCGGCACCTAGGTCGTCTCGCGGGAGGGCATCGGTGCCGACTGTCGTGCCAGCGCGGCCTACTTGGCTGGGGCGAAGGCGGTGAAGTGCGCAGGTGGGTGGTCGATGGGCAGGTCGTGCTGCCAGGCCGTGAGGATCTGGGCGCTGCACACGAACAGGCCGTCGGGGAGTTGATCGAGCGGGTACCACGCCCAGTCGCCGACGCTCTCGTCCGGCTGCGTGGCCGGCTGCCCTTGCCAGGCGTGGACGAGCGCGCCGACGGTGACCCGCAGGACACCTTCGACGTGGTCGACGAGTGTGCCCAGGAGCCCCACGTCCTCGGCGTGAGCGACCAGCCCGGTCTCCTCGGCGAGTTCACGGATCACCGCGTCTTCGAAGGACTCCCCGGCCTCCACGCTGCCGCCGGGCAGTTCGAGGGTGCCGCGGCGGTGCCGGCCCAGCAGGATGCCCTGCTCGCTGAGCAGGATCGCTCCGACGCCGACGGCCGCGTGGGCGGCCGGGGCTCGGGTGCTGCGGGGGCGGCTGGAGACGCGCGCCGGCCGGTGGGGAAGGCGTCGGGCGCGGATGAGCTGCTGGATGACCGTGGCGTTCTCATCGGGGTGCGGTAGCAGGTCGATGGCCTCGACGCGGAAGCCGTACTCGGTGAGCAGGTCCTCCCACAGCCGCGGTGCCAGGACCCACATCTGTGTCGGCAGGGGCGGGTCGTCGCGCAGCAGGATCATCTGTTTGCGCGGTGCCACTTCCGTGGACGGGCCGCGGCCGTGCAGGTCGGTGTGCAGGAGCGAGAGGACCAGAGGAGCGCCGGGACGCAGTCCGTCGCGCAGTGCCGGCAGTGAGCGGTGCGGGTCGATGAAGGCGAGCGTCCTGATCATCGGGAGACTTCGCGGTTCGTCAGGACCAGCAAGGCCCTCACCAGGGCGGTCGGCCACTTCGGGTCGGTGCGGACCTTGCCGAGGACCCGCCAGTTCTTGAGATGGCGAAGCTGTGCTTGACCGGTGCCCGGACGGCGGCCAGCGCCTTGTTGGACAGCTTCTGTCCTCGGGGCAGGGGCCGGTTGCGGGCGGCCTTGTAGCCGGTGATCACCGCCGGGTCGGCGCCCGGGCCGCTGTCGTCGAGGCTAACGAAGCCCAGGTCGGCGATGGCGCCGAGCCCGGCCGCCCGCAGTTTCGCGGTGAGCTGGTCGTGGCGGCAGGCGGTGATCTCCAAGGGGCATCTAGGGCGGGCCGCCAACTGACAAAGACTTACGTCCTACGTAGGAGCGACGCCTCGGATCTGAAGGCTGTGCTCAGAGGGAGGCCGGGCGCCCTCGCCGCCATGATTGCCCAGATTTGGAAGCAGGCACGCGGTGCCTCAAGGGCCCCTAGTTCACCCCCTGCCTTGCCATGGTGCCTCCGCAGCATGGCGGAAGCCAGCCAGAGCCGAAACTCCGTTTATTGGCGCAGCTTTGATACGGCCTCGGTGAGGGTGGTGATCACCGCGTCGGACAGGCGCGGCAACGTCACTCCAACTTGTTACCAATAGCACGCCGCCTTGCTGGAACAGGTCGCCGGGTTCCCCGGCCGTGCCGCCAGCTCCACACCGCTTGGCCCACGAGGAGCACGACGGCCACGGCCGAGAGCGCGCGAACCGAAACCCACACCATTTCGACGACCTGGCCTTGCGAGTCATCCACCTTCACTGCCAGTCGCAGGGATGCCTCGGCGAAGGCAATCCCCGGCACAAACACCCGGAATCCGAGACCGCCGATTCCGGGTGTTCTTGCCATACTCCCCAGGAACCCGATAGGCGCACCGACAGCGAAAGCCGCTACCCCCCAGAACAGGGCCCTGGAGGCGAGACCGTCGTCCGCACCAGAGATGACATGCCCCCCAGCCGGAACGTTGGGGCTCAAAAACTTAAAGAGATAGTAGACGGCCACGCCCACGGCCAAGGCCGAAGATGCCAGCAGTGATGCCTCAATTCTTGACCGCTGGAAGTAGCCGACTAGGAAGGCGAAACATGCCCACGACCATCCTACGGAAAACACGACACCTACCGTCTGGAGGGTCGGGTTTTCGAATCTACTCGCGAATGGGCCGACTATGCCGAGCAGTGCGCCTGCCCCGAGAACTGTCGCTATAGGGACGATGCGTGAACGCGTAGAGAGTGTAGTTGTCATGACCCTATTCTTTGGACAGTTTCCCGGAGAGCGGATCCTCCCCCGGCGGGTGGCCGCCAGGGGAGGAGGCGGCGACTAGTACTTAGCGTAGTAGGTCTCGCACGTGTAGATCGCACCCGCGGTGAGGTTGGCGTAGGACCACTTACCCGCGCCCGCCACCGCCTTCAACGACGACCCTGCCAACTTCACAGTCGACCCGTGATTGTCCGTGGGGTGGTAGTAGTTCGAGTAGCAGTACTGGCCGTCGGTGGTGAGGTTCTTTCCGTAGCTCCATGTGCCACCACCGATTTCGAGGACGGTCAGCGGCGTGAAGTCTCCTGTGGAGCCTTCCGTGATCGTCACTACGCCCCATTCCGTGGGGTTTCCCAGATGTGCAGGCGGCTGGGTGCCGTCACCTCTGGTGTGAGTCTCGACGGTGACGGTGTCAGAGGCCAAAACCGGGGCGTTGTGCGCAGCAGCCGGGGCAGAAAGGACACCAACGGCCAGGAGCCCAGCCGTAACAAGGCCGCGGCCAGGCGTTTCTTCCGCCGCCTGCTGAAGACGACCCGCACGGTGCCCCGGGTGGTCGTCACCGACAAGCTGCGTTCCTACGGCGCGGCCCACCGCGAGGTCATGCCCTCGGTCGAGCACCGCTCGCACAAAGGCCTGAACAACCGGGCCGAAAACAGCCACCAGCCCACCCGGCAGCGCGAACGCGCCATGAAAGGCTTCCGCTCCGTGGGCGGGGCGCAGCGGTTCCTGTCCGCGTTCGGCGGCATCTCACCCCACTTCCGGCCCCGCCGTCACCGGATGCCCGCCCATCACTACCGAGCCGAGATGACTGTCCGCTTCACTATCTGGGACCAGATCACCGGCGCTGCCGGCCGGCCCACCACGGCCTGAACACAGGACCGGCCCTAGGGGGCCATCACGCCCCGACGCGCCGTCAGACAGTCACGTACCCAATAACGTGACAGTGCCCGCTCAGTGGCTACGCTGAAAGAGCTCACTGTGTTTAATCCCTGCCTGGCAGCCAGGAGATGTATCGGCTGCTCTCGCCCCAGGTTAGATCGATGTTCCACTCCACCAGTTGATGCGTGATGGCCGGGTCGGGCAGGAACTTACCGGTCCAGGTCATGCGCCCATCCGGATCCTTTCCCAGAGCGAATCTCGTCGTAGGTCTTCGAGCCGGATCGAAGAACACGAGCTGGTCCTCTTCAAAGGCCCAGAACGTCTCGTTCGGGTGGTCGGATTCAATGCCGCCGTCGACGTGCAGCAGGACGCTGATGGGCAAGGAACGCGGTCGGCGGAACTGCCAGACCTTGCCGGTGACCTCGCGGTCGAGTTGGCGCAGCTGATGTGTGACACCAGGGTTGGGAAGGAACGGTCCCGAATGGTCGACTCGGCCGAACTGTGAGCGGGTGTCGGTGAGACGCGTCGTCACGCGGCCGTCGCCGTCGCGAAAGACGAGCGTGCCGTCCTCCTGCGCCCACGAGCGCTCGTTGGGGTGTGAATGGCCCTCGACGACGCCCCCGCCGCGGAGCCGAAGAAGGCTGGTGGTGATCGACCCGTCCGCTCGGGCGAACTGGAACCACTTCCCTTCCACGTTCAGGTCGACTTCGCGGATTTCGTGGACGATGCGCTCATCGAACTCGAAGCGGCCCCGCAGCACGATGCGCCCGTTCTCTCAGGCGTGCCAGACAAAACGGGTCGAGGCTCGCCCGTCACTGGTAAAGAAGGCCAGTGCGCCGTTCTCCCGGCCCCAGCGCGCTTCGTTCGGGTGCGTGTGTCCTTGAATGGTTCCATCAGCGAGCAACCGGATCCGCTGGGCGATGACCGAACCGTCGTTTCGGCCGAACTGAAATACCCGGCCTTCGACGTCGACTGGTCCGACGGCCACCGTGGCCGGCATCCCGGCGTTCGCGAAGTCGCCCAGGTTGACGTCACCGGCGTCGGTCCGGGCGCGCACGCGCACCATGCGCGTGTCCTGTGGCGCAGGGGTGGACTGGTCGAGGGTGAGCTGTGCCGTGGTGGCCATTGGCGGGAGGGTGTGGATGTCGAACCGGTCGTGGCGTTCGTCGTAGGCGAGCAGGACCGGTCCCCGATACAGCGCGAGGCGTCCGCGGGTTCCCTTGCCGCTGTCCGGGTCGCAGCCAGGTGGTGGGTCCGTGCCGATCAAGGTTCTGGGGCGCAGGTCCAACTCCAACGCGATCGTGTCACCCGAGCGCCAGGTCCGCTCGATGGTGTGGTAGCTACCCGCGACGACCCCCGGGCGGGAGGCCCCGTTGACGGCGACCGTGGTCGTCGTCGACCACGACGGTATCCGCAGCCGCATGGTGAAGGCCTCGTCCTGGGCCAGTGTCACGACCAGCTCGACTGTGCCGTGTACGGGATAGCGGGTGTGCTGCTCGATGGTCAGCTGGTTGCCCGTCGGCGTCATGAGCGTGAAACGGGAGGCGCCGTAGAAGTTCACGACGATGCCGTCCGCAGCGGCCATCACCGCCCATTCCGAGAGCATGCCCAGCCCTCGGGGACCGTTCGCGGCGCAGCAGCTCAGGTGCGAGGCACCGGGCCGGTCCTGGAAGCCCAGGTCGTGGGGCGTGGGTCTGCGGGTGCCCTCGAACGGGGGTTCCCGATGGAGTGGATGCGGCAGGGACATCACGTCCATGCCCGAGGTTGAGATGCCCCCCATCGGGGTGTTGTAGGTCCACCACCGTCCGTCGGGGCTCTGCGCGCCCAGCGCCGCGTTCCAGGTCGACAGTTCCAGCTCGTCGGCCGGCTCGCAGGAGCCGGTCATGCGGAGCATGTCGACGGTCAGCGCCATCCAGGCCACGGTGGCGCACGTCTCGATCGGACGGGGATCGAAGGGGTTGCCTGTCGCGCGCTCAACTGCGGAGAACCCACCGGTGCTGTGCCGGTCGAATGCGCAGATGCCCTGCCAGGCGTTGATGAAGGCCCGGCGGTACCGCTCCTCACCGGTAATCCGGAACAGCTCGCCCACTGCTTGCAGGCTGTGCAGGCGCTCCCACCGGGCCGTCGCCCCCAAGGCGGCGAACAGGCTGCCCGGCGTCTGGAACTTCGCCACGTAGTCGCCCCCGTCCGGGACGCTCGACCATGCCTGCTCGAACAGGTGCGTGAGGTCTAGATACCGTGACTCGCGTGTCTCTTGGTGTAGAAGTGCAGCGACGTGGGCGAAGGAGAGGTTCATCGCCGGATGGCGCAGTCTTGCGATCATTCCCGTACCGCTGAGGTTTGTAGACAGGTGGTCAGCGGCCCTTCGACACGTGTCGAGGGCACGGGCGTCGCGGCGGTAGCGGAACCATTCATAGATGCCGAGAACGCAGTGGTAGTGACCCCAGACATCCCAGTTGTCGCCGAAGAGCCGGTCGTCTCCGTCGAACGGCCCCAGGTAGCCATCGGCGCATTGGTGTCCGGTCAAGGCTTGTACGACGCCTGCGACAGCGGACTCGAGCTGCCTGTCGCGTGACATGCGCAGATCCTGAACCGCAGAGATGAGGTACTTGCCGACGAACTCCCCAGACCATGGCAGGTACGGTGCACCGGGTCGAGGGACGAGCGCGTGATCGAACATTGTCACCATCGCCGGATTTGCGATGGGGGCGGCCAGGAGCCAATTGCGCCGATTGGCGAGGAGACGCGTCCCAATGACCCCATCGAAGGAAGCTGATACAAGATTTGGGCGCTCGAACCCCATGGGCTCCCCCTTGATCCGTCTCAGTCCGTCAGCGATCCACCGAACCTTGTGAGCGGCATGTAGACCTCGGCGTCTTGGTTATTCGATTTCTAATTTGCAGCCGAGTCGTCTCGGGGCGCCGAGCGGCCAATCGTTTCTAACCACGAGTAGCAGATCAGTTAGAGCCACACCCGGCACCCCTGGGTGGATGAACCATGCGAATGGCTCACCACGTCCCGCAGAACAACGTAGGGATCAGCTACTTCTGCTCAACTCAACAGGAAGCACCGGCCACATTGGACAGGACGCCGCTCGTCACACCTTGCGCACGTGCGCTGTGCGTAGTGGTCGCGCCTGCAGGGCAGGAGACGCCTACGGTCTGACTAAAACGACCCGACGCATCAGCCTTCGCTTCCGCAGTAGTTCCGGCCGAGGATTCACCCCCACCTCCGAAGCGCGACTTGGAGTCAACTCTAATTTGGACTGATTCATTCGCTGCGAATCCGCTGCCGAAGACACGGAGATTTTGAAACGGTCCTGAAGATGGCGTCAATTCGGCGCCGATCTGAGCAGTGGGGGTGCCGGATGGGGGTGGAGGGGTGGGAGGTGGGGTGGGCAAGCTGTCCAGCTTCTTGATGAGATTACGGGTGGATATCGGGGGTGACATGCCGAGAATTTGTGACAATTTCCGAATGCTCCATGGGGTGATCGGTTCAAAGTTTCCCCGCTGGACGGCGTTGTTGATGGCGGTTCGTAGGCTAGGCATGACTTTCGATTCCTCCTCATCCTTCATTCTTCCGCGCGCGACCGCCTACCCTCCCAGGAAGGTCGCGGAGTGGCCCTTCGGTACGCGTCGAGGGCGCAGGCGTCTCCGTGGTAGCAGAATCGGATGACGCACTGAATGCTTAGGCCTCGACCGCGGTTGGCAGCGGAGGCCAACCGGATGAAGAGGACACGGTCTTATTCGGGGAGGGATCCTTTGCCGATTCCGTGGATGACCGCGACCCGTTTCAATTGGCGCGTGTCTGCATCGGCTTTGCAGTTGAAGTCAGACCGATTCGCTCGGTCATCCCAGGCCGACGAGGACAAGGACGAGCCCTGTGCCCGAGGCCAGGGGCGTCAAGGCTTTCCCCAGTACTGCGCCAAACGCCGCATCGCGGTCAACGGCGGCCATCGCATGCCCCAGTGTCGTGGAGGTGGTGAGCAGATCACCCACCAGGATGGGCCGGGAGGACGCATTCGCCCGACACCACACCTTGCCCACGACCGCAACAGCCCGCCGCCAAGCGTCCTCACGGCCCTCAGGGTACTCTTTGCGGTCGAGGACGAGAGCCGGCACGCGGTCACCCGCGCCCGAGACCACCCCTGCCACACACGAGTCGTACGCCTGCGTGCACGGTGCCAAAGCACCCTTGTCGTTGAGGACGACAACTGTGCCCGGACCCACCTCATCCGCAGTGTTTAGCCGTTCGGCAACATCAAACTGCTCGGCCACGTCCGCACCAGTCAAGACCAGGTCACCGGTGACTTCGACATTGCCGAAGAATCGGCCGGCGGTGCGCCCGATACCCGTCACGCCAGCGCCCTTTGTGTTGGATGCCGGGATCGCCCCGCATACGCCACTGGCATTGGGAACCTCGGTGAAGCCAAATACGCCGTTTCCGGCTGGCGCTCCTCCGGAAGGGGCGGGCGCCTTTGCGTCGTTGTTCCCGAAGACTCCGTTGCGGCGGCTGTCGTGAGCGAAGCTCTGTATGGCATCACCGTGGTTGCTGTGGGCCAACACGCCAGTACCGGATTCACTGAACCCGCTTACACCAGCCTCAGGTCCGTTGCCCTGGACCCCACGGCCGGAGTCTGCGTTGCAGCTCCCGAACACCCCCGGCGCCCCCGGAACGACTGTCAGGCCGAAGACGCCAGCACCTCCAGGACTGCCTGCCGGTGGAGGTGTCGTCGCGTCGTTGCGGCCGAACACACCTGACTTTGAACTGGAGGCAGTGGATGCAGTCACACCGTCATCGGTTGGTGCATTACCAAAAGTTCCTGGCATCAGACCCTCCTATTGATTATCGCACGACCTTGATGCGGCTAAATCAGGCTAAGCCCGCGATCGCAATAGCGCATCTTGACAAGCGTGGACGAAGATGTCCCGCCCGGGATTACGGAACAAAGAGTCCGGCCTCGTTGTTTCACGGGAGCAACCGGCTGATCTGGTGCTCGTGATGTCGCGTTGACCCCTGTCCGAGGTGGTACCCGCCAGGGGTGCGCGTTGGTTGTCGTGCCGGATGATGTCATCTCCTGGTGATGCGCTGCCGAAGGCCCCGGCGCAACTCGGATCTGTCTGAAACCCGCGCAAAGGGCCAGGATGAATCGGACGGACATCCCCACAGTCGCTCGCCTGGCGGTACTGCGCGGCCGAGTGCTGAGGGAGGCACTGCGGTGGACCAACCGACGGCCTGCCTCTTGGGACAATCGGACCTTCGGGTTATGCCCTGGACGGGGTCACCTCGCGTTGCTCGGGCGCTGCTTCGAGCAGCTCGGTGTTCTCCACCATCAAGCGCTGGTTGATGTTGCGGAGGGCCGTCAGGTCGGCTTCTGTGCGTTGGCTGGCGGCCAGGGCGGCATCCCGCTGCTTCCGCAGTTCCTCTATCTCGGCATCCCGTGCGGCTGGCAGGCCCAGGCCGTCGCGGGTACGGGGCACCGAGTTCTTGCACACGGAGCGCACGGAGCTGTGCTCGCGCCTCTTCAGGGTCTTGCCGGAGGACGGCGTTCTGTTCGAGGAGCATGCGGTTCTCGACCTCCAGCGCAACCTCTTTGCGGGCTGAGGGGGCGGCAGTGGCTCGCGGCCGATCGCTGGCGAGATGGGCGCGTACGGCCTCGGCTTCGGCCTTGAGGTCGCGGTGCCGCTGCAGGTACTGCGGATTGACCTCGGCTCGGCGAGTGATTTCCGTGTCAGAGAGCGGTGTTCGGCTCTTGCGTATCTTGGCCAGGACCTTGAGGACGCGCTGTCGGCACTGAGCCGTTTCCAACCTGACGGGTGGTTGGACGGCGCTCCCGGCGGCGAGCATGAAGAAAGCTCCTGGTAGACGGGTTCACGACCAAGATCACC
>NZ_JBIBZI010000025.1:38584-63804 GCF_043084105.1 Streptomyces sp. NPDC014676 | reverse complement strand
TGACCGGATAGCCCTCGCGCTGGAGGTTCTTGATCACGCCGTTCCAGCTCGAGGAGTCCGCGAACGCGCCGTGCACCAGGACGACCGTCGGCTTCCCGGCAGCCGGACGGGGGTGGTGGGCCGTGCCGGTGGCGGCGGCGGGGTGGGTGGCGAGGAAGGCGGCCGCTGCGACGGCACCTGCGACGCCGGTGGCGATGACGGTGCGCCTGGAGAGGGAGCGGCGTCGTGCAGTGCTGTTCATGGTGGGTCTCCTTCTGGGGCGAGGTGTGGTTCGCGGGGTGGTCCGGCGAGCCGGACCACCGTGCGTCCGGGCCATGCCGGCTCGATGCCGTGGTGCGTCGTGGTGGCCGTGCCGAGCGGGTCGCCGGTACGGCCACCAGCAGCACGATGTGCAATATATTGCATGCTTCATGACGGCGGTGTCAAGGATCCGTCACCGCGCCCGCTCCGGCGGCGAGTGCCCCGTGCCGGGCTCACGGTCTCGATCACGCGAGAGGCCGTGCGAAGGGAATATGGGCCGGGTGTCCGCCGGTGCGGCGTCATCGTGCGATGTGCGGGGACGGTGGCGTCCGCCTTCACCCATCGCGAGCCAGCGGCCACCGCGGGGTCGGCTCCGGTCCGTGCCCCTCGGCTCCGTGGAGGCCCCACACGGCCGAGCGCGCACCCGCCCGGTCCGGATCGACGTGGGAGCCGGATCCGTCGAGGACCAGGCGGTGGAGGGTGGCCCATGCCCTGTCCTTGGCTTACTCCGTGCACCAGCGAGGAGCCGTCGTCCGGACGACCCGAACGACTCGGCCGGGCCGACGCTCCGGCCGGTCGGCCGCGTTCCCGATCCGACGGGTGAGGCAGCCGTACCCAGGAGTGGCCGGAGCGGATGCGGCGAACACGACTCCATGGCACTTCGGCCGCAGGACCACCCGCTCCTCACTGGATTCGACGACCGCGGTGATCAAGAGGCCCTTCGTCTCTCACCCCGGACCGGCCGGCCCACCCGTTCGACCGGGCCGTCACGGGCTCCCGAGCCGCACCCGGCCGATGCCCCGGGCCTGTGTGGATGCCTCCCGGCATCCGCGCGGAAAAAGAGGGGTGAGGCCACGGCCGGGGCGCCGCGGTCGATCCGGCGCGAGACCGCCGGCACCGTGAGTACGTCCCGCGAACGACGTCCGAGCCCTCCGCATCGGCTCCCCGCCGACGGACGGATCGTCCGGATCGCCATGCGGACGAGACTGTGCCACGCGCTCCGCGGAGATCCGTTACCAGGTACCGAACACGGCACCCAGGTGCGTGCCCAGGAAGTGTCCGGTTCCAGGAGCCACGCCGGCGATCAGGCAGGCGACCTCGACGGGAGGCGGAAGGAAGTCGCCGTCGTCCCCGCGGCGGTACACGCCCAGCCCCATCTTCCGCATGAAGGGCGTCATCGCCTCCGGATCCGTGCCCTCGAGGGCGGGCGCGCCTCGTTCCAGCAGCTCCGTCTCGTCGTCGCGGTACACAGCGACCGGTTCGCCGTTCCGGTACCAGGCGAGAAGGCATTCACCGTCGAACCCCGCGTGGTGGACGACGGCCTGGGTCCGTTCGGAGAGGTCCCGCGCACGCTCCATGCCCTCGACCCCGCACGGCTCGATCAGCATGACCCAGTCGTCGACGGACACTGCCAGCGCACACCTGACCGGATCGTCGTCATCGCCGGAAGAAGCCGCCGAGACAAGGTCGTCGTACGTCATCGGCCGTACGGTGGCGGGCTGGGCGCCCAGCCGTAGCAGCGCCTCCCGCGCATCGACGCGTTCCACCCATGTGATCGTGCTGGGTCCGGACAGATCCAGCAGGTCGAACCAGTCCCTTGCCACACCGCTGCCGGCCGGGCGCACCGGCTTGGCCTTCTCCCCCGCTTCCCGGCGTGCGTACCGCCGTCGGAGCTTGGCGAGCCGCGCCTCTTCCTCAGCGGTCCGGCTGTCGAAGAGCTCGTTGCCCTCCTCGTCCAGGAGCACGATGTCGCCCACGTCGCGGACGACCACCGCGGAAATCGTGAACGACATCGGGTCCAGCAGAAAGCGGCCCGTCCATCTCTGGAGAACCGTGGAGTCGGTGCCCGCACGCAGTACACCGTCCTCTCCGAGGGTGATCACCGCACCGGGCTGTCCTGCCTTTCGCACCCACACGTGCCGGCTCCCGTCCTCCGTGTCGGACGGCGTATGCAGCAGGGTCCGGCCCGCCGGTGTGTGAGTCAGCGTGTACTGCCCGTCCGCGGACACGATCGAATCCGCGAGGATCTCGCCCCGCCGCAGCCGGTCACCGCTCGCCGGCCGGTAGCCGGCCAGGACGTCCGCGTCGAGGGGATCATGGCTCCACCGTACGTTGCCGTCGGGGTCCACCAGGACCAGACGTCCGTCGTCCCGGACCTGCGCGGCGGTCACCCGCCGGTCGGCTTCTCCCGACGACCACACCCGAGCCCCCTGAGGTCCCTGCAGCGTCAGAAAGCCCTCCTGAAGAAGGGTCAGCCTTCCCGCCGCGGGCATCGGCTCGCCCATCCGCCAGACGTCACGCATTCCACGGTTGTCCCGCAGCGCGATCGTCCCGTCCCGGCGGTGTTCCAGAGCATATGCGCCGCCGGGTGAGACCAGGGACTGCAAGGACAGGGAATCTCCGGCACGCAGTGTGGCCTTTTCCCCGATTCCCATGGCAACTCCCGCTCGTGGCACAGCTTTTCGCGTTGTGGGGCAGGCACCGCCGCCACCGCTCCTCACTCTGCCACAGTGGGCCGGGAGCTCCGACCGGTCCGTTCGGAAGGCTGCCGTGGGCATCGCCCGCGCCTGCGCAGGACCACGCCGGCCGGGACCACGTCCTATACGACGCCGGACAGGTCGCTGCCATAGGTGAGCCCGCAGAAACCCGGCCCGCCCCCGCCGGATTCCCGCGCCGGGTCGATCAGCCTCGACTGCGGGTCGAGGTCGATCGACATCACCCTGCCCGGTGCGGACCGCGGTGCCCGCACCGGGCTGAACGCGCTGTGCGTGAACCAGCGGACGGTGCCTTCGTAATTGACGGCCCACAGCTGGTCGTCGGGCAGCACACCCATGACGAGCGACCGGGCGCCCTCTCCCGCCCGCAGCAGGAGTTGCTCCAGCCGTGCCACCTCCTCGGGCACCGGTCCCTCCCATGCGCGTTTCGCGCGCGCGTACCGCGCGTGCTCACCGGCCGGAGCGGCGGGCGCGTCCTTTGCCGCGGTGGCCGTCCGGACAGCGGTCGGCGCCTCAGGCTCCAGGTGCCGGCCGCGGTACTGCCCGAGCAGGGTCTCGGCTGTGGTGATCAGTTGCCGCACGGTCTGCCGGCGGGACTCGTTCCTCGTGCCCGCCGCGTAGGCCCGCGCCCGGTCGACGAGCGTGCCGAGCACCTCGGCCCGCCGCACGGCATCGTGCGCGTCCGTTTGCCCGTACTCGTTCAGCAACCGGTCGAGCTCCGTTATCCGTGAGAGCGACCGCAGCGCGGTTCCCTCGCTGGTGAGTTCCAGGAAGGTCGCGGGGTCCAGGAGATCGGGCGTGCCCGTACCGGTCGGCTCGGTCTCCAGGGTCGTGGGCCGCGTCGTCCGGTCGGCCTCGCGGGCGACGGCGGCCGGCTGGGCGTTCTTGTACAGGACCGCGGTGACGGGTGTGCCCACCCTCTCGCCGATTCGCCGGGCGGTGTTGGCCAGCCATCGCACCGCTTGGTCCGGGGGGAGGCTCGGCCGGATCTTGTTGCTCATGTAGCGGCCCGACTTGTCGGTGAGTTCCCACCGGCCCGCCGCCTGGTTGTAGGCGAGCTCTCCACTGATCCGGCCCGGACGGACGACGGTGGTGCCGTCGGCACGGAACCCTGCGGCGACCGTGGGGTGCCCCTGGTTGTCCAACGCCGCCGTGAGCCGCTCCAGCGTCAGTGACTCGTCCGCCTCCCGCATGCGGGAGAACAGTTCGTGCAGTTCGTCCTCCGTCATGACGTCGAGGACCTTGTCGCTGCCTATGCTGATCTCGCCGTCCTCGTCCACCACGTAGTGCCAGACACCGGAAGTGCGCTCCAGCAGCGCGGGCTTGAAGTCCTCCAGCCGGTACCACAGCGGGTTGAGGCGGACCTGCCGGGAGTCCCGCTGGTCGCGTTCCCGCTCCTTGACCTTCTTGGGGCCCGCCAGGGGACCGTAGGCGCGGTCCAGTTCCTCGGTGCCCGTACCCGCCACGAACGCGCCGTGAGCGATGACCGGCTGTTCGGCGTCCTTGGCCGCGAGCGGGGTTCCCAGGACCTCGCTCAGCACCGCGGCCGCGTTGCGCACCCACTGCGTGACCGTGGACGGCGGTACCCCGGGACGGACCTGGGGGCCCACGTAGCGGCTGGACGCGTCGATCGTCCAGCGGCCGGTGAGCGGATCGGTGAACAGCTCACCGCCGACGCGGGCCGGGCCGACGGCCGTGGCTCCGGTCCCGTCGAAACCGGCGGCGATCGTGGGCACCCCTTGATCGTTGAGCCGTCCGCTCAGCTCCTCGACGGTCAGATCGGGGTGGACCCTTCTCATCGACTCGAAAAGCCGCTGCCGTTCCTCCTCCCCCGCGATGTCCCATACGTTCTCGCTGCCGAGGAAGAACCGGCCCTCCTCGTCGATCGCGTAGTGCCAGACGCCGCCACGCTCCAGGAGGGCGGGCTTGAAGTCCTCCAGGCGGTACCACAGCGGATTGAGCCGCACTTGCGGCGGCGTCCCGTCGTCCTTCTCGCCGGTCTTCACGGTCTTCGGCGGCACCACGGGCCCGTACAGCTCGTCCAGTGAACCCGTCCTGTCCCTCCCCGTGTCGTGGACCTCGTGGGGAACACGGTGGTCCGCTTCCCCGCCCGACACGGTGTGCGGCGGCCGCTCGCCGGCCTCCGCACGAGGGGGGGTCAGGGCCGTGTCCGGGCCCGGCGCGTCCTCGCCCGCTTCCGCGGCGGTCGCCCTCGTGGGCTGTTCGGGCCGCTTGCCCTCCCGGATCTCCCTCCTGCGCTCCCGGTCGGCCGGGCTCGCGGGTTCCTCGGGCTCAACCTCCACGGGGGCGCCGGACCAGGTGCTCCGCGGGACCGCCGCCAGATAGGTGTCCTTCTGCCGGTAGACGGTCACCTGCCCGCGCGGGCCGCGGGCGTCCGGGTCCGCCCACGGATACGACCGGTGGGAGCCGTCCTCGTGGACCACGGTGAGGTCGACGCGAAGGTGCCGCGCGGTCAGGGCCGCGGCCAGATCCGCCGTCTCCTCGTTCCACCGGCGTGCCGTTCTCAGGTTCAGCCGGACCAGGTCGAGCCGTTGCGCCGTGGTGAGGCGGACGCGCACCCGCTCCGGCAGCAGACCTCCGCCTCCGGAGGTCTCCCGGGAGAAGGCCGCGGTGTCCGTCCGCGGGAAGTCGCGGCGGGAACCGAGTACGCGCCGCAGCTCCGCAGGCCGGAAGACGGCGTGCGGGTCGAGCGGGGTGCCGGCGGGAAGGTGCGGGCTGCGGGACACCATCGACGCCAGCTGGTCCGAGGCGCCGACGACACGGTTGTTCCTGGCCCGGATGACGGCCGCGTAGAAGCCGTTGCCGTCCGACTCGGTCCGGTGGAGGTCGAGGACCCGGCTTCGCCCGGTGGGACCGTACTCCGTCAGGGTGCGGTGGTCCGCCCCGGCGTCGTAGTACCGGGACGGCCGGCCTGCTTCGGCCGGCCGCTGCCACGGCGGCCGGACGTGCGCCGGCCGCGCGGAGGCGCTCCTCGGCTCCGGCGCGGGGGCCCCGCCTTCCGCGCTCCGCTTCTGCGCGGCCTCCTTCCCCGGCACCCGCGACGCTCCGAAGGTCACCTCCGGCGGTTCCGCCGTGCCGCCCAGCAGCAGTCGTCCGTCCTCGGTGGCGGCCAGCTGGTGCCAGCGGGTGAGCCGGTCGGCACCCTCCCGTACCCGCGCGTACTCCTCCGCGGCCGCTTCCGCACGGGCCGACCGGACCCGCAGCTCGGCGATGAGGGAGTTCAGTTCGGCCCGCGCGGCGTCCAGGGCGGCGCGCGCCGAGGAAGCCCGCTCCGCCCTGGCCAGGACGGCCTCCAGCTCCTCCATCTGCCGGTCCCTCACCTCGTCCCACGCGGTGCCGGCGGGACCGGCGGCGTCCCGCTCCTCCCGGAGCACGCGCAGGGCGTCCCGGGCCGCCGCGACGTCCGGCGTCCCCTCCCCGGCCTCCGTCTCCGCCAGGGCGGACTCGGCTGCCTCCACATCGGCCTGCAGCTGGGCTCCCCGGCCCCGCCGCAGGTCCCAGTACTCCTTGTCGGCCGCGGTCCACGCCTTGTCGGCCCGGCTCACCTCGTCCCAGGCCCTGGCCACCGCCGGCGGGAATCCGATGTCGTCGACGAGGCCCAGGCGGCGCGCGACGTCCTCGCGTATCCAGGCGAGGACGGTCGTCCTCGTCTCCACCACCAGCGGCTCTCGTCGCGGGTTCCCGAAGACGCTCCGGAACACCCTGCCCACGCCGCTGTCCTTCACGTGGTGGCGGACCTCGGCGACGCTCAGCCATGTCGTGGGAATGGCGAACAGGAAGGTTCTGGCCTGGTCAGGCTTGGCGTTGACCGCGCCGAGCCGGGCGCTCGACACGTCCGTCCCGGCGGAGTCGGCCTCCTGGGCGCCGGCCCCGGTGCCCATCTGGTTCGTTCCGGTGCTCGCCGTGGACGTGGTCGGCCCGGCCGCGAGCACCTGCTCCGACACCCCGTCGTAAGAGGCGTGCGCGCCGCCGCTCCGCGTGTCCCGCCGGGACGCCTCGAACCGGAGCCCGTCGGCCACGGTCAGGAGCTGCGCGCCGGAGAAGTCCGGCTCGGAGTGGAGCGTGAGGGTGGCGTCGGCACTGTCGAAGACGCCCCGGTGGCGCACACCGGCCACCTGGTGGCCGTCCGGTGCGAGTGCCCGGTCGAAGAACGCCGTGAGCATCCCGCTCGACGTCCCGTCCTCCAGGCTCTGGGCCGCGCCGGTACCGGAGCGGGTCAGCGGGGTGTTCCTGGCCCGCGCGAGCGTGTCCTCGGTGATCTCGCCGCCCACGGGCAGTGGCAACGACGTGTCGTAGGAGGCGCCCAGCGCGGCCGTGTTGGCCGCGTGGAGCTGATCCAGACCGATGATCCGGCGGACGGCGAAGCCCTCCGGGGGCAGGACGAACCGCCGGGCCTGCCCGTCGGCGCCACGGCCCGCGGCGTGGTGCCGGGCGCCGGTCCGTGGAAGCCGCGGTACGTCGATGCGGCGTGGCGCGCCGTACGTCCGCGGCACGGCCGGCGCGAGGGGGTCCTCCCGCGGATCCGTCGCGTCCCCCGCCGGGGGGTCCGGCCGCATCAGGCTCAGGGGGAAGTGCTCGACGAGCCGTCCCGCGTCGGCCTCGGCCGACACGGTCAGCCGCCGCCGGCCGGCGAGCGCCCGCCCCAGCTGCCGGGCTTGCCCGGCAAGGCGGTCGGTCCGGCCCTGAGGCGGATCCGCCGGCCCGGTGTCGGTGATGTCCAGGGTCAGACGGAGCATGTACCGGGTGGCGTACTCGCCGTGTGCCTGGGTGGTGATGACGGTCGTACCGTGAACCGTGCCCTCGCTCCGGGACTGCGCGACCGTGCGCAGCGTGGAGCCCGTATGGACGTAGGTCGGCCCGGCGGTCTTCACCGGGTCGGCGTGGACGTGCGCTCCCTCGGAGACCGCGATGCCGAGCATGGCCCCGGAAGCCCGTGCTCTGGCCGTCCCCCGACTCTCCGCCGCGTGAAGGCCCTCCCACAACTCCGCGCTGTGGCCCAGGCCGCGGAATCGCCCGGCGTCCTCGGTGACCGGGATCAGTTCCCCGCGGATGCGCATCCGGCGGGTGCCGACCCAGGCCTGTACCGTCTGTGAGCCCCAGCGGCCGATACGCCCCGGCATCGAGGCCCCCGAGCCGGTCATCTCCTTGCCGATCGTGCGCACGACCCGGTCCGACACCAGCCGTCGCAGCTGGTCCCGGTCCGCCGCCGGCAGCCCCAGGGGAAGCAGTCGCTTCTCGAACTCGCGCAGTGCAGCGGTCGTGTCGAGCGAGTTGACGGGCCAGCTGCCGAACGGGTGTTCCCGAAGCCACGGCAGGGGAGACCAGGAACGCCCGGTGTACAGGGGCACGGGCCCGAAGCCGTCCCTCAGCAGCCCGAGCCGGTGGGCGCTCTTCTCCGGAAGGTGGCCGGCCCAGCCGTGTTCGACCTCGATCCGCCGGCCCGCGGCACCGGCCATGGAGCGCGGTACATGTGACCAGCCGGAGGCCCGTTCGCCGATCCGGCTGGAGACGGCCGCCACCTCATGCGTGACGGAGGCCGAGACCAGGACATGACGCCCCATGTCCTTCCGGATGGTCTCCGTCAGTGCGGACCGGGAGACCGACACCGCCTCGGTCGTATCCCGCCGGTACGGACTGGCGACGGCGGTGTAGACGCCGGTGCTGCCGTCGCCCGCCTGGTGGGAGTCCAGATAGCCCGCCTGGCCGCCGAGGAAGAGATGGGACGTCCTGGTCTGCCGGCTGGTCACCTGGGTGACGCCGCCGAGAAGGATTTCGCCCTCGATCCTCACCGCCTTCGTCCGGGCCACCAGGTCGTCCCCGAGGGAGGTCCGGTGCGCCAGCGCCGTGGTCCGGTCGAGATAGGGCGACTGGGTCCACACCGAGGGCATCCGCCACCCCCTGGGGGCGGAGCTCTGGTCGAAGTTCGCCGTCAGGCTCGTGCTGTCGAAGAGGTTCGTCACCGCCCGGTGACCCACCGCGCCCGGCACCGTCAGGGTCCACGAGCCGCCCGAGGCGTCCGAGAGCACCTGTTCCACCGCGGCCCGCACCTGTGCGTCAGCGGTGACGGAGACCGTCTGGAAGGGATGCTCCGTCAGGACCGACGGCGTGCGGCGGGTGACGTCCCGCAGAAAACGCGGAGACATCAGGACCAGGTCACGGGCCTCGGAGGGCTCGATGACCTGCATGGGCCGGGGGTTCGGGGGTGCGGCCGCCGGGGCCGCCGGCGTGTGTTCGACGGGCACGCCGAGCAGGACCCTTCCCACTCCGGGCGCGTCCTCGTCCGCCGTACCGTCCGGTTCCGGCGCGAGGAGTGTGGCCGGCGTCGCCCTGTGGACGAACATCCCGGTGCTCAGCACGTTCAGGGACAGCACACCCCGCATCCACCGGCGAGGCCGCCAGAAACCGCCTGTCTCGGCGCGCAGAACGAGTGCGTAGCTGTACAGGTGGGCCCCGCCGGTACCGGCCGACGTGGATTCGTACGTGGCCGTGTGCCCGTAGCCGGTCTCGGACTCCTTGCGGCTTCCCGCCCGTGCGCCCACGGACCACGTGCCCGCGTGCTGCGGACGGCCGATGCCGTCGACCGCGGTGCTGCGCAGGGAGACCACGGCTTCGAGGCCGCCCTGTATTCCGCGCGCACCGGTCTGCCGGCCCGTCAGGTTCTCGCCGCCCGGGGCGCTGTGGCGCAGCCGCAGGTCCTGATGCGTCCCCTCGTACCGTCTCCCGCTCAAGGCCGCGTCCACCCATACGTGCCGGTATCCCTGTGAGAAGGGACCGGAGTCGAGGAGGTCGAACCGCAGGCCGGTGGTCGTCATCGTCTCCAGCGCGGAGGCCATGCTCTGGTGCGAGAGGCTGTTGAGCACTTCCAGGGTGTTGTTCACCACGGTCTCGAAGTGACCTCTGTCCCGCCACCGGGGATCGTCGGGGTTGAGCTCGTGAAGGGGGGCGACCAGGCCGGGGTGAGCCCTGCCGATCTGCCGCAGCACGGAGTCCGCGAAGTGCTGCGCGAACGTGACGGCGCGGCCGTCGATCTCCCGAGTGGGGCTGCCGTCGGCGAAGGTGAATTCCTCCACCCGGCTCATGCCCAGCGTCGGTGGGTCATCGGCTGTCAGCCACGGCGGAGCCGCGGGTTCCGTCCCTCGCGCGGCCGCGGTGTCCTCCCCGGCCAGACGGCGGGCCTCGGTACCGGTCAGCCGCTCCAGCGACCAGGTCCGGAAGGTCTCACTGCGGGGTGGCGCACTCCATTTGTGCGGGGGGTTCTTCCGCAGCACCCCCCGCTGCCCCTCGTCACCGCGCGGCTCGGGCGGAGCCGCTCTGTGGTCGGGCGGCGCGGTGACGGTGACCTTCTGCCGCACCAGGTACAGGCCCGTCGCCACGTCCTTGGCCTGGCCGACCGTTTTGACGCCTCCGGTGCCGCCGAAGACGGAGCCGCGACCGCGTGAGGCACCGGCGCGGACGTTGAACCCCGCCAGGACACGCACATCCAGTTCCCCGCCTTCGACACCGAACAGATGCCCTCCGGGGCCCACCGTGGCACCGGCCTCCACGCCGAGGGAACTGCCCAGGTACCGCTCGTTGTGGGCGGTCGACTGTGCGGTGTCCCTCAGTTCCATGGCGGTGCTCTCGCTGACGAGGACCGCGTCCTCGGCTTCGACGACCACGGAGAAGACACCGAGCGGATCGCTCCCCGAGGGGCCGCGGAACAGCAGCGGGGTGAGCACCCGTCCCTGCTTCAGCACGCGGCTCATCCGGTGGAAGCTCTCGGTGGAGAAGAAGTCGTGGATCCGCACCGCGGCACTGTCGCCCTCCTTCACCCGGGCCTGCCGCAGGACCCAGTCCCGGATGTGCGCCACGGGCCCATGGGCCTCGGTGTTCGCCATCCGCACCCGGGACCGGGGGCCGAGCGTCAGGCGCCGGGGCAGGGAGTCCTCGAGCGGTACGGGCAGGGTGAGGTTGTCGGCGAGCCGCGCCAGCAGACCGTCACGGACGGCGAAACCGAAGGCCACCGGCCGCAGGGCCGTCCCGTCGGCCAGCGCGGGCCTCCCGCCCAGGTCAACGGGGCGACGTGAGGTGTCCGTCACCGAGAACCCGTACCAGACGTCGTCCAGGTGTGCCCGCGAGGTGCCGGCGCTGCGGGTCTCCGTCTGGTTCATCACCTGGTTCTGCAGGGAGTAGCGCGCCTGCTTGCCGACGGAAGCCTGGACGAACACCCGGCCCCAGGCGGAGAAGGCATTCCTGAGGGGGCCCAGCGGAACCGTGGGAGCCAGGGCCAGGGATGTGCTGTTCACCCGGATTCCGCCGCTGGTGACCGCGGAGCGCTGCATCGACTCGATCTTGACGGGCTTCTCGTGCCCGAACGCGAAGCGTTCCCACCGCCCGTAGGGGCGCGCCGTGACGGCCAGGACCCTCGTCCTCCCGTCCGCCGTCCGGTACGGGAACTCACGGCCGTCGGCGAAGAAGCTCCCCGGGCTGGATTCGAGCCCTTGCCTCACCATGTCCAGCAGGCCGAACCCGTCGTCCTCGGCCGCCGGGCGCGTCGCGGCCGATTCGTCCAGCCTCAGGGCGAGTTCCGCGAGGACCAGGGAGACGCCCCGCAGGGTGTGGCTGCCGTGGCCCAGGGCGAAGGAGCGGTTCACCACCTGCGTCGGCAGGCCGGTCAGCCGCGCACCGACTCCTCCGCTCATGTAGGGGGGCAACTGCGCGGAATCGGTGAACCGCACCGGGCCCTGGGTGGTCGGTGCCGCGGGCAGGCCGCGGTCCAGCCGGGGCGGCCTGCGGTCGTCCAGGTCCTCTTCGACCACCCCCGGACGGAACGCGGAGTCCCGGTGCGGGGGCACGGCCGCGAGGGGGCGGTCCTCCGGAATCGGGACCGGTCCGGATGTTTTTCCGTCGGGCGACGCCTTCGAGGCGGATGCCGATGCGGCCGCGTCACCGCGGGTGTCCCGGACGGCATGCCCGCGCGTGCCGGCCCTCAGGCCGGGTCCTGCTCCGGTCCCGAACACATCACGGAGCTGTAGCGACAGTTTTCGGGCCGGGTGGTCGGGGCTGTCCGGATCGATCCCGGAATCATCGAGGTGGATGCGTTCGGCGATCAGGCCGACCATCTTCTCGTGCAATTGCGCGTACCGGTATTCCGCCGAACCCGCCTCACGGATGATGGCAGGCGGCTGATGGGTCTCGTCGACGATGCCGGCCGCCCGCACGAGCAGATCCTGCCGCTCCTTCGGTTCGAGGGAGCCCACCGTCCTCTCGGCGCGTGCGAAACTTTCACCCCAAGGCCCCGGGACGTCTCCGGAATTCTCCGGAAAGGTGGCCGCCGGGCGCCGGTCCTCGACGGGGCCGTGTCCCCCTCGTGCGGGCCCCACCGCGTCATGTGCTTCTTCGTGCCCGGGAAGGACATCCCCGCCGTCCGCCCTGCGAACTGCTCCGGCCGGCGACCTTTCCGCGTGCAGTCGCTGGAAGTAGGCCGTCAGCGCATCCAGTCGACGGAGTGGATCAGCGAGCCTTTTGACGTCGCGCTCCACTTCCCGCGGAACAGTGAAACACACCGTACCGGCGGGGGAATCGACGCTGTCCATAGCATTCCCATCATGTGAACAGCCCCAGGGAAAGGAGGCCGGGCACCAGGCGCGGCAACGTCAATATATACACCCGCTTTTATCGCCCGAAAATCCAGGTAAATTTCACCGGGAATTCAACTCGCATTATGCGCTTGTTCGCGCATTGACCAGAGGGCGTGGCGCGGCCATCCGCATATCGGCGGGCGGGGGGACGAGCGACGGTGTCCGGAATTGTCGACGCGGGCGGGAATGCCGTCGCCCGGGCCCTGCGCCGCCATCGCCCGGGCCCCGGTGCGCCGTCGCACGCGCCGGGGTGTGGCCGAGGTCCCGGCGGATCTTCCGCGGACTCCGCATCAGCCCTCACCGCGCGAGGCCGGAAAGCCGCCCGGAAGGGAAACGCCGGGAACGCTCAGCGCCTCCCGGGCGGCCCGTCGGCGTCGCGCGGTGCCGGTCGCGGTGAGCACCTGCCGCGCCCCGGGCCGGAGCACGGACGCCGGGCTCTGCACCGGCCCCGTGCAGAGGATCCGGGAGGGCGCCGTGGGCTCATCGGCGGGCAGGGGGCACGACGGTCACGCACTCGGACACGGTCACAGGAACATGGCGACCGGATTGAGATCGGCTTCCGGTGTCGGCGTTGTCGACCACCCCAGTGAGACGGGGACGTCGTACAGCCTTCCCGGGGCGAACTGCGGCCAGAAGCTTCGCAGCCCCGGCACCATGACCTTGACGACGGGCAGTCCTATGTCCGGGCGCGTCTGGTCCAGGACCAGCATCTCCATCCCGCGCTCCTCGACGAGGCGGCGGGCCCGCCGGAGGTCGCCCGACAGGTCGTACGTACCGGCGGGCCGACGGTGCGGTCCTGTCAGGAGGGATGACCAGCCGTCCGGCGCGAGGTAGGGCTGGTTCTCCAGGGTCGCGGTGCGCCACCAGTGGGTGTCCGGGCCCTCCTGGTCCTGGTGGGGGCCGGAGCGGAACTCGATCAGCTGGGCGAGGAACTGGTTCATTTCCGTCAGTGCCCGGGAGACGGCCAGGGCCGGATCGAAGTGCGCGCCGAAGCCGAAGAGGATGTCCTCGCTCCCGCCTCCGGTGCGGCGCGACACCGCGGCGACGACGGGTATGCCCAAGTCGGACGTCAGGTCCAGGACCCATACGTCCCGGTCCTGCGCCGTGTAGGTGTCCTGCCAGCGCCTCAGGTAAGGGTGGTTCGCGTCGTCGAGGCGGACCGCCGGGCGGCGAACGCGGTTGTACCACCACAGGGCAACGCTGTCGCGCTCGACCAGTTCGAGAAAGCCCTGGAGAACCGCGTCCTCCAGACTGGCCCCCGCCGCGTTGCCGCTGGAGTGGGCCAGGGCGTGAACGGGCCCGGGCGGAGTGGGAAAGCGGTAGTACAAGTAGGCGCTGGGCACGTACTTGAGCCGGTTCCCGGTCAGCGACCACACCGGTGTCCAGGACACTTCCTGTGTGTCGTCGAGAGGGTCGGGCACCCAGCCGAAGCCGGTTCCCTGCCGGCGCCATTCCTCTCGTCGCCGGAACTGCCTGTCGCTGAAGTGCTGCAGGGTGTCAAGGCGGACGGCGTCGTCGCCCAGCGCGCGGGTGGAAGCCGTCAGACACGCCTCGTCCCCTTGCCAGACGCCGCAGTAGCGTTCGACGGCTTCACCGAGAGCGCTTGCCCGGGCCTGCACGTCGGACATCCCTTTTCCGGCGCTCTCGGTGCGCAGCACCCGCCGTACGGGGGCGGAACCCGGTGGCCGGCTCACCGCGAAGTTGTGCCCGGCACGGTAGACGTGCAGCAGGTCGGAACGCGTCTCCAGTCTGGTCAGCTCTGTGACCACCCCGGTGACCGGGCTCACCAGGTGTCCGTAGGCGCGCAGCAGGTGATCGGGGCCGCTGGCCCGGTATCCGCCGTCGGTGTCCGGCGCGGTGACTCGGTCGCGCAGTTCCACGGGCCGGTGGGCCCGAGCCGCCATCATGGCCGGATCACCGCAGGTGGGGCACTGCGGACGGCGGGTCACGTGGTGTCTGCCGGTATCCAGCGTCAGGGCGTCGAAGCTGAGCAGCGTGGGTGTCCGGTCTCTCAGTCCGGCGATCCACTGGGCGGCCCGGAGGACCGTCAGCCGGGCGGCCAGGCCGGTCGCCGTGGCGGATCCGATGCCGCCTCCCCGCGCCGCATGCTGTTCCACGGCCCCCGCGGCCGACTGGGGATCGGCCTCCCGGTGACTTCTCAGTCGCTGCGTCAGGCAGTGCCAGCATCCTTCGCCGTCGGCCTCCATGACGGGGGAGATCCATGCTGACGCCCCGGTCAGCCGGGCGACCATCCATGCGGTGGAGTCCTTGACGGCAGCGGCATGGAGGACCGTGAGCCGCGGATCCAGGAAATCATCGGCCGTCACGATACGGAGAACCTCTTCTCCGTCCCCAGCGCCTATGAGCAGCCCTTGTTCCCGCGCGGCGTGGGTGAGGGCTGCCATGTCGGGCCCGGTCCCGCCGACGGACATGAGGCGGACCGCTCGGCTTCGCATGGCGTCGCCGACCGCTTCCGGGTCCAGTCCCGCCAGCTCCCACAGGCCACTGTCGTGATCCTCGCGGTCCGTCGCGCGCTCCACCACCAGCCCCGCGGCCAGAAGCCGGTCCAGGGCCCGGTCGATCACGGCTGCGGGGAAGGAGGTGCCCAGTGCCTTGTGCAGAGCCGCACGGGTCGCACCACGGCGGAGCAGCGGAGCCATGTTTTCGCTGATCAGGCCACGCAGCAGGGTGTGGCGGTCCCGGGACACGAGGCGGACTCCTGTTCCCGGGTGGACCGCCATGTGCACGTGCCGGGGAAACCGCAGAATGTGAGCATCCATGACAACGAGCTTCCTTTTGCCGGCCTCAGGTGCGGGTTTGCGGGGAGGCCGCGAGCCCGCACCTGCCGGCTGCCGGATTTACCAGGGGGGTATAACGCAATAAGCGCGCTCGGTACGCCCGCCGAGCTCCTCGATCACGAGGTCTTCCTCGGTGATCTCTTCGACATCGATGTCATTCTGCATGATATGCCTCCGTTCCTCTGGAAAGGACAAAGCCGAATATAGCCCTTCCGTACTCGAGGAACACCGATGGACGGCGGTGAGGAAAGTAACTGTTTTGGTCACGCCGACGGTGAACCGGAACGGATTTCTCGCCGACGGTGGAGCCGGACGGGTCGAACCCGGAGGGAAAGGGCGATGCGGACGGCGCGAACGCTCCGTCCGACGTCGGACGGAACACATTCATTTCCGGCCGGAGCGGGCGGAACGCCGTCAATACCGTGACGGTCACCGACGGGGACGGCCGGATTCCGTCCGGCG
The DNA here is from genome assembly GCF_043084105.1 of Streptomyces sp. NPDC014676. NCBI lineage: Bacteria > Bacillati > Actinomycetota > Actinomycetes > Kitasatosporales > Streptomycetaceae > Streptomyces > Streptomyces sp. NPDC014676. The sequence continues at coordinate 48,168 of NZ_JBIBZI010000025.1, read as the reverse complement.
GCCCGGCCGGATCCGGGAGTCGCACGGGCGTCACCCACGTCAGCCGGCCGGGGCCGGCCTGCCCCGCGGCAGGAATCCTCGCCGATGCCGGCCGCCGAGTACCGTTCCGTCCCTCCACCGCGGCCGGGGCCGGTGGGCTGCCGTCGCGCTCAGTGGGTGCACCGGCCCTACGGCGGATCCCGATGCCACCGGTCCCGGGCCCTCTCCTCGCGGCCGGCCCCGGACGTCACACCTTCGCTCCGACACCCTCGGACGCCAGGGACATGGAGGGACCGAGATTGTGCTCCTCCAGGACAAGGCGCAGGGCACGGAGCCCGTAGAAGCGCCGCGACTTCACTGTCCCCTTGGGTATGTCGAGGTCCAGGGCGACCTCTTCATCGGTCTTCTGGAGGAAGTAGGTGCGGTAGATCACCTCTCGATGTGTCGGAGACAGGGACCGGACAGCGACCTTGACGGTCATCGACGTCAGGACGACGTCGTCCGAGCCGGTCTCGGCCAGATCGGCAAGGCTCTTCTGGTCGATCTCGATCTCGGTCGGCCGGTTCCTGTTCCTGCGGTGCGCGTCCATCACCAGATTGCGAGCCACGGTGAAAAGCCATGGCCTGAGCATGTCGCGATCGGCGGTGCCGTATTTCAGCCAGCACCGCAGCAGGGTCTCCTGGACGATGTCCTCCGCATGGTGCACGTCTCCCCCGAGAAGACGCGAAACGAAGGTGAAGAGCGTGGGCAAGGACTCCTGGCATCCAGCAAGAAGGGACCGCTCCGACTCGTCGTCTCCCGTGGAACCTATAACGGGCCAGGACATCTCTTTTTCCTTCCGCTGAAGAATAGTTCCGGGGCCGCTCGGAGATTCCCTCGAGTGGTGGGGAAGCCTCCACGGCCTCAGCCACGCGACGGACGAACGGGTGGCCCCGGTGGCGCCCGTCCGGCTGACCGTCTCGGTGCCCGGGCCCCGACAGCGGACCTGCCCCCTTGCCGGCGTCAACGCGCGAGACCCACGAGGAGGCCCGACGGCCTCCTCCTCGCGCCTTCGGAACTCCTCATCGACCTCGGTGGCAACTGTGCTCAACCCCGTTGGGCCATCGGATTGGCGCAGGATTGACGTTCGATGGACGCGGACCGCGGCCGGCCTCCCACCCCGGGGGCGGGAAGCCGGCCGCTTCATTCGACGTCGCCACTCCGGAGTGCGGGAACGGCAGCGGGGGATGACGGTGCGGGAGGACGACAGCGGCCTTCGGCCGGCGTGAGCGCTACCAGGTCTTCAGCGAATGGACTTGGCCTGTCGGGGACTTCGGGGGCACCTTCCGTTCGGGAGAGGACGGCTCGGGACACACCCGTCAGCCGGCCGACGGGGCCGGGCGGAGCACACATCGCATACGTGCGGGGACCGCCGCCCGCGACACGAGCGGACTCGTGGCAGAGGCCGCGCGCCGAGCACCCCACACCGGGCTGAGCGCTGCCCGGTGTTCACCTGCGGGCGCGCGGCCGCAGATACGGCGTCCCGCTCCGCGGCCGCCCGCCGCGAGGACGCCGTTCCGCCGCGGATCGCGGAAGGGCCCTCGACGGTGCCGACCCCGTCCGGGAAGCGCGACCGTCGCCACGCCGCGTGTCGCGGCGTGGCGACGTACGTCAGGCACGGTCACGCGCTAGCCGGGCGGCCTCCTTGATCGGACCGCGGTGCACGGGGCCGTGACCGGGCAGGAGAGTGTCACCCTCGAACCGGCCGATGATGTCGAGGGAGGCTCGAGCACGCTCCCGATCGTGGTCGAACATGGCCGGCAGCAGTTGGGGGCCGCGCCTTCGTGTGGTGGGGTGCCCGCTGACCAGCGCGTCCCCGGACACCAGTATTCCCGCTCCGGGAAGGGCGTAGGCGCAATGTCCCCCGGTATGGCCCGGCGTATGAAGCGGCACGGGACGACCGGGCAGGTCCAGCGGTTCCGTCGGGTGAGGGAAGGGGACGGGCCCGGTGACGCGCGAGTCCTTCAGGCCACCCGCCCTGATGCTGTGTACGGCCCACGGTGCGACGCCCGGACGCCAGATGTTGCGCAGCACACGGCCCACTCCGACCTGGTGAAGAAACTCGCGACGGGCGTGGGGTATCTCGGCCTCGTGCGCGTGAACGGGCGTGCCATAGGTACGGCTGAGATATTCGGCATTCCCGATGTGATCGTTGTGCGCGTGGGTGACGAGGACGGCTGAGACCGACCTCGGAGTGTGTCCGAGGCGGTCCAGGGACGCGAAGAGCAGATCCCGGTCACCCGGGTAACCACAATCGACAAGGGTGGCGGATTCCCCCTCGCTGAGTACCACCCAGTTCGTATTGCTGCCATGGACGAGGTGTACGCCGTCGGCCACCTGGACAAGGATGTCATCCCACATTGTTTCGCACACTCTCGAAGAAGAAACGGCGCCCGGGGCGCCCCGTTGGTCCGATCAGGAAAATTTCGCCGGCGACGACGGAAGGAGGGACGTCGGCCGGCCGTCCGGTCCGCCTGCCGGATGGGCCGGACGACACGAAACGGATACTGCCGCGCGGTACGCGAACGCACCACGTCACAGACCACGCCGCCTGATTTCCCTCACATAACCCCCCATGTCCTGACCGGGCGTAACCGAGCAGAAATTGGCCGCGTTGAAGTTTTTCGCTTCGTCACTCAGGGCCAGTAGTTCTTTCGGGGGATTGATCAGGTTGGCGCTCGAATCCAGATCGAGGGATGCCACCTTCTCCCATGAGGAGTCCGGGGTGTAGGGCGTCCACGTGACACTCTTTCCGAGGACGTTGATCGCCCATGTATACACTACATCGTCTTCCTTCTCGCCCATGACAAGCGCCCGGGATCCGGCCTCGTGCTCCAGAAGCTTCGTCTGCAGGTATTTCACCTCGTCGGCCACCGACCCTTGCCACTCGCGCTGGCCGAGGGCGATCCGGTTTCGAATACGGATCCTGCTGCGGGACCCGTCCGGCGTCCGCGAGGGCGGCAACTGGGTGCGCCGCTCCATCTCGTTCACTCCGCCGGAATTCGCGGCTGCATCCCGCGACGCGACGGCCCCGGCGCCGTCCCGCACCCCGATCAGCCCGTCGTCCTGTCCCAGACGGCCGCCGGAGAGCTCGACCCGGTCCCGGAAGGTACGCGACTCCCCCGCCTCGAGCCGGCCCGGCGGAACACCCAGGACAGAGGCCGCGACGTTCTCCGCCAGAACTCGCTGGCTCATGTCGTCAATGAGTGTCCCGTGCTGGCTCACCACACGGTCTAGCGCCTTCTTGAACTCTTCCTGCCCAACGATCGGCTGGTCCAGTTCGTTCAGAAGCAGATTGACCGAGTAGAGGATTTCGTCCTCGGTGTGGACAGAATCACGGGACACGGCCGATGCATGCCGCGGGGTGGTTTCCGAGGAATTCGTCACGTCATTGATGAACTCGTCTCCCGCACTGAAAACGGTCTGCCAGCCGCTGTCGGGGGAAAGCGCTCCCGTCACCTTCGCGCTGACCAGTTCGTCCAGCATGCGGTCGATCTCCGCCAGGAGGCTGCGCATCTCCAGGGCGGTGGGCGGGGCGACGGCAAGACCGGCGGGTGTGATCGCCATCGCGCCGGTCTCCGTCACCTCGGTCGCCACCGCGCCGGTCTCCGTCACGCCGGTCGCCGTGGTCGGAGTCTCCACAGGAGTGACCCGGAGGGTTCCGTACCGCCTGCCCAGATCCCGGGAGAGCTTGGCCGCGGCGTCGTCGCCCTCGCGGTGCAGGACGTCGGCCACCATGGTGGCGAACTGCTCGAGAAGCCGTATCTGCTCGAGTTGATCCGGAGTGAACCCCTTGCCTGTCATCAACGGACGCTGGTGGTCGAACGCCACCCGGTACATCGCCCAGTTCATGGCGCGCCCGTATTCCTCCGCGGGCACCTTCCTTCCGTCCGTGAGCCTGCTGTTGGCCGACATATAGCGCGCCATGTCCTCGGAGGTGAGGCCGGCCTGCTCGCCCTTTCCGTCAGCCCATGTCCACGTCCCCTGCTCCACCATCGCCTTGACGAGGCGATGGGGCGAGGCGATCCACAGGGACGCCGGCGAGTGCCCGATCGCCGCGGACACAAAGCGCTCAGCGAACACAACGCAGTTGTACTTCAGGATGTTGTACTTGTTCTCCGCGTTCTCCATGGCATACCGGTACCCGTCGAACAGCTGGGCCGCTGAAATGGAGTAGGTACCCAGAACACGGACCCTCGGGTCCAGGGCATACCCGGCGTCATCTCTGATCGCGCCCTGCTCGTTCCACATTCCTTCCGTCGGATAGAAGCCGATCGTCAGGGGTTTCTCGGTTCCGGGCAGCCAGACGGTGACTGCCGCATGCCCCACATCCCGGGACTCCGCCCAGGACCGGCCTCCCGGATTCGCGATGATACCCACTTCGATATTTTCACGGGGATCCTCGAACGCCGACTCCAGATGCTCGCGCAGCGGCCGGACCATCTCGATGAACTGCGTCATTTCCTGCAGTTCCAGCAGTGTCCCGAAGGGCAGAGAGCGCAACGACCCATAGGTTATGCCCAGGCTCTGGGACTGTTTCACAGCCGCTGCCTCGCCATGCTTCAGGAACGTCGATGCAAGCATCGAACCGAACTTGTTCAGCATGTCAAAGCGGTACTGCTGCTCTTCTGTGGGTTCGTTCTGAACCAAAGGGCGCTGGTGGTCGAAAGCCACACGGTGCTCTGCCCATATCTGCGCATCAGCGACACTGTACGGAGAGGTTGAATCAGGATTGATGGACTCCTGCTTCAAATGCTGGACAGCCAGCCGGTACTCATTTCGATGCGTTTCATTCAGCTCGTCACTGAAGGAGAGTTTGTCGGCCCAGTCCCACGACCCCTGGAGCGCCTCGACGAGCTGACGCGGAGTCGTGACACTTCCAGTCAACGCCGAATTCTGGACCGCCGCGCGGACGAATCCGGCGACAAATTCGACACCTTCGAACCGCCGGGGGTCGGGAATCTTCTCAGCACGCTGCATCGCCCACTTGTACGATTCCAGCAGCTGCTGCGCGGTGACGCGGTGAACGCTGAGGACCCGGACCTGCCGATCAAGCACATAGTCTTTCCGGGTGTTGATCAGATTCTGCCCGGCAGCCATGCCGGGAGGGTAGAAGCCCAAAGTCAAAGGGGCCCGGTGGCCCGGCAGCCAGACGGCCACCGCAGCGTGCCCAGGGGTCCTCGTCCGGGCATCGCCCGGGCTGGCGACCACAGCCAGTTCGATGTCGGCGGTTTCCTGGCCCGCCACACGCTGAATGTGATCCTGGAGCGGCTTCAGCAGCGCGATGAAGTGCATCATTCCGTCCATGGCGCTCTCTATTCCTTCATAAGAGGCGTCATGATCCAGGAATCCAGCCGCAGTGGGCGTGAGGACGTCCTCCTCGTCCTCCTCGAAAACGGATCGAAGTATCCCCTCCTCACGGAAGGGCCTGTCCAGGCTGCCGGCGCCGCCCGCGGAAACCATGTCGTCGTGGAATTCCGCATGCCCGAACGGCGACGCTTCGGAATCGTGACGGTCCCAGGACGTGCGGCTCTGCCCCGCGACGGCCGTTCCCTCCGTCACGGATTCCGGGAGTGCGATGTCCTCGGCCACATCGGTGAAGGCAGCCGAGCCGCCCTTCACGACGAGTCCGTCGGTGGCCGCCGTGTCGAACACCCGGCGCAACCACTCCGAGACAAGCACCGCGTTCCGCTCGGCCGCCTCTCCTTCGCTGTTCCTGTCCAGGTACAACTGGTAGGCGACGACCGATCTGATGTTCTCGAGGAGCTCCTCGTCCTCCGTCCTCGGGCCGGAAATGTTCATGGGCAGCGCCCGGTGGCGTCCGTCCATCAGGCCCTGAGCCGCCGCGTGGTAGTCCAGCAGGGCTTTCTCACCGGCCTTCTGGAAGGCTCTCTCGGCCCTCTCGAGAAGGACCTGGAACACCTCCTCGCCGGCCGCCGCACGCTCGCCCTCTCCACCGGTGCGCTCCAGATCCCGCGGCACCGACACCACGGTCTCCCCGTGGACCAGGTGGACCGCGCCGTCGTCGATGAAGCCCTGGGCGTTCCGGCCGAAGAGGGACCCGTGGCCCAGGAGGGAGTCTCCGCTCGCGTCCTCCCCGAACCGCTCCGCGCCGACAGCCCCGTGGCCGGACTCCTCGACGTCCTCTGTCCGCCCCATGAGGTCCGGTTCGTCCTGCCCCGACCGGTCGTCGGCGAGCTGACGCTGCTGCACCGTGTCCGCGAGCGTCTCGACGGGGGTCTCGTGGGGTGCCCGCGTCTGCGGTCCGTCCTCTGCCGGCAGGTCGCGCAGCGTCGCCGCGCCGGATTCGGACCGGACGTCGTCGTCCAGGTGCTGCCCGGCGTCGGGGACGGGCTCGTGCCGGCTTAGCACGTACGCTGCCACGAGGCCGTTCCACTGCTCCTCCGGAAGCCGCCGGAAGTCGTCTCCGAACACTGCGAGGAGTTCCTGGTGAGCCTGCCTGACTTCGTCGTGCCCGGGAAAGACACCACTGTGCTGCAGCACGATCGAGCTCACGGCACGCACGGTGCTGGAGGCGCCGTCGTGCAGGACGTGGCCGAGCTCGACAGCCTGCAGGTCGAGCGGCAGGTCGGTGTAGCCGGAGGAGTGACGCTCCAGGAGCCCCTGATAAGCGTGGTCGATCTCCTCGGGGCTGAAGGAGTACTCGGAGTGGGACCTCAGCCAGTCGCGCACGGCGCTGGGCACGTCCGTCGCCCTCGGTTCGGAGCGCATCTGATCACGACGGGACGGCAGCGCCACGGAGTTCTGCTCCTCGGAGCGGGCCGCCGCGGTGTGCTCCCTCCTGAACCCGGGCGCGCCGGAGGACGTGGCGGTGTCACCGTTCGCCGTGACCTGCAGCTGCTGTGCCTCGCTCGGCGTCCGCAGTTCGGCGTCGGAGGAGGTCCTGTCCCGCCGCGGCTCGCCGTTGCCCTCGGCGGACGCCGATCTCGGAGCGCCGTTCTCCTCCAGCGCCTGTGGCGCCGGCACGTCCCCGTCGGTCGCCGTACCGAGGTCGGCGGGTTCGTTCCGGACCGTACGGCTCTCGCCGGCCACGGGCAGGGGATCGTCGTCCGTGGGGGAGCCGGCCGCGCGGTCGCGCCTGGTCGGGAACTCGATGTGGTCTTCCCGCAGTTCACCGAGCCGGGACTGGAATCCGTCCTCGAACGCGGACTCGTGCGCGAGCCAGGTCTCCGTCTTGTGCCCTGCCGGGGCGAACAACTCGTCGTACTTGTGCACCCGTTCGGTGCGGAAGTCGTTGCCCAGCCGGCTGATCGTGTCCTCGTTGAGCCGGAACGCCTCGGGGCTGTCGGGATGGCGCAGGATCCCGTGGAAGTCGTGTGCCGCGTCGGCGACCACGTTCTGCAGTTCCACCTCGTGCCGGACGGTGCGCGGAAGCGCCGCGCGCACATCGCTCTGCTGTCCGGCCCACCCGGCCTCGATGTCCGCCGAAGCGGTACGGCCCTCGTCCAGCGAGGTGGTGTAGTGGTTGCGCGCGTGTTCGCGCACCGTGTCGAGGTATTCCCCCAGGACACGCTCCCGTCCCGTCCCGCCGAGGCCGGCGAGCTCGTCCTCGCCCGGACGCGTCAGACGGCTCTCCGCGTAGGCGGTCTCCTCGGACAGTTTCGACTGGATGAAACGCTCCCGCGTGATACGTCCGGGAAGGTCCTCGATGGCGCGATCCGTCGCCAGGTCCCACTGCTCATGAGCGTCCTTGGCGGGGTTCTTCCCGAATATCCGGTCGTGGGCGGCCCGCAGGTCGCGCTGAAATTCCCCGCGTATGCGCGTCACGAATTCCGCACCGAGTGCGTCGCGTCCGCCGTTGCCGGCCGACTGCCACGCGATGATGTCGTCGAACCTCTCCTTCGTCATCGCCTCGATGCGGAGCTCTCGGACCGTGATCGCCTCGAGATCGTCGTACAGGCCGTTCCTGAGCCCGTCCAGCTGACGACGCGTGTCCGGAGGCAGTGCGGTCGCATTCTGGTCGTTGAGATAACCGCTGAAGATGTCGTTGAGCTTCTCCACCTTCTGGATGAAGAACGTCTCCAGAGGATTGAAATCGAGTGTTTTGTCCCGGAAGTAGTCCACTGGGCCTTCGGCTCGCCCCTCGGACGTGAAAAACACTTCGATACCGTCTTCGCCCGGCCCTCCCGGAATCTTTACCGGCCCTTCTTCCTCGGCAGCCGGAATTCCGTACAGCTTGGAGTCGTCCCGTACGAAGGTATCGAGCTTGGAGTCGTAGACGTAGTCCCGCGGTATCGAATCGAAATCCGGGAGAGCACGCCTGTACTCGAGCTCCGCGCCACCGGACCGAAATTCCGACACTTCCGCCTTGAAGTTCGAGGCCAGGATTTCGACCTGACGGGAACGCTCAAGGTATTTGTGTGCGTTCCTTTCCGCTCCCTGGACGATGCTGTCGAATGCCTCCGCGGAGACGAAACCCTTCGTTTCCACTTCGTTCCGGAACGCCTGGGTGATGTCCTTGCGCCAGGTCCACTTGGCGTGACTCACCTCGCGGCCGCCGAACTTCAGGTCGACGACCCCGAGTTCGTCGCCCGCCACATACCTCTCGAAGCCCTTTCGCCACGCGTCGTCGAGCTTCGGACCGAGTGCTTCGAGCCGGGCCTCCGCATCGACGACCAGTTCGTCGCGCCTGGCCTGAGCCTGGGTGAAATCGGTCCACTCCTCCACTGCTTTCGTGGAGCCGTCGGAGCCGAGGCCGGAGGAGTCCTGCGTGTGGAGGCTCGAGGTGTCGCTCGCGTCGCCGTCCCGGGAAACCGGCATGTGCGCGTCGTCGGCCGTCTGGCGGCCGCCGCTGTGCACCGGCCCGTCGGAGGATTCCTGAGCGCGAACCGCCCCGTCGGCCGGCCGGGAGCCGGTGTGGGCCGTGACGGACCCGATGTCGTGCTGCCTGTTGGGCGGCTGGTGGTCCGCGGAGAACTCCACGAGCCGGTCCGCCTGCCCCCGGACTCCGGAGGTCTCCGGTTCCGCGGACGTCTGCGAGCGCCCGACCGGGCCGTCCGACACCGGGGTTCCGTCGCCGGAGTCATGAGGACGTGTCCGGTTTTCCGGCCTGCCGCCGCCCCGGTTCACGGTGCCCGTGTCCACGCTTGCCTCGCGCACGTGGTCGGGCCCACGCGTGGATGCGGGCCTGCCGGTGCCGCCGTCCGCCACGCCACCGCGTTCCGCCACAGTCTGAGGGCTGTTGTGCGGGGCCGGGCCGGAGGGATGCGCGACCGAGCCGCCGACGCTGGTCCCGCCGTGGGGCAGGGCACCACGTGAGGTCCCTGTGCTCGACGCGACGGCCTCCCCCACGCCTTCCGGCCGCGGCGTCGGCGTGGAGACCGGCGGCGCCTCGTTCACCCCTGAACGGCCCATGGCCACCCCACGGCTGTCCCCCGTCGCGACATCCCGGGACACAGCGGGGGCATGCGTTCCCTCACGCGCGCTCTGCGGCGGCGAGTTGAGGAACGTGTCCGACGCCCGGGACACGGGAGTGACATCGCCCCCCTCCCGGACCGGCGGCGCCTGCCCGGCACGGCCGCCCGCGAACTGGCCGCCCGACGCCT
>NZ_JBIBZI010000025.1:0-38486 GCF_043084105.1 Streptomyces sp. NPDC014676 | reverse complement strand
CTCCACCCCCGCGTTCTCACGAACCACCGGAACCGGATGCCCCGCCGACACCTGACCGCGGCTGCCTTCCACCCCCACGACGCTCTCCGGCGTACGCGCAACCACGTTCTCCCGGTTCACACTCTGCGGCGGCGAGTCGAGGAACGTGTCTGACGCCCGGGACACGGGAGTGACATCGCCCCCCTCCCGGACCGGCGGCGCCTGCCCGGCACGGCCGCCCGCGAACTGGCCGCCCGACGCCTCCACCCCCGCGTTCTCACGAACCACCGGAACCGGATGCCCCGCCGACACCTGACCGCGGCTGCCTTCCACCCCCACGACGCTCTCCGGCGTACGCACGGCCGCGTTCTCCCGGCCTGTGCTCGCGTGCGGCGGGCTGACAGCCGGGCTCTGCACGCCCATGTTCGCCGGCGGCGCGTGGTTCGTCCTCGGCTCCGCCCCACGGATGCCGGACACGCTGAGGTTGACCGGGTTGGGCCCCTGCGAGAGCGGCACCGGGGATGAATCGGTCCAGCTCTCGATCGTGGTCGAGACCTTGACTTCGGCGGGTTTGGGTACGGAGGCGGAGGACGAGACCTGCGGCAGGTTCCTGCCCGTCGTGTTGGGGTGTCCCTGCGCGGACTCCAGACCGCCCATTCCCGCGCCCATCCAGACGCCCAGGCCGACGTTCATTGCCTCCGACTGCCAGTTGATGTGCAGCGGCGCGTTGACCGCTTTCGACGCCATCAGGTTCGAGAGGACGTCCGTGCCCAGGGTCAGTGCCGCGTTGATGACCGCATCGGTCACGAAGGCGCCCGCGCGGCCTGCTCCGGCCGCGGCGGAGGCGATCGAGGAAATCCTGGACACGATACCCGCCACGATGTCCGCGACCGAGGCGAGGAGCCGGCCCAGCAGACCGGCGATGCCGAAGGAGGCAAGCCCCAGAACGAGACCGAAGATCGAGGCCAGGGCCTCGATCATGTGCGCCCGGTCGATCTCCTCGACCGTCTTCTGCAACTCGTCCGCATAGGCGATGATCGCGTTTCCGACGTCCTGGGCCACCTGGCCCGCTTCCAGCAGGGCGTGACGGACGTTGTGATCGGCCACCCCGCTCCACACCACCTGCGCGGCTTCTCCGGCCTTGCCCGTCCACCCGTCGTTCATGAAGGACATGCTGCTGTCCATGACGGTCACGTAGTCGTGGAGCCTCTGGCCGTTCTCGATCCACTGACGTCCGAGTTCACGAATCAGGGAGTCATCGAAGTGGGGCATGGTGTGGGTTCCTCACGGACGGGCGGCCAAGCAGGGGCCACCCACGAGTGATCGTGGGCTGACGGGCATCGGGCGGAACGGCGGGGGCGCGAGGCCTACGTGTCCGCCAGGTCCTGCACCGTTTGGACGAGCTGGGCGCCGCCGCGGCGGGAGACGAGAAGGCCACGGCCGGGAGGGAGACGCCGCGCGCGCTGATCCCCCAGGACCGCTCCCTCACGTGGATCACCCGACAGAAGCAGGCCGTCGGAGCCGAGGTCACGGATGCGGCCGGCCACCGGATCGGCGAAGGAGCGGCCCACGCCCCCGGTTCTGCGGGCGAGCATCATGTGGAATCCGATGTCGGCCCCCTGGGTGAGGTAGTCGCTGATCACCGCCAGCGGCCCTTGTGCCATGGCCCCGCCGCCGGCGACGAGGTCGTAGTCGTCCACCACGACGTACAGCTCGGGCCCCGACCACCAGTCCCTCCTCTTCAGCTCGCTCGGGGTGATGCCCGCGGGCGGGATGCGTTCCTTGAGCTTTTCCGCGACCTGCCGCAGGTAGGCGGTGGCGGAGTCCGGATCGCCGGCACTCGCGCCGACATAGTCCTCGTCGACGGCGCCCAGGAGCCCGCGCCGGTAGTCGACGACGATGAAGCGCACGTCCCAGGCGGAACGCCGGCGGGCCATGGAACGCATCCACGACTTCAGGAACGTGGTCTTGCCCGACCCCGGATCGCCGTACACGAGGAAGTGCGGGCCGTTGGCCTCCAGGTCGAGCACCGCGGGGCTGAGATCGAAGTCCCGGATCCCGATGGGTACCGCGCTGTCGGGCAGCGCGGCCGTCCCGCCGGGGAGGTCCTCGCAGGCCCGCTGCAGTTCCTCCGGCGTGACGACATCGGCCAGCACCCGCAGCGGTGCGGCGGTGGGGCCGGACCAGCTCGCGGCCAGTTCGTCGACCACCGCTTCCTGCGCCTTGCCGAGGTTCTCGGTCACCGCCGCACCGTCCAGGCGCGGCAGCGCCGTGTGGAAGACGTTTCCGGGTGCCACGATGCCGCGGCCGGGCAGGAAAGCACGCAGTTGCCGGGCCAGGGGCCGGGAGATCTCGGACTCGGCGGGTTCCGCCAGGCGCAGCTCCAGGCGGCCCGTGATGGTGTCCCGCAGGTTGGAGCGCAGTTCCGCCCAGCGGTTCGCGGTCAGGACGAGGTGTACGCCCACTCCGAGACCGCGTACCGCGATGTCGGGCACGATCTGTTCGGCCTCTTCGACGTCCGCGCGCAGCGCCGCCCAGTTGTCGATGACGAGGACGACGTCGGCGGCGTTGACGTCCTCGGGCAGCTCCCGCTGGTCGCGCAGGGCACGGAAGTCCGCCGCGGAGTCGATCCGCAGCTTCTGGAAGAGCCGCTCGCGGTCGTCGACCAGCTGCCGGATCACGGACAGCGCACGCCTGGTCCGCGCCTCGTCGTGCCGCGTCGTGATGCCCGACACGTGGGGTGCCCGCTCCAGTCCGGTGAGGCTGCCGCCGCCGAAGTCTATTCCGATGAACTGCAGTTCACGAGGGGTGTGGGTGAGCATCGCGCTCATCATGAACGAACGCAGCAGGGTGCTCTTGCCGGACTGCGGTCCGCCCACGACGACGAGATGTCCCTGTGGTCCGGACAGGTCCATGAGCATGGCCCGCTGTTCCTGGCGGCTGGGCAGGTCCACGACGCCGAGCGGGAAGAAGAGCTGTCCGCCCTGCGGCCAGAGGCTGGAGTGGAAGCCGCGCTCGTCGTCGGTGGTGACGGGCCCCAGCATCGAGTCGAGCTCGACGGCCGCGGGCAGTGGCGGCAGCCACACCTGGTGCACGGCGTTGCCGTACGCCCGCACACGTTCCACCGCCACCTGCATCTCGGTTCGCTGGCCCGGTTTCGGCCTGGCGAGGGTCACGGACGGCTCGGCGGCGTCGTCGTCCTCGGTCCGAGCGGCCTCGGCGGTCCGCAGCTCGAACGGCACGGGTACGGGGGCCGGTCCGGTCACCGGTTCCCGCTCGCTCTCCTCCTGGTACGCGCCGGAGATGTGAGCGACCCTGAACCGCTCGTAGACGGACTCGTCCACCTTGAGGTAGGCGGAGCCCGGGATCGAGGGGAGGCGGTAGGCGTCGGGCGTCCCGATCACCGCCCGGCTCTCCTGGGCACTGAAGGTACGCAGGCACACCCGGTAGGACAGGTGCGACTCCAGGCCGCGCAGACGTCCTTCGTCCAACCGCTGGGTGGCCAGCAGCAGGTGCATGCCGAGGCTTCGGCCCACCCGTCCGATCTGGACGAAGAGGTCGATGAAATCGGGCCGTTGAGCGAGGAGTTCACCGAACTCGTCAACGATGATCATCAGGTAGGGCATCGGTTCGAGGGGCCGGCCGTCGACGTCGGTTCCGCCGGCCTCCTGCAGGATCTGGTACTCGCGGACCGAGTCCACGTTGCCGGCGGCACGCAGCATCCGCTGGCGCCGCTGCTGCTCTCCCTGAAGGGCCGTGCGGACACGGTCGACCATCGCCAGGTCATCGGCGAGGTTGGTGATCAGGCCCGCCACGTGGGGCAGTTCGGTCACGCCCGCGAAAGTGGCGCCGCCCTTGAAGTCGATCAGGACGAAACTGAGGTGCTCGGGAGCGTGGGTCATCGTCAGACCCGTGACAAGGGTCCGCAGCAGCTCGCTCTTGCCCGATCCGGTCGCCCCGACGACCAGGCCGTGGGGGCCGATGCCGCCGAGTGCGGCCTCCTTCAGATCCAGCACGAGCGGAGCGCCCTCGCCCGTGAAGCCGATCGGCAGCCGCAGCAGCGCCTCGTCGTCGGGCTTGCGCCACAGCCGGGTCGGGTCGAACGATCCCAGGTCCTCGACTCCCAGCATCTCGGGCAGCGCGACGGTGCGTGCGAGGACCTGTTCCTGTTCCCCGGTGAGTCTCAGCGGCGTCAGTGCTCTGGCCACCTGCTCACCCAGCTGCGACGGGGGCTTGTCGGCGACGGCGTCCGCCACCGTCTGCACCAGTCCGGGATGGCGCGTCTCCAGTGCCAGGTTCCCTTCGGAGTCCACCCGGGCCCGCGCGTCGACCCTACTGGGCTCCTCGCTCTCCTTGGTGACCAGGCAGACCACATGCAGGCCCGCTTCCGCGCCGGCCTCCGCCAGGAGGTCCGACACCAGCGGCAGACGAGCCCAGTCCGCCCCTGGCCGGAAGTCGTCCAGCACCACCACCAGGTGCCGCGACACCTGCGTCTCGCGGCGCCCGCCGAGGGAGACCGCGCGCTCGGCGCGCTCCTGCCGTATGCGGTCGATGTGCGCGTGGAGCAGATCGGCGATGCCGTCCATGGTCCGGGCGACCTGGGGGACGTGCTCCGCCTGACCCGGCTGACGCGCGTGCGGCAGCCACTTCACCCATCCCCACGTGTGGTCCTCGGCCCGGGTGAGGGCGATGATCTCGACATCGTCCGGGGCGTGCAGCACGGCAAGCTGCATCAGCAGGGCCGAGGTCAGCTCGGCGGTGCGTTCCTGGGGGCCGAGCAGGCTCAGGACGCCCGTTCTCGCCAGGTCGACCCAGGCCGGTTGGAGACCGATGGTCTCGAAGTCGCGGGTGAGCTTCACCGCGCGCTGGTGCGATTCGGGGTCGTGCTCCGTGGTGGGGTCGCCGTGTTTGCTCAATACGATGCTCATCGCCGGCCTGGCGCGGCCGATGCCCAGCCTCAGCTTCATGAAGTCCGGGTCCGTCGGGCGGCGCTCCCACACGCGCCGCGGACCGGCAGTGACGACGGCCCACAGCCGCTGCGGGCTGGGATGGACGAAGGCGTTGGTCGCGCGCTGCGCCGCTGCCGCCTGCCGCGCTTGTGCGCGAATGTCGGAGAGATATTCCACATATCTCTCCCGTTGACGGTACTGAGTGCGTCGGCTGGCGTTCTTCGTCTGTGTCCTGACCAGCACCATGACGCCGATGGAAAGAACGACGAAACCGATACCGAGCAGGATCATCCACGTCTTGCCGAAGGTGATCATGTAAGCGGCCATGCTCACACTGCTGAGCAGGGGAAGCAGCATGTAGAGCCAGGTCTGAGCCTGGTTCTCCGTGGCCTTCTGCGGAGGGGCCGCCAATGCCACCTGCTGCTCGGGAACCGATGGCGGGAAGGTTCTGGCGGGACGGTGGAAATCTACCCTGGTCATTTTCAGTCCACGTAATCCTGAGTGATGGGAATTTCAGGCCCGATACGGTCAGCAGGTCCTGATCCATCACCGCCGGAAGGAACGGCGAGCTCGTTGGAGAAGTTCCGGAACATCCAGAAGAGCTCGATCTCCAGCTGGCTGAAACCGACAGCCGTTCCGGTCACCCCTCCGGAAAGGGCGGGCAGCACTCCGATCGGATCGCCGTCGTTCCCGAACATCTGCGTCATGACCATGTCCCAGCGTTCGAAGAACGCTCTCACCTCCTCGGTGGTCGCCGCGACCCACCCCAGCCTGAGGTGGAAGATAAGGGCGTTGATCCGCTTGACCGTGTCGCTCATCTCCTTGGCGAGCGAGAGAAGCCTGTCGCCCTCCATGGCCAGCGACTCAGGGTCGATCCTGATCAGCCTGTTGTCGTAGTCGACGTTCTCCGCACCCGGGACACCCGTGGTGGGTCCTGCGGCGTGGTCGGCACTCTCGGGCACGCTCAGCCTCCGACATTACGGGTGTTGGAATGTTCTGCCTGGACATAGTTGTCGTAGGCGGTCTGCATACGCTGGGCAGCCTCCGCGAGGATCTCCTCAAGATCACGCGAGGATCTCGTGAACCACTCGGCCATCGTCTCGAAGGACGCGGACGACGGGCTTTTCCAGAAGTTCTGTGCGGCTTCGAAGTGCCCCTGAATCTGGCTGATCAGGTTCGACACATGCTCGTTCTCCCGCCGCAGCGTTCCGATCGCGCTCCGGAGTTCCCCCAGAGCGACCGTGAATTCACCGGGTGAAATATCCGGCACGACAGGCCCCCTTCTCGATTCCGGCCTTACTCCGGCCGCACACCTTCGAAATTCTCCCGGATTTCCCTGACGGGGTTCCCGTCATGGATTCCTCTGTGCCAGACTGAAGCTGGCCAGGATCGGCCGGCGGCAGTTCCGGACCGGCGTTTCCGCCGAACACACACACGGGAGCGAAAAAATGCCCACCCCCAACCCGCAACAAAGTCACGGGCACAACGACCACGACGGTCACGACGATTTCGAGAACCCTGACGCCGGAAAGGATTTCAGTCATCTCATCCCGGCCATGTCGGTCGGCTGGGACGTGCCGCCCAGCTTCAACCTCGACCCCGAGATGGGTTCGGGCACCGGGGCGACGAGCAAGGAGGTCGCGGACAGCGGTCCGATCCTGTTCGACGCCAAGACCGTCCGGTCGACCGAGAACACCCTGCTCGCCGAGAGCCGCAACGCCGTCTCCGGGTACGAGACGCTGCGCGCGCGGGTGGACGCCGTGGTGCACGCACCGGCCTTCTGGGGCCCGCCACCGCCGGATGAGCCGATCGCGGCGATGAACTGGGGCAGCGCGACGCCGAACACCGGCTACTACCAGTCCAAGGAGGACAGGGACCGCCAGGATCAGCAGGTTCTCGCGGACATCGGTGCGGAGTTCGCGCGGCACATCGCCCCGACGATGCAGAAGGCTCTGTCGTTGCAGAGCAACTCGCTGGCCCTCCTCAGCAACCTCATCGCGATGATCAACCGGGCCGGGCAGTCCTACGGCAAGGTGGACCGGGCCGCGCGTTTCCCCGACCCCCAGGGCACGCTGGAGAAGTGACCGGACGGCCGCGGTCCGTCCGGCGTGTCCCCGGTGCGTGGTCATTGCCCCACCGCCGGGGGCACGTCGGCGGGCAGCAGCACGGTCAGGTCCTCGTCGCTGGGGTCGGCCAGGGCCGCCACCCGCATGGCGTGCTGTTCCGTCATCCGCTGGAAGGTCTGGCGGGCCGTGCGCCCGTTGCCGAAGCGCTCTGTGCGCTCGATCGAGCCGAAGTGGGCGAGCAGCGCCGCGGCCGCCTCCTCACTCAGCCGGTACTCGTGCCGGGACGCCTGATGTTCCACGATCCGCACCAGGTCCCGCGGCGAGTAGTCGTCGAACCGCAGGGTGCGGGTGAACCGTGACGCCAGACCGGGGTTGGAGTCGATGAGACGCTCCATGTCCTCGGGGTAACCCGCCGCGATCACCACGACGTCGTCCCGGTGGTCCTCCATCAGCTTGACCAGGGTCGAGACGGCTTCCTGCCCGAAGTCGTTGCTCTGTCCCGCCGGCACCAGGGCGTACGCCTCATCGATGAAGAGCACTCCGCCCAGCGCACGGCGGAAGACCGACGTGGTCTTCGGCGCGGTGTGTCCGACGTACTCACCCACCAGCGCGCTGCGCTCGGCCTCCACCAAGTGCCCGCTGGCCAGCAGGCCGAGGGCCGCGAGGAGCCGCCCGTACAGCCGCGCCACCGTCGTCTTGCCGGTACCGGGATTGCCCGCGAAGATCAGGTGCCGGGACAGGGGCGGTGGCTGCAGTCCGGCCTCCTGGCGCCGCCTGACCATCTGCATGACCTTGGCCATGGACGCCACTTCACGCTTGACGTCGTCCAGGCCCACGAGCTGCTCCAGTTCGGCCAGGAGTTCCGGCAACTGGTCCTCGGCGGCGGGCTCCTGCTCCGCTTCGGACTCCTCGTGGTCCTCGACCACCGTGGCCAGGGTGGCGACCTTGACGTTGTCCGTACGGCACTGTTCGAAACGCGCGTCCGCGTCATCGGCCTGGGACAGATCCTCATCCGTGTCACGCACCAGGCAGCGACGCAGGACCGGACCTGCCTTCGCTCCCACGTACACCGCGGGGTAACCGGTGTCCGCGACCGAACAGTCCTCCAGCAGCCCCTCGGCCCGGTCCCCGAAATAGACGCCGTTCTTGGCCGCTCCGGTGATGGTCACCGACCGCACCCGCGGCCGGGCCCCGGACCAGATCACCAGCCCGCTGCCCTTCACATCGGCGACGGCCAGGTCCTCGATCCAGGGCGCGCTGCCTTCGGCGAGGAAGACACCGGCGGCCCCCGCGGTCTCGATCCGGCCCCCCAGCAGGACGGCACCCGTGGCCGCGGCGATCTCGATCGCCGTCCCCGCGGACCGGAGCACCTCACAGTCCTGCAGCAGCGGACGGTGCCCGGTGTCCAGCCTGATGCCTGTCTCGGCCTGACTGATGACGCAGCGCCGCAGGACGGCGTCGGCGCCGTTGACGTCGACACCCGTCATCCGCGCCCCCTCCACCCGGAGGTCCTCGGCCGTGAGATCCGCCGAGTCCTCGACGCTCACGGCGTGCTGCGCGCTGTCGGTCACCGTGCAGGAACGCAGTTCCGCACGTGCGTTCCCGCCGAAATGCGCGGCCGTGTACGCCGTGGCCGAGATCTCGCAGTCGGAGAGACGGACGGTGCAGGTGTCCGCCGCGTGAACCCCGTTGGCTCCGGTGCGGGCTATGGTGACGCCCTGCCCCCGCACCTCCGCGCTGTCCAGCGCGGCGACGCCCGTGCCGGGCACGTCGACGACACGGGTTCTGTCGAGTTCCACCCTGCCGGTACCGGCGGCGATCACCCCCGCCCCTCCCGTCTCGTGGATGTGGCAGTCCCGGAGCCGCAGATCGGCGGCGTCGCCCGCCAGCACACCCTCGAGTCCCGTGCGGAAGATCTCGCACTTCTCCAGCCGGATCCGCGTTTCGTCCCGGCCGGCTCCGGTGGCGTCCTCGTCGGAGGCGGCCCCCTGCGGCGCGGTTGCGGCCCCGGTCTTCTCGCTGATCCGCAGCCCCTGCGCCTTCGTGTCGTGCAGGCGGCAGTCGCGCAGCACCGGGCGCGCCGCGGCGTGCAGCAGTACCGCCGCATCGCCTGTGTGCCGGACCGTGCAGTTGTCGAAGAGCCCCAGGGACTGCCCCGTCATGGCGATCCCGCACCCGACGACCCGCTCGACCGTGGTCCGCTGCACGTCCGCGCGGGCGGCGTCGTTGAACATCAGGCCGTGCCCCGCGATGGACCGGATCACGCAGTCATGGAGCAGGACGCGCGCCGTACCGGTGACGTAGACGCCCGTGTCGCTGGAGTCCTCCACCGTGCACGAGCGCAGTTCCACCGTGGCGTCGCCGATGACGTCGACCCGGCCTCCGGTCACCGTGCACCGGTCGAGCACCGGTGCACCACCGCCGATCAGCACCGCGGTACCGCGGTGCCCGGCGCCTTCGACGACGATCTCCCGCAGCACGGGGGAGCCGGCCCGCACGCTGACCGCCGGGCCGGTGGATCCCACGAGCCGCACGGTGTCCGGGCCCTTTTCCGCGAGGACCGTGACGTCACTGTCGAGGACCAGGGTCTCCCGGTAGACCCCCGGCTGGACGTGGATCACGGCTCCCTGGCCCGCTGCCCGTAGCGCGGCGGTGATGGTCCGGTAGGTGCCCCAGCCGCGGTCCGCCACCCGCAGGACGTTGAGTCTCACCGGCATCACGCCCTGTTCCGGGCACTCACGACGCCTGCCAGAAGCGCAGCAGTGATGTGTAGACGCCGAAGACCCCCACCGCGAGCGGTACGGAGACCACCAGGAGGAACCCGGAAAGCGGATCGATCCACGAAGGGCGTTCCCGGGCGTCGTCCGTGCGGAAGGACCGGCCCAGGCCGAGCACCATCGCGAACACGGCCGCGCCGAGCAGCACGACGGCACCCGCCCAGTCCGGATACCCGAAGTTGCCCGGGGCGCGGACCAGCGTCACCGAGAGGCCGACGGTCCCGGCGGTCACCATGGGCACCACCGCCGCCGCCACCGTCAGCCGTCCCGCCCTCAGGACGAGCGCCAGTCCGAGGCAGCCGGCCAGGGCCACCGCGAAGGCCTGGTCCGCGCTGCCCAGAACGACCAGGCAGGCCGCCGTGACGAGGGACCCCAGCACGCTCATCCCGGTGAGCAGCCGCTGGCTCCGCTTGACCAGGTGTGTCACGTGGGCCTCGGCGTCCTGGGCTCCCGTGCCGCCGCCGGGCATCCCCGCCAGCACCGCGAAGTGTCCGGAGACCTTGGACGCGGCACCGAGCACGGCCATCATGCTGACGGAGACCACGGCGGACGTCTCAAGAAGCGTGGTGCCGGCGAGGACCACGACGAGCACCAGCCCGACGGCGGTGATCGCCACCGCCATCAGTGTGGTGGCGTGACGAAGCGCCAGAAGACCGATCACCGCCCCCAGTACGGCGCCCACGCCGACCGCCTTCGGCAGCGTGGCGGTGCTCGTCGCCGCGGTCGACAGCGCGGCGGCGCCGATGGCGAACAGCGGTACGGTGCCGTGCGCCATGATCAGCCGCAGTCCCAGCGGGAGGGACCAGCCCTGACGGGTGGCCTGCCACACCAGTCCGGCCAGCGACAGGGCCGCGGAGAGCGCCCCGGCGCCGACGACCACGAGCGCGCTCCCCCGCCCGGCCACCAGGGCCAGGGCCACGAAGCCGGCGATGAACCCCAGCAGGCCGAGGACCAGGGTCGTATGTGCCCGCAGCCGCCGGCCCCACTCGGCGGCGTCCCCGCTGGCCTGGCTCACCGACTCCTCGAGGTCGGTGACCACGGGCTCGTCGAATTCGCCCTCGGCCGTATCCCTCAGGTACAGCGTCGCCCCGTCCACGACGCCGCATTCCCGGAGGGACGCCTCCGGTGGGAAGGGCGCGGCGGTCGGCAGGGCGAGCGACCAGACGGGGGGAAAGGTCTCGTCGAACTCGACCTCTCCGACCAGTTCCAGCAGTGCCGGAGCGTACTCGGCGATCGCCGCGTCCGCGGGCACGGCAAGATCCACCCGTCGTCGTGCCCCCACCACGGTCACGTGGCAGCGTTCATTTTCCACTGGGTCATTCCTTGTCACACATCGACGAGCGGTGCGGGGCGGTGCGGCCGGCCCGGTCCTCCGTGGCGAACCGGTGGATCAGTGGGTGGAGGCCCACGTCCTGAGGTTCGCTTCCTCGGCTCCGACGTAATTGCCCCAGTTGATGCGCAGCGTGTGCGCGATCTCACCGAGCACGCCGTTCTCCGCCTCGCTGCCGAAGAGCCCGACCGCGGCCATGTCCCACTCGTGCATGCGCATCTGGTACTCCGTCGCGGACTGGGCGTTCCACGTGTCGATCAGTACCTGGAGACGGCTCTTCAGAGCGTGCAGTTCGCCCATGATGTGCTGCGCCTGGCCGTTGAGGTAGGGACCCGCCCCCTCCAGCTCCCGGCCGACGTGTATGTTGCTTCCTTCGATATCGGGCATATCGGTTCCTTCGAGGACTGAGGTCTTTTCGTTTCCGGGCAGTGCGGTGTCTTCAGGAGAGGCGAGCCGGAGGAAGATTGATGTTGTTCAGGTTCGTGAGGTTCGCGTGCTCGCCCTGCATGTAGTTGTCGGCGGTGCTCTGGAGGCCATGTGCGATACCGAGGAGCGCCTCCTGCAGCTTCGCCGCATGGGTGTCCCACTCCTGCATGAGCTGCTGGAAGGCCATGGACGCGACACCTCCCCAGGCAGGTGCGAGCCCCCTCACATAGTTCTGCAGAGCGGAGAGTTCGGCCTGGACGCTCGCCTGAGTGGCGGTGATGTCCCTGGCCTTGTCCACCAGTTCCCCGGGGGTCGTGCTGTAGAGGACCCCGTCCGATCCCTGAAAACCTGCGCTCGTACCCTCGATCGCCGCCATGGCGTGCGCCCTCCTGGACTGGTTGGCGGAGAGGCCGCGCTGTGTGCATCGGCTCTCCTTGAAGCGTGTGCCGGACTTCGGCTCAGGAAAAACTTGTGCGTGCCGGCCTCACGGGACCGTCCCGGCCCCGCGGAACGCTCCCCATGGGGTGGACCCGCCGGCCGCGGCTCGACGGCGGCGTGTGTCCGGCCACGAACTGTCCGGTCCTCGGCGGGAACGGGCAGGCGTGCAACGGTCCGAGGAGCGTCCGGCCGCCTCACGGAACATCCCGGGGGCACGTCGGCCGGCACCGAAGGTGTGAGCCCTCGCACTGCAGTACAACGGACGTGAACCGCCGCTGGTTCACCGGAAGCCGCGGGGTCCTGATCCGGAACAGGGCGGGAGGGCCCGAGGCCGGACGGGCCCGGGGCACGGGGCGGCCGGCACCGCGGCGAGACCCGGCGCCGGACCGGCTCCTTTCCTCTCCCGTCCCCGCCCGCCGGACGAGCGGCCCGGCGGCGGCCGTGCCATCGGCGTCGTCGCGGTGCCGCTGCCCCGGCCGGATCACGGTCCGGCCGCTCCGGCGTGCCGGGCATGGCCGCCGAGAGGAGTCCGGCCCCACCGGGTTGCCGTCCGGACAGGTCAGGAAGGCCGTATTCAGAACGCTTTCGATCGGGGTGTTCCCCGTGCGGACCGCCTCCGGCAGCCGTTCCCACACGTGTGGTGAGAAGGGCCGGCCCAGGTGGGGCCGCTCACGGGAACCGTTCCGTGCGGAGCGGCGAACTACGATGACCAGGTGGAACTGATCGGACGGCGCAGAGAACTCACCGCGGTGCGACAGCTCATCGACCGGACCCTTGCCGGTTCGGGAGGGCACCTGCTCATCACCGGGCCCCCGGGGTCCGGAAAGAGCGCCCTGACGAGGTGTGCCGGGCAACTCGCCACCGCCCGCGGGCTCCAGACGTACCGCCTCATCAACGACGGTCCCTGCCTCGGATCCCCGGCATCGGGCCTGCTCGGCAATCTGGCGGCCTTGACCGGCCGGCCGGCCCTGCGGGCGGACGCCGGGCCGGAGGAGATCGACGCACTGTTCGCGGCGGTCGCCGACGGCCCCCCTCGACTGCTTGTGATCGATGATCTGGATGCGCACGGGAGTACCCGCCCCTCGGTCTCCGACGACGCCCTCTCGGCCCTGAACGACGGGGGCAGGAATCCGTCCGCGGGCGTCCGCCTGCTCGCCCGGCTGGCCTCTCACCTGGCCACCGGCGCCACAGGGCTCCTGGCCACCACCACACAGCCTGTCGGATTGCCCCCCGAACTACGGCTCGGCGGCATCGAAGAGCCCGAGCTCGCCGCACTGCTCGGCGACCTGCCCTCCGACGCCGTGCATGCCATCTGGCTGGCTTCGGCGGGGCTGCCCGGCATCGCCCTCTGCCTCACGCATCAGCTCGCCGCTGTCGACGGCAAAGAGGACGCACTGGCACACCTGGCTCTGACGATGCCGTCCCAGGCCTCCTTCCTCGATCTCGACACAAGGCTGATCCGGCTGCTGGAAGCCGCCTCCACCCGGCCTCTGTCACCGCAGACGCGGGCACGGGTACTCGCGCGGCTCGCCCGCGAACTGCTGGGCGAGCCGACGGACACACGCCGGCGCGCGCTGATCGAGGAAGCCCTCTCTCTGGCCCAGCTCGCCGGCTCCCCGGGCATCATCGCTGAGGTCCTCGACTCGAAGCTGCACGCCCTGTGGAATCCGGCAGCCGCCCACGAGCGGCTGGAGACCGCGGCCGAGATCGTCACCCAGGCCAGGCTGGCCGGGGACATCGTGACGGAGCGCCGCGGCCTCATGTGGCGGTTCACAGCGCTGATGGAGCTCGGGGACATCGCTGCCGCCGAGGCGGTGCTCACCTACTATGCCCGGACAGGTGAGCTGACCGGCGATGCCGAGACCGCTGTGGTGGTCGCGGCCCGCCAGTCCATGCTTGCGGCGATCCGCGGTCGTTTCAAGGAGGCCGCCTCGTTCGCGTCTGAGGCGGAGGTGCTCGGCCACAGGGCCGGAATAGCCGACACGGCACGCCTGACCGGGGGTCTGCGCGGCAGCATCTCCACCTTGCGCGGCGACTGGGAGAGCACACTCGCCCCCTGGCAGGCACTGGACCGGCGGCTCCCCGGGCACTTCTTCTCCGCGACAGCGGCTCGCAGTCTGGCCGAGACCGGCCGACTGGTGGAAGCGGAACTCGAGTTGGAGCGGCTGCTGCCGAGCGTGCTCGTGGGCTCCGGTCCACGCTGGCTGGGCGCTGTCGCGGATCTGGCCGTGGTGGCGTCCCGCTCGCGGGCCCTGGACAGCGCCCGGAAACTGCACGCCGCACTCGTGCCTTACCGTGGCCGCCTGGTGGTGTGGGGCGGGGCGAACACAGTCGCGGGACCCGTCGACCACTACCTCGGACTGCTGTCCGCGCAGCTCGGCGATCTCGATCAGGCGCTTTCCGACTTCGACGCGGCAGAGGCGTGGGAGAACAGGACCGGAACCCTGCCGTGGCTGGCCGAGACTCTGAGGGCTCGGGCCGAGGCGTTGCTGGCGCGCAATGGCGAAGGAGATCCGGCCCGGGCTCGCGACGATCAGGCTCGTGCCCGGTCCATCGCGGAGCGGCTCGGGATGTGCGGACTTCTGTCCGCCCTCGCGCCGCCTCCGGACGAGTGGCGGTTGACCCAGGACGACGACGGATGGCTGCTGGAAGCGGGGGACGAGTCCGCCAGGCTGGCCGACACACGCGGCATGACCTACCTGCGAAGCCTGCTCGCCGCCCCGGGAAAGGACATCCCGGCTCTCGACCTGGTGGCGGGCGGCCGGGGTCTGCGGGTCCCCGACGGAGCGCCCCTCCTCGACGCGATCGCCGTGGCGAACTACCGGAAGCGGCTCGCGCAGCTGGACGAGGAGCTTGACTCCGCCGATCGTGTCGGCGATGTGGACCGAGCACGGAGCGTGCAGAGGGAGCGCAGCGCGATCGTGATCGAGCTGCGCCGGGCCAGTGGTCTGGGGGGACGGGTACGGACGACCGGCGGTGAGGCGGAAAGGGCACGGGTCAGTGCCACGCGAGCGCTGTGGGCTGCGGTGAAGCGCATCGAGGTGGCGGCGCCCCTTGCGGGCGCACATCTGCGCGCCTCCCTGCGGTCCGGCCGCGCCTTCTGCTACCACCCGGCGGCGGGCGGCCCGAGCCGGTGGCGGGTGTGACCCGAGTCACGCACACCCGGTTCCCGGCCCTGTTACGCCTCCTTGTCGAAGACATGGGAAGGCGGAGCGCGATGACACTGGGACAGCAGGGACTCCACGGGCGGCTGGCCGCGGAGACGTACGGTACACGGTCCGGGAGGAAACCCCCGGTGGTCCTGTTGCACGGTCTCACCTATGACCGTCGGCAGTGGGGGCCACTGATCGAGAAACTGACGGCGGCGGAACCCGGGAGACAGATCGTCGCCTTCGATCTCCCGGGCCATGGGGACTCGCCGGACGCCGAGTCCTGTCGTCCGTCCGATCTCGCCGCCGAGCTGCGCCGGTCCATCGACGCGATCGGGCTGGCAGCACCCGTGCTGGTCGGCCACTCGTTCGGAGCGGTGGTCGCGACGGCTTACGCCGCGGCCCACCCGGCCGTTGGAGTGATCAATGTGGATCAGCCGCTGCTGGTCGGCCCTTTCGCGAGGCGGCTGCGGGAGGTCGAGCCCCTGTTGCGCGGCTCGGGGTGGATGGATGTCTGGAACGAGCAGCTGGGAGCGATGGGCATCGACACCCTCCCGGCCGAAGCGCGGGAACTGGTACGGACGGCGACGACTCCTCGTCAGGAGCTGCTCCTGGAGTACTGGCGGGAACTCCTGGAGGTTCCGTCCGAGGAACTCGCGGAGCTGCGTACCTCGGAGATGCGAGCCATCATGGCCGCCGGTGCGAGCTACAGCCATGTCGCGGGGGGCGATGTGCCGGCGCCGTACGCGCAGTGGCTCTCCGCGGTGATGCCCTCGGTCCGGATCGTCTCCCTGCCCGGCGGTGGCCACTTTCCGCATCTCGTCCACCCGGCCGGGATCGCGAACCTTCTCACCGTCCGGCCCGACGACCGGCTGGATGTGATCCCTCCCGCCCTGGCCTGACCAGTGGGGTGTGCGGGCGGCGGGTTTCCCTCTTCCCGGTGAGGGGGTGCCCACCGGCCATGGGGTTCGCACCGCACGGGAGCGGCCCGGTGCGACCACCCGTCACCCGCCCCCGTCGGCCTGCCGCGTCACCCCGCGGAGACAGGACGGCAAGGTCTCGGTCGTGGACGAGCGCCTGCGGCGGGGGGATGAACGGCTCACAAAGCGACCCGGAATGAACGGGACGGATCAGAGGAAAAAATTCAGCCATTTCCGATCCTCGTGTGCCGATGCCGCTCGACGACTCCATCCCGCGGCGCGTCACCTCATTTCCTCTCCCGCCAAGACATTCAAGCCCAAGGTGCACACGGGTGAGTCCGATCAATCATTGACAACCAGTCACATGTGCGAGATTTTGAGAACGCAAGCAGTTCAACCCGAAACAAAACAGGGAGGATTGACCCATGCGCAAGAGCATGAGGCTGGCGGCCACAGTCGGTGCGACAGCCGCAGTCATACTGATGGGGACCGGTGCCGGGACCGCAGCGGCAGACGAGCACCTTCCCGGCCAGGTCGTCTTCTACGAGGGGGCCTACGGCGGTCGCTATTTCCTTGATTCCCACCCCACCACCGAATGCGCCAACCTGCCCTTCTCCACAAGACTCATCGCCAACCTGGCCGGGCCCATCGAGGTGTTCTCGGAAGCCGACTGCGAGGGCGGCGTCTACCACTCCCCCACCGGTGATCTGCACAACTTTCCGGGCAATTTCAGCGGGCTGAGTTACCGGCTGGCCGGATAGGAGATCATTCGGTCTGTCCGTCAGGATCCGCCGTGATGGCGGTCTTGTCCATGTAGCGTCCCCGGCCGTGCGAGAGAGACCCGGCGCACGGCCGGGGCACGGCTGCGTCACTGCCGGCAGGGGGCATTGGGCTGGAAAGTTCACAGGTGAGGGCACTGCGGTAGCGCCTGGACGGTACAGGGTGAGAAGCACGGATCCACTCGGAGTCCCGGAGCGGACAGCACAGCCGGACGTTCCCTCCGTTTGGTTCTCAATTTCCGGGTCCAAACCTTGCGCGAGGATGTTCCGTCCTGGAACGCGCGGACATTCCGTCCTGAAATTCGATGCCGTTCACGGCGGGACGATCCCACCGGCTCCAGGCATTCCATACTGCGAGACGCCATTCTTCGAGCGCCTCTCGCACACTTTCCCCGCCCCTTTTCCCGAGAACCATCACCGACCTGCCCAAGCAGACGGTAACACCACCGGGTGGACTCACGGCCACCCATACAGCCCTACGGACCGGCACACCATCGACGGTTCACTCTTCTCAGGTGCAGGGCTTTCCGCCCTTGCCATCCTTTCCTACGATGTCCGGCCACTTGAAATCCGGCCTCCAGAGGCATCGGCCGGAACGTCCAGCGGTTCGATGTCGTCGTGGTACGACACGTACGTGCGGCTCCGCCACAAGAACCAGTAGGCATATCCGATGAGGCGGATGACCGCCAAGACGCCCTTGACCACAAGGTTTTCGATCACGAATCCCTCCCTCCACCTGCGTCCATAAGGGGTCTGGCCGCACTTTCGCCGCCTGCTCGGGAAATCACTGTGACCATGAACAGGGCCGGCGCTCCGCACGGTCACGACCTGTACGACGTCCCCGGCTTGTCATGGGTTCAGCCGCGCCGTGCGCCGGGACGCCTTCATGACCGTCCGCGCGGGGTCGTTGCCGACGGGCAGCCGGCGACGTCAAGGCTGCCCGTGTCCGGCCCGTCAGGTGACCGAGCCGGCTCGGACCAGGGAGGGCGGTCCGCGTCACGCGCAGTGCTGCCCCTCCGGTGGGGCGCCGAAGTCACCGGCGGGAGAGGGCCCCACGCTTTCGCACTGATGAACCGGCTCTGTCCTGAAAGCGTTTGGTACATGAGGGGATCTCACACCCCCTCCTCACCACCTCGAAGGAACCAAGTGATTCGCATCTCGGATGTCCGCGTGTCCCGGCGTGCGCCTGCCCTCGGAGCTGCCGCCGCCGTGGCGCTGGCCGGTGCTCTGACCGCCGCGACACCGGCCACCGCCGCACCTCGACCGGCCACGCCGCTCAACTACGTCGCCCTGGGCGACTCCTACGCTTCGGCACCGGGAGTACCGGAGGAAATCGACGCGGCATGCGCCCGCTCCAGCGGCAACTACCCGCACCTCCTCGCGGGCAAGATCAAGGCGCGGCTGACGGACGTCAGTTGCGCCGGGGCGACGACGGCCGATCTCGCGGCCCCTCAGGAGGGCACCGTCCCCGCCCAGTTCACCGCCCTCAACCGGAAGACCGACCTGGTCACGGTGACGATCGGCGGCAACGACATCGGCTTCACCCCGGTCCTGACGCGCTGCGCCGCCCTGTCCCGGAACGACCCTGCGGGAAGCCCCTGCCGTGATGACCTCACCGCGGGCGGTACGGACCAGGTCGAGCAGAACATATCGGCGACGGCTGTGAAGGTCGCACAGGTCGTCTCCGAGATCCGTGCCCGGGCGCCTCGCGCCAAGGTCCTCATGGTCGGCTATCCCTCGATCTTCCCCGACAACGGTGTCGGATGCACGAGCCCCACCGCCCCGTTCGCCGCCGGTGACTTCGCGTATCTCCGGGACAAGACGAAGTCCCTCAACGCCATGATCGCCCGGGTCGCCCGCACCGAGGGCGCCTCCTACGTCGACACCTACCGCCCGACGGCAGGCCACGACATGTGCCGTTCCGGCACCGAGCGGTGGATCGAGGACTTTTCGCCGCAGAGTCCCGCGGCCCCTCTGCACCCGAACGCTCGTGGTGAGCTGGCCATGGGCAGGGCGGTGCACAGCGCGCTGACCAAGTGCGGCTGGAAGTCGTGACGGGCCCGGCACACCGCTGTTGAGCCGGTCACCCGCACCAAGGGCACGACGGCGGCACGGACGTGGGCGGACAGCGCCCCGCGAGACCGCGTGACACCCCCGTCCAAAAAGTGAGCGGGTGTTGTGCCGGGACTCCCGGCGCAACACCCCCATGGGCGTGGCTGCCGCCCGGACGGCGTACCGGTCCCCCTGCCCGAAGACCTCGACTTCGGACCGCCCTTGCTCCCCGGTGTCTCCCACCGCTCACCGGACACCGGGAGATCGGCCCCGGGTACCCGGCCCCCACCTCACCTGACCGATCACGTCAACCACTTCGGCGAGGACTCCGCGTACGAGGCCGGCATGAGGAGTCCGACCCCTCCGGCGGAGGGCACACGCCCCGGCCCCCATCTCCGGGGTGGCCGGGGAAGCACGGCCGAAGCCCGGGACCTCGCTCCACAACCGTGTCGGGTCACTTCACATAGACGGCACCCCGGCGTCTCCGGTACGTGTGGTGCCCCTGCCGCGCGTTGAGCACGCGGTCCCGGGCAGGCGCGCCCCCCGGCGTCGGGGAACGGCACCCGCATGCGTCCTTGCGGACTGTTCCTTGTGCGGCGGGGCGGGCTACAGGGTTCGGAGTGCGCGACCGACGCGTTCACCCGTCCGTCCAGTCCCCGGCACAGCCTCAGTGGGTGTCCGCCTCGTTCCGCAGGGCGCGCAGCGCCAGTTCGGCGAGGACGAGAGCACCGTCGGACAGCACTCCGTCGTCGAACATGGCCCTGGCGCTGTGGTTGGGTGCTGCCGGGGCATCGCTCCCCGTGTCCACGCGGGCGCCAAGATGCAGGTAGCAGCCCGGCACTTCGTCCAGGACGAACGAAAAGTCCTCGGACGCGGCGATCGGGAACTCCATGAGCTGGAAGCGATCAGAGCCCAAGGTCTCCGATACGACGGTACGGGCGAAGTCATGATGGTCGCGGTTGTTGATCGTCACCGGGAATCCGTCCCGGAACTCGACTGCGGCCGTGAGGCCGTGAGCCGCCGCGATGCCCTCGCACAGACGCTTGGCCTGAGAGCGCAAAAGGGCGCCGGTGGCGGGCGAGAAGCTCCGCAGCGTCGCTTCGAAACGAGCTTCATCAGGGATGACGTTGAACTTGGTGCCCGCTCGGAACACACCCACCGAGAGCACCACCGGGTCGAAGATGTTGAAACGACTGGTGACCATCGTCTGCAGTGCTGTCAGCATCTCGGCCGCCACGTTCACCGGGTCCCGGGAGAGGTGAGGGAGGGAGCCATGTCCTCCGGTGCCCTCGACGACGACACGCATCTCATGCGAACCCGACATCAGCGGGCCGGGACGGCTGAAGAAGACTCCGCGCTCGCGATACGAGGAGACATGGATCCCGTACGCCGCGGCGACCCTTCGTCCCGCCGCGTCGAGCACACCCTCCGCGATCATGTGCTTGGCGCCGTCGAACCCCTCCTCTCCCGGCTGGAACATGAAGACCACGTCGCCCTGCAGCGTCTCCCGTCGTGCGCACAGCAGCCGAGCCGCCCCGACCAGCATGGCGACGTGCAGGTCGTGTCCGCACGCATGCATGACACCGTCGATCTCACTGGCGTAGTCAAGCCCTGTCGCCTCGGTGACCGGCAGTGCGTCCATGTCACCACGGAGCAGAACGGCGGGCCCCGGCCGGCCGCCGCGCAGCACCGCTGCCACCGACGTCGACGAACTGCCCAGACGGATCTCCAGGGGCAGGCCCTCCAGCGCCGCCAGCACCGCACGCTGGGTCCGCGGCAGATCGAGGCCGGTTTCCGGACGACGATGCAGCGACCGCCTCAACTCCACCAGAGCGGCCTGCAGCACCGACGCATCTCTCACTGTCGTCATGACGGTCCTCCCCACAGTCGTCCGCGCCCTGGGCGGTGGCGTCGCCGATGCACAGGCCGCGTGTCCCACACACGTCGTTCCCCAGGCGTAACACCGGACCGAACAATGTGTACGTGCTCCCCCTCACCGGGCCGGCGCCTTCGATGACGTGTGTCGGTCACGGTCTGTCCCCGACCGAGCGGAGACCCGCGTCCGCGAGCGGTACCGGGCGTGGCACGGCCTTTCCGGCATCCGCTTGAGCTGCGTCGTCGTGCGGTACGCAGGATCGCCGCGAAGCTCCGCCGCGGCCCCCGAGCGACGCCGCGCGGCCGGGTGGAGCCGCACGAGACCGACTTCTGGACGCGGTCCGGGGAAACTCACGGAAAGATCCACTCGGTCAAGTCGGTGAGCAGGGGGACTCCTTGGCCGGGGCGGCCCACTGGGCCCTCGATGCAGTGAAGCGTCCCCCTGCCGACGGGCTCGACCGGCCACACGCGCTCGTCGCGTTCATCGGCGGACACCGGGACCGCTTCGGCAGCGTCGTGCCGATCCGCAGGACGCCACCGAACACGATCGTGGGAAAGCCCCTTGACACGTCCGCGGCCCGCACGGCCTCGTCGACACTCCGGCCGGGGATACGGGACCGCTCCCCGCCTCCCGGGCCGACGGATCGCGGTCGCCTCCGCCGTCGGCCCGCTCCCCCCGGTCTGCCCCGCTCGGGCGGCCGCAGCACGCCCTTCTCCACGGGCTCCCTGCGGGCCCGCCCGGCGGCGGGCTGTCGCTCGTCCTCATGTTCCACAGAAATCGGTCCTGCCGGAGGAGAACCTGCCGGGCTGTTGCAACGTAGTACAAGTGACGGCGCAGGACGGCGTCGTAGCACCTCTTACGGCAAGGGGACCAGCCATGTCTGATCAGGTGACCGTCGACCGTAGAGAAATCGAGGAGGCCAGGACTTGGCTCATACATCAGAGCGCGCTTCTGCAGCAGGGGCTCCAGGAAGCCGAGACACGGATGGCCAAGGTGATTGCAGCCGCGTACTGCACGCCTGAATCCGATGTCAAGTTCACACCGTACTGGGGCGAATACAACATGAGCGCCAAGAACGCCATGGAGGGGCTGGAGGGCGTGGGCAGGTTCCTCTCCTCGTTCGCCCGAGGACTGGAAAAAGAGGACAGCCCTGCCGACTGCTCCGCAGATTGAGCAGTTCCACTCCCCGACAGGGGCGGTCGACACTGCTCCCGTCCTTACGGGAGATGGATACGCGGGAGATCTTCGATACTGTTCCGCAGCAGAACGCCTAATAACGTAGACGCCTGACCGGAGCAACGGAGAAGAAAAGCAAGATTACCGGTTCAAGACTACTCTCCAGGAAATCCGAAACTCATTTCGAGGCTCCTCGCAACCGCCACATCCAATTTTGCTGATAAGCGTCCTGGAATTCCTGATCGTCCGGCACGGAACGTGTGTCGAGTGTTCACCGGATTTCCGCAGTCCCTTTCCTCCGCGGGGATCGAAGCAGCGCCCGCCGGCAGTGAGGAGTGAACGGCAACAGAGCGCGGTCACGAGCTGCGCGATCGGTGTGAGCACCGGTATCCGGGCCCATCGGCCCGCGGGCCGAGCGGAACGATCGCCGACCCGATCCGGTCCCGCACGGCATCGTGCCGGCGCGAGCCCATGGACGGTGGCGCGGTTCCGGTTCGGCGACCGGGCGCTTTGAGGGCAGGTCCGGACGGGTGGGACCGGGCGTCGTCTGCGACGCGCCGGTGGCGAGTTGAACAACGAGCAGGAGAAGTCATGGAATTTCGTCGGCGGATGATCGGGACGGACACCCTCGTGACCGAGGTGCGCAGCGGGCCCGACGCGGAATGGTCGGCGGCGACCGCGCCCGTCGCGGGTTACCCGTCACCGTTCACCGAGGACTGGGAGGTGCGACAAGCCGTCGGTCACGGCGCGAAGGACGGTTCGGTCGTATTGCCGTTCCAGCCTCTTTCGTTCCGCGACTTCATGCTGTTCGAGCAGCACAACGTGAACGCCGCCCGCGGGTGGGCCCGTCGGTTCCGCCCGGGGCTGGCGCGTATCGCCGATGGTGTCGAGTCCGTCACCCGTAAGACCTTTCCGGCTTTTCGCCCCAAGCCTCTTTGGTACCGCAAGCCGATCTACTACATGAGCAACGCCTCGACGTTAGTCCCCAGTGGAACCCCGGTGGCCGCTCCGCCCTACAGTTCCGCTCTGGACTACGAACTGGAGCTTGCTTTCGTACTCCGTGCACCGCTCTACAATGCGACACCCGAGGAAGCGGTCAGAGCAATCGGCGCGTTCGTGGTCCTCTGCGACTTCAGCGCGAGGGACGTGCAGATCGCCGAGATGAACAGTAATTTCGGGCCGCAGAAGAGCAAACACTTCATGACGTCGCTCTCCAGCACCGCTGTCGAGGCGGCCGACATTCTCGACCGATGGACGACGCTGCCGTCGACCGTTTCCCTGAACGGGGAGATCGTCGCGCGGCCGGACTCCAGTTCCCCGAAGTGGAGTCTGGGCGAGATGCTCGCGCACAGTTCGGCCGGCGAGCGACTGTACCCGGGTGAACTGTGCGCGACGGGAACCTACGTGAACGGCTCCGGCATGGAAATCAACAGGTGGCTCGCTCCCGGGGACGTCCTGCGGTTGGAGATCGAGGGCGTCGGCACCATCGAGCACGCCATCGTCCCCCACGAGTAGGCGTGCGGAATCCACGGGCCGCTCTCCTGTGGCAGTAGTTCCACCGTGGTTGCCCGGACCGGACACCGGCCCGCGACCGCCCGCGGCCACGCCCGCCTGCGTGCCTCGGGCGGACGCGCCTTCGCCCGGTCGAAGTCCTGGCGGGCATTCCACGGAGCCCGTTCCTCAACCCGCCGTATCAGCCGCGCCGCCCAAGCCGTCCACACCCTCCTGACCTGCGACCGCACAAGACGGAAGAGGTCCGGTCATCAGAGTGCGGGAAGTGGCATCACTCTTCACCGTCGGAGGGAAGACCTTCCAGAAGATCCAGAAGGGTGCGCCAGTTGGTACGGGTGGCAAGTACCGCCCCTTCGACATCCCCCGCCTCACAGAGCGCGATGATTCGGTCATGCTGTGCAACCGAGTCGCGGCCGGAGATCGAAGAAAACCGAAAGTATTCCACGCGGCGCAGAACAGGCGTGTATTGCTCGAGAACGTTTCGAATGGCGTCATTGGCGCTGGCGAACACGGGGACACTGTGGAAGTCGGCGTCAGCAGCCAATGCCGCGTCCACGTCATCGTGACTCATGGCACTTGCGAACCGCTCGTTGGCCTCGCGCATAGCCGCTAGTTCCGTCGCGGAAAGGTTGGGCAAGGCCTCGCGAACGGCGAGCTCATGCATGGCTGCCGTCACCGACTGTGCGGCACGGATCGCCCGGATGTCCAAAGGGCTGACTCTCGTGTATCGCCCCGGCTTGGTCTGAACCAGCCCTACCTGCTCCAGGCGTGCCAGCGCTTCCCTGACCGGCGTGCGACTCACGCCGAGCCAAGCGACCAAGTCGCTGTCTGTCAAGCGCTCACCCGGCGCCAGCGTGCCATCTACGATGGCGTCGCGAATGGCGCGGTAAGCATCCTCCCTCAGGAGCGATCGTGAAACGAGTCCTCGACTCTGCGGTACTGGCATACGATATATTGCACGCCAACCGATAGTCACTGTCAAGAGCGTCTCGTCATCCTGTGTCACGGTGCGATCACAAGAGGTGGTGAGTGCGACGTGATCGAAGCGCGGTCGGCCGAGGCAAACGCTCTTGCACCGCCCGGGCTCGGGCAGTATCTCCTCGTTCCCGTGGGTCGTTGCGGCCCTCCCCTTGTTTTTGCCAGAGTAAAAGGGTCGGTCGATCGGAGCGAGTGTGCTGTCGATCACTACGGAGGCCATGCCCTGGTGTTCGGTCTTGCGCAGTGCTTTCCGCGGCTTCGGGGACCGCTGGGCCGGCAGTTCCACGGTTTCGTCGACGTAGCGCCGAGATGTTGTGGTGGACACCGCGAACCCGGTACCGGCCTCGGCGGACGGCTCGCTTTGCGCAGGTAGACCTGGACCAGCAGGGCTTGTCGTCCCGGGTTGAGCCCGTGTCGACCGATCCGAGCTTCTCGCGGTGAACGCGGACCAGGCCGGACACGAAGGTCAGGGTTCGATGCGACAACGGCAGCGCGGCACAGCAGGACAACGCGTGAAGCCCCTGGGCGTGGAACGATCTTGATCGAAAGTTCTTCCGCCAGAGGCTTCGCCAGATGAAAAAGACTCAGCACATAGATCGCCCGCCGGCCTGTGCGTATCAGGTCGGCGGGCGATCTTGGCTTTTATACCGAATAGATGATTGTATCACCAATTGGGGCAAAGTAGAACACAGTCCCGAATCCCACGGAATGGTGCCGCATAGTTACTCCGGAATCGGTCATCGGGTCGGTGTTGTCCACAAGACTTTCGTTTGTCCGCTGACGTGTCGGCGATGCCGTCTGTCGTCACGCTGCGGCAGGTGCGAGCCGTGCTCGAAGTCGGCGACTCGCTTGTTCCCGTCCTTGTGGTGCCCTCGGCGAAAGCACCACATGATGGGAACAGGGATGACCAGCGGTTTTGTACCGGAAGTCTGGTGGTGGAGTCATCGTTCGGCCTATCCGCGCCCGAGCAGGGGCCTGGGGACAGGTCGCTCGGACCTGTCCCCACCTCGGACGTCCCCTTTCAAGCCGAGCGACTGCGGGACTGCTTTCGACCGACCCGGGGTCACCTCCCCGGGAGTGGTGCGACTCCGTCCGCGGGAGTCTCCGTGGGTCAGATCATGCCGTCATGAGTTCGGATGTCGCCACCTTCTGTCCGAGTGGCGGGGCGGTGAGCAGTCCCATGGCGGTCTCGCCGAGGCAGTGGCGAGTTCCCTCGGCTCGACGTCGTGTCGACGAGGCGTCGATCGGTTCGTCCATGGTTCCCATGAGGACTACGCGACATCGATGGACAAGTGGGTGATGAGGTCGTCCTTCGTCTCGAACGTGAAAGCGAACGTGAGAGGACCGCCTGGAGCCTCGCTGGCGGGGGGCGCCATCATACGGCCGGCGCCGTACGAGATCGGCGTGATGACGACCTTGGGGTCCACCAGGTGAACCTTGATGAAGCCGCGGATGTCGGCCTCGGTGGCGTAGGTCGTGCCGTCGTCGACAACGGTTGCTCCGGGGGCGAATACGGCGAAAAGCGCTTCGCTGTCGTGAGCGTTGGTCGCTGTGACAAAGTTCTGGACGGTCTGGGGGAGGGTGATCACGGCCATGATTTCGTCTTCTCTCGGGTTCACCTGGCTGATCTGCACCAGGACTCGGTCTGCCGCACTGAGTTACTTTGCCCTCAGTGGCGCCCGCCATCGCAGCCGCAGTGAACAGAACGCCGTCTGCATTCGCCGGCACAACCTGCGTGCCGATCCCAGGACCCGCCTCGCATCTGACTGACTCATCCGCACCTAAGCGTTGTCCCGTGGCTGCTGGTCACGGGTGAGATGATCTTGTCGTGTCCGGTGTGATCACGGCATCGGAGCCCTCCTGGACAGCCCCGTTCACCGGGCTGAGCCCGCGGCGGTTCGGCAGGCTGGTCACCGCGCTGCGGCGTGAGGGTGCGGACCCGGTCCGCAAGGGCCGCCCCTGGAGCCTGCCGCTTGAGGACCACGTGCTCCTGGTCGCCGCGTATGGGCGCACCAACCTCACCCTGCGTCAACTGGCTTCGCTTTTCGGGGGGTCGAAGTTCGCGGCCGACCGGATCGTCGACCACCTCGGCCCGGCGCTCTCGCTCCAGCCCCGCAGACGATTCCGCGAGGACACCGTGCTCATCGTGGACGGCACCCTGGTCTCCACACGCGACCACACCATGGCCGAGCAGTCGAAGAACCACCGGTACTCCACCAACCACCAGGTCGTCGTCACCGTCGGCCACACCACGCCCTGCTCGGCATCGCCCGCCTGCGCAGCCTCGCACTGGCTGGTCCAGAGGCAACAGCACTGGTCAACCGGCATGCCGTAGATCATTTACGGGACAACGCTCAGACCCACTGCTCAGCCGACATGGCGTGGCACAGCACTAGAAGTCGGCGCTACGCGAAAGCTTCTCGTTCTCGCGAAGCTCCGCGAGTGCGTTCTCGTGCATGGCAACAACAGTTTCGTACCCAGAATTGCCGAGCACGATCCGCTGCGGCGGAACGGGTGCGTTCATCGCACTGATCACGGCCTGCACACCGCGCACGGGATCACCCGCCTGCTTACCGTTCTGGTCCACGAACGCCGCCTTGACGTCCTCGATCAGCGGCAGGTAGGCGTCGACGGTCTCGTCGACGGGCTCGTCCTGGAAGCCGGCGTAGGCCTTGGTGCGGAACCCTCCCGGCTCCACGAGGAGCACACGCACCCCGAACGGCTCGACCTCTTGACGCAGCGTCTCTGACAGCCCTTCGAGCGCGAACTTCGCCGCCGAGTAGTAGCCGAACCCCGGCCCGCCGACGAGGCCTGCCACCGACGACATGTTCACGATCCAGCCGCCGCCCCGTGCCCGCATACCCGGCAGAGCCGCCCGTACCACATCGATCACCGCGAACAGGTTCAGGTCGAACGTGCGGCGGATCATCTCTTCCTGAGCGCCCTCGACGGAGCCGAACCAACCTCGGCCCGCGTTGTTGACGAGCACGTCGATCCCACCGAACCGCTCTTCTGTCGTCTTGACCACCGCTCGCACCTGATCCGCGTCGGTCACGTCGAGCTTGAGAACCAGCACGCGGTCGCCGTACTGGTCGGCCCACTCCTGCAGTTCGGACGGCCGGCGCACGGTCAATGCCACCTGATCGCCCTGCTGCAGCGCGGCCTCGGCGTAGGCCAGGCCGAACCCTCCGGGCGTCCCACCAGTGATGAACCAAGTCTTCATGGACTTCTCCTATCGCTATAGCGTCCTATATAGCGCTACATGGTCTACCATAGCAACATGCAGAACGCACGGGATCGACTCCTGCTCGCCGCAGCGGAGTTGTTGGAGAGCGCCGGCACGGTGTCCACAAGGGCCGTGTGCGAACGAGCCGGGGTGCAGGCGCCGACGCTGTACCACCACTTCGGCAGCAAGCAGGGCCTGATCGACGCCGTGGCGAATCACGGCTTCACCCAGTACACAGCCGTCGAGAGCTCCGGCGACCCGCTCGGCGATCTGCGCGAGGGCTGGGACAGGCACGTGCGGTTCGGGCTGGAGCACCCGTCGTTCTATGGCCTGCTCTATGGCCGCGCCGAACCGGGAAAGCCCTGTGCCGTCACCGCTCCCGCCCACGCCGCGCTGCGCGAGAGGTTCAATGAAGCGGCTACGAAGGGCCTGCTGAAGGTGCCCGCGGAGGACGCTGCCGAGCAGCTCCTCGCCGCGAACGTCGGCGTGACGCTCACGTTGATCGCGCAGCCCGAGCCGGACTTCGCTCTGTCCGAACGCGTCCGCGAGGCGGCGCTGGCTGGAGCGTTGAACCTCACGTCGAAAGACGTCCTGAGGACCCGTGCAAGTGCCGCGCTCACGTTGCGCGCGTTGCTCCACGAAGATCCAGCCGACCTCACTCGTGGAGAGCACGCACTGCTGGACGAACTGCTCGATCGTCTGGCTCGCTGAGGGCTTCCCGTATCTCGTGCAGAAACCGTCGAGCCACCGCCGGCGG
The DNA here is from genome assembly GCF_043084105.1 of Streptomyces sp. NPDC014676. Lineage (NCBI taxonomy): Bacteria > Bacillati > Actinomycetota > Actinomycetes > Kitasatosporales > Streptomycetaceae > Streptomyces > Streptomyces sp. NPDC014676. The sequence continues at coordinate 10,096 of NZ_JBIBZI010000025.1, read as the reverse complement.
GTCTGCTTGTCCGGTTCCGGCGCGACTCGCGGCCTCGGCCACGACCCGGCCGATCAGGCCGAAACCGGATGCCGGCGAGCGGCTGCAAGAGGTACGGGACAGCGCTTGATCACCAGGATCCCGCGGATGACGTGGCTGTCCCGCGCCAGGTGGACGCTTCTCCTGTGATCCCCTGGTCGTGTCGGTCCAAGATCCCTCTGATTACCTGCGGGGACTCTCTTTCACACGCTCCCGCCCCTCCCCCACGGTCCTCGGAACAACGCGACATCGAGACGGCCTCGACTCGCCGAACACCGAACGGGACGAAGAATGTCCCCTGCTCCTGTCAGACGGGGGTTCCCGTCAACTCCGCAAGGCCGCTTTGGGACCGGGGAGTCTTTTCGCCCACTTTTCTGACTTTGATGGTGCGAGGATCCACGGCTTCCCCTGGAGCGCCTTCGCGATAGATGCCTTCGGGAAGAGTGTCGCGATCATGCGGGAGGAGGAAGAAGACACGGCGTCGGTACAGACCGCTGTCGGGGTCCGCCTGGGCGTCATCGCTCAGCTCGGCGTAGCCGACCATGCGGCCGTCACGAGCATAGCGGGGCTTGTTACGACGACGTGAGGTCTTGTCGAGCGCCTGGCGGACGTAGTCGAGGGTATCGAGGTTCTCCAACCACACCACGTGTTCCTCATGAGTGAGATCGCCCTCGGTCAGTAGCGAACTCATAGCTGCTGTCCCTCCTTGGTCTGCCGGGGCGGCCGGTGGCCCGCCCCGTGGGAGGGGTGCACCTTATGCCGAGCCCCCCACCCTTTCACGGTAGGTCGATCAGGGGCTGGTACACGGAAAAATTCTGGTTGCGAACGACGGTGGATGCCGACAGGTACGGTGGTTCATGACGGTGTGTCCAGCAGGGCCAAGCCGGGATAGTACTTACGCCCGTTGGATTTGATCATGTCAGCCGGGGAGGCGAGTCCGACCTCCTGCCGCACACGCGTGGCAAAGCCACGGGCACCAGCCGGACGGATGCCCTCACTGGTGCTGCACCAGGAGGCGTACGCGGTATAGAGAAGGACCTGCTCGACGCGGAGGTCCGGCTGAGTGCTGAGGTCTCGGGTGCAGCACTCGGCGAGGAAGCGGCCAATGTGATCCTCCGTATGTGCGTAGGCAGTGGTGGCGATACGAACGCGGTCGGGTCCTTCAAGGGTGTCACGGGTGGTCAGATAGTGCCTGGCGCCCTCGATAAGCCACTGAAGGATGCCGGGGCCTTCGTCGCGGACGAGTTCGAAAGCCAAGTTATCGATCTTGCGGTGATCGGGAACGGTACGTTCGAAAGGCAGCAGGCGGATACGGCGCCAGAAGGCGAAGCCACCCGTCGACACCTCGGGCCGGTGGTTCCCGAGGAGCCACAGATGATGGGTAGGGGTGAAAGAGAAGTAATCTTGGCGCATACGGCGGGCTTTGATCCTGTCTCCACCGGTCAACAGCCGCACGCGTGCTTCATCGAACTTGTCGTTGGGCTTGAGTTCGCTGCAGACGATAAGCCGGCGCCCGTGGAGTTCGGTCAGCTCCGTGGAGTGTTCGGAGAAGGCCCCACGGTCCATGAGGAAGCCGGGCGGGGCGGCATCGGCATAGTCGCCCAGAATTTGGATCATGGTGTCGAGCAGGACGCTTTTACCGTTCTTTCCCTGTCCGTGGAGGAAAGGCAGTACCTGTGCACCGACATCGCCAGTGATGGAGTAACCGAGCAGCAGGTGCAGAAAATTGATCATTTCCTGGCCTTCGGCGTCGCCACCGAACGTGTCGCGCAGGAAGCGGTGCCAGCGGGGAGTCTCGATCCGCTGTGGAGCAACACTGGTCGCTCGGGAGTGGAAATCACGCGTGGGATCCGGCTTGCGCAGTAAACCGGAATTCAGGTCGACGATTCCGGCCGGTGTACACAAAGCGTAGGGGTCGCCGTCCAGAGTGTCCGGGTCCATGGAGAGGTCCGGTGACGCTTTAGCCTGAGCGAGGAGGGATTTCATTCCGGTGGTCGACAGTGCATGCCTCTTGTGCTGGTGGAGATCCCGTTCGCTGAACAGTCCTCGGGGATCCCTTTCCGGCATGCCCTCGGCCATCTCACCAGCTGCCCACAGAGCTGCCTTCTCCCCACCGGCGCGCTTCCACCGGTAACCGTCCCAGGAAAACCAACCGAGCCCTTCGACATGACGGAACTGATCGCGATAGAGCCTGACGAAGAGCTTGGCGTTGCCCCGGTCGGTAAGAGTATCGGGGAGTGATACCGGCTTTGCCCAGGAGGGCATGGGGACTGAGGAAGTATCTGGCCGAGCGTCCAGTCCTGTCGGCGGCTCATCTGCCTGTCCAGGACCGAACCTCTGCTGAGCCGCGGCGCTTGTGTGGAAGCGCGGAGTGTCGGCGCTGCTCATGAAGGTCCTTTGAGATGGAGCGGGCGAGCCGAACCGGCGGCGAACGCGTTCGTGACGATGCGCTGATGGCGCGCCGCTTGCCAAGGGCGAACGATCTCTACCGCCTCGCACAGGAGGGTAAGCGCGATGATTTCATCCAGATGGCCTGCGGATGCAAGCTCTCCAGCGGTGTACGCAGCCTTGTTTATTTTTTCAGGGAAGGCCGCAGGCAGGCACGCGGGTCCCCTTCGATCGCGGGTCCCTTCAGCAGGGCGGATCATAGGGGCGACGACGCAGCCCTCATCCGCACACACATCCACCTGACAGGCCGGAGCGACTCGCGCATTCAAGCCGGTCGAACAGCGGAACCGCACAGCCGGGCAGGGGTTTCGGTACCGGATGCGCACGCCGCCGCGGGGGGTGCGCACTCGTCGGATGACGTCGTTGTCGGCTGGACCGGACCGGCCACGCAGCACAGCAGCACAAGCAAGGGTGTCGCAGTCCGAAGCCAGTCCGCCCAGGTCGATCGGCTCGTGCATGAGAATCCTGGAAAGCGGGCGGTCGCGTCGAGGAACCGCTGGGGCACGGACATCGATGTCAGCGGCGGCGAGGCCGGGTTTCCCACACTCTGCTCCGACTCCCCGGAAGGGAGCGGAGGTCTCCCTCCTGGCAACAGGAGTCCGACGGCCTGCTGCCAGGGGATGGGCAGGCCATCCCTGTCCGGCACACCATCGGGCCACGCTCCCTGCGTCAAGGGTGGCAGGCCAAGCAGTATCTGCAGGCTCGCTTGTCACACCAGAGCCGGGCACGTAGCCATCCTTTGCTGAGACTCGTTGGGGCAGCTTCCATCGGACCTCGACGAGAGCAGGGGCCGAAAGGACCGGTCTGCTGCCATAGCGGCGGCAGGTCGGCCGACGGGCTGCTTGAGCGGCTTTCTGCTCTTCTCGGGCAAGCTGGAACCGACCGGCGGATGCCCCTCGGGCGGTGGACATCAGCATCAGGAACACCTACGGGCTGCTGCAAACGATCCGTACGGGAGTCTTCAGGCCCTTCGGTCCCTACTTGACCCCTTCGGCATCCGAGCAGGTCAGTGTGCTTTTCCTACACCTCCGAGGGACTGAAGGGACTCAGATTCTCGATTGCCGACATTTCAGGGGCGCGTCCCGGCTCGGCGTCCCTGCACACACCTGCACCGCAGAGGGCCTAGGCATGATTCCGGCATTGGGTCTCTTGAGTCCCTGAATGGTTCAGCGCACCACTGTGACCTGCACCATGGCCAGGATCCAGGGGCAGGGACTCAAGAAAGCGCGGGGCCCCTCCTGCCCCGAAGACCAGTGAGGAACGATTCGCAGGGATCCGCTCCCAGGCCAGTCCCCGACGAGTGCCGTTCACAGGGAGCATGGCTCCCGAAAGAGGAGATCACGCCCTCGTACAAGGTCTGGCGGGCCACCTGACTGCCTGGGGAGGTAAGGGCTCGCACGTTCTTTCCTTCTACTGTCGGCGAGACAACCTGCGGCACATCCCCACAGGTGGGTGCCGAGCTGTCTTCGGTGGTTCTCGTTGCACGGAGCAAAGTGCTCCATACCGACAACGGTCACAGAGTCCGTGAAGTTCATCCGGCACAGGAGCCGGACTGGATCGGGAGCCGACCGGACCGTCAGGCAGAACGGCGAACTCCGCGCTCGAGGCTGTCCGTTGCTTCCGGACCGGACGCCGGCGCAGGAACGCCGACAGATCACAGTGAGTTGATCGACGCGACCACCTTCAGGTTCCGGAGCAGGGCCCCGTGGGTGCGCCTCCCCCACAGATACGGCAGCCGGCGGCGCGGACGGGACTCTTGCCCGGGGCGCCTCGGTGCAGGCATCGTCGTCCGGCCCGCCGATGATCCACACGAGTCCGCCTGGCCGAGGAACCTCGGTGACGGCGGAAGCATGAACGAGGCAGTGGAGGCTTTCCCTTGGTGAGCGGATCGCCGGTGTCCGAGGCGGCAGGCAGGCGGAGTGATTACTCCGCTCCCGGCCCGGAACCGCCGCGTCGAGATCGCCTCTGTCGTTCCAGTTCGGTGTAACGCGCTCGCATCGCCTCGCCGGCGGCCGGCCCATGGGCGAATACGTACGCGTCGCTGTCGTCGAGGCTCTTCCCGGTGCGGGCGTCGACCACGACGGGCTCGGCTTCCTGACCGGTCTCGGCGTCGACAAGGATCATGGACCGGTCCTGCGGGGCGAGGTGTCGGTTGCCCCAGGCGGCCAGAACGACAATCACGGGGCGCAGGGAGCGTCCGCGCTCGGTGAGGACGTACTCGTGACGAACAGGCTTCGTCTGATAGGGCCGGCGCTCCATCAGGCCTTCGGCGACCAAGGTCTTCAGCCGCGCGGTGAGCATGCTGGTGGAGATCCCCAAGCTCTGTTGGAACTGATCGAAGCGCGTATAGCCGTCGAAGGCGTCGTGGAGGATCAGCAAGGTCCACCACTCGCCGACATGCTGCACCGTGGTCGACAACGGACACTGCCGATCTTCCAGCCGGATCCGACTCGGCATGGCATCCTCCCGAGTTACTGCTAATGTGAAAGTTACTAGCTTCGATTTTAGCAGTCTCCGAGGTCTCCCCATCGTGGTGTCTGCCCGCGGGAGAGGCCCGGACGTGCCATCCGGCCCTCCCGTGTCGCGGCCGGGCCTCCTACTACAAAGCACCTGTGAGGTAGACATGACCGAACACACCGGCCCCATCGAGGTCACCGACCTGCCAGAGGTCGTCAGGCGATACCTTCGGGCCCACGACGTACACGACGTCCCCACCGTCGTGGCCACGCTCGCCGCCGAGGCCACGGTCGAGGACGACGGCCGCACTTACACGGGGTCGGCCGCCATCAAGGGCTGGCTGGAGCAGACCAACTCCGAGTACACCTACACCACCACGCTGGTCGGGGCCGAGCGCCTCGGCCTTGATCAGTACGTCGTGGTGCAGCACCTCGAAGGCGACTTCCCCGGTGGGGAGGTCGATCTGCGCTACCGCTTCGTTCTTGACGAGGACGGGCACATCGGCCGACTCGTCATCGCTCCTTGACGACCACCGGCCCGTAGCGAAGCCGATTCACTTACTCCTGGGCACGAAGAGACGTGAGAACCTCGTTCATCACCGGCGGGACTCCTGGTGGTTTCGGCCCCGCCCATGCCGTCGTCACCCCGAAGCGCGGCGACAATGTCGTACTCACCGCTCGCCGTCCGCATCCGCTCAAGGCCTGGGCCGGCTCGCACGGCGACAGGGCACTCGTCCTGCCGCTGGACGTCACCGCTCCTCCCCCAGCAGATCCGTGAGGCTGCCGAGGCCGCCGAAGAACGCTTCGGCGGCATCGACGTCCTGGTCGACAACGCCGGACGGGGCGGGTACGGCTCCCACTGTCGCCGAGCTTTCCGTTGAGTTGCCGTGGTGAGCGAGAGGCCGGTTTCGGCGGGGCAGTCCTCGAGACGAGATGGATGCGTCGTTGGATACGACGCAGGCAGCTGCGGACGGCTTGGACCAGGTAGGTGGTCGCGGAAGACGACGCAGGCGGTCGTGCCGCGCCGGATCGACTGACCTGGCTATGCCGATGCTATGGCCGGGCCGCTCTGGGAGCGGTCTGTTTTCGTGCCAGGTTTCTTCGGGGCGATGGTGCGGGGGTCGACGGCTTCCCCAGGCGCCCCTTCGCGGTAGACCCCGTTGGGGAGACTGTCGCGGTCGTGAGGCAGGAGGTAGAAGACGCGCCGTTTGTACAGGCCGCTGTCGGGGTCGGGCTCGGCGTGGTCGTCGAGTCGTGCGTAACCGACCATGCGGCCGTCACGGGCGTAGGGAGGTTTGTTGTTGCGGCGTTTGGTCTTGTCCAGAGCTTGACGGACGTAGTCGAGGGCGTCGAGGGGTTCCAGCCACACCACGTCGGCTTCGTGGATGAGGTCGCTCTCGGTCAGCAGCGAGCTCATGACTGCCGCCCCTCCTTCGTCGGTCGGCTCCGGTGAGGGAGCAGCGCTTGGTGTGTGTGCGGGTTCATGGTGTCGAGGCTGTGGTGATCAGCTGGGGCGGCTGGACTCTGCGGGTACGGGCTCAGGTGGCCATGGTAGAGCGGCCGGGGCTGGGGATGGATGTGTCGTGCTTGGGGCCGGGGCCTGCTGCGGCTGCTCATTCGGCCTCCAGGAGGGCCAGGCCGGGGTAATACTTGCGCCCGTTGGATTTGATCATGCCAGTCGGCGAGGCAAGGCCGAGTTCGGAGCGGACGCGGGTGGCGAAGGCACGGGCGGTGGCGGCGCGGATGCCTTCTTCTGTGCTGCACCAGTTCTGGTAGCGGGCGTAGAGCAGGCCTTGTTCGACGCGGAGGTCGGCGGGGCTGGCTGTGTCGCGGGTGCAGCATTCGGTGAGGAAGCGGCCGATGTGATCCTCGGTGGCGGCGTAGGCGGTGGTGGCCAGGCGGACCTGGTCGGGGCCGTCGAGGGGATCACGGGTGGCGAGGTAACGGCGTGCGCCTTCGATGAGCCATTGCAGGATGCCGGGACCTTCGTCGCGGACGAGCTCGAAGGCCAGGTTGTCGATGCGGCGTTCGGCGGGCACGGTGCGGGTGAAGGGCAGCAGGCGGATGCGACGCCAGAATGCGAATCCGCCGACGGAGACTTCCGGGCGGTGGTTGCCCAGGAGCCAGAGGTGGTGGGTGGGGGTGAAGGAGAAGTAGTCCTGTCGCATGCGGCGGGCTTTGATCTTGTCGCCGCCGGTGAGGAGCCTGACGCGGGCTTCGTCGAACTTGTCGTTGGGTTTGAGTTCGCTGCAGACCACCAGGCGGCGGCCGTGGAGTTCGGTGAGTTCGGTGGAGTGCTCAGAGAATGCTCCGCGGTCCATGAGGAAGCCGGGTGGGGCGGCGTCGGCGTAGTCGCCGAGGATTTGGAGGAGAACATCCATCAGGGCGCTTTTGCCGTTCTTGCCCTCGCCGTGCAGGAACGGCAGGACCTGGGCGCCGACGTCGCCGGTGATGGAGTAGCCGAGCAGCAGGTGGAGAAAGCTGATCATTTCCCGGCCGTCGTCGTCGCCCCCGAAGGTATCGGCGAGGAAGCGGTGCCAGCGGGGGGTGTTCATCTGCTGGGGGGCGACGCTGGTGGCCCGTGAGTGGAAGTCCCGGCTGGGGTCGGGTTTGTGGATGTGTCCGGTGTGGAGGTCGACGACACCGGCTGGAGTGCACAGGGCGTAGGGGTCGCCGTCGAGGGCGTCGGGGTCGACGGACAGGTCCGGTGAGGCTTTGGCTTGGGTGAGCAAGGCTTGGATGCCGGTCGTGGACAGGGTGCGTCGCTTGTGGCGGGCGAGTTCGCGGTCGTTGAAAACGCCGTAGGGGTCGGTGGTGGGGAGGTCTTCGGCCATTTCGCCGGCTGCCCACAAGGCTGCTTTCTCTCCGCCGGCGCGCTTCCATCGGTATCCGTCCCAGGTGAACCAGCCCAGGCCTTCCACGTGCCGGAACTGGTCGCGGTAGCGCTGGACGAACAGACGGGCGTTACCGCGGTCCGTCAGGGAGGGCGGCAGCGGCACCGCGGTCATGGAGCCGACGGGCTGGGTCTGGGCGGGGAACAGGGCGGGAGCAGTGGCTGTCTCGTCTTGCAGGCTGAGCTCCAGCATCTGCTGAGCGGCGGCCTGAGGATCGAAACGTGGCGTGCTCTCGGCGCTGCTCATGAGAGTCCTTCAGGGTTGAGCGGGCGGGCAGCCCCGGCGGTCATGCCTGTGTCGATGATCTTTTCGTTGCGAAGGGTCTGCCAGGGGCGGGCGTCGTTGGCGACGTTCAGAAGTTGTTCGCGTATCGCGTCGTGGTCGAGGTGACCGGCGGCGACGAGACCTCCCGCGGTATAGGCGGCCCGGTTGAGTTTCTCTGTGAAGCCGGTGCCTTCTGGTGCAGTTGCGCACTGCTGGACCTGTTCCATCAGCTTGCTGAGAACCCGGTCCGCCGTGCGGGGAGAGGCGCGGTGAGCTGTCCGGACAGGAAGCACGGTGGCCAGGCGGGGCTGGGGCGGCGTGATGATGTGGCCGGTGCGGGTCAGTTCGTGGTGCAGCCAGTCCGGAAGGACAGCCGGCAAGCGGGTATCGCCTTCAGCCCGGTAAGCGCCTTTCGCCGTCCGGGTGGAGGGAGCGACGATGTAGCCGCCGTGAGCTCGGATGTCGACCTGCCAGGCGAGCGCTACTTTCGGGCTGGAGCCGGTGGAACACCGGTAGCGCACAGTGGGTTGGGTGGTGCGGTACCAGACGTGCAGCCCCCCTGAGGGGGTCCGGACCCGCAACGTGTCCGTGTCGTGTGCGGGGTCCTGTTCGCCGCGTAGGGCTGCGAGGAGAGCGAGGGTGTCGAACCCGGAGGCCAGCCCATGGAGATTGACCGATTCGTGGATGGGGATACCTGGCAGGAGGCGGTTGCGGTCCGGCACAGCCGCAGGATGCGCGTCGATGTCGATGACGACGAGGTTGGCCGGCCCACAGGCGATGCCTACTCCGAATGAGGGAGTAGTACCCCACCATCTGTCGATGAGGGCTGGGTCAAGGGTCGCTGCGTGGAAGCCGTGACACCACCGGCCCTGGCGCAGGCACGGGCAGTCCTTGGCGATGTGTTTGCTGTGCCTGCACTTGCCGCAGTTGGCTGCCGGTGTCTTGCGTCCTGGTGCCAGAGGGTGGACCGGCCAGCCCTGGGCGGCGCACCAGAGAGCCAGGGTGTGGGGCTGCGTCAGCACTGCCGGAGCGGCAGGCGAGCGGCTGTCACCAGGGCGCGGCACGCGGATCTTCCTCGTTCATTTCAGCTCGGCTGGTCGGTCCCTGACGGTAGAACAGCAGGTCAAGCCTGTGGAACCTGGTGCTTCAGGGACCGAAGGGACCAGTTTCGTCAAGAGTTTAGGCCCTTGGAAGGTTGAAGGTGCCCCTCTTCACCGCGTGCCGGGGAGTTTTCTCTTTTTCGGTCCCTTGGGTCCCTTCAGCCCTGTCGGCGGCAGAAGAAATGTCTCTTATTTATCGCTTTTATCCTTCTCTGGTAGGGGCTGAAGGGACCAGAAGCTCGCATATCTGCGGTCCGGGACGGAGTGAGTGCCCCTTCAGGGACTGAAAACCCTCGGCCGGGGCGTGTCCGCGGCACTGTACTTCGGGCCCTTTGAGACCTGGAGCCGGGGCAGCGGAGGTCAGGGACTGAAGGAGGGCACCAACCAGGGACCCTTGCAGGCACCGACCTGAAAGACGTTTGCGCAGGTCAGACGAGCCAAGCCCAGCCAAGAGGGACTGAAGGGACCGAGAGCCAGGAGTTATAAGCCAGCTGGTACTTCTCTCTCACATGCGCGCGCGTACGAAGACATGAACAAAGCTAGCTGATAATTAGAGCTTTGAGTCCCTTCGGTCCCTCAAGGAAGCGCCATACCTACTCTGACCTGCGGGAATCGGGGAGGGACTGAAGCTGTGTGAGTCCCGGCACTCCACCATGAAGAGTCCCTGCTGCTTGGTCCTGCGGATCACCGACCATGCCGGTGGACTCCGCTCCGTGCTCGGGAAGCTCGGGGCACCTTTCGCGGCCTACGGGAACAGCCGCACTCTCCCGGCACGGACGTCCCCCAGCCGCTGGCCTGGTCCGAGCCCAGCCCCACACTTGCGAGTTGGTGTGTGATAGTGGGTGAGTCGTGTTTGCTCTGTTCACGGCGTTTGTTAAGCGGTGATGGTGCGGTCGGATACCAGGGTGGCGATGGC
>NZ_JBIBZI010000024.1:0-69335 GCF_043084105.1 Streptomyces sp. NPDC014676 | reverse complement strand
CCGCTACGAGCGCAAGGCCGACCACTTCCTCGCCTTCACCAGCATCGCCTGCACCCTCATCTGCTACCGCAGACTCACCAAATGAGATGAGCTCTTATTCCAGTCTTTGACCCACGCGCGGATGTCGGCTTCGAGGGTCTGGACGTTCTTGTGTGCGCCACGGCGGATCTTCTGGTCGGCCAGGAAGCCGAACCATCGCTCGACCTGGTTGATCCAGGAGGAACCGGTCGGGGTGAAGTGCATCTGGAAGCGGGGGTGTTTGGCCAGCCACGTCCTGATCACCGGAGTCTTGTGGGTGCCGTAGCTGTCGCAGATCAGGTGGATCTGGAGATGCGCGGGAACTTCTTTGTCGATCCTGATGAGGAACTTCTTGAACTCGGCCGCGCGGTGCCGACGGTGCAGTGCGGTGATGACCTCGCCGGTGGCGATGTCGAACGCGACGAACAAGGTGGTCAGGCCGTTACGGACGTAGTCGTGGGTACGCCGTTCGGGCATGCCGGGCATTAGAGGGCGTCTGAAAAGGTCTGTCAGCGGGCAGGTTTCCCGGTGGCGGGGTGGTGGCGCACTTTCGGGGGCTGGGGTGTGCGGGCTGCGTACCCGTTACCCGACGGATCTGTCCGATCCGGAATGGGAGATCCTCTGTCCGCTGGTTCCGGCGGTCAAGCCCGGTGGAAGACCGGCGAAGCACGCGCGGCGGGAGATCCTGAACGCGCTGGCGTACTGGCTGCGGGCCGGCTGTGCCTGGAGACTGCTGCCGCATGACCTGCCGCCGTGGCAGACCGTCTACCACTACTGGCGGCGATGGCAGCAAGAAGGGGTGTGGGAGCGGATGTTGACGGCGCTGCGCGAACGCGAGCGGGTGCAGCTCGGCCGGGATCCCACGCCCAGCGCGGCCATCGTCGACAGTCAGAGCGTCCGGGCCAGCGAGCGCGGCGGCCTGCACGGTTACGACGGTGGCAAGAAGGTCAGCGGCATCAAGCGCCACCTGCTCGTCGATACCCGCGGCACTGTCCTGGTGGCCTGCGTGAGTCCGGCGAGCGTCGGTGATCGCGATGGCGCCGCGGTGCTGTTCTCCAGAGCTGCCGATGCCTTCCCGCGTCTGCGACACGTGTGGGCGGACCAGGGGTACCACGGCTCCGACTTCCATGCCTGGGCCCGGGAAGCCACCGGCATCACGGTGGAGGTCGTGCATCGCCGCGACGGAGGATTCCGCTCGACCTGGGCTCGGGTGGGGGAACCGCCCCCAGCGGTACCCCTCTTCGCGGTGGTCCCGCGGCGTTGGGTGGTAGAGCGGACGTTCGCCTGGCTGGGGCGGTGCCGTCGCCTGTCGAAGGACTACGAGTACCTGCGCGCGTGTTCGGAGAATGCCATCTACCTCACCATGGCCATGCTTCTCGTGCGGCGCCTCGCAAGATCAACCCGCTGACAGACCTTTTCAGACGCCCTCTAGACGGTCACCGGCAAGGGTTCCGCCCCGGGTTCGGCGACGCGCTGCGCCCCAGGGCCGTACAGACCAGCTGATCCACCGGGAGGCCCGTCAACTCATTTGAGTCGGCGGTGAGTTCAATGGACACCCGGTCGTCCTCTGCCACCACCTTCACGAGGTCGGCCGTACGCACCTCCTCCTGCGGCACCGCCACGGGGCCGTCCGTGGCCGTCGCGGCCGGGACGGGCGTCGCCAGGAGCCCCGGCAGCGGCAGCGGCAGCGGCGTGGTCAGGCGCTTGACGCGTTCCGCCTCGGTCGGGCCCTCAGGCAGTACCGCCACCGCCGACTCGACGTCGACCGGCGCGACGGTCCTACGGGGAACCGCGACCAGGGTGCCGTCCCCCCGCCACGAAGTAGACCCGGATCGTGGGCACCACCCCACTGGCGGCCCCGCCCGCCTCCACCACGCCGGTCGTGGGGATGCCGCAGGAGGCGAGCGCGCACAGCGCGGGAACGGCCAGCAGCACGGCTCGGCGTACGGCTCTCACTGTCCGCTCCCCCGAGTCGACTCGTCCCGCCGCAGCGGGAGTTCCACGGTGAAGACCGCGCCGCCCTCCGGACGGTTCGCCGCCCGGACGGTGCCGCCGTGCATCCGGACGTCCTCCGCCGTGACGGCGAGGCCCAAGCCGCTGCCCTCGGTGCGGGTGCGGGCGGCATCCGACTTACAGAAGCGCTCGAAGACGTGGGGCAGCACGCTGTCGGGGATGCCGGGCCCGCTGTCCAGCACCTCGATAACAGCGATCCGCTCACCGTCCTCGTACAGGCGCAGGTGGACGGGACGGGCACCGTGCCGCAGGGCGTTGCCGACCAGGTTCGCGACGACGTAGAGGCGGCGCGGGTCGACCCGTCCGCGCAGCGCGTCGGGCGGGGGCAGGCGGACGTCCACCAGGTCCGTCCAGGCACGGGCGCCGAGCGTGCGCCGCAGTGATGTGCCCCGGGTCCGGTGGAGTCATCTTGCTGGACAGATGATGCTCCAGACACTCAAGGCGGCTTCTGTGCCGTGTAGTTACCCGGCCGAGTTCCGGCGCGAGGTCCTCGATCTCGTCGAAGCCGGCCGGCCTGTCCGGCAGATTGCCCAAGACCTCGGCATCAGCGAGCAGACGATCCATGTCCGGCGCCGTCAGTACCTCATCGACACCGGGCAACTGCCTGGACCGACCAGCGAGGACCAGGCCGAATTGGTGGCCGCACGCCGACGGATCGCCGAACTGGAGGCGGAACTGGCGGTCCACCGCCGGGCAGCGGAGCTCATGGACAAGGTGGTGCCCCCCAAAAGACGCTTCGAGGCCGTCGCGGTGATGGCCGGCGAGGGCAGTGGTTTTCCGACCAGGTACGGACGAGTACCTGTTCCTCCTCGTTGCGCTGTCCTGCCACGTAGCGCACCGGAGCGGTCTCGAACTGCTGGGCCCAGGGAACGAGGCGGGGGATCACCAGATCCTCCGGCCCGGGCACGGTGTCCCGCTGCTCCCAACCGTCCGGGATGTAACCGATTGCGACACCGCGGGTCTGGTGATCGCGCTCGGAGTCGCAGCTCTGGCGGGCGTACCGGGCCAGGACCTTCCGCACGGACCGGTCCCTTGACACCTCAGCGCCTTTTTGGCCTCTTTGGCCCTCGGTCATAGTCGGCGCCATGGACTATGACGTTGACGTAGTGGTGGCCGGAGGCGGCCCGGTCGGACTGATGCTGGCCTGCGAGCTCCGGCTCGGAGGCGCGCGGGTGACCGTCCTAGAGCGCCTCACCGAAGTGAACCCGGCGATCAAGGGCGGGGCGATCACCACGCCCAGCGCCGAGGCGCTCTACCGCAGGGGCATGCTGCCCGCGCTGGCCGAGGTACAGCGGCAGACGATGGACCGCTTCCAGGCATTCATGCGCGAGCGGAACGACGGAGGCGGGGCTACGGGCCAAGGGCTCGGGATCGTCGGGCATTTCGCCGGAATCATGCTGCGCGCCGACTTGGTCGACCGTACGGAGCCGGGCCTCGGCGACGCCGGACCCGCCGCCGAGATCGCTTTCGTGGCGCAGCAGGACATCGAGCGACTGCTCGGCGGGCGGGCGGACGAGCTCGGCGTCGACGTGCGCCGGGGAGTGGAGCTGACCGGCTTCGACGCGGACGACGGGGCTGTCACCGTGCGGACCAGCCACGGGGCCATACGCGCTGGCTGGCTCGTGGGCTGCGACGGCGGCCGCAGCTCGGTCCGCAAGCTCGCAGGGTTTGAATTTCCCGGCACGGACCCGGAGATCACCTGTCACCAGGCGGTCGTGGAGATGACCGGCGCCGAGGACCTGAAGGTCGGCTGGACCGCCACGGACACCGGGGTGTACGCCTACGGGCCGATGCCGGGCCGCGTCGTCACCGTGGAGTTCGACGGCCCGCCGGCCGACCGGGATGCACCGGTCGCCGCCGAGGACCTCCAGGCTCGGCTGCGCCGCGTATCCGGCGTGGACGTCACGATCACCGGAGTGCGGACCGCGACCCGCTTCACCGACCACGCCCGCCAGGTCACCGAGTACCGCAAGGGCCGGGTGCTGCTGGCGGGCGACGCGGCGCACGTACACTCCGCGTTCGGGAGTCAGGGCCTGAGCCTGGGTATCGGGGACGCGATGAACCTCGGCTGGAAGCTCGCCGCGGTGATCGGCGGCCGGGTGCCGGAAGGGTTGCTGGACACGTACACCTCCGAGCGGCACCCGGTCGGTGCGTGGGTCCTGGACTGGACCCGGTCCCAGGTCGCGGCCATGCGCCCGGACCCGCAGTCCCGGGCCCTGCGCGAAATCGTCAGCGACCTGGCGGGGACGGTCGTGGGCACCACGTACCTCACCGCGCGGCTCAACAGTGCAGGGGTGCGGTATGAGCTGCCGGGCGAGCACCCGCTGACCGGCCGCAGTGCCCCGGACCTCGAACTCACCGACGGCGGTCGCCTGGCGGACCACCTCCACAGCGGCCGGGCACTCCTGCTCGACCTCACCGACGACCCGGAGCTCCGGGCCCTCGCCGCGGGGTACGCCGGCCGCGTCGATACCCTGACGACCAGCTGCCCGTACCGCCCGGACCTGGCGGCGGTCCTCGTCCGTCCGGACGGCTTCACGGCCTGGGCGGCCGACGCGGGGGCGCAGGCACCGACGTCGACGGCCGGGCTGGCGGAAGCGCTGGAGGAGTGGTTCGGAGTGCCAGAGGGTGCGGTGACGCCGGGCTGATCCGTCGCTCCGCTGACTGACTCGAACCACGAGTCAATCCCGCCCACGCCCGCCGCACCCACCCGGTGCGGCGGCCGCCCGCACCCCAGCCCCGGCCCAGTAGCAGCCCGGAGCTCTCACCGACCACCTACCGCACCCGCCGCCACGCATAGCCGCCACACCCTCCGCCGGTGTTACGGCTCCCGGCACCCTACGAGCCGGTAACCCGTGCAAACGTCACCGTCGGGACAGCCCCGGCGGTGACGGTCACCGCACCTGGGTCACACCTCCCCGCCCGAGTCCGGGTCGCGCAGCGGGCGCAGGCCGCCCGGCAGTTCGGGGGGCTGGAACGAGTACCGGCCGAGCATGTTGAGGGCCAGGCCCAGGGCGCCGATTACATGCCATTTGCGCTGTTCAAGAGGTTTCTGCCGTTACTGTGATCACATGGGGTTGTCCGTCGAGGGAGTAGCCAATGCGTCGAGCGTTCCTCAGCCTGGCACCGTTGACCGCTGTCGGTGCCGTCGCCCTCGGCGGTGCCAGCTCCGCGCAGGCTGAAGCGTTCCGGGGTGTCAAGGAAGAGAGCGCTGCGCCGTCCAAGCCTTGTGATCGTCCGGTGGGCGCGGTGGTGTGCCTGGCGAAGTGCTTGGGGCTTCCCGACCCGGTTTAGCGACCCGGTTTAGCGACCCGGTTTAGCCTTGTCTTGCTGACGGTCCGCCGACGGAATCGACGGGCCGTTTCGCTTTCTGCAGCAGGGGGGCGTGCATGCTGGAGGCCCGAGTATCACCTCGGTGGGCCGGGCCAGCGCGGTCAGCATCTGAGCGCGGTCCGAGCCCAGCTTCAGGGTCTGCGGGTGTTCGGCTCCGAAGATCCTGCCGGAGGCCGGCAGCGCTGCGTCGTAGGTGGCGAGGGCCTCGGTGCGGCGGCCCTGGGCACCCGTCGCAAGCGCGGTGACGCCCGCCTCTGCGCGGCCACCGCCGGCCACCTGCGGACATCCCTGGTCACCAAGGCACCCCGCCAGCGCCTGGCACGCCCGCAGACCCCAGCCTGGGCTGATCTTCCACAGCGACAAGGGCTGCCGATACACCAGCCGGGAACGCGCGGCCGTCACAGACCTTATGGGCATACGCCTGCCCATCGGGCAGACCGGGGGCTGCTGGGACAGTGAGCCTTTTCCAATCTGACTGCGGAGGCCAGGTGTTGGAGGTTGTCAGCTGTACGGAACGACGAAGCTCCTGATAGACGGGTTCTCGACCAAGATCACCGTGTCTGCCAGGAGCCTCGCGTGCTTGCCTACCCCTCGTCGATCGATCTGTCCGGCCGCATCCTGCGCTTCCTGACCATGCGGCTGCGTGCCCGGCAGCGAGAGATCGGGACCCGGTGGCGACGGCTGCCTGTCGGCCGACAGGTCCTGCTCGTCCTCGCCCACCTGCGGTGCGGGGACACCTACGCGCGGCTCGCTGCCGGGTTCGGCATCGGCGTCGCGACCGTGTACCGGTACATACGTGAGGTGATCGACGTCCTAGCCGCCGCCGCGCCGACCCTGACCGAGGCGATGAAGACCGTGCGGGCGAAAGCCTTCGTGATCCTGGACGGCACCCTTCTGCCGATCGACCGGATCGCCGCCGACACCCCGTACTACTCCGGAAAACACAAACGCCACGGCATGAACGTCCAGGTCCTCACCGACCCGTTCGGCCGACTGCTGTGGGCCTCACCGGCATTGCCCGGATCGACCCATGACCTGACTGCCGCGCGTCGCCACGGCATCATCGATGCGCTCACTGAAGCCGACGTCAAGTGCTGGGCCGACAAGGCTTACCAGGGCGCCGGGCGGCCCGTCCGGGTGCCGTTCAGGGGCCGTCGGCTCAAACGCTGGCAGCGGCGACACAACAGCACCCACGCCAAGATCCGCTGTCTCGGCGAACAGGCCATGGCCACCCTGAAGGGCTGGCGCCTTCTGCGGAAGCTCCGCTGCAGCACCAACCGGATCACCGACATCGTGAAGACCATTCTCGTCCTTCACCACGCCTCAGCCTGAGGTTGGAAAGGTCTCCATGAGTTTTGACATCTTCGTGTGCCGGTTCGAGAACGGTGAGCCGGCGATGCTGGACATGAGGGCTGCGCACGAGGTCCTCGGCCCCTATGCGGTGGTGCGGGATCCCGGGACGGACTTCCTGCTGGTGAGTACGGCGGAGGGGGAGGAGGCGGGTGTGTACTTCACCAGCCCGACCGGCATCACCTTCAACCGCTTCGGAGGGGACGGGATCATGGACCTCCTGGCCGTCCTGCTGCAACGGCTGGATGCCGTGCTCGTCGTCCCGGGCGGGCCGACCATGATCCAGCGGGACGAGGACCGCGAGCTTCTGCCCGCCTCCCTCAGGGACGAGTGGCCCGTCGTCACGGCCCGTACCGGCGCGGAGATCGACCGGGCGATCCGGGCTTCCTGAACAAACGGGCGAGGGGCCCGTCCCCGGTGCGTGTCACCGTGAACGGCCTCGTCGTGTCCGCGCGGGCGCGGCCGCCGGCCAGTACGCCTCCGCCACAGCAGCCACGCCAAGATCCGATGCATCGGCGAGCAGGCCATGGCCACGTTCAAAATCTGGTGCCTCCTGCGAAAACTCCGCTGCAGCACCAACCGGATCACCGACATCGTGAAGACCGTTCTCGTCCTTCACCACGCCTCAACTGAGGTTGGAAAAGGCTCACTGACTGGTTGCCAGGCTGTTCACTGGCCTGGGCACGGATGGGGATCCGGGTGATGTCAGGGCGCGGCGGGGAGGCTAGCGAGGTGCCGCGAGTACGTCCCGGAGTACGGTCTCGAGCGTGACGCGGGCCAGTTCGTGCCTCAGGGTCTTCTCGATGTCCTCGTAGATGCCCTGCATCACCGGCTGGATGCCGTGACCCACCACGCATCCCTGGTCCGGAGTGGTGCGGTGCATCGCGAACAGCGGGCCGGGTTCCACCGCCTCGTACACGTCGAGCAGGGTCATCGACTCCAGCTCGCGTGCCAGCGACCAGCCCGCGCCCGCGCCCCGCCGGGACTCCACGAGCCCGGCCCTGCGCAGTTCGCCGAGCAGTCGTCTGATCACCACGGGGTTGGTGTTCGCGCTGGTCGCGATCTGCTCGGAGGTGGCGACCTCATGACCCTGGCGCTGGTAGAGACCGATCCAGGCCAGCGCGTGGGCGGCGATGGTCAGCCTGCTGTTGGCACTCATGAGCCCCTCCTCTCGGCCGCAACGGTTCATGCTACGACGACGCAGTCGTAACAGCAAAGGTTGCAACAGCCTGTCGTAACAACTAGCGTTGCGACTGTCGGGGGAAGGGTCGATCAACGAGGTGAGAAGAATGAGCAAGCCACTCATGGGCAAGGTCGCCCTGGTCACCGGGGGGTCGCGCGGACTGGGAGCGGCGACCGTACGGCTGCTGGCCGAGCAGGGCGCCGACGTCGCCTTCACCTACGTCAGCTCCGAGAAGCGGGCGCGGGCCGTCGTCGACGAGGTGCACGGCAAGGGAGCCAAGGCCGTCGCCTTCCAGTCCGACCAGGCGGACACGAGCCGGGCACCGGCGCTGATCGACGACGTGGTCGCGCACTTCGGCGGCCTGGACATCCTCGTCAACAACGCGGCGATCTCCGTGGCCGGCACGGTGGACGACCCGGACACCGACACCGCCGCACTGGACCGGATGCACGCCACCAACTACCTCGGCGTGATCGCCGTCATCCGGGCCGCCTCCCGAGTGCTGCGCACGGGCGGCCGCATCATCACGGTGAGTTCAGGACTGGGCTCCCGGGTCGGCGCCCCCGGCCTTGCCGACTACGCGGCGACCAAGTCCGGGATCGAGAGGTACACCATGGGCGTCGCACGCGACCTCGGGCCCCGGAACATCACGGCCAACGTCGTGGAGGCCGGACTGATGGAGGGCGGCATGGAGCCGCCGGACCCCGAGACGCTCAAGGTCCTGGTCGGCTCGCTGTCCCTGCAGCGCATGGGACACCCCGACGAGATCGCCGCGGCGATCGCCTTCCTCGCGAGCCCCGCCGCGTCGTACGTCACGGGCGCGGTGCTGGACGCCCACGGCGGCTACAACGCCTGAACCCGAACCCCTGGCGCACGTCCCGAAGGACATCACGCCTTCGGAACGTGCACCGCCGACGGCCCGCGACACGGCGTACGACTCGAAGGCTGTGCGCGGTGAGCGGCGACGCCGCTGCATCCAGGCGCTGATCTCCCGCAAGGGATCCCCGAACATCAAGGGCGTGAGGAAGCTCCGCTAAAAGCTGGCCCGTATCGGTCTCGGCTCTGGCAAGGTGCCCGGGTGGTGAGTGCACAAGAGTGGGAGGCGGCACGTCACCGACCGCATCTCGGGCAACGCTTCCTTGGAACGGTGGTCCGGGTGCCGAGTCCCGGCGTGATCGGCATCCTTGTGGACATCGGGCTGCCCGTGAACGGTTTCGTTGACGTGCTGCTACTGCCAAGCGAAGCTGAACGTTGGCCCACGGAAGGCACCGAGTCGGAATTCGAGGTGTGGTGGGCTGATGAGCGACCCCGGATTCGGCTGAAGCCGGCGGTCCCTTGGTTCGTGCGCGAGGACTTCGCCGAGTGGCTTACCCGGTGGCGGCCGGGATGGCCGCAGGAGCACGGCCTGCCAGTCACAGTCGCCAATGTGCCGCCTTCGGCATCCGAGGCCGCCAGTGGGGATGCTCACGGATAGCTCAAGGCAAGGTTGTACAGGCGGGCGATGCCGCGCATGGCGTGGTGCACGCCGTCCCCCTCAGTCGGCAGTCGCGCAGGATCTTCCAGGTCTTCATGCGGGGAAGCAGTGCTCAACACGGGCTCGGACTTGCTTGGGGGTCTTGTTGTGGGCCTTCTTCCAGCCGGGTAGTTCCTCGTCGGGCCTGCGGCGGTGCGGCATCACCAGCCCTGTGCCCGGGTAGCCGCCATCGGCGATCACTACCGTGTTGCCGATGGCGGCCTTCGCGCCGGACTCGGCCCAGGCCCGGCAGTCATTGCGGTTGCCCGGCAGCGGCTTGCCGATCACCACGACAAGGCGGGTGTCAGCGTCGATGACCACCTGGTGATGGGTGGAGTAGCGATCGTTCTTCGGCTGCTCGGCGACCTTGTGGTCACGAGTGGGCACCAGAGTGCCGTCCGCGATCAGCACAGTGTCCCGGGCGAACCGCCGGCGGGGCTGCAGGGTGAACTTCGGCCCGAGGTGGTCGATGGCCCGGTCGGCCCTGGACTTCGACACCCCGAACAGCGGGGCCAGTTGCCGCATCGTCAGGTTGGTCCGCCGGTACGCGGCGACCAGCAGCACCCGGTCCTCCAGGGACAGCTTCCACGGCCGGCCCCGAACCGGTACGTCCACGTCCTCAGGGCGCAGTTGCGTTACCAACTTGCCGAAGGCACGCGGACTCAGCCCGGTGAACTGGCCTATCCAGGACGACTCCGAGGCCGTGATCACAACGGACACGACCAAGATCATCCCTCAGGAAGATCGCTTACGTGACAGCCCTCAGGAGGGGGCCGGCCCGGAGGCTGGAGCGAACGGGTGGGTCGGGCCGATGGCTTCCGCGGCCGGCCAGAAGTTCTCGGCCTCGGCCCAGCTGTAGACGATCACACTTGCTGCACGTGATCCGCTCGTGTAAACCCGGTAGACCCCCTTCTTGCTCCCACCACGCAACCGGTCCACTCCGACACCACGGCGCGCCTCATACACAATTCCTGACAAGACTTCACTATCCGTGACTGGCGCATCCGCCGACCCTGTCCCCGGCCGGATGCACCGTTGACCCGGGTCGACTTCCGATGAATCGGCTGACCGTGGCAGGTTCTTCGGCTCGTGCTCGGGTGCCGGCAAGGCCGTAGGTGCGGCTGAGACCTCGTACCCAGCGCAACGCCCGCTACCGGGACTGTCTGTCCCTGTTGTCCTCGAACAGGTTTCGGGTGCGGCGCAGCAGCGCCTCCCGTACGGGGTCCGGTGACAGAACGCGTAGCGTGGTGCCCAGGCTGAGGAGGTATGTGACGAGCTGGTCGGCGTCGTTGCCGCCGATTTCGACGATGGTGGCGTCGGGGCCGTCCGGGCGATGGGTGCCGATCGTGGGTGGGACCAGCCGTAGCGCCTGGTCCATGGGGTGCGCCAGCCGGACTGTGGCATAGAGCGGGTACACGACGCCGGCGATGGATCGAGAGACGAGGAGCGCCGGGTCGGGCGGGTCGACGAGTGCGACGGTACGTCCGGTCGGTTGTACCTGTACCACCCGGTCGGCCCGGAAGGTACGCCACTGCTTCCGGGCGATGTCCTGGGCGACGAAGTACCAGCGGCGGCCTGTGTGTACCAGGCGATAGGGGACAACGTCCCGGACCGTGTCCTTCCCCGCATGGTCCCGGTACGACAGACGGGTGCGCTCACCACGACGGCAGATGGTGGCCAGTTCCAGCAGCACGCCGGGCGAGATCTGACGGCCTTCGGACCTGGGAGTGTGTACGAAGGTCGCATCCATCTCCCCCAGCCGGTCCGCGATCCGGGGCGGTAGGACCTGCCGTAGTTTCAACAGCGCCGACAGTGCGGCCTGGTCGCTGCCCAGGACGCCGCTGAGTGCGGTCTCCCGCAGCGCGACGGCCACGGCAAACGCCTCCTCGTCGTCGAGGATCAGCGGTGGCACCCGGGTGCCACCGCTGAGGCGGTAGCCGCCCCAGGGCCCGGGGTCGGACTCGATGCCGTAGCCGAGTTCCCGCAGCCGGGCGATGTCTCGCCGGACCGTGCGGTCAGTGATCGCCATACGCTCGGCCAGCTCGCGGCAGGTCCACATCGGTCGAGTGGACAGCAGCGAGACCAGTCGCAGCAGGCGGGCGGAGGTGCTGATCACATCCCGAAGTGTTCCTCATGACCAGGACCGGAACTGTCCTGGTTCCGTCATAGCGTCTTCTCCATGAGTACCGAACCCACGTCCGGACCTGCGATCCGCTTGCTGTCCGTCGACTTCGACTGCCCAAACCCCGCCGAGCTGGCCCGCTTCTATGGCGACGCGCTCGGCTTGCCCGTCGTCTACTCCAGCGACGACTTCATCCTGCTCGGCCGGGAGAACTCACCCGGACTGGGCTTTATCCGGGTGGCCGACTACCGGCGTCCGACCTGGCCGGACCCGTCCCAGGGTAAACAGGCTCACATGGAACTGGGCGTCGACGATCTGGACGCCGCCCATGCACGGATGCTGGCACTGGGCGCCGTGGAACCCCCCGTTCAACCGCACCCCGATCAGCGGAGGGTCCTGCTGGATCCCGCAGGCCATCCTTTCTGCATCTCCACGCAGGACTGAGCATCGCCGGCCGGCCGATGACAGCGGCCGCTAGCCCACGCAAGATGGCGAACTCACCGTTGTCCTCAGCCTGCTCTCCATCCCCCGGTCACGGTGTGCCGGGCACCAGTCCGACCCTGTAGGCGAGGACGACGGCCTGCACACGGTCGCGCAGACCGAGTTTCGCCAGGATTCGCGACACGTAGGTCTTGACGGTCTCGGGCATGATGAACATCGCCGCAGCGATCTCCGCGTTCGACAGCCCCTCGGCGATCAGTTGGAGCACTTCCAGCTCGCGGGGGGGGTCAGCGCACGCACGACGTCCTGTCCGGCCGGGAGGGAGGTGTCGGCCGGTCGCAGATGCCGGGCGAAGTGGCCAATGAGGTGGCGGGTGACGGCGGGAGCCGGCAGGGCTTCGCCCCAGGCGACGGTGCGGATGCCGTTGACCAGCTCCGCCGGAGGCGCGTCCTTGAGGAGGAAGCCGCTCGCTCCGGCGCGCAGCGCGTCGTAGACGTCGAACGTGGTGACGACCAGTACCTTCGGAGCGTCCTCGGTGTCCCAGCGTGATGGCCGGGCGGGAAGCGGCACGAGCGGTGGCCCGAGGCGAACTGCCCGCACCCGATACGGACGTACGTCCCGAGGACTGGGTGTGCCTCGCCCAGTGGGAACACGGGCTCGACGGCCTGGAGACGGCCCTCTACTCCTGGTCGATATCCCGGCAGGACCTGGCCGCACGGCGCTTCGACCGGGTCTACGCCACCATGACCTGGAACCCGTGACATCCGCAGGGTGCTGACCCGAGGCGGCACCGTCGTCAAGGCGGGATTCGTTGACCGGGCGGCATGGAGAGCCCTCGGCGGCGCTCGGTGCAGGAGCAGCCGCCGGGGGGACCGCCCGTGTTCAGCGATCGGTGGACCGCGAAGCTTGAGCCGCCGCGACGCGGTCCGCGATGTGGTCGATGACCACGTTGACCGCGCGGCGGTACGGGGTGGCGTCCTGGCTCACCTGTGACAGGAGCATGCCGCCTTGTATCGCGGCCAGCAGCGTGACCGCAAGCGCCGAAACGTCCTCGTCGGCTCCGAGGTCGCCGCGCTCGCGCATGCGAGCAAGCCCGGATTCGATTGCCGCCTGCCACGCAGCGAATCCCGTGGCCAGGCCGAGGCGAGCTGAGGGGTCGATGTCCGACAGCTCGCTCGCGAGCGAGCCGATCTCGCACCCTCCGGCGCAGTGCACCGCGTCCAGGCGGACGGCGGCGCGTTCGCACCATTCACGCAACGCGTCGATACTGTCGAGGTGGTCGAGCAGGGGCCGCTGCTGTTCGAGCTTCACGGTGCTCTGGTACTCGATCACCGCCGCCGTGAGGCCCTTCTTGTCCCCGAAGTAGTGATAGATCTGCGAGGCGCTCACCTGAGCTCGGCGTTGCACGTCGGGGATGCTCGTGCCGGCGACGCCCTGCTTGAACATCAGCTCGGCAGCGGCGCGCAGGATGCGGTCCCGCGTGCGACGCCCCCCCTCCGTACTCGCTGCCTTGACCCGGTTCTCGACACTGCGCGTCTGCATGGGAGCCAGCCTACCAAAGAATGGAATTGACTTTCCAATCTCGCGATACCTACGATTGGAGTGCTCATTCCAAGATCGCTCCAGCACCCGTGAAAGGTGCAGCTCATGACTCTCAACCCGCAGATCCAGACCGTGCTCGACGACTTGGCCGCGACCCCCGCGCCCGCAGCCAACACCCTCACCGTGGCGGAGAACCGCGCCATCGGCCTTGCGTTCGCCTCGTTCGCCGGGGACGTCGTCCCGGTTCGCGAGGTTCGCGACACGACCTTCCGCAACGGTGACCATGACGTCCCGATCCGCATCTACACACCCGAGAGCGTCCCGACGGGCTCGCCCGCCCCGGTGACGGTGTTCTTCCACGGCGGCGGCTGGGTGTTCGGCGACCTCGACAGCCAGGACCACTTCGCCAGGGCGGTCGCGACGCGGTCGAAGACCGTCGTCGTCTCCGTCGACTACCGGCTGGCGCCAGAGCACCGGTTCCCGGGAGCCGTCGAAGACACCTACGCGGCGCTGCAGTGGGTCGAGCAGAACGCCGGCACCTTCGGCGCCGACCCGAAGCGCATCGCCCTGTTCGGAGAGAGCGCGGGAGGCAACCTCGCCACCGTCACCGCGCAGGAAGCGAAGCGACGCGGCGGACCGACCGTCACCTTCCAGGCCCTCGCCTATCCCGCAACCGACCGTTTCGACGACAGCGCGTCGATGTACGACAACGCTGCCGGCCCCCTGCTGACGCGCCCTTGGCTCGAGTGGTTCTGGGGCGCCTACCTGAACACCCCCGACGAGGGCGCTGACCCCCGCGTCTCTCCGCTGCGCGCGGAAGACCTTACCGGGCTCCCGGCCACGTTCATCGTCACTGCCGAACTCGACCCACTACGCGACCAGGGCATCCGATACGCGGACGCTCTCCGCGAGGCTGAAGTGCCGGTGACGCACCGACCGGTCGAGGGAGTGCCCCACGCGTTCCTGTCCTTCACCCGCGACGTCCAGGTCTCGCGCGACGTGCTGAACGAGATCGGCGACGCCATCGGTGCAGCCTTTGCGTGATGGCGGACCATCCGACGGTGAGCACTCCGATCTGGGCCCCGACGACATCGAGATCAGATGAACGGGCATAGCCGTCCCCCTCACCAGCTCGGAAGCTCTCTCGGCTCACCGTGCCGCTGGCGGTGACCGGCGACACCTACCGTCCAGTTCATAGCCACACGCCCTGCCGGCGTTCCTGGCGCCGCCGGTGATCGCGGCCCGTCCTGGTGGCCGTCTTCACCGGTCCGGCTCCCGAACGACGCCTGCCGAAGGACGCGCCGAAACCGCCGCTGTCGGGGATTGCCGGACACGCCCCACTGATCAGAAACTCATGGGGTTCTCGTCCAGGACGTAGCGGACGTGCGGGCCGCCGAAGGAGCCGCGGACGATGTGCGGCTGACGCTGACGCCTGCGGAAGAAGCGGCGGGTCTCCGCGGCGAGTCCGGCCTGGTCGCGAGCCCGGTGCTGCTTGGGCGGAGGACGGCGACGGTGTGGAGGAGTCCGAGGCGGCGCAGCAGCCCGCTGGGGAGCCAGGCGGCGTCCCGCCAGATCTTCTCGTAGACGAGCGGCTGCCGTTCGGGGCCGAATCTGCCATTCGGCCATGCCGTCCACCACCTTGTCGGTAACGGTGGAGACGGTCCGCTTGGACACCTCGGCGCCGTAGACCTCGGCGAGACGGGCCGAGATCTCGCCGTGCGTAAGGCCCTTCGCGGACAGCGACAGCACCATCCCGTCGACGCCGGTCAGGCGCCGCTGACGCTTCTTGACGATCTGCGGTTCGAAGCCGCCAGCGGTGTCCCGGGGCACCCTGACCTCGACGGCGCCGGCGTCGGTCAGCACGGTCTTCGCCCGGGTGCCGTTGCGGCTGTCGCCGTTGTTCTTCCCGACCGGATCGTGCTTTCCGTAACCGAGTGATCAGTGATCTCACCCTCCAGGGCAAACTCCGGCACCCGCTTGGTCAGCACCTGCAGCAGCCCGCCCTCCCCGGTCAGCTGCAACCCGTCCGTACGGGCGCGGTCCACCAGCATCGCGGTCAACTGCTCGTCCGTCGCCGTACTCGACGGCGACTGGACCGGCTGCTCAGCGGGCTCGGCCCAACGACGGTGTCGGTCATCTCTGGCGTCTCCTTGATCATCAGGTCCGCCGTTGATCAGACACTCCCTCCTCACGAGCCGGCGACACGTGCACCGCCGACGGGTCAGCGAGCTTCCCAGACGACGGTGATTGCGGTGGCGGTGTCGGGGCGGTGGGCAGGAATCGCTGGGTGCCGGCGATGGTGATGCGATCGCGCAGAACGGGTGGCAGTGTGCCGGCGAGGACGAGCCGGGTGCGGGTCTGGGCGGTGAGCAGGAGGCCGTGGAGGGTTTCGCCGGCGTGGGTGAGCTGGGTGACGTCGGCGGCCAGGCGCCGTCCGGTGTCCCACACGACGGTGAACGCCGTTTCCAGGGTGTGGCGGTGGGCGTGGTCGGCGTCGCCGTACAGGCCGCATAGGTGGAGGCCCTGGACGCCGTGTTCGGTGTAGGCGTCGAGGACGGGATCCTGCGGGAGGGGGAATCATGGCAGTGCCATGGCGTTCCGCCCCTCTCGTCACGGTCTGCCCGCGCTGCTGGTGCCGGTGGCCCCGGTACGGGGCCGGGATCCTCAGGGTGTGTCACGTCAGCCGGGGAGACGTTTGACGTGACAGCGGGACCATCGTGCCGTGGACAGACTCGGTGGAGGCACTACCTCGCTGCATGCGCTTCCTGCGGATCAAGCAGCGCCGCTGTCCGGCCGCTCACAGGTTTCCCGTCAGGTGCCGCGGAACTAAGGGAAGTCTTCCCCGTGGGGTGCCTGCGGCCGGCGGTCCGCGCCCATGCGACGAGCCCGTTCTCGCGAGCTGCCCGGAGCCGAATGCGGGCGGCGGATTCCGGGAGCCGCGCACACGTGGGAACCGTGCGCAGTGGGCAGAGCGCAGGGGCGGGACCGATCAGTTGGCCGACGTGTTCCGTGTCATCTCGGCTGCCTCGGTGATGGCGCGTTGTCTGAGATCGCCGAACAGTTGCATCGTGACGGCGGCCAGGACGTCATCCGCGCCAACGGTCCGCCCGTCCCCGCGGCGGGTGGACAGGGCGAGGAGGGGGTCCTTGAGCAGCGGGGCCGGGGCCTGCTCGCCCGGCACCACCAGACTGACCGTCCCGAACCGCTTGACCCCGCCCTCGCGGACGACCGTGGCCGCGTCCCGGGCCAGGTCCGTCAGGAACACGCTCGCGATTCCGTCCAGGTCGCGGACCATCGCCGGGACCGCCCTCACCCCCCGGCTCCCCAGCAGCCTTCTCACCCCGGCCTCGAACCGGTGGGCGCCGGCCACACCGCTCGGTGTACGCGCCCCGCGGCGCTCACGAAGAGACACGAGCGCACCATCGGCGTTGCGCACCTCGCCCATCAGGCCGTGGAAGGTAGGGCTGTGCAGGTACCACGCCGATCCCACCTCCACCTCGACGTTCCGGTCGATCGCCGAGATGAGGTCCTTGGGAATCAGCCTCTTCCTGGCCTCCTCGGCCGCCGCGCTTCTCGCGCCGTCGATGATCTCCGTCAGCACGGTCCGCGTCACCGACGCGGCGGCCCACGCGGCCGACCGGGAGACGTGCAACGAGGTCACGTCCCTGAACACCGCTTTGACGAGCTGAGGCTTGAACGGCAGGTCGGTCACGACGGAAGCGGTCTGCGGACCACTGCGCTCGGTACGTAGGAGTTGTGTCTTCATCGAAGAATGTGCTTTCTGCTGTCGGAGGTGTCAGTGGCCCATGCCGCACCGGGCGGCGAGACCACAGAGCTCTGCGGAGGGCGCCGAGCCGGCACAGGGCCTGCCGGGCGGGACCGCCCGCACACAGAGGTGCAGGCGGCCCCGCCCGGATTCTCGGCGTTCCGGCGACCGGGCGTGCGGCAGGGGGTGCCACCCGGGCGACGCGCTGTGGTGCGGCGCCGTGCCGATCAGACGACCTGGTACCTGCCGAATTCCAGGAAGTGGCGCAGCGCTTCGGGTGTGTTGTCGTCGAGGGCGGCGTTGGCTGCCGCGCGCAGGGCCGGGCTGATGGACGGGTCGGCGAGGATGCGGCCGATGGCAACGCGGTCGTCCTCGGCCTGGGCGATCCGGTAGCCGGTCTCCAGCCAGGCGCGCATCGCGTCGGGGTCGTTGGCGTCCAGGAGGGCGTTGACCTCGGCGATGACGCGCCGGCCGCTGTCCGGGTCGGCGAGGATCCGGACTATGGCCACCCTCAGGTCGTCGGCGTCCGGCTCGTCCGCGGACGAGGACACCGCGGGCACCGTCACCGCGGTCGGTGCCGCCGTGGCGGCGAAGGACGGGGTGGCGAGCAGGAGGGCCGGGGCGAGGATGCCCGCGGCGATGCCGGGCGCTACGTGATGCAGTCGCAAGGGGAATGCTCCTCTTCGTTTGCCACGGAGATGAGTTGAGGACGCCTCAGGGCGTTCACATCGGTGATGCTGCCACCTGGGTCTGACAGTGGCAGTTGCCCCACTGCGGTCACAGGGCACCGTCGCCGCGGACGTGGCCGGTGTTTCATGGTGGAGCGCCTTCGAGAAGGGCGTCCTTGAGCGCGGCTCGTGGCTGTCGGGGCATGATCGGGGCGAGACGATACCTGGGGGCAGTCGTGGTGCGGTCCGAGCGTGTGGTGCGCGACGGGTTTCGGCTCGTCTGCCGGGACCGGGGCGGGCCGGGGGAACCGGTCGTGCTGCTGCACGGCTTGGCCGGTCATGCGGATGCGTGGGAGATGGTGGCCTCGCGGCTGATTGCCCGGTATCAGGTCGTCGCGGTCGACCAGCGTGGGCACGGCGCGAGCGAGCGTCATCCGCAGGATGTCTCCCGGGCCGCCCATGTCGCCGACGTCGTCGCTGCAGTCGAGCAACTCGGCCGGCGCCGACCGGTACTGGTCGGCCAGTCGCCGGGCGGGCGCACAGCCCTGCTCACCGCCACCCGTCCCGCACTCGTCCGCGGGCTGGTGCTCGTCAAGGCAGGCCCGGACGGCACGAACCCGGACATCGCCGCGGACATCGGCGGCTGGCTCGACAGCTGACCGACGCCGTTCTCCTCACCCGAGGCAGCAGCGTTCTTCGGCGGCGGGGCGGTCGGCGCAGGGTGGGCGGCCGGCCTGGAGGAACGCGAGGACGGCTGGTGGCCGCGCCGACAACCGGGACGTGACGGTCCGCTCGATCGCTGAGACCGCTGGACACTTCCTACCTGCGGAGTGGAAACGTGTCGTGTGCCCCCAGGTCATCCTGGCACAGACCAGCTTCATCCCCACGCGAGAAACCGACGCGATGCTCCGGCAGGGACCTGCCACCGTGGCCCTGAGTATCTCCGGCACCACCCGCGACCTGCACCGGGAACAGCCCGGCCTACTCCATGCCGCCCTCCAGGACTTCCTCGACGGCCTTGCCTGACCACGCGGGCGCGCTCACGTTTGCACAGGTCCACCTCGCCGATCGAGCGAAAGCTGGGTACAGGCACCGGTCGCCCGGCGAAGGCGGCCCCGGCTCCTCGAGTGATGGCGGGCAACGAGGCCAGCGGATGCAGCGTCACCTTTCACATGTGCGGGACGTCAGGGAAACGATGACGTCGAAGAAGGGTCTGTGATCGTGAATCCTCCTGAGTTTCTTGCCATGCGGTTCGAGGAGCACCGGCCGCACCTTCGTGCGGTGGCGTATCGCATGCTCGGCTCCCTGGCCGAGGCGGACGACGCGATCCAGGAGACCTGGCTGCGCCTGGCGGGTTCCGACGACCGCCGGATCGACAACCTCGGGGGCTGGCTGACGACGGTGGTCGGCCGTGTCTGCCTGGACATGCTCCGTGCCCGCAAGCGGCGCGGCGAGGAGCCACTGGAGGAACGGCTGCCCGATCCGGTGATCAGCCGGGAAGACGGAGCAAATCCCGAGCAGGAGGCGCTGCTCGCGGACTCGGTGGGACTGGCCCTGCTGGTGGTGCTGGAGTCGCTCAATCCGGCGGAGCGGCTGGCATTCGTGCTGCACGACCTGTTCGGGCTGTCGTTCGAGGAGATCGCGCCGGTCGTCGACCGCACACCTGCGACGGCCAAGAAGCTGGCCAGCCGGGCCCGACTGAGGGTACGCGGCACGACGCCGCCCCTGGATCCGGACCGGGCCGACCAGCGCCGAGTGGTGGACGCCTTCCTGAGCGCCGCCCGCGGCGGCGACTTCGACGCGCTCCTCGTCCTTCTCGATCCGGACGTGGTGCTGCGCGCGGACGGCGGTGCGCTCACCGGTGGCTTGCGGACGATCCGGGGCGCTGCCGCGGTGGCCGGCCAACTCGACACCTTCCAGCGGATGGCCACGGCCGCCACCATCCGCCCGGCACTCGTCAACGGCTTCGCCGGCCTGGTCAACACCCTCGACGGGCAGCCGCTGTCCGTCATGAACTTCACCATCGCCGGGGGCAGGATCGCCGCCATCGACATCTTGTCCGACCCCGCACGCCTGGCCCACCTCGACCTCGCGTCCGCCGAGGACTGACTCCTCGACAGCCCGCCCCGTCCCGATGACCGTGCGTCCCCGGGGCGGGGGCCTGTGTCGTTGACGCGCGTGCGGCACCGATCTCACAACCGGCCGAAGAAATCCGCGCCGGCCGGTCACCTTCGTGCCGCGGGCGTCGTCAGTGCAGTGAAGGCAGCCGATGAAGCGGCCCGGAAGCAGCCCGCACTGACAAGAAGGACACTCTCATGACCACGATGACGAACAGCCTCGACACTCTCACCTCCCGCTTCTCCGACCCGCAGCAACTGGTCCCCGAACTCGGCGATGTCAGCACCGCCCTCTTCAAGATCATCGGTAACGGAGCGGTGCCCCGGAGCACCGTCACCCTGGTCCACCTCCGCGCCGGGCAGCTCGCCGAGAACACCTACCTGACCGTGATGCACACCACGAACGCGCGCCGCGCGGGCGTCCCAGAGGAGAAGATCGCCGCCGTCGCCTCCTGGAAGGACGCCCCCTGCTTCACCCCGGCCGAGCGGGTCGCACTGGAGCTGGTGGAAGCCGTCCTCAGGCCCGGCGGGCACGGCGAGCGAGTCCCCGACGACCTGTATGCGCGGGCGGCCGAGCACTACGACGACAAGGCGCTGGCCACCCTCGCCATGGCGATCGGCCAAGTCAACTTCTTCACCCCCCTCGCACTGATCGGCAAGCCCCTACCCGGCGTCTCCATGGCCGAGCAGTGGCGCACGACCACGACCGACTGATCCGGCAAATGCCCGCACGGGCCCGGCGGGCCATCACCAGGATGCGCCGCCGGGCCCACCCGAGCACTGCCCACCCGCCCGTCACCACACCGCGAAGCCAGCACCACGCGCCGAAGAAGGAGCGTTCAGTCATGAGTTCGCCCGAGCCTCGTCCGTCCCTGCTCACCCACGTCGTGCCGGCCGCGCCTCCCGACCCCGAGGCCGCCCCCTGGGTGTTTGGCTCCGCGCTCTGGCACGGCGCGTGGACCACCCCGGTCATGCGACCCTCCGCTGCACCGTGGTTCGAGACCTGGGCCGAGCAGGGCTTCACCAACCAATCGCTCCGCCAGAACGTCCGCCTCCACGCCGGCGGCACCCAGGTCAGAATCCGCCTCTCCAACGCCTACGGCCACACACCCCTGCACCTCACCGGCGCCAGCATCGGCCACACCGCCGGCGCCGCAGCCGTGCAGCCGAACACCATGCGCACCCTGCGCTTCGCCGGCTCCTCCTCCACGACCATCCCCGCGAACGGGCGCGCCGTCAGCGACCCGGTCACCCTGCCCACCGAACCGCTCGACGACCTCACCATCACCCTCTACTTCAAAGGGGCCACCGGGCCGGCCACCTATCACCAGCTGTCCATGACCACCGCCTACCGCGCCGAAGGCGACCACCACCGCGAACCGGCCGCCACCGCCTACACCGACACCGTCCAGCCCGCTTACGGATCCTGGTACTACCTCGAGGGCGTCGAGACCACCGGCCCACACCCCCTGCCCCACGCGGTCGTCACCTTCGGCGATTCGATCACCGACGGATTCGGCGCGACCATCGACGGCCACGACCGCTACCCCGACCTCCTCGCCGAACGCCTGCTCAGCGCCGCCCGCCCCCACCCCGTCCTCAACGCCGGCATCGGCTCCAACAAGCTGCTCACCGACGCCCCTCTCGGCGGCGACGCCGGCCTCGCGCGGTTCACGCGAGACGTTCTCGACCAGCCCCGCGTCGGCACGGTCCTCGTGCTCATCGGCATCAACGACATCCAGCAGTCCGACGACCCGGCGAGCGGCACCGCAAACCCCACACCTCCGGTCACCGCCCGACAGCTCATCGACGGGCACCGCGCACTGATCCGTGCCGCCCACACCCGCGGCGTCAGAATCGTCGGTGCCACGCTCCCCCCATACCGGGGCGCGGCCGGCTGGACCCCTGCAGGTGAAGCGATCCGAGGCCGGGTCAACCAGTGGATCAGCACCAGCGGCGCCTACGACGCCGTCGTTGACTTCGCCCGCGCACTGGACCCGGACGGCACCGGCCGCATCCGCGAAGGGCTGCACATCGGCGACCACCTCCACCCCAATCCGGCCGGATACCGCGCCATGGCCGACGCCATCGACCTCGCCGTACTGGAGCAGTGAACCGACTCTCCTCAGCAGCCAGCCGCTGCCCCTCACTGCGGGCCCGTGCCCGCTGCGATCGAGCGTCGTTCGTAGGCGGCGTCGACCAGGCGGTAGAAGCCCTCCGAGGCGTCCGGTGAGACGGGCAGGAGCCCGATGTCGTCGACGATGATCAGGTCCGAGCGGATGATTTTCGCCAGGGCCCGGGCGATGGAGTCGTCCGCGCAGTGCCAGCGGACCAGGACTCCGAGATCCTCGATGGTGAACCAGGGTACGGTCAGTCCGGCCTCGACCACGGTCTGGCCGAGGGCATCGGTGAAGTGGCTCTTGCCCGTGCCAGAGGGCCCGCAGATGCAGAAGTTCTCCCGACACCCCATCCATTCCAGGAACTTAAGGACATCCTAGTGTGATGCGCCTGAAATCACAGGCTTACTGAGTTTTCCGTTAGTTCTGTGGTGGTTGTGAATGAATGGTAAGGCCGGTGTGGGTGAGGAAGGAGCACGGGAGTTGCTCGCTGGAGCAGACTCGGTGGATGCCGCGTTCGGCTGCGTCGGCGACGTCTGCGAGGTGGTCGCCGGCGAGGTTGGCCAGCTCGCGGGTCTTGATGGCCGACCACAGCAGTTCGACCGGGTTGAGTTCGGGTGCGTAGGCCGGCAGCCGCTCGAGGGTGAGCCAGTCCTGCTCGGCCACCCAGGCCCGCATGCCCCGGCTCCAGTGGGCGGACAGTCCGTCCCCTACCAACACCACCGGCTCACCGGCGTAGAAGGTCTTGATCTGTTCCAGCACCTCGATCAGGGAAGCGGTGTCGTAGCTGCCCGGCTTGAGGTGGAAGCACAGTCGCGGGCCGCGTCCACCGTCGGCGGCGTGATAGCCCAGCACGGCGGCCATCCCGGCTCGTTTCCAGCTCAGCCGGTGCCGCAGGGTAGGGGTGCGGCCGCGGGGCGCGTAGGTGCGGCGCACCTGAGGCAGCAGCGACACGCCCGATTCGTCGAGGAACACGATCCAGGCACGTTTCTTCACCGCCCCCTTTTGATGCGCGGCCACTCGTGGGCGACCCACCGGACGATCTCACACTCGTCCCGCTCGACGGCCTGTCGCCGGGGCCGCTGCAGATCCCACCCCAGCCGCCCGGTCAGCAGGCGCCATACCGATGCCCGGGCCAACATCACCCCGGTCACCCGCTCAACCACCACGCCGACCCGTTCCAGCGTCCACAGGTCCGCCTCGAACCCGTGCACCCTGGCGCCCTGCTACAAGGCGGCTCGCACCGCTTCGACCTGGGCGTCGTCCAGCTTGGGCGGCCGACCGGCAGCCGGACGCCGCCGCGGCGCCTCAGCCCCGCCCTGCTCCCACAGGCGTTTCCACCGGCGCACACTCTCCGGATGCATCCCCACTGTCCGGGCAACCTCGGATGAAGGACGTCCCTGCTCGAACAACTCGGCCGCGCGCATGCGCCGGGCCTCGGCCAACTGCGGCCGCGTCAGCGGCAGAACGGAGACATCAGCAACAGCATCCTGCGGCTTGGAAGACACACCAACATGCTCACACCGGGCGCAGCCCCGGGCGTCGCCTCCGCCCTGGGTGTGGGCGACGAGGCGCCCGACTGCTTCGTCGAGGGGAGCATCAACGAGCCGGGTCCGGGCGGTCCTGGTGCTGTGTCCAGGCGCCTTCGGCCTGCACCTCGTCGTGGACGGCTCCGAGTACGGAAGCTGGTTGTTGGGGTTCTGAACCACCCGTCCCAATCAGGTCTCCACGCCAACGCCGCTGCCTCCGGAGTGCAACTCTCCGACGACCTGCTCGCGGCCTTCGACCGGGTGCTCGGTGACGCCCCCGTCACCGAGCCCACCCTCGCCCCGGCGGCCCGGGCCCGGCATCAAGCACCGCTGCCCCGGGTCGCAGCCTCACCTCTTCGATCGTCCCGGGCCCCGAGGAAGCCGGATGGGCTGGCGGAGTGCGCTTCGGCACTTGGGGCCGCCCGTACTCGTCCATTTCCGGTCCTCATCGAGGGATTCCGGACCTGCAGTCCTGTTCCGGCCGGCTCGAGTAGCCGCAATGACCGCCGCGCCGTGGGCCGTTCACTCCGGCGGTTCACAGCGCGGCGGTCGGCTTCACATGTGGAACCCGTGCCCTCGTGGCTTCTCCGCGGCCGGGGCGTGAGGCGGCTGGTCCGTGTCTCATGCGTCGGCCTTCGGGAAGACGGGCCGAGATGCGGTGAGACGCCTCCCAATGACCGGCGCGCAGCAACCCGACGGATCACGCTGGCCGACGTCCCTGCCCGGCCCTCCGGCCCCTCCCCGTTCCTGCTGACTCCCTGACATCTGTCAGGACCGGACCCGGCGGCACTCTCCTAGCCTTTCGTCCACGAGCGGATCGGTCGCGCGGCACGGGTACAGCACCTCCGCGTACGTGGCAGAGACCGACCCGCCCACCTGCCGGCCTCAGCCCACCACTGACGACGGCTGCACGAAGAGGGGGACACTTCATGCGATTCCACTTGCGCGCACGAGCCGCCGCACTGACCGTCGCCGCCGCGCTGGGGAGCCTGGGCCTGATCACGCCCACAGCCTCGGCGGGCGCCCAGCACCAGTGCACGCTCGAGACGAACGCCTACTACTGCTACAACGTCTACGCCGCGAAGGTCTACGACAAGTTCGACGGCACCGGCAAGGTCGTCGGTTACATGTACACGACGTACAGCTGGTTCAGTTGCCGTCTCGACCACGGTGGTTACGTGGGCGGCCCGCACCCCAACCGCTGGTTGTTGACCAAAGCGGACAACGGAGTGTGGGGATGGATGAAGGACACGTCCGTCAGCTCCGAGACCAACCCCTTGATCCCTTGCTCACCCGGGTGACAGCAAGGGATCACGGCCGACTCCGTCGCAATCGTTCATGGATGCCGATCCGGCATCGATCGTCCAACCGTCCCGAGGGGGAAACCATCATGATCCGTTCCGTGAGAGCCACTGTCGCTGCCGTGGCGTCCACGGCCATCGCCGCCGCCGGCCTGGTCTTCGGCACGGCGGGCTCTGCCCACGCGACCGGACACGGCGAGGGCTACTACGGTGTCTGGGCCTCCGGCGTCAACGTCCGTGCCGGCGGCGGGGAGCAGTGCTATCTGTACCCGTCCGCCGCCAACTGTCCCTCCGTGCAGACAACGGTGAGCAACCCGGCCCAGGTGTGGGTGTACTGCCAGCAGGAGGGCGCGCAGACTGTGGGCGGCAACCCCTACTGGGTGTGGGTGCTTACCCCGAGCGGCCACCGCGGTTACATGGCCAGCTACTACATCGACAACGCCACCAACTGGATCGACGGCGTCGAGTACTGCTGACGCGGTGGCGACGTACATGGCCGAGAGAACGACCTGCTGAAGAACGCCTCCTCGCGGGCCGGTGCGCGCACCGGCCCGTCCGGCGCGTTCCCGGCCGTGCCACGCCTATGGCATCCGCGCGAACCGCGACGGATCCGCCCACCCCATCGTCTGCACCGCCTGGTGGCAGCCAACATCTGCGCTCGCGCCGGCCATCCGCCCGCGTGCCTGTGAGAGGACCCAGCATGGCCGATCAAATGGTCATCGAGGCACAGAAGTTCATCAACTCCTACAACGTCGGCGGAATCCCCAAGGTGGAGGAGAACGGCCGCACCGGCTGGGCCGTCATGTTCGCACTGACCCGGGCACTCCAGCACGAGCTGGGTATCACCGCTCTGTCCGACAGCTTCGGCCCCACCACGCTCGCCACCCTCCAGTCCCGCCACCCCGTCATCGACGCGGGCACCCGGCACGAGAAGATCCTCAAGATCGTGCAGTCGGCGCTGTACTGCAAGGGATACGACGGCGGCGGCATCGACGGCACCTACAACGGCCTGGTCGCGGCGTCGGTCCGCGAGCTGACGCAGAACATGGGCGTCGACGGCGCCTTCGCGGACGGTGTGACGCCCAAGGTCTTCAAGGCGTTGCTGACCATGGACGCCTACGTCGCCACCGAGGGTGGCAGCGAGCTGACCCGCGCGGTACAGCAGTGGATGAACGGCCGCTACGTCGGCCGCCGGAACTTCTTCATCGTCCCGTGCGACGGCCACTTCTCACGGGACGTGCAGAAGGCCCTCATGTTCGCGATCCAGTACGAGATCGGTATGAGCGACGATGTCGCGAACGGCGTCTTCGGCCCCGGCACCCAGCAGGGCATCAGGAACAACCCCCTGTCGGAGGGCTCGTCGGGCACGTGGGTGAGTCTCTTCACCGCCGCCATGATCTTCAACAAGCGAGGGGGGGTGTTCTTCTCCAGTCAGTTCGACGCCGATCTGGCCACCCGCGTACGCAGCTTCCAGAACTTCGTGAAGCTCCCGGTCACCGGCCACGGGGACTTCCAGACCTGGGCCTCGCTGCTGGTGTCCACCGGTGACGCCACCCGCAAGGGAACTGCGGCGGACTGCGTCACCGAGGTCACCAACGACCGGGCGGTGGCGCTCAGGGACGCGGGGTACCGGATCGTGGGCCGCTACCTGTCGAACGTTCCCAACACCTCACTCGACAAAAAGATCAAATCCGGTGAGCTGGGCCGGATGGCCGCTCACGGTCTGAGCTGCTTCCCGATCTACCAGACCTGGGGCGGGGAAGCAGCCTACTTCCGCCGTGAACAGGGCGTCGCCGACGCCTTCGCCGCCATCGAGCGGGCCAAGCACTACGGTTTCAAGCCGGGCACACGCATCTACTTCGCCGTGGACTTCGACGCGCTCGACTACGAGGTCACCGACAACATCCTTCCGCACTTCCGGGCGATCCGGGACGTGATGAACGAGCACGGCCAGGGGTACCTGACGGGTATCTACGGGCCCCGCAACGTGTGCAGTCGAGTCGCCGCCGCGGGATACACCTCGGCCAGCTTCGTCTGCGACATGTCCACGGGCTTCTCCGGGAACCTCGGTTATCCGCTGCCCGGTGACTGGGCGTTCGACCAGATCTCCACGATCTCGGTGGGAGCCGGCAACGGCCTGATCGAGATCGACAACAACATCGTGTCCGGCCGTGACTCCGGCCAGAACACTTACAACCCCCAGCAGATCACCGCTGACCTGGACGTCAGTATGGACATGTCCAGACGGAACGCCCTGCTGGCGGACGTGCAGTC
This sequence comes from Streptomyces sp. NPDC014676, assembly GCF_043084105.1. Taxonomy (NCBI): domain Bacteria; kingdom Bacillati; phylum Actinomycetota; class Actinomycetes; order Kitasatosporales; family Streptomycetaceae; genus Streptomyces; species Streptomyces sp. NPDC014676. The sequence goes on along the minus strand of NZ_JBIBZI010000024.1, from coordinate 42,048 downwards.
ATATCTCCTCAATTCCCTGGGCGTGCCCGAGGAAGGCGGGGACGAGGGCGCCCAGTCCCTCACCTACCGGTCGACCACGCAGTCGTTCGACATCCTGATGAACTTCGACGGACTGGTCACCCGGCTCGCCCGCACCTTCAGGATGCGCAAGGCCATCATCCAGAGCCCGTTGCTGTGGGAGATACGGATGTACAACACGCTGGATGTCGTCGGCGACGAGGCCGTCATCGACTACTACGACGGGACCGGGATCAGCACCAAGAACGACGCCAGCACCGGTCTCGGGCAGATCCTCGCCGCCACCGCCATTCGCGGCCGCAACCACTGCATCCGGGCCGGCCTGATCGGCGGCACCATCATGGACGCCGCCAACGAGAACGACCTTTGGAACGTCTGGCAGCGACTGCACAACGACCACGACTACAACATCAGCACGATGCCCGCGGTCCTGATCGAGGGAGCCGCCGATGTCGGCGTCCCCCAACCGTCCATGTCGACCAGCGAGGAGCACACCCGTCTGACACTGGCCCGCTACAACGGCACCGAGGAACGAGCCCAGAACTACGGCACGGCGATGCTCGGCCTGCACCAGGTCTTCGAGAAGTACAACGCGCCCCTGCGCGGCCTCTGATGCGCCGATCGCCACCCATCGCAGTCCACACTCTCAGACAGGACGGGCATGACCATCTCATCCACACCCCCCTCGCGCCGTGGCGTGCTGCGCACCGGCCTCGGCCTGACCACGGCAGCGAGCCTCACCGCGCTCGCCATCCCCTCCTCCGCGTCCGCGTCCACACGGGCGGCGGCCGCGGACGGCTCGCCTGTTCACCCCACGAGCGCCAACGGCTGGCCGATGGAACGACAGGCCGACACCGCAGGAGCCATCTGGACCCGTAAGGTGGCGGGCAGTTCCGTTTCCGTGGCCCTGCGCATCGGCGAAGCGGCGACCGTGCTCGTCCATGTCATCCGCCGCTACCACTACGAGATCGACACGCTCGTCGACGGTGAGGTGATCGGCTTCCGCCCTGCGGACGGCAAGCTGAAGGGGTACGCGACCAATCACGCTTCGGGGACTGCGGTCGCGATCCGCCCGACCTGGTACCCGGAGGGCGTCAAGGACAGTCTCTTTCCCCATCAACGGGCCACGCTCCGAGACATCCTCAAGGAATGCCAGGACGTCGTGGCCTGGGGCGGAGACTTCCGCCGCCCGAACGAGTCACACTTCCAGATCGACGTGCCTCCCTCGGATGCCCGCCTGAAGCGACTCGCGGCCAGGATCCGCAGCTGGGACGACGCACCCGGCCAGGGCGCGGGGACGCTCGCTCTGGGCGCTTGACGTCGACGCAGGGCGACCGGTGCCGGCAGGCACCTTCCGGCCGGCACCGGGACCCTGGCCGCTGTACCCGGCGACTGGCCGTGGGAGAGAACACGGGGCGTGACGACGTAAGGGCACCGGCCGGACGCCATCACCTAGCGCCTGGTCAGCGCCTCCCTTCCAGCTCTTGGGCGGCGGCCAGGGGACGCCCCGGACGGCGAGCTGGTCACCGCTTCCAGCCACCGGTGGGCGTGCAGTGCGGTTGCGATCTCTCCGGACGACGGCAGTTCAGGCGTGGGGGACATCATGCCGAAGCCGGGGTGTTCGACTGCCAGTCGCGGCCCTGGGCGCGTAGTTCCTCGTTGATGCGTCGGGCTTCTTCCAGCTGGTCCTCGAGGGTGACGATGCGGCAGGCAGCCTCGATGGGTGTTCCATGGCCGACGAGTTCACGGGCGCGGGCGGCGACGCGCAGCCGGTAGCGGAGAAACGGCGGTGACCGCCTTCGGAGCGCAAGGGGGTGATCAGGCGGTGATCGCCCAGGGAGCGCAGGGAAGGCGGGGGTGGTGCCGAGCATCTCGGCGGCCCGGCCCCTCGTGTACGCGGGGTAGTCGTCGTCGAGGTTATCGACGGGGCGGGTTCTGGCAGAGGGCATGGACCTCTTCTTCCTGGGGACGCGGCTCGGGGCCCGGGTGCCGTACGGCACCCGGGCCCCGAGCTTTCAACACCATCTACCGGCAGACCGTGCCGGCCTTCGTCGTCCGCAGATTCCGCCTGATAGGGCGGGACTGCGGCGATCGCGGATGCGTGACCGGGACCACCTTCCAATCTGGGGCCTGCGGTACCCGGGCGGACTCGTCCTCGCCCGGGTGATCCTGATGGCGTTCCGCTCCTTACCTTCGGTTACTTCACTGCACTCATAACATGGCTACTGCTTGCGGCCGGCTGCTACCGGGGGCCGTGTCCCGCTTGACCTGCGTGCACGGCAGTTCGTCTCTGCCGTGTTCGGGGTGATAAAGGAGTCGGTGCAGGCGGCCAGGCTCCGCTGCCAGCCGCGATCCTGTTCGGGCAGGACAGCGCGGCAGACCCGCTCCAGGGTGCCGTCCTCGCACCGGCGAGGAAAACGGCGCCGGCAGGCCCGGAAGGGCCCCAGTGCCGGGGGAAGGGAGCACGCCCCGAACCTCCCCCAGGACGCGTACGGACCTTTCTCGCTGTCGGACAGGTGACCGAGGCCATCGCTGCTCGCCGGCGGACCTCTGACCGAACGCGCCGGTGAGCGCCCGCGTCCCCCTCACGGGGAGGGGGGCGGTGGCTGGGGCAGCGGGTGGGCTCCCGCGGGGCGCAGGCCGTCGAAGATGATCGCGAGGTAGCGCTGCCAGAGGTCGGGCGGGGCGTCCGGCAGTGAGCTCGCCGCGTGCTTCGGCGCGCACATCAGCGCCACGACATCTGCTCCGGTGACGTCCGCGCGCACCGCGCCGTACGAACGGGCGCGCTCGACCAGCACATGGACGTGCCGGAACAGCCGCTCCTGGGCCCGGGACAGCTCAGGGTCGAGCTCGGCGGCGCGCTGGAGGTACGCCAGGTCGAAGTGCTGCATCTCGCGCGCCACGGCGGACAGGAACTCCAGCAGCGCGGCTCCCGCATCGGGGGCGTCGAGCAGTTCTCCACCCGTCTCGGTGAGTGCGGCGATCCGGTCGAGGACGATCGCGGCGATGAGGTCGTCCTTGGTCGCGAAATGCCGGAAGACCGTGCCCTTGCCGACGCCGGCCCGGCGGGCGATGTCGGCCACCGACACATCCAGCCCTCGCACGTCGAACTCGTCCGCCGCGGCGGCGAGCAGCAGCTTCCGGTTTCTGGCGGCGTCCGCGCGCAGCGGTCGGGGTGAGGTCACACGGAGAGACTAGCAAGTTGACCGCTCGGTCCGTTTAGGGTTACGGTCCCGCCATAACCGGACCGCACGGTCAGGTTGCCGTGTATGAGACCCCGCAGGGAGCGCTGTCCATGAAGGCCGTCGTCGCGCACGCATACGGACCGCCCGAGCAGTTCACGGTGCAGGAGGTACCGGCACCCCGACCGGGGCCCGGTCAGATCCAGGTCCGGATCGCCGCCGCCTCGCTCAACCCGACCGACATTCGGCTGCCCGGCGGTGAGTACCGCGCGGCCGTGGACCTGCCGTTCCCGCACATACCGGGCAACGACTTCGCCGGGACGGTGAGCGAGGTCGGTCCCGGCGTCACCGCCTTCCGGGTGGGTGACGAGGTCTTCGGCGAGGCCGTTCCCCGCGCCATGCGCGCGGTGGCCGACCCGTCCCGTCCCTCGCTGAGCACGGGCTCGCTCGCCGAGTACGCGGTCTTCGAGGCAGACACCCCGCTGATCGCGCACCGCCCGGCGGGGCTGTCCGCGCCGGACGCCGCCGCCGTGGCGACCGCGGGCCTGACCGCGCTGTCGGTGATCGGATCGGCCGAGGTGAAGGACGGCGAGAGCGTCCTCGTCGTCGGCGCGACCGGTGGCGTCGGTACCGCCGTGGTCCCGCTGCTCGCCGCCGCCGGGGCGCGCGTGATCGCCACGGGCACCCCTGCGGACGCCGACGTCCTGCGCGAGCTGGGTGCGAGCGAGGTCATCGGCTACGCGGCGAGCGACTACCCCGCGGACATCGACGTCGCGTTGAACCTGACGTTGCCCGATGACCGGCTGACCGGACTCGCCCGGACGCTTCGGCCTGGCGGTCGCCTGATCACGATCATCTTCCCGCCGCCCGCGCCGGAGGTCCTCGGCCGCGACGACGTGGACCTGCGCTTCCTGCTCGACCTGGGCGGGGAGTTCGGCGGCATGCGCGAGGTCGGCGCACTCGCGGTGGACGGCCGGCTGCCCGCGACCATCAGCCGCCGCTACACCCTCGACCAGGGCCCGCAGGCATGTGTCGACCTGGTCCGCACCCACACCCTGGGCAAGCTCGTCGTCACCATGTGAGCGACGGCCGCCCGGCGTCCCGTTCCCGACCCGTCCTCATCCTCATCGGTACACCCGCAGGCGAGCGACGGCCCCCCACACCGCGGTCCTGATCCGCTCGACAGAAAGCGAGGTGGTCCGATCATGGCCGCCGACCCGTCCGCCCCACCCGAGCTGTCTGAATACGTCCGGTCCGTCAACGGGATCGAACTGCACGTCACGGAAGCCGGCTCGGGTGCGCCGCTGCTGATGCTCCACGGCGTCGGCGTGGACGCTTCCGCACAGCGCCGCGAGATCGAGGCATTGGCCCGCTCCCACCGGGTCGTCGCGCCCGACCTGCGCGGCCACGGGCGCAGCACACGTCCTGCCGCCTTTTCGCTGCGCGACCACGTCGACGACATGATCGGGCTGCTGGACGAGCTGGGCCTCGCCCGGACCGCCGTGCTGGGCGGCTCGATGGGCAGCTACGTGGCACAGGCTCTGGCGCTCGCCCTACCGCAGCGCGTACGGGAGTTGATCCTGGTGGTGGCCACGTCCCACGGCCGCACGTCCTCCACGGACCGCGTGCTCGCCGAACACGCCGACGAACTGCGGGGACTCTCCCGTGAACAGCAGCAGCAGTGGCTCAGCGACCGCCTGTTCGCGCCGGAGACACCGCCGTCCGTCCGCGACCAGGTGCGTGACTGGTACGTCTCCCGGCACAGTCTCGGGCTCGCGCTGAGCCCGGAGCAGATCGAGGCCGCCAACAAAGCCGTCCTCGGGTTCGACTTCCGAGCCGACCTGCCCACCCTCGAGATCCCGACCCTGCTGATCAGCGGACGCCACGACATCCTCAACCCGCCGGCGGAGGCCGAGCGGATGGCCCGGCTGCTGCCGTCGGCCCGCCTGGAAGTGTTCGAGCACTCGGGCCACCTGCCGTCCCTGGAGGAACCGGAGCGCTTCGACTCCACCGTCCTCGCCTTCCTCGCTGAGCACACGACGGTGTCCTGACCGCATCCGCCGGCAGCCGGTGACGCAGAGCGGGGGTGCGGTCCTTGATCTCGGCGACGATGCCGTTGAAGCGCACCACGTTGTCGGTCGGGGCCGCCGCGAACCCCATGCTGGTGAGGGCGACTTGGGCGCCGGTCACACCGGAGGCCGGTTCGATCTTCGAGATGGTGGAGCCGCAGGGGGCCACCGCGAACGAGTCGGTGGCCTCGACGCTCCTGCCGGCCACGGTCGCGGCCACCTTCCCGCTGACCGCATCCGCGGGCACGGTCACCACGAGGCGGGTGGCGGAGGCGGAGGTGGCGGTGGCGGCCTTGCCGCCGAAGGTCACGACATCGCTGGTGGCGGTGGGGGAGAAGCCGGTGCCGGCCAGGGTGACCTTGGCACCCGCCCTGTCCCTGACCGGTACCACCGACAGTACCGACAGCGTGCTGGAGGCATACCATCAGCCGTTGGCTGTAGCGGATCGAGACGTACGGGCTGCCGCGATCACTGTGGTGCATCAGGCCCGATTCCTTCTTGATGCCCCGGCGCCACAGCGCCATCTCCAGGGCGTCCAGCGGGAGATCGGTGCGCATGTGGGTCGCGAGCTGCCATCCCACGATCATCCGCGAGTACACGTCCAGGACGAACGCGACATAGACACAGCCGGACCAGGTCCGGACATAGGTCAGGTCGGCTACCCAGAGCTGGTTCGGACGTATGGCGGTGAAGAGCCGGTTGACCAGGTCCGGCGGGTGCGGGGCGGTCGGCTCGGGCACCGTGGTCCGACGTCGCCGGCCACGGATGACACCCTCCAGACCGTCCTTGCGCATCAACCGTTCGATGGTGCAGCGGACCGCGGTGACGCTTTCGCGCCGCAGCTGGCGGTGGATCCTGCGGGCGCTACAGGTCTCGCCGGTTGCGGCGTGAGCTGCACGGATCTTGATCAGCGGTTACTCGTCGCGCAGGCGCCGGGCTGACTTCGGCCGCCTGGGGCGGGCGTTGTATGCCGAGACCGACAGTCCCAGCTCCCGGCAGACCGGCTCGACCCCGAAGTCGTCGCGGAGGTGGTTGATCACCGCGTCGGCCTCGTGCGGGGCTGGTCGAGCTCCTTCGCGAAAAACACCGAGGCGGCTCTCAGGATCTCGTTCGCCCGTCTCAACTCCGCGTTTTCCCTGCGAAGCAGGGCGAGTTCACGCTTCTCGTCCGTGCTGAGCAGGTCGGGCCGGTCGCCCTGGTCGGCCTGGTCGGCCTCGGCCCTCAGACCCATTGCCGCAGGCCTTCCTTGTGGATGCCCAGATCCCGGGCGGCGTGCGCGACAAGAAGGCCGCCGAGGCCTCCCGTGAGGCGCCCCGCAGCTCGATCTGGCTTGTCTCACTGAGCCTTCCTTCGCCCCACGAGAAGAAGCAGAACGGGGTGCGGCTACGGGCGGAGACCATCGCAACCCTGTACGGGTACGCGCTGCACCTCGGGCTCTCTCCCGAACGCGCCATCTCCGAGGTCTACGGGCTCCCCGTCATAGAAACGCCCGGTGAACGTGCGCAGTACTCCCGCAAGTTGGAGCGGTGGATCGAACAGGCCCGCAAGACGGTCAACCCGGTCACCGGCGACCGTACTTGTCGGCCTACGACTCCGAACGGCACGCCCCGCGATTGTGGCCTACCGGCCGAGGGCACCCGCTTGAGCCCCGCCGCGGCCAGCCAGCGCTGCCGGAGCCGGTCCGAAAGGAATCATATGTCGGGCGTACGCTGACCTTGCGAGTGATACGGACGCCCCCGCCCGCGCGGCAGGCCCAGGAGGCCCGCGAGCAAGGGCGGCGACTGATCGGGCCGGACCTGGTCATCGAGGGGCAATGGTCGAACGGCGAGGAACCGCCACCCCTTCCCCTGCTGCGGGGAGTCAGCCCTGGTGAGACGCCTCTCCGGGTGCAGTCTCCGATCGGGGAACTGGAGGAGCGCTACCCCGGAGCCAAGGTTCCGGCAACCGTCACCGCGCAGGCGATGGGGCAACCCGGCGACGTGAACCGACTTGGGCGAGCGTCTGTCGTTGACAGCCTCTTACCTCGGCGGACTGGCGCACAACGAATCTCGCGCTACTGAAATCCTCAGAGCCATCCGACAGGAGGGTGGCACACGCCCCCGCGTGCCCCGGTGGGCGGGGGAGCCCCGCGTGCGGCCCGCGGCGTCAGGCGCCGAGCCGTCGCGGGAGCCGGGCGGCGAGGAAGTCGATGAGCTCGCTGACCCGCCGCGGGACGTGCTCGTCGTCCTCGGTCAGCGCGTAGATGTCGGCGGGCGGCGTCGGGACGTGCGGCAGGACCCGGACCAGCTCACCGCGTTCCAGGTGCGGCCTGACGTGCCACTCGGACCGCATGATCACCCCGCGTCCCTCCAGGGCCCAGCCGGTCACCACGTCGCCGTCGTTGCTCGACAGGCTGCCGTCGACCCGGATGTGCCGGGGGTGACCCGCGTCGCCGAACCGCCAGAGCGCGTAGTCACTCTCGTTCTCGCGCAGCACGATGCAGTCGTGGCGGGCCAGGTCCTCGACCCGGGCCGGGGTGCCGTGCCGGGCGAGGTAGGACGGCGAGGCGCACGGCAGGCGCCGGTTCCGCGCGAGCCGGCGCATGCGCAACGAGGAGTCGGGCGGCGTGCCGACGTGGACGGCGACGTCGAATTCCCGCCGCCGCAGCGGGAGCGCCGAGGTCTGCAGGCGTACGTGGAGCGCCGGGTGGGCCTCCGCGAACTCGCCGAGCAGCGGGGCGACATGGGCGCGCCCGAGCCCGAGGGTGCACTCGACCACCAGGGTGCCGTACAGCCCCGCCGACCGGTCGGTGAGGGTGTCCTCCAGCTCCCGCAGCTGGCCGAGGATCGTCTCCACGCGCGCCGCGTACAGGGTGCCCTCCGAGGTCAGCACCAGCCGGCGCGCCCCGCGCTGGACCAGCCGCACCCCGAGGCGGCGCTCCAGGGCGCTGAGCCGCTTGCTGACCACGGGCAGGGAGCACCCCAGTTCCCGGGACGCGGCCGTGAGGGTCTCGCTCGACGCGACCACCCGGAAGAACTGGAGGTCGTCCAGGGACGAGCGGCTCACCGCCGCACGGCCGCCCGCCGGCCGGTGGCTTTCCATGGGCGAAAGGCTACCTTGCCCGCCACCCGCTTGTGGAGGCCGTCGCGGCTGGCCAGGGTGGGCGGACACCCACCGCACTCTCCGGTGGGTCCGCGGCCCCGGGCCGCGGAAGAGCCGCAGTCCGAGGAGCCGAGCCTTGCCGCACACCCATCGCATCGCAGCGATCCCCGGGGACGGGATCGGCCGCGAGGTGGTCCCCGAAGGGCTGCGCTGCCTGCGCGCGGCCGCCGACGTCCACGGATTCGCCCTGGACGTCACCGAGTTCGACTTCGCCAGCGCCGACTACTGGCTGCGGCACGGCACCATGCTCCCCGCCGACTGGAAGGACGTGCTGGGCGGCTTCGACGCGCTCTACTTCGGCGCGGTCGGGTGGCCGGAGGTGGTCCCGGACCACGTGTCGCTGTGGGGGAGCCTGCTGCAGCTGCGGCGCGGCTTCGACCAGTACGTCAACCTGCGTCCGGTCCGGCTGCTGCGCGGCGTGCGCAGCCCGCTGCGCGACCACCGGCCCGGGGACATCGACTTCTACGTCGTCCGGGAGAACACCGAGGGCGAGTACAGCAGCATCGGCGGCCGCATCTTCGAGGGCACCGACCGGGAGACGGTGGTCCAGGAGACCGTCATGACCCGCACCGGCGTCGACCGCGTGCTGCGCTACGCCTTCGAACTCGCCGCGCAGCGCCCCCGCAAGCGGCTCACCTGGGCCACCAAGAGCAACGGCATCTCCGTCACCATGCCCTACTGGGACGAGCGGGCCGAGCTGATGGCGAAGCGGTACCCCGAGGTGACCGCCGACAAGGACCACATCGACATCCTCACCGCGCGGTTCGTCCTCCAGCCCGGCCGCTACGAGGTCGTGGTCGCCAGCAACCTCTTCGGCGACATCCTGTCCGACCTGGGCCCCGCCTGCACCGGCACCATCGGCATCGCCCCCAGCGCCAACATCAACCCCGAGCGCACCTACCCCAGCCTGTTCGAACCGGTGCACGGCTCGGCCCCGGACATCGCCGGGCTCGGCATCGCCAACCCGGTCGGCCAGATCTGGAGCGGCGCGATGATGCTGGACCACCTCGGAGAGCACGAGGCGGCCGCCCACGTCGTGGCCGCGGTGGAGAGCGTGCTCGACGAACGGCCCGACGTCCTCACCCCCGACCTCGGCGGCACCGGCACCACCGCCGGGCTGGGAGAGGCGGTCGCCACCCGGATCGCCGAGGGACGGCCATGACGGCGCCGGCCGCGAAGGGCGCGCACACCCGGCGCATCACATTCCTCGTCGCGCTCGCGGTCTTCGCGCAGGAGTCGACGTGGAACTTCTACGAGTCCCAGCTGCCGCCGCTGCTGCGTGAGCACCTCACCGGCGCCGCCGTCGTGGGACTGCTCATGGGCATGGACAACCTGCTCGGCATCTTCATCCAGCCGTGGATCGGCAACCGCTCCGACCGCACCAGGACCTCCTGGGGCCGGCGCATGCCCTACCTGGTGGCAGGGATGCCGGTGGCCGCCGCCCTGTTCCTCGTCATCCCCCACGCCTCGGGATCCCTGCCGCTGCTGATCGCCGTCATGTTCTCGTACGCGCTGGTCGCCAACACCTTCAAGCCGATCGCCGAGGCGCTCGTCCCGGACTTCGTCGCACCCGAGCGGCGCAGCCGGGCCAACGCGGCGGTGAAGATCGCCTCCAGCCTCACGGTCATCGTCACGGCGCTGCTCAGCCTGCTCCTCGTCGACGACCACCTGTACGTCGCCTTCACGGTCCCCGCGGCCCTCATGCTCCTCTCGATCGCGATCCTCGCCGCGACGGTGCGCGACAACCGGTCCCCGGCCTACTGGGCGGCCGTGGCCGAGGCCGCGGAGGCCGCCGCGGCCGACCACGCGGAGCCCCGCGTGCGCGACACCTTCCTCGACATCCTCCGTTCCCCGGACCGCAGCCGGCTGCTGCTGCTCGCCGCCATCCTGCTGTTCAGCAGCGCCTGGGCGGCGTCCCGCTCCCTGGTCACGCCGTACGGCATGGAGGCCCTGGACCTCACCCGCGGCGAGGCCGGCGGCCTGACCCTGCCGAGCGGGGTCGCCTTCCTGCTGGCCGCCTACCCGTCGGCGCTGTTCGCCGAGCGCTACGGACGGTTGCGCGTGATGACGGCGGGCATGTGCGTGTTCGTGGCGGCCATGGTGCTGGGCACGCTCGCCCAGAACCCGACCGGGACCGTGGTGGCCCTGTGCGTCGGCGCGGCGGGCGCGAGCAGCTTCCTGGTCAACGCCGTGGTGGTGCTGTGGAACCTCGCCCCCTCCGCCCGGGTCTTCGGCACGTACGCCGGGATGTACACCGTCAGCTGGGCGAGCGGCGGCTTCCTGGGCCCCGCCCTGGTCGGCGCGATGGTCGACGTGAACGGCTGGCCGCTGATGCTCCTGGACATCGCCCTGGTGGCCTCCCTGTCCGTGGCGGTCATCATCAGGATCAGCAGGCTGCAGCGGCGCAGCCCCGCCGCCACCGTCGCATGACCGCCGCCCGGCCCCGCCGGGCCCGCGACCGCGGCCGGAGGACGACGCACGGGCGACCACGAGAGACACGAGAGACGAGGACCGCGTGCCCCGCATCCTGATCACCACCGACTACCTGCGGCCGGGCGACGACATCGACCGGTACCTCACCGGGCACGGCCACACCACGGTGCACGCCCCGCTCGCAGGCCGGAGCGGCCCCGAGGCGCTGGTGGCCGCTCTCCGGGACGCCGACGCCGCGCTCGTCGGGCACGACCCGCTGACCGCCGAGGTGCTGTCCCGCGCCCCGCGCCTGCGGGCCGTGGTCCGGACCGGCGTCGGGTACGACGCGATCGACGTCGCCGCCGCCACCCGGCTCGGCATCACCGTGAGCAACCTCCCGGGCGTCAACGCGGGCGCCGTGGCCGAGTACACCATGGGCCTGCTCCTCGCGACGGCCCGCGGACTGGTCCGCAGCGCGGCCGGGGTGGCGGCCGGCGGCTGGCCCCGGCACGACGGCCACGAGCTGCGCGGCTCGACCCTCGGCCTCATCGGCTACGGAGCCGCGGCCCGGGCCGTGGTGCCGCTGGCGCAGGCGTTCGGGATGCGCGTGCTGTGCACGACGGGCGTGCCGGAGAGCGGGCGCACCGACCCCTCGGTGCGCTTCGTGGACCTGCCCGAGCTCCTCGCCGCGTCCGACCACGTCTCGGTGCACACCCGGCTCACCGAGCGGACCCGCGGGCTCCTGGACGCCTCCGCGTTCGCGCTGATGAAGCCGACGGCGGTCCTCGTCAACACCGCCCGGGGAGCCGTCGTCGACGAACAGGCCCTCGCCGACGCCGTGCGCACCGGGCGGATCGCCGGCGCCGCCCTCGACGTCGTCACCGAGGAGCCGCTCCCGGCCGACAGCCCGCTGCGCGGCGTCGACGGCATCGACGTCTACTCGCACCTCGCGGGACAGACCGCCGAGGCCCGGGCCGCCGCCGGCACCGAGGGGGCGGCCGAGATCGTCGCCGCCCTGGCCGGAAAGCCCCGGCACGCCGTCAACACCCCCCTGCCCAAGCCGCCCGCCGGCGACCACGGATGAACGCCGGCCGCGCCCCGCGCCGGCCGACGAGAGGAAGAAGGAACATGGACAACGAACGGGTGGACCAGGTCAAGGTCCTGGCACCGACCGGCATGCTCGGGGCCGGTTTCCCCGAGGCCACGGTCGCACGCGGCCTGGCACTCGGCGCGGACGTCATCTCCGTCGACGCGGGCAGCACCGACTCCGGCCCCTACTACCTGGGCGCCTCCCGCCCCAAGACCACCCGCGCCGCGGTCGCCCGCGACCTGCGCGTACTGCTGAAGGCGGCGGCGAGCGCCGGCATCCCCCTGATCGTCGGCTCCTGCGGCACCAGCGGCACGGACGCCGGTGTCGACCGGGTCGCCGAGATCGTCGCCGGCATCCAGGCGGAGGAGAAGCTGTCCCTGAGGGTGGCCCGCATCTACAGCGAGCAGGACGCGGGCACGCTCGCCGAGCGCCTGGACGAGGGACGCGTCCACCCGCTGCCGCCGCTCGGCGCACTGCGGCGCGAGACGCTGGAGAGCTGCACCCGCATCGTGGGCGTGATGGGGCACGAGCCGATCGTCGCCGCCCTGGAGGCCGGCGCCCAGGTCGTGCTCGCCGGACGCGCCACCGACACCGCCATCGCCGCCACGTACCCGCTGATGAAGGGCATGCCGGCCGGGCCGTCCTGGCACGCCGCCAAGATCATCGAGTGCGGCGGGCAGTGCACCAGCGACCCGCGGGCGGGCGGTGTCCTGGCCACCGTCGACGCCGGCGGCTTCACCATCGAGCCGCTCGACCCGGCCGTGTCCTGCACGCCGATCCTGGTCGCCGCCCACATGCTCTACGAGACGGTCAACCCCTACGAGATGCGCGAGCCGGACGGCACCCTGGACGTGCGGGACGCCGCCTACACCGCCCTGGACGAGCGCCGGGTGCGGGTCGAGGGTTCCCGGTTCCACGTGGCCGACCAGCACACGATCAAGCTCGAGGGCGCCCGCGTCACCGGTTACGAGACCATGTCGTTCAGCGCCATCCGGGATCCGCACATCCTGGAGCACATCGACGAGTGGGCGGAGCTCATGCACACCGTGCTGCGGCAGCGGGTGGAGCAGACCATCGGGCTGAGCGACGACAAATACGCCGTCGACCTGCGGCTGTACGGGCACAACGCGATCCTCGGTGACCTCGACCCGGCGTCCGGCCCGCCCCGCGAGGTCGGTGTGATGCTCCTCGTCAGCGCCCCGGACCAGGCCACCGCCACCGCCGTGGCGAAGATCGCCAACCCGCTGATGCTGCACCTGCCGACGCCCGACATGGACTACCTGCCGAGCCTGGCGTTCCCCGCCTCGCCGGCCGAGACCGAGCGCGGGCCCGCGTACGAGTTCGTGCTGCACCACGTCGTCGACACCGTCACCCCCACCGAGATGTTCCGCACCGAGATCGAGGAGCCCCCGCACCATGGCTGAGTCCCGCCCCACCGTCCTGGGCGACCTGGCGCACGAGGTCCGGTCCAAGAACGCCGGCCCCTTCTGGACCACGATGGAGGTCTTCCTGCGCGACGAGGACGGCTACCACATCGCGGCCGACGAGTCGTTCCTCGACGAACACGTCGTGGCCCGGCTCTACGGGGTGCCCGCCGAGGACGTCCAGATGTTCCGCATCCCCTCCCTGAACGTCGTCAAGATCTCCTTCCCGCGTCCGGTCAGCCAGGCGTCCCTGCGCGACCGGGACGTGCACTCGGGGCAGCACCACGTGCCGCTGGCCCTGCTCCCGCTGCCGGAGCGCGCCGCGGGCTGACGGCGTTCCCGCACCCTTCCGGGCGCGGCGCACGGTTCCTTCGTGCGTCGCGCCCGGAAGCATGTCGGTGCTCTCTCGACACAGGCCCGACTTCCGCGCGTCGCCGCTCGACGGGCCAAGACCCCCGCCCCCGGCCCGTCCCGCCTGGGGGGACTCCGCGCTGGTCCGGCGCTGCGACGGGGAACACGCTGGGCGCATTCGTCGCGACCCGCCCCGGCGAGGGCCCCGCGGCCCGGCCGGGGGCCCGCGCCGGCTGGAGACGGCATCGTGGGACGCACCGCCCTGGTGGGAGGCGGCTCCGCCGGCATCGGCCGGGCCGTGGCGGAGCACATGGCTCGCGGCGGCCACCGGATCGTCATCACCGTGGGACTGCGTTGTCCCGGGGCGGGAGTGACGGCGTCGGGTGTTGTAGCGGTGGAGCCAGCGGAACGCGTCGAGGCGGGCCTCGCGTTCCCTTACGAGACAGCACTCGACACAACATCAACTACCCTGGCCCGAGCCGCACAGCCCATGTCCAAGATTCCGGGTCAAGGCTCCTCGGCCCCACGGGCACAGGGACCTTGCGTGTTTACGGGTCGGGTGGGATCGCCCGGTGACGGCCGGTCATGGCAGGCAGGTCCGGATGCAGGTGCAGGCACGGGTTCGTTGATCATGTGAGTGTCGAGTTCACGTGACCGCAACCGCAGACCGTGTCTGCTGTCTCAGCATCTCCCATGCCGTCGGGCATGGAGCAACTGGCCCGTATCCCGTCGCCGCAGCCGTCGCCTGATGCGGTGTGCCTCGTCCGGTTTCTCGCCGGGCTGCCCGACCCGCGTGACCGTCGTGGCCGGCGTTTCCCGCTGACGGCGCTCGTTGCGGCCGCGGCCGCTGGTGTTCTGACCGGTGCGCGGTCCCTGACCGCGATCACCGAGTGGCTCACGGACGCGCCCCAGTGGGCCCTCCGTGCCGGACGGACGAGGAATGCATGAAGAATTCCCAACGGAATGAGGCCGGGACGATCTCGTTGTGGCTGAGGCTCTGATTCAGCACCATGAGCCCTGGCGGTTGAAGGCAGTCAGAACAGAAGGCGCAGGGTGGAACTGATCAGCCTCTCCGCTGGGGACAGCGGCTTCCGGGTACGTGTGCCGGGGCGTCGGTCACCGGGTGTACTGCATCTTCATGACCAGCTCCACGCAGAGGTCTTGATCACGAGCAGCTTCGTCAGCGGTCGACCGGCCATGTCCCTGTTCCTGTCCGACTCGGAGGGCTGGTCCCGTGCGCCCACTGGCAGGCCTATTCGTTCAGTACCTGGTCGGGGGGGTGCGCTGGTGGAAGCGGGGATACAGGGCGGCAACGGCCGGATGTCCGTCGGGGGCCTCGGGCGGGGCGCACTCCACCGGTTCACTCAGCGAGCCGGGCATCGAACCGTACACCCACTTGCCGGCGGCGGGTCCTTCACCGCGCGGGTGGGCGGGCGCAGCGCGGTCATCAGTTCCAGTCCGGTGACGGCGGTGGAGCCGCACGGGGTGAGCACACGGGCGGCGTAAGGGGACAGCAGGCGGGCGAGTTCGGCCGGCGGAAGCTGATCGGCCATCCCCCATGAACGGGTGTCGAGGGCGCCCCAGGGCATGACAGCGAACTGCACGCACTGGCGGCGTGTGCCGTCGGCCGTGCGGCAGACCCGCACCCACGGGCCGAAGCCCCGCTTCGTCAGCTTCCAGCGAGACGTGGTGGGTTGCTTGATTACCGGGTGGTCGTCGGGCAGGCGCAGGCCACGCCGGGCCTCCGACACGGTCGGCAGATCAAGGCGTTGGACGGCGGAGGCGGTCAGCACGATCGACGGGTCGGCGTCCTTGCCCGAGCGTGCAGGCGGCACCACCCGGCTCCGCCTCGCCCAGCGCCCAGTCGACGAGTGCCGGAAGGTCGGCGGGCGGGCAGTCGAGCACCGGGCCGTCCGCGCGGTCGCCGTCGACGAGGCGAGCGGCCCGTGGGCGAAGCGCGCGTCCGTTGCAGGTCCGGCCGCTGTCTTCCTGGCCACTGGCCGGCGCGCTCGCCGCGCGGGCCGGGGCCGCCGGGCTTGCCGCGGACAGGACGGGCGATGCGGGCGCATGCGGCTGCGAGATGACGGATGGGCCGGTACGAGGTTCCGCGCGACGACAGCAAGGCAGTGGGGTCGGTGGCGGTGTATTGATCACGAGCGTTGGTAACGCTGTCCGGGCTTGGTCATGGCGAAGACCTCCGGTGTGGTGGAGCTGTCTAGGAACACACCGCACGGAGGTCTTCGTGTCCCACCGTAATGCCCGGCTGACCGTTCACGGCAGGCGGCTGCTCATCAAGCGTGGCGGTGAACGTGTCCACCGCCAGCGCCTTCAGACCTCGGGCGAGGCGAGACATGCACCGATGCCACCGGACACTGGAGGTTGCCGGTGCCAGTCGCGTCATCCAGTGCCCTGAGGGTGTATCTGTGCGCGCGGGCCTCGATGAAGGCGCCGACTCCCCGCCTGCCGGCGTCTCACGAACTGGACGTCGCCCCTGGTGCCACGGAGGCGGTTCCCACCTCGGTTCGATCGCCGGGAGGCCCGGTTGGGCCCGTGCAAGGGGCGCTGGGACTCATGCCCACCCGGCTGATGTCCCGACCGGAGGAGCGCCAGAGTTCCACTGGCACACGTGTCTTCGGGCCGCCCTGCGGAGCGATCACGCTTCGCCTCTTCGATGGGCCGAATGCTGCACCAGAGCCACGGACACAGTCGACTGGTCGTTGTTACGGCTTGCTGCCGTTCATGATGTTGGCGATCGGGCCGATGAGGAACCACTTGTTGTCGATGCCTTGACCCTTGATCTGGTTCGGAGCGGTGTCGCCCTTGTAGTAGTACAGCGGGTGGCCTCCATAGGTGACCTGCTGGGTGCCGTCGGTCCGCGTGATGGTGCCCACACTGCTCGGCACGGTGTACTTGCCGGTCACGGTCACGGGCTTGGTCGTCGTGAGCGGCGGCCACTCCTTGGCACACTTGTCGTAGCAGTCGGACGCCTTCTTCGTGTCCTCGGTGTTCAGGTACAGCGTGCGCCCGGCCGAGTCGGTCAGCCAAATGCCTGCGCTGCCCTTCGCGGTCTTCAGGACCATCGTCGAACCAGGGGCATCCGAGCTGGGCGCCGCAGAGGCCGCCGTCGAACCCGATTCTGCCGCATTCGGCGTCGCCGAGGCCGACTTCGAGCTGGTGGCCGACGACGAGTCATCGGAAGAGTCACTGCATGCTGCCGCGAACGTAGCCAAGGCGGCAATGGAGAGGCCGAGGCCGAGCTTTCGCAGTGGAATCGTACGGAGCATGACCATCCCTATTTATGTGCGATACGGAATAACTCGCAAGCTGTGTACGGAGCGTTCATTCAAAAGGTGAATCTAAGGCACTTTCGCCGGATTCGTCAAGACCGAACATTCTGTCTCGCAGGCGCGGCAGACTGCTGCGGCTGCTGCGGGCACCCATCGAACGACGGGTCTTCGCCCGCACCGGGCCGGCGCCGAGACGGTGGCAAGGAGGCCGGGCATTGAGCAGCGTATGGGGTGCGGCTCGCCCGGGACTGCTCGACCGGCAGGTCCGCTGCGGCAGCATGTCCTCCACCGGCCGCGCCCGCCGGAGCGTTGCCACAAGGTGCGGGTGGCTTCCTGAGCCCGCGACCGCACCTCCGTCGACATCACGAGCAGCTCTGACACCGTGCCTGACGGTTCACCTCATACAGGCCACCCCGTACTTCGGCCGGCGAGGACAAGTGCTGAAGCGCGCAGCGACCGCTCAGGAGACGTGAACAGTGATGGCGTGATAGCCGGTTGCGCCGTTCGGCACCACGTCCTGGACGTCGGAGGTCTGCACGGCACCGGTGCCGTCGGTTGCGCGCACCCTGATCTTGTGCGTCCCTTTAGTGGCGTTCGCCCACTCATACGACCACTGCCGCCAGGTATCCGGGGTGTCCGACGACGCCAGCGTCGCCTCCCGCCATGCCCCGTCGCCGATCTGCACTTCCACCGCAGCGAGGCCCCGGTGAGTAGCCCAGGCCGTGCCGGCGAGCACCACGGTCCCGGCCGGCACCGTCGCCCCGGACTTCGGCACGTCGATCCGGGACGCGGTCTTGACCGGGGCCTGCGGCGAGTAACCCCGCGGCGTCCAGTACGCGTCCGAGGAGGCGAACGTGGTGATGTTCAGATCGGTCAGCCATTTCGTGGCCGACACGTATCCGTACAGACCGGGGATCAGCATCCGGCACGGGAAGCCGTGTTTCTCCGGCAGCGCCTCGCCGTTCATAGCGATCGCAAGCATTGCCTGTCGGCCGTCGAGCACGGCTTCGACAGGCGAGCCGATGGTCATCCCGTCGGTCGCTTTGGACAGGATCATGTCCGCTCCACGGCGGACGCCGGCGCGGCGCAGCAGAGGCGCCAACGGCGTGCCGAGCCAGCGCGCGTTGCCGACGTACGGTCCCCCCACCGGGTTCGACACGCAGGTCAAGGTCATGTCGTGTTCCTCGAACCTGTAGGAGAGCAGCTCCTCGAACGTGATCTCAAACGGGCGCTCCACCATGCCGTGAATCTTCAGCTTCCAGTCCCTCGGATCCACCCGGGGGACCGTGAGCGCCGTATCCACCCGGTAGAACTCGGAGGTCGGAGTGATGAACGGGCCCAGCCCGGCCACCTTGGGGTGAACTGCGGCGGGCGGTTTGGGCAGTGCGTTCGCCGGAGTCGGCAGCACGACCTTCGCGCGTGCCTCCGCAACGTTGTAGCGCTTCTTGATCCAGGCGTTGCCGCCGAATCCGGCAACCAGCGCACCTGCCGTCGTACCCAGCGTGCCGAGCACGAAGCGGCGCCTGTCGCTCGACTGGGCGGAAGGCTCCGGTTCCTTCGGCGACAGGAGGGTCAACCAACGCAGGACCAATGCCGCGGCGATTCCGGCGAGGAGCGAGGGAAGCAGCCAACTCGTGTGCGCGGCCGGCCGCGTCACTGCAGCGATCGCCCCGACCACGCCGAACAGCGCGACCAGGATGCTCGCAACGTTCAACCGTATGCGGGCAAGAACACCGTTGGCGGCAGCCCCCAGCGCCACCGTCGTATAGACGCCGGTCAGCAGCACGGCCTTGTCGTTGCTACCGAAATTGCGAATCGCGAACTGCTCGAGCCACGTCGGCGTGATGCTGATCGCCCAGGTGCCTACCGCCGTCACCGGCGCAGACGCCTCCCCCGTGACTACCGCGACCAGCTCACCCACTGCCAGTCCCGCGCCACCAGCCACCAGACCCACCAGCGCCCCTTGCGCGATCCGCCAGCCGCGAGCGGGCATGCGTGTCTTGGCCGTGGTGGAACCCGGCTCCTGCCGCGCGTCCCCTCCCCCCGGACTCGGCGTCGGCCCGTCTTCGGCCCTCCCCCGGCCGTCGGCCTGCTGCTCGCTCATGCGCTCTCCCAAAACGTTGTGGCTCTGCCCGAAAGACCGAGCTGCCTGATGCGGAGACAACGACGTCGTACGACGTGGTGCCCATGTCGATCCGCCCGACGGACGCGGCCCGCACGCAGCGCCGGACGGAGGAAGAAGGTCCAGCCGAGAGGCGATGGGCAGCCCGGCAGCGGTAACAGCACTGATGGCGATGCTCGCCCGCAAACCGCGGATCGTCCGGCGCGCCGGACGATCCGACGCGGAACCTGGCTCTGGGTCACCCGTACGTCGTGCGGTTCGCCGACTGCCGCAGGTGATTCGGCGGCAGTCGAGTCAACGGTACTCACGATGATCCTTTCGGACCGCGACGAGGAGGCAACGGCGGCCCCGCGGGTCGACATCTCGGTCGCCCTCGATGAAGGCGGACATGGAGATCCACGGGGCTTCGCGTTCAGACTGAACGTTCTATCTTGTTCCTAGCATCACGGTGCCACTCGCCGTCTGTCAAGAAAGAACGTTCTGCCTA
Organism: Streptomyces sp. NPDC014676; assembly: GCF_043084105.1. NCBI lineage: Bacteria > Bacillati > Actinomycetota > Actinomycetes > Kitasatosporales > Streptomycetaceae > Streptomyces > Streptomyces sp. NPDC014676. The sequence goes on along the minus strand of NZ_JBIBZI010000024.1, from coordinate 22,465 downwards.
TCGGGCTTGCACATCGCGAGGGCTCGATCGCCTACCTCGTGCCGCGGGGTGACACGACACCCGGTGTGCCGCAGCCGACGAGGTCGTACTCATGCCGGAGGGACTGATCGTCGAACACGGCACCCCGGACGAAGTCCTGTCCAACCCCCGGAACAGCCGCACCCGTTCCTTCCTGGCACGCGTCCTCTATGACACGACGATGTCCGGCGGATGCGGCCGTCCAACGTCCGTGCGGCTCGAGACCTCAGCCCCGACGCCCACCACCGTCCGGCTGTCCAGTGCGGCCATACGGGCCGGCCTCCTGCGCACGGCACCCACGACAGCGCGCCTCTCCCATCTGCCCGAGGTCAGCGCTCTGATCTCGCAGCAGTCCAAGCGTCGCGTCCGACGACACCCCGCGGTGACGAGACCGACCACGCCGTCGCGGGCGTCCGTTCCTTCTCCGCCTGCCCGAGTCCACCGAGACGGAGGGCGTTCTCGATCTCGTCGAGTTTCGCGGGGGACAGGGCGCCCGCCCGCTCGATCAGGTCGTCCCGGGACACGGTGGTCAGCCACGTGCAAGGGGTAACGCCCGGACGCGGGAGCGCGAATCGAAGCACGCCTTCAAAGGGCAGTCCTTCCACGGCGCCTACTGCCACTTCGACGCCCAGACCGGTGATGTCGACACCCGCCCGAGCGACGACCTGCATCACCCGGATCCCGGACGCGTCGTCTTCCGACAGCAGCACGACCGGCCGCCGCTCGTCGAACTCCACCCACCAGACTTCGCCACGTTGCACATGTCCTCCTGACATAGGAACGGCGGGCGGACGCCGCGCGGCCCCGACGCGCTGTGGAGACGGGTGCGGCCCCCATTGATCACCGGAGTGTGAAGACAAACGATCACGCGGTGGCCGCAGGTCACAGCGTAGACCTCGCCCGCTGGCAGGAGGCGTTCGAGGGCCTGATGAGCCGGATAGCGGGACGGTTCACATGGGTCGAACCCCCGTCCCGGGCCCGGAAGTCGGTGCTCGGACTGCTGTCGGACCTGCCGCGCAAGAGCTGCTGGACCATCGCCGAATGGACCGGGGAGAGGACCCCGGACGGCATGCAGCACCTGCTCGGCCGGGCCAAGTGGGACGTCGGCCGGGTCCGCGACGATGTGTGTGACTACGTGCTGGACCACCTGCACGACGACCACGCGGTACTGGTGGTCGACGAGACCGGGGACGTGAAGAAGGGCACCGGCACGGTCGGCGTCCATCGCCAGTACCGCGGGCAGGATCGAGAATGCCCAGGTCGCCGTCTACCTGGTCCACGCCGGGCCGACGCGGGCACGCGGCAGTGGACCGGGAACTGTACGTCCCGCGTCATGGACCTCCGACCCTGACCGCTGCCGGGATGCCGGACTCGACCAAGGACACCCCTTCGCCACCAAGCCGGAACCTGCCACTCGTATGGTTGCCCGGTTCCTGGACGCCGCCACCAGGCCGCATGGGGTGCCGGCGACGAGGTCCACGGCGGCAACCCCAAGCCGCGAACCGCACTGGAGGAACGCGGCACCGGCTACGTCCTCGCGGTGGCCCGCTCGCACGAAGTCACCACCGACGCGCGGAGGTTCCGTGCGCACACCCTGGCCGAGAAGGTGTCCAGCGGGCCTGGCAGAAGCTCTCCGCAGGGGCCGGGGCCAAAGGCCACCGTTTCTACGACTGGGCAGTCATCGACCTCGCCGACCCCCGGCCCGGGAGTCGTCAGCTGCTGATCCGCCGTAACCGCGGCACCGGCGAACTCGCCTACCACCGCTGCCGCTCGCCCGCACCCGTGCCGCTGACCGTGCTGGTCAGAGTCGTTGGATCAAGATGGCGGGTGGAGGAGTTCTTCCAGTCGGGCAAGGGCCTGGCCGCACTCGACGAGCACCAGGTCCGCCGCTGTGCCTCCTGGTCCCGCAGATCCGGCGCCTGTTCATCACACTCGTTGTCCGACCCGTCCACGATGCCGCCCACCGGCTCGGTTGGTCCGACTGGCGGCGCCGCCACCAGGCCCGATCCCAGGCCAGCCACTACCGTCGACAAGCCACTCAGGCATGAAGATCACGATCTACGGCTGGAACATCAGGCGCGCGGCCGCGGGCCTCTTCCCGGCTGCCAACGGCTCGGCAACGAGCCGGCGTCTTCCTGTCCCGGCGTTCGTCACACGGGAAGCTGCTCAGGGTGGCCAGATCGTGTCGACGCTCGAATCATCCCGTCGCCCCGGCCGGACGCCTATCGAGTGCCGACCTCAGTGTCCGGGCAGGATCGTGCGCATGAATGGTGAAGTCATAACGGCGCTGATCGGCGGAGCCAGCGGGTTGGTCGGCGCTCTGGTTGGCGGTTCAGCCGCTGTGATGGCCGCGAGGTACCAGGGGCGGCTGGCAGTCAGCGCGGCGGTGGAGACCGCCCGCTCAACCTATCTGGGCCCACTCGACACCGCGCGGCGGACCGCACAGCGTGAGGTGTTCGCGCAGTTTCTGGCCGTCTCCCAAGCGTGGACACGGCAGGCTTCGCCCGCGGCGGAGGCCGCCCAGCACTGGGACCGGGCCGTACGTGACCACGTCGAGCGGCTCTGCGACGAGGGCCGCGCGTATGTTGACCTTCACGACGAAGTGACCCGTCGGTACCAGCGGCAGGTCTCTGCCGTCGGTGAACCGCACAGCATCACGGAAGCTGCCCAGCGCGTACTGCTGGAGGCCGCCGGCAGCGATGTGGTGAGAGCCTCGCAGGCAGTGGAGCTGCATGCAGTCACGCTCCGGGATTTCCTCAACGAGGCGGGGAGAACTCACCTTCGGGACCCGGACGCGACAAGTCCGGACGATCCCACAAACCATCGGCTGCCGAACCCGAACCGCTCGCCGGACGAGCACGTAGCATTGAAGGGGGCGATCGAGGAGTTCGCCCAGAGAGCGGCGGACCACCTCAACCAGCGCGACCTTGTATGACCACCCGGAGCCTCCTCTACAGGGAGGGGTATGCGTGAGGGCCTGGGCCGCCAAGCAGCCAGCGTCTCGTCCTCCCGGGACGTGCCCGTACGGTCGCCGTACCGTTCGAGCAGTGCGTCCGCCGCAAGGAGCGCTTGCTCAACGGTGCGGGCGCCGGTCATCACGCACAGTGTGTACGTGACGTCCTCCAGAGCCCTGCTGGTGTGGACCGTGGGCAGCAGGTCGTGTTCCGTCCGGGCCTGCGCGAAACGGAAACCTTTCTAGGCTAAAGGACATCGCATGACAGAGACGGCTGGAAGCACCCAGGAGGCGACCGAAGCGTTGGTCGCGAAGGCACGTGCGGCAGTGCCGGTGCTGGCCGCGCACGCGGACGCCACCGACCAGCAGGGACGCCTTGCCCCGGAGAGCCTCGAGGCGTTGCGTGAGGCCGGCTTGTTCGCGCTGGGCACTCCGGTCGAGTTCGGCGGTGCGGACGTGGATCTGGTCACCCTGGTGCGGGTGCTGTCCGAGTTGGGGCGCGCTTGTCCGTCCTCGGCGTGGGTGGTGTCGATCTCGACGGGAACGAAGGCCCATTTCTCCGGGGGGTTCCCCGAGAAGGTCCTTGCCGAGGTCTACTCCCGTCCCGATGTGCGGTGGTGCGGCGGCTCGACACCCGGCCAGGCCGTCGCGGTTCCCGACGGGGTCAAGGTCACCGGACGATGGGCCTACGCTTCGGGAGCCGAGGATGCCGACTGGGCGTTCCTGGCGGTGGTGTCCGTGGGAGACGACGGTGTGCCTCATGTGGGGGGTGCGCTCGTGCCGATGTCCGAGCTGGCTGTTGAGCGGACCTGGCGAGTGGCCGGGTTGCAGGGCACGGGCAGTCACGCTGTTGTCGCCGACGGCGTTTTCGTTCCTGCGGAGCGCCACTACGAGTTCCCCCTCGGTCCCGATGGCGGGCCCGATTTCACCCAGGGCAGGCCACTGGAGATCGTCTCCCAGACGGTCTCGGTCGCAGCGACTCTGGCCGGAGCGGCGCTCGGTGCGCTGGACGTGGTGGAAGCCGTCGTAAAAACGCGCAAGCCGCCCATGACGCAGTACAACAGTCTCGCCGAATCAGCGTCGGCCCGACACGTGTTCGCCGAGGCCGAGCACATGGTGACCAGTGGTTACGACCGGCTGATCAGCCTGGCAGGCCGCATCGCGGAGCAGTTGCCCGGCGACGACGTCACCGTCGTGCAGCGATCGAGCCTGCGGATGGAGGTGGTCTCCATCCTGCAGCAGTTCCTGCGCGCCGTCGACCTGCTGCTGGACTTGCACGGCTCCAGTGCATTCGCCCTCGACAACCCGCTGCAACGCTTCTGGCGGGACCTCAACGTCGGTGCCCGGCATGCCCAGTTGTCGAGCTACCTCACTACCGAGAACTACGGCCTGCTGGTGACCGGGGCGGGCGGACCGGTGCAGGTGGGCTGAGCCTACGACGGCGCGCAACGGTCTGACCTCGTCGTTTCGATTGGGGTGAGGCCGGCTGGCCTTCTGGATGGGACGATGAACCTCGTCGAGGAGTCCGGGCGGAAGGCACTGCCCGCGTGCAGGGTACCGGCTCTCGCCTCGAGCTCACCGTCTCCCGCTGACGGTTCGGGGGCGGTCGGCCATGCCGGGGCACGGTTGCCGGCGGATCTTGCCGATGCCACCGGGCTGAACGCCTCGTACTCAGCTGCTCTCAGGCCGCTTCGGCCACGCGGGACCGGGCATGGTGGGTCTTCGGACTTGAGCGGCGTGTCGTTCCGAGTGGACTGACTGACTGTCACACTGCATGCGGGCCCGGAGGTAGCGGGGCGGGTCCTGGGAGCAGGATGCCCGTGTCCACGAATGATCATTTGTGCGACGCAGAACGATCATTCAGAAACCACGGGCTTGCACAACGATACGACGTTGCTGATCGACCTGGACGGCCTGGCCGTCGCGCGGGTGGAGCGGCCGGAGGACGGCACCCGCCGGGTGCACCTGATTACTGCTGATGAGCAGGCGCGGGCCTGCCCCGAGTGTGGGGTGTTCGCCACGCGGGTGAAGGGATCCGCGACGACTCGGCCCCGCGATCTGCCATACGGCGAGAACGGGCTGGAGTTCCGCTGGCACAAGAGCCGCTGGTGGTGCCGTGAGCCCGGCTGCCCGCGCCGGTCGTTCACCGAGTGGATTCCACAGACTGATCCGAAACAACGCGGCGGCCGGTGCAGCTGTGGGGGTGCAACGGTGCCGACGGCCAGCAGTGGCGGCATCGGTCCGACGGCTCGTTGCGCAACCCGCAGTCCGGCCGCTGCCTGGACATCACCTCCGGCGGCACCGCCAACGGCACCAAGCTGCAGATCTGACTGCACTGGCCTGAACACCCGGAAGTGGAACATCCCCGCGTAGCAACCTGTCGCGTCCTCCCCACGCAGGACGACCAGGACCGGCGGCCCCGCTCCCGACCGCAGTTCCACGGAAGCGGGGCCGCCGTGCGGCAGGGACGCGACGCCCGGGGCGTGCACTGTCCCTCAACGCGCCCGACCTTCGACGTAGGGGCGGAGCTTGGCGTTCACTTCGGCGTAATCGATGTCCTGGGCGATGGTGACGGGGGGCTTCTCGCCTTCGTAGTAACGGATTTCCGGCGGGCAGCCGGAGTCCCCGTCGACCGTGAATCGGGTGACCGGTTCGGAGGTCTTCGCCTCATACAGCAGATACGTGGCGCGCGACGTCGTCAGCATCACCGGAACACCGCCGACATACCGGCAGTTGTCCACCGTCTCACCGGTGTCCTGCTCGTATGCGCACAACACCGGCGCCGAGGTGAGGCGATCTGTGCGAGGTCCAGCCTTCCAATGGGACGGCAGATGACCGTCCACGAGGGAGTCGTCCGTCGCGATCACATGCGGTCCCCGGCCCGCGTAGGAACGTGCCTGATCGGTGAAGTCCGTGGGGTATCTTCCTCCCCCGGATGCGGGAGAGGCGGGGCACGGGTCGTCAGGCAGCGACGGCGGGTCCGATTCGAAGGCCCGGCCATCCGCGAGGAGAAGGGCCATGGCCGCTGCGGGAACGATGACCAGAGGAGCAAGAAGCGCTGGTCGTATCCTCACCATCGGCAGCCCTCTCCGCAGCTCATCAGAACACGGGCGCACCGTGCCCGCTGCCTGACCTCCCCGGCCGCGGCACTGCGGCCCGCCACCGCAGCCGCCATCGGACGCTCAGGAGGCAGGACTGCTCCAGGCTACGGGCATCCTCCGGCGGGACGAACTCGGTGGCAACCGTGCCCGCCCGCGTGACCTGGACTCGGGCGGCGCCCCTGTCCGGGGAGGCACGTACGAGGGGTCAGCCGCAGAGTTCCGGCCGGCTCGCGAACCCGAAGCGGGGCAGCGTCTCCGCTGAGCAGCCGGTCAACACGCTTGTGACCATGATCGCCGAAGACACCCCACGTGTACGGCTTGCGAATCCCGAGTGATCGTTTCAGAGAGGCGTACGAGCCGCCCACGGCGTGCCTAGGCCGTTTCGTCTGGATCAGTCGGTCGTTGGTCCGGGTGCGCCGTTGACTGATGCGCAGTGGGCGCGGATCGAGCCGTTGCTCCCGGACCGGACGCCGAAGCGGGGTGGCCGCTGGCGGGACCATCGTGAGGTGATCGACGCGATCGCCTTCAACTTCCAGACCGGAACGCAGCGGGTGCACCTGCCGGAGAAGTACGGCAACTGGCGAGGCGTCTACAACCGGCTGCGGATGTGGGCCGTCGACGGCACCTGGGAGCGGGTGTTCACCGCCCTGGTGGCCCAGGCCGACGCGGACGAAGACGTCGGCTGGGCCGTGTCCGTGGACTCCACCATCGTGCGCGCTCACCAGCACGCGGCCGGGGCCCGCAAAAAGGGGCCCCGGCCGGCGAACCGGACGACCACGCCATCGGCCGGTCCCGCGGCGGACTGACCACGAAGATCCACCTCGCTGCCGACGACCGCTGCCGACCGCCGGCCTTCCGCCTCACCGCAGGACAGGCCGGTGACGCACCCGCCTTCACCGACGTCATGGCCCGCCTGCGTGTTCCCCGTCCCTTGGGACGGCCCCGCACCAGGCCGGAGGTGGTCCTGGCCGACAAGGCGTACTCCTCCCGCGAGATCCGCGACCACCTGCGCAGACGCGGCATCCGCGCGGTGATCCCGGAGCGGGCCGACCAGCAGGCCAACAGGCGGCGGCGCGGACCGGCCGGTGGCAGACCGCCCACCTTCGACCGCGAGGCATACAAGCAACGCAACACCGTCGAGCGGTGCATCGATCGCTTGAAGCAGTGGCGCGGCATTGCCACCCGCTACGAGAAGACCGCCACCGTCTACCTCGCCGGACTTCACATCGCGGGCATCTTCCTTCGGTCCGCCCGACAGCCCGGGCTCGGCCGACGACCTGCGTGGTGTTCAGTGGCCTATGCTGTCCAGTTCGGCCACATCCTCGTCTGAGAGGGAGAGGCCGGCGCCTGCGATGTTCTCGCGCAGGTGAGCGGTGGAGGAAGTACCGGGGATGAGCAGGATGTTCGGCGAGCGCTGCATCAGCCATGCTAGCGCGACCGACATAGGCGTCGCCTCCAGTCGGTTCGCGACCTGTGAGAGGGCCTCGGACTGTAGCGGCGTGAAGCCTCCCAGGGGGAAGAACGGCACGTAGGCGATGCCATCGGCGGCGAGGTGATCTACGAGGTCGTCGTCGTGGCGGTGGGCGAGGTTGTACATGTTCTGCACGCACACGATCGGGGCAATGCTGCGGGCCTCAGCGACCTGCTCCCCGGTGACATTGCTGACGCCGAGGTGGCGGATCAGTCCCTCTTGCTGGAGGTCCACGAGCGTCTCGAATGCTTCGGCGATCGAGCCGGGCTGGGGGCCCTGAGCGTCGCCCATGCGCATGTTGACCAGGTCGAGGGTATCGACGCCGAGGGATCCGAGATTCTCATGGACCTGCTTGCGCAGGTCCTCGGGACGCCGGGCCGTGGGCCAGCCGCCCTGCGCGTCGCGCGTCGCACCCACCTTGGTGGCGATGAACAGCGGCTCTGGGTAAGGATGCAGCGCTTCACGGATCAGCTCATTCGTGAAGCGTGGTCCGTAGGCGTCGCTGGTGTCGATGTGGGTGATCCCGAGGCTGACCGCCTCGCGCAGCACGGCCAAAGCACCGTCGTGATCGGCGGGCGGCCCCATGACCCACGGGCCGGCGAGCTGCATCGTGCCGTAGCCGAACCGGGTGACGGACGAGTCACCCAGAGTCCAGGTTCCGCCGGGAAGAGGTGCGGAGGGTGTGTTCATCGTGGTGCCTTTCACTTCATGCCAGGGGTGGTGTCTCCAGCTCCCTTGCACCAGTGTTGGAGAGGAACTTCCTGCCGGGAAGTAGGCACTCTGAAGTGCGTAACAGCCCAGAAGGTGAGAGGCGAGATCAGTGACGACGAAGGCCGACAAGAAGGCGCAGGCCAAGGCGGAGTACAACGCGTTCCTGGCGGTGTGCCCCAGCCGTCAGCTCCTCGACCGGATCTCGGACAAGTGGGTCGTCCTGATCCTGTGTGCACTGGGCGGTGACACACCCGAACAGTCCGGCGCATCGCACGCCCCGAAGGCGATGCGTTACTCCGAGCTGGCCCGGCTACTGGCTGGCGTCAGCCAGAAGATGTTGACTCAGACCCTACGGGCTCTCGAACGCGACGGCTTGCTCGTCCGCACCGTGAAACCCACGGTCCCTGTCACCGTCACCTACGAGCTGACCGACCTCGGCCTCTCACTCCATCACCTGACACGCGGGCTCAGGCAGTGGGCCCAGACCCACATGGAACAAGTCCTCGCCCATCGCGAGAACCACGACGCACGAGCTTCCTAGCATGGCAGCGTTCTCGTCTCTGCTACCGACCTGACCATGAGTGTGGTGCAGCGGACGCGGCCCGAGTCGAGCCCGCATGTGCCGATCGCGCGCCACGACCGCGCCCAAGACCGGAAGAACGAGGGGGTGATCCAAACAAAACGGCCTAGGCCGGACGCCGGCCTCGGTCCAGCCCCGCGGCCGGTGCTACGCGGTCACCACAGGGTGGTGTGGGCGGTCACCCGCGACACGAACGCCAGTAGGTCGGAGAGTCTCTGGTGCTGAGTCGTGGCGCCCTCCGTGGCCACGAACCCCGGCAGGACACACACCACACGCACTCCGTGCGCACCCACCTCGGTGGCCAATTCGCGGCTGTAGACGTTGAGCGCCGCCTTGGCGGCGGAGCAGGACACTTGCCCGCCCGGCGCCGGGCGGCTCGCGATCGAGGAGACGTGCACCACGACACCGGAGCCCCGCTCGACCATGCCCGGCACCAGGATCCGCCAGACGCACCGCGCTGAGGAGGTTCAGCTCCAGGTCCGCGTGCCAGGATTCGTCCGGCCGGTCCAGGGCCGGCCCCGGGGCGCTGCCCGCGCCCGCGTTGTTCACGAGCACGTCCACTCCGCCCCCCGGTCGATGACCTGGCGGCCTATTTCGCCGCTTCGGCGAGATCTGCGATGCCGCGCTCAACGCCTTCTCCCGCGGCCTGGCCGAGACAGTGGCGGAATCGGGGGTTCGGGTCAATGTCGTCACCCCGGCCGGCACGCGAACCTCCGCGTGGACGAGCGAGGACGGCGTCGGTGCCGAACTGGCCGCGCACATGGGGCTGGAGCAGGACCAGCTGTCGGCGATGCTGCCTCAGCAAGCCGAGATGGTGACCGGTGCACTGATCGACCCGGCCGAGATCGCTCGCGCGGTGCTGCTGCTGGCGTCTCCGACAATGCCGAGTGCGGTCGGCTCCAACTGGGTGGTAGACGGTGGCGCTGAAGACTCCATGACCAGCTCCCGTACGACGCAGGTCGAGCCGGGCTGTTTACCGCGCGGGGCTGATGCCGACGGCCCCTTGAGCGCCAGAGCGGGACGCGGATTCGCTCTTTCCCGGTCACGCCGGTGCGGGGTAGGGATCTCGTCGCACTGCCCGGCAGAGTCCAGCAGTGGCAACGCGACCGCCACGGGCGCTCCTCCGACCGCATCACCGTCGAAAACGCCGCCCTCGCCGACCACAAACGCGGGAAGCAACAACCGCGCCGGACCCACCGCCGCAACCGGCCGCCCGGCACTCACCGCGCCATCGCCAGCCTCGTTCTCCCAAGCGACCGTGCTGGTCGCAACCGTAGACGAGTGGCTGCGACCAGCACGGTCGATAACAGGTCCCGGTCCGCCCTCAGCACTGGTCAGCGGAGTCAGAGTCCGTCGTGCGTGCTTTCGGCGCACCGGTTCAGGTGGCTACCGTGGGTGGAAGGTGGATCACCTGGTTCAGTCCGCCATCGACCATGATGGATGCGCCGTTGACGTAGCTGGCCTCAGAGCTTGCCAGAAAGGCCACAACGGCGGCGAACTCCTCGGGTGTTCCCATGCGGCGCATGGGAATGTGCGACGAGTAGGCATCCACGGCACCGGGTACGTCACCCATGAATCCGGTCATGCCGGTCGGGTAGATCACGCCCGGGTGCACGGTGTTGGCACGGATGCCCTGCGCGCCGTATTCGATCGCGATGCTGGCGGTCAGGCTCTCTGCGGCACTTTTGGCGGCACTGTAAGCGGGCTGGCCGTAATTTTTGTGCAGTGCGTTCGATGAGCCGATGTTCACGATGTTGCCCTGGGTCCGCTTCAGGTGCGGAATCGCAGCCCTGGCCGTGTAGAGGATCGAGCTCGCGTTGACGGCGAGGATGTCCTGCCAGGTCTGGGTGTCCAGTTCGGCGAGCAGGCCGATATCGCTAACGCCCGCGCAGTTCACGAGGACGTCCAGACGCTGGAACTCTTCGGCCGTTCCGTCGACCAGTTCGACGACCGCGGCCTCGTCTCGGACGTCCACCACCCGCGAAACGATCGTGCTGCCCTCGGGCGCCTGAGCAACCGTCCGGTCCAGCTTCTCCGCGTCCCGTCCGACGACTACTACCGCCGCACCTTCCTCGGCAAGTCGTAGGGCGATGGCGGCCCCCATACCGGAGCTGCCCCCGATCACCAGGGCGACGCGGTCCGTAAACCGATTGAATCCCATGTTTCATTTCCTTTTTCAAATGAATGCAATCAAGGCCCGGCCGCTGAAGGGGTAAAAGGCGGAGGGAGTCGGCCCCGAGCACGGGGTTCCCGTCCGCCGTCCAGCCGCCGCACAGTTCAATCCGGCGGAGCCAAGTGGTCACAGCATCAACCGCACTACTGAGGTTGAGCTCGTGAAGTCGTTGGGGCTGACGGCTCGTCGTCCGTGCGGTATCACCGGGGCGTGCGGTATCCACAAAGGAGGGGCTGACCGCCGAACGGCAGTGATCACGCGAGGAGTTACGGCTCATGGTGGCCGAGCGGTTCGCCCGTGGTGAGGCGAGCTCGGCGATCGCGAAGGACCTGCGGGTCGGGTCAGTGTCCGCTCGGTGCAGCGATGACGGCGGATGCGTCACTTCTTGTGGTCGCGTACGCGGCATGACTGTCGATCTTCTCGTGATGGTGGCTGAGATAGCCCGAATTCGCCCGGCCGGTGGGCAATTAGGGCGGACGGGCGCACGCGGGGCGGAGATCGGTGCCAGCCCGACCGCGTCGCACCGCTCCGCGACCGGCACACAGACGCAGAGGGAGATCTCGACCCTCGCCACTCCGGGACGACATCATGTCAGCAGTCGGCACGCTCGACGGCAGGCGCGGCGTGGACCGTGTTCCCCGCACGTTCGCCCTGTTGGGGCGTATCGCCCCCTGCGGACCACAGGCCTGGTCAGCGAAGGGGAGTAGACGCTGCACCAGGCCCGTGGGGTGGGGACGGGGGTCTTGGCCGCACGCCCGGTTCCGCCGGCGGAGGTGAAGGGCTGACGGCTGAGGAAGCTCACGGCCCACTCCACACAGCATGACTGCGTACGCCCCCCAAGTCAATACCGAACGTTCTCCATCACGTCTATCTTGGCATACCGGGGCAGAGGGTCGATGCTGAGGTGACCGCCGAGGAGTTGAATAGGTCAAAGGTGTGCTTATGAAGCATATTTTCCCCCTTAGATACGCTTAGGGAACGCGGCTGAGAAGCGACGTGTCACCGAGGATCGACGCGAGGAGTGGGGCCATGAAGACGATCGGGCTGATCGGTGGAATGAGCTGGGAGTCGACGGCGGAGTACTACCGGATCTTGAACGAGTGCACGCGCGACCGGCTCGGCGGCCTCCACTCGGCTCGATGCGTCATCTACTCGGTGGACTTCGCGGAGATCGAGCAGCTGCAGGTCCAGGGGCGCTGGGCGGAAGCCGGTGCGATCCTGGCCGAGGCCGCCCGGTCTCTGGAAGCGGCCGGTGCCGATCTGTTGCTCATCTGCACCAACACCATGCACAAGGTCGCCGACATGGTCGGGGCAGCGGTCTCCGTTCCGTTGCTGCACCTCGCGGACGCCACCGCGGACGCCGTGCGGGCTTCGGGGCTGCGCCGGGTCGGCCTGCTGGGTACGGCGTTCACGATGGAGCAGGACTTCTACCGAGGCCGACTCGAGCAGGCTGGTCTTGACGTCCGGGTCCCGGACGAAGACGGACGGGCGCTTGTGCATCGAGTGATCTACGAGGAGCTCTGCCTCGGGGTCGTGCGAGACGACTCGCGCGCCGCCTATCAAGAGGTGATCAAGGACCTGGTGGCCCAGGGTGCGGAAGGCGTCATTCTCGGCTGTACCGAAATCGAGCTTCTCATCGGCGCGCAGGACAGCCCCGTCCCGGTCTTTCCCACGGCGCGACTGCACGCCGAGGCGGCCGTGGCCGACGCTCTGGCAGCGTGTCCGCTGCCGGTGGCGAAGGACCACAGTGGGCCGCAGCGCCGATAGACGGCCTCGGGGAACATCGGTACAGCGGTTGGTGCTGAGATTGATCATGGTCACGGTGTGAGTGCGCCGACCCGGTTCTCGTACTCGCGGCGGGCCTTGCGCTGGGCCGGGACCGCGGGTACGCCCTGGGCGCCGTCGAGCGGCCGGCAGTGGGCGAGGAGCTTGCGGTGCACGGCGGGGACGGCGCTGACGCGCAGGGTGCGGCCCTGGCCGCGCCGTACGGTCATCCCCTGGTCGAGCGCGACCCGCTCGGCGGGCTCCAACTCGGCAGTGCGGAGGAAGTCGGCGACCTTGCCCGGCATGTCGAGCGTGACCGGCAGCTCCGGGGCGGGCCCGCCCTCCTGACTGGCGGTGTGGTCGGGCAGGAGGTCGGCGACGGCGGTCCGGATCGCGCCGCGGCTGACGCCGTGGTCGGCGAGCGAGGGCGGCGATGGAGCGGCCTTCCAGGTACGCGGTGCGCACGTCACCGGCCTTCGTGGCCGCGACGGCGGGACGGCGCCCGCCCTTCGCGCCCTTGGCCTCAGCGGCGCGCAGCCCGTCGTACGTCAGCTCGCGGTGGAGGTCGCGTTGGAGTTCGCCGGCGGCGGCGAGGGTCTGCACCGTGAACTTCACGGTGGACAGCAGCTCGCCGGTGCGCGGGCGGTGAGGTGCATGGCGGAGAACGCGCCGTCGTGGATGCGCAGGGCGAGCCGGTCGCGGTGCAGGACTTCGAGGACGTCGAGGATGTGCCGCATCGGACCTCGGGTGTCATCTGACCCTGTCGTCAGCCGTCATCGGATCCCATTGGATCGGAGCCGCCGTCAGGTCCCGGAATCACTGGGTTCATTGGACGTCAGCCGCGTCTGTCGTCATTCGATCGTTTGCCGGCACAGGGCCTATTTCCGGCGATGCCCGCGGGGGCTTGCAGCAGCGTTCGCTCAGTCCTCGGGCCTGGAGGCGAGGGTGATGAGGGCGGTGGCGATCTGGTCGAGGCGGGCAGGGGCGAGGGCGTAGAGAACGTAGTAGCCCTCGCGCTGGGTGGTGGTGAGTCCTGCCTGGGTGAGCTGATGGAGGTGGCGGGAGGTGACGGAGGGGGACAGGCCGAGGAGAGAGGCGAGTTCTTGCGTGGTGCGGCTCTGGGCGGCGAGGTGGGTGACGATCCGCAGGCGTGGGGCGGCGGCCAGAGCCCGGAGCGCGGTGAGAGTGTCTTCCTGACTGGCGGGGCGGGCGGTCGGGGCGGGCGCGAGGGGCAGAGCGGGGTAGGTGATCCGCAGGGGCCAGGGGGCGTCGCAGGTGACGCGGACGTGGGGCCAGACGTAGTGGCTGGCGGTGAACGTCACGGGGTGGTCGCGTGTGACGGAGATGTCGTGGTCGTGCGGACGGTCGAGGCGCAGGGTCCGGCGGCCGGGGTCCACGCGGATCCGGGGAGCGAGGGTGCGGAGCATCGGGAACAGGCCGTGGTGGGCGATCCGGGCGCCTGAGCGGGTGATCGACTCGTACAAGGAGGGCTCGATGCGCTCCCACTCCTGGGCGAAGGCGGCGTCCCAGTAGTCCTCCAGCACGGTGAGCGCGTCGTCGAGGACGGGGAGGGGGTCGGTGAGGATGCCCTCCAGGCGTGCCGCCCGGCTTGGGTCGCTGTTGCGGTACTCGGTGAGTACCGCGTCGCGGGTGGCGCGGTCGTCGACGAGGTCGTCGCCGGTGTGGCGGGTGGTGTCGACGAGCGTTCGGGCGAGTTCGGCGGCCAGCAGAGCGGGCGGCAGGCCCCGTACGGCCGCGAGCTGGTCCGCGAAGTCGGCGTCGTGATCACCGGTGCGGCTTTCGAAGAGGGCGGGGATGTAGTCGGCCACGACGAAGCCGTGGCCGCGCATACGCCGGCGCAGGGCGGCGGGCAGGCGGCGGCACCGCCTGACCCAGGGGACGTGCAGGGCGTGGTGGCCGGGGTCGGTGAGGACGTGCCAGGAGTGGACGGCTTCGAGCAGGGGGGAGACGGAGAAGGCTATGTCCTCCTCGGCCGTTTCGGCGAAGCGCAGGGTGATCACGATTGCAGGATTTCACAATCAGTTGATCGGAACCGGTTGTCCCGGTCAGGCTCAGGAGCGGATCGCGCGCCGTCCGGCCGCGGGTCGACTCCCCTCCGTTTCGAGCAAAGGCCGCAGGTGACTCCATGAGTACGCCCGAAGCGCCCTGGCAGACCGTACTGGACTCCGGCGGCTGCCCGTACACCGTCCACCAGCATGCCGCCGCGCACAGTGTCGCCGAGCGCCAAGCCCTGCCTTTCCCCTGGTCGCAGGCGGTGAAGACGCTCGCCTTCGCTACGTCGGACTTCCCGCTGTTGCTCGTGGTGCTGCGGGCGGAGGATCGGGTGGACTTCGCCCGTCTGGCGGCTCTTTCGGGCACTGGTCGTTCCCGGCTGCGCGCGGCGGACGCCGGCCTGCTCGCCGCGGAGGGCCTGGTGCCCGGTGGCGTGCCTCCGGTCAGCCACCGGCCCGGGGTGCCGTGCCTGATCGATGCCGCGGTCGCCAACCCAGGCCGGCCCGTCTACTGCGGTGCCGGATCGGCCGACCGCACCCTCCAGATCAACTCCGCCGACCTGGCCCGCCTCCCCCGCGCCCAGGTGGGCGCCCTCTCTCGGTAGCCGTCCCACCTGCGCGCCGGGCCCACCCCTCGTCACCGTTCACACCACCGCACCGCCCTTCGCCGGCTGCGCGGCACAGATCAGGAAGTCCCAGCTCATGGTGAAGACGGAAAGCCTTCTCGCGTTCGCCGCGCTGTCCCTCGTCGTGGTCGCGATCCCCGGCCCGAGCGTCCTGTTCGTCGTCGGCCGCGCCCTCGCGCACGGCCGCCGCACCGCGCTCGCCACCGTCCTGGGCAACCTCCTGGGCTGCTACGCCCTCGTCCTCGCCGTCGCACTCGGCGTCGGCGCCCTGGTCCAGAGCTCGACCACCGTGTTCACCGCCGTGAAGCTGGCCGGCGCCGTGTACCTCGTCTACCTCGGCGTCCAGGCGTACCGCCACCGTGGCCGGCTGCGCGCCGATCTGACGACCGGGGAGGGCGAACGGCGCGGTGATCTGCGCACCGTCCTGGACGGCCTGCTGGTGGGCGCCACGAACCCCAAGGGCCTGGTCTTCTTCGCCGCGGTCCTGCCACAGTTCGTGAACCACGACGCGGGGAACGTCCCGTTGCAGATGATGGTCCTTGGCCTGGTCCCGGCCGGGATCGGCCTGGTCTGCGACACCGTCTGGGGCCTGGGTGCCTCGGCGGCCCGAACCTGGTTCGCCGGCTCCGACCGGCGCCTGTCGATGATCGGCGGTGCGGGCGGCATCGCACTGATCGGCCTCGGGCTCGCCGTCGCCACCACCCGCCACTGACCCCGCTGCAACGTCCACCCCGCGCGTCCGGCGGTGCGAGCGCCCCGGCTCCGCCCGCAGCCGCCTGCCTGTCAGTCTCCAGTGCCGTCGTCTTCGTCCGGCTCCGGCGCGTCCGGGTCGCGCAGCGGGCGCAGGGCGCCGGCGGCCGGGGTCGAGGCGGTGAAGCTGTAGCGGCCGAGCAGGTTGAGGTTGCGGTGCTTGAGCGGGGTCAGGCGGGCGACATCCTCGTCCTGGATCTCGTGGCCTTCGGCGCGGAGCCGGCCGACGGCGGCGTCGATGTACTTCGTGGTCCACGGCACGATGGCGTTGAGGACCAGGCCGAGCGCGCCGAGCTGGTCCTCCATCCCGTCGCGGTACGCCTGGTGGATGGTGCCGCGCTTGCCGTGGCACACGACCCTCGCCGGCTTGTGGCGGGACTCCTGCACGGTGAGCTGCCGGTTCATCTGCCGCCGGTAGGTGTCGTCCATCGGGTCGGCCACGCGCAGCAGGTGCTCGGTCTTGGCGATCCGCCCGTACTCCGCGACCGCCGCCCCGAGCGGGGTCGGGCGGCCGTCGCGGCCGAACACGCGCAGCAGGTCGTAGGCGCGGACCTGGCTGGTGACCAGGGAGCCGGCGACCTTCAGCATGTCCGGCCAGTGCGTGATCACCTTGTTCAGGTTCACCCGGCTGCGGGCCAGGTCCTCCACCGCCCCGTAGCTGCCGGTGGCGACGCCGGGCATCGTGGCCCCCCAGAACCGCTGGTCGTCCAGGTCGCGGAACCGGGGGCTGAAGTTGTAGCCGAGGATCTTGAACAGGCCGAACGCCATGTCGGAGTACGAGGCGTTGTCGGTCGCCACCATCTCCGGCTTCACCCCGCCGTCGAGGTTCAGCAGGGCGTCCAGGAGGTGCAGGGAGTCGCGCGGGGTGCCGGGGACGACCATCTGTCCGATGCCCGCGGCCTGGTCGTTGACGGCGTTGAGCCAGGTGATGCCGCGCTTGAACCCGAAGTACTTCGGCGACGGGGCGGCGTTGACGGTGCGCACCGGCACCTGGAAGCGCAGCCCGCCCACGGAGGCGAGCAGCCCGTCGCCCCAGGAGCGCACGATCGGGATGCCGGCCTGGGCGGCGATGAGAGCTGCGTTCGCCGCGGCGATGGTGTCGGCGCGCAGGTAGTACGGGGTCGACGTGCACGAGCCGGGCGCGGGTCAGTGCCTCGTGGCCGGGGTTGACCACCGGGGCCAGGCCGATGTTGCACGCCTCGGACACCAGCAGCGCGACCACCGAGGTGGGCAGGTCCTTCATCCGGGTCGTGCCGTCGCCGAGGTGGGCAAAGGCGTCCAGGAACCCGGTCCAGGCGTTCACCTCGAACAGCAGGTCCGGCAGGTCGATCTTCGGGAGCATCCTCTCGACCCGCTGGCGCAGCCATCTTGGGCAACGGGTCGTGCGCCTGCGGCGTGAGCATCGCATTGGACCGGTGCGGCCGGCCGCCCGCCGCGGCATCGCCGCCTCCACCGCCCACCGCATCCTCGTCCGGCACCACCTGCCCGCGCTCGCCGCCTGCGACCGTGCCACCGGCGAACCCGTCCGCCGATTCGAACGCGCCCGGCCCGGCGAACCGGTCCACATCGACGTCAAGAAACTCGGCCGCATCCCCGACGGCGGCGGCCACAAGGTACTGGGCCGCGCGGCCGGCAGCCCGAACAAGGACCGCCGCAACGGCGCCGGATACGCCTACCTGCACACCGCGCCGGACGACCACTCGCGCTTGGCCCGCACCGAAGACCTGCCCTACGAGAAGGCCGCCGCCTGCGCGCCTTCCTGCGCCGGGCCACCGTCTGGTTCGCCGGCCAGGGCATCACCGTCGAACGCGTGCTGACCGACGACGCGTGGGCCCGCACCAAGAACACCCGGCGGGACACCTGCCGCCGGCTGGGCATCAGCCCGTGCTGGACCCGGCCCTGGCGGCCACAGACCAACGGCGAGGTCGAACGCTTCCACCGCACCCTGCCAGACAGCGTTTCCCGGCCGGCCGGACCGGTGGGAACTGCCACCGACCCCACACCGGAATCAGCGGCCACACCCCAGCCGGCCGCGTCACCCACCTGTCCGGTCAGCACACCTAGGACGTGCGCGTCGACGGATCGGGCCCACGGACTTGGTTTGCCCGGCGCCGGCCACTCCTGGTGAGCGAGCGGTGAGAGGTTTTTACATCAAACGTTTGACTGACGTCTTGCCCGCTTTTAGCCTCGCTCATACCGAATTCCTCGGTCCTGGGTACGGCACGGTCGACCGCCCGCTGAGGACGACACGAAAGACGAACGGAGGTGGCCGCCATGTCCACCGTGACAAGCCTCGGCGCCAAGCCCGTGGCAGCGCCCGGTTCGCTTCGAAAAGGTCTCCACCCCACCTGCCCGGAGCGAAGCACGCAGCGCATCACCTTGTGTGCGCCGGCTCGGCCGAAGTCGGTCGGGTGTCTGAGGAAGCGCGCGTCGATGATTTTCTCCGGCTGGATGCTCGGCCCGCAGGAGACGCAGGCAGCCGAATTGGTCATAAGCGAGCTCCTCACCAACGCGGTGGAACACGGGCACGGCGAGATGACCCTTGCCGTAGCTCGAACCGGATCAGCTCTCGAGATCACGGTCGCCGACCACGGCCCGGCCGCGCGATCCACCAGCTTCAGTGATCCCGACGAACACGGCCGCGGCCTGGCCATCGTCGCCGCCCTCGCGCAGGACCTGTCCATCGACAAGACGGCTGGGGGATGGCGCGCCCTGGCCCGCTTGACCCTCCGGTCGCCGATGTCCGATCCCGCAGCGTGAGATGCCGACCGCGGGACCCGAGCATGTCCTTCCGCGGGACGGTTGTGCCATGGGGACGTTCCGTCACTCGCTCGGAAGAGGCGCTGGACGGACCGTCAGACCCGTCGGCGACGGACCGACCAGCGCTCTGGCGTCAGCAGGCCCCAGGCAGAGAGTGCGACGAGGACTTGGCCGCTGCGGAGCCGGTTCGGGATGCCCGATGCCGGCACCCGTGGCACGCTCTCCGCAGGACCGGGAATGTCGTGGGAGGCTGCCCTCATCGCTTCATTCCACCTCGTGTCGAGTTGCCCCACTGACAAGGGCAGCAGGCGCCGTAGGTCAGAACCAGCCCGTGCACTCGATGCTGCCGCCGCGGCCGTTCGTTCCGCAGGCGCGCATCACGAGGCCGGCGTCGTTCCATTGGGTGGTGTGCGCGTCATTGCCCGAGGTGACGGTGGTGTAGCCCAGCATCGAGTCCCAGGTGTTCCCTCCGTCGGCACTGCGGTCCACCCAGATCTCGTCGCCGACCGTGCCTCCGATGATGCGGCCCCACGCGCACTGGGTGGTGCTGTTGTAACGGAGTTCCACGGTACGGCCGAAGACAGTGGTCGACTTGGCCGTCCAGGCACCCGCGGAGTCGGGCTGAGTACCGTCGCCGCAGGACGTGTTGTTCTCCGCACCGGCCAGGGTCCCGCCGATCGGCGGGAAGTCACCGCAGGACGGTACGTCCTTGAGCAGCGCCGGCCCTTGGACGAAGAGATTGCTGATCCAGCTGTGGTAGTCCGGCAGGTAGGACCAGACGTTGTTCACCATGCCGTCGACCGTGGCCCGCTCGCCGACCCGCTGGCACAGCACCCGCACCTGTACGGAGATGCCGTTGCCGTTGGTGAAGTTGATCGCGCTGCCGGTGTGGGAGTCCTGCCGCAGATTGGGCTGACCCCAAGTCTTGTGGTACGAACCGCGGCCGTCCCAGGTCCAGACCATCGGCACGGCGTCGGCATGCGGACGGAACGCGCCCTGGTAGCGGTCCCAGCGGGCGCTGATGGTGTTGACCTGAATCTTCGCGCCGGATTCCGGCGCCTCGACCATCATTCCGTTGCCGAGGTAGAGCGCGACGTGCGTCGGCCCGAAGCCGTCACGGCCGAAGTACATGATGTCGCCGGGCAACAGCACGGCCGACCCCTGCGCCTTCAGCAGCTTGGTGTGCGCGTACCCAGGCGCCGCGAAGGTAGCCTGCGTCGTGCGCTCCGTGATGATGTCCCGGCCGGTCGCCTTGTACCAGGCCCAGCGCACCAGGCCGATGCAGTCGAAGCTCCAGTACGCCGGGTCCGCGGCGGTCTCCGGGTAGAGGGGCTCGTATATTCCCTGGCTGGGACCGGGCATCCCCTGCGCGTGACCACCACCCCAGGCGTACTGCTGCCCGACGTAACGGCACGCGACCTGGACGGCCGCCTGCGCCGCCTGGCTCGCACCTGACTGCAACGGCGCGCATCCCGTCGCGGCGGTCGCGGGAGCGGCCGAGGCGACCGGCAGGCCGAGACTCACCACCGTCACCAGTGCGGCCAGCAACAGCCGCACCCGGCGCCCCCAACGCCGCTCACCCCGCCCCGCGCCACCCGATCTCCACGATCTGCGCACTCTGTCCACGGCACTCCCCCTGGCCTCGATGGTCTCCCACGAACGTACGCACTCGCGCCGCCGAAGGGGCCCTGACACCTGTCAGGACCTGCCGCGCCCGCCCGCTCCGTAAGGTCCCCGGTCATCACCCCATCTCGCAGCGGAGAAAACACCATCCATGCGCACCAAGCTGAGGTGCGCCGCCGCGCTGGCCTTCGCCGGCATGACCGCGATCATCGTCGCTACGGGCACCGCACAGGCCAAGTCCGCTGACACCTGGGCAGGCTGCCCGTACGGCGCGGTCTGCATCTGCCCCCAGAACCAGAACCCGGCCGTGTCGCCGAGCCACGTCTACCGGACCTACGGCGCCCACAACCTCAGCAACCAGGTGGGCAACCACTGGGTACTGAACAACCAGTACGACGGCGCGGTGGTGGAGCTGTGCCTCAGTCACCACGCGAACGACTGCACGTCGTCGATCCCGGCCGGACACGGCGAATACCGCGACCTGGCGCCCATCGACTCGTTCCACCTGAGGCCGCACTGCGACTGAAGGGCATGCAACGAACTCAGCGTTTCCGCGACTCAGCACCATTCCTGCAAACAGGAGGCGAAATGCGCAAAGTCGTACTCGGCTTGTTCGTGGCACTGGCCGCCGTGCTCGCTGTGGCACGCCTGGCCGGCTCGAGGTTCCTGCCGGTGAGGCGGCGGGTCCGTCGTTGGTGAGACGAACCGGGCACGCCTTGTTCTCGCGGCACTCGAAGCCGGCGACGCCGCCTCACGAAGGCAGCTCGGTCCGGACGTGTGGATGCAGTCGACAGCGCGGCGCAGTTGCGGTACTTACGTCAGGCCACAGGTGACAGGGCGTGCAGTCACGTCGGCCTGGTGTCACCGGTCAGGGTGCCGCTGTGTCGCCGGTTGTCGGCGCTACTTGGCAGCGGTCTCCTCGCCTACCGGTTCCTCCTCCGGCATCATCCCCAGCTCCATGTCGCACGCGAGCTCGACCTCGCGCCGCAGCAACCGGAACCACATGAAGATCACGAACCCCACGAAGGCGAACCACTCGGCGGTGTAACCGAGATTCTGGAACGCCTTCAGATCCAGCCCGGTGTCCGGTGGCGCCGCGGCCGGCACGGCCTTCATCCCCGAGTCGCTCCGCGTCAGCGTCACCCACGCATCGGAAACCTCGTAGGGGACCAGGTTCACCAGCGACGCCGCGCTGATCGCCCCGGTCTGCCCGGACGGCAACCCGCCCTGCGCGCTGACCCCGTTGTCGCCCGGCGTCTCCGACGCCTGCAGCGCCCCGGTCACCGTGACCTCGCCCCGCGGCGCGGCGGGCGCCTCGGACGCGTCGGCGGCCCCGGGCAGCCACCCGCGCACCACCGGCAGCGCCTCGCCCGAGTCGGTGCGCAACAGCGTGAGCACGTAGAAGCCCTGCCTGCCGTCCAGCTCCCGGCCCGGCACCAGCAACTGCTTTCCGTAGCGCCCGGTCGCGGTGACCTGCTTGCCGAACGTCGCCTTGGTCACCGGCAGCATCTCCGCCAGCGGCCGCGGCGCCTCGCGCGCGGCGTCGGAGACCTGCTCGGTCGCCGTGCGATGGCCCTGCACGCGGTCCTCGAACCGGCCCAGCTGCCAGGACCCCAAGAAGACGCAGAAAGGGATCGACAGCACTACGAAGAGGTTGATCCCCCACCATCGGGGCGTCAGCAGAAACCGGTACACACACCCCCCACGGTACGGGGCTGCCGGCCCGCCCCGGCCCGCGGGGTGGGCAACGGCCGGCGAGTACTCCGAACGCGGGGTGACCACGAAAGCCGCACGTGGCACCCTCGGAGGGCCTGGTGGCCAAGAGCCAAGCCGAGCGCGCCGAACAGGGCAGGTCCGCCTCCTACCGGGCCCCGGGGGGGGGCCCCCCCCCCCCCCCCCCGGGGGCGCGGCCCCCCCCCGCGC
>NZ_JBIBZI010000023.1:0-70176 GCF_043084105.1 Streptomyces sp. NPDC014676 | reverse complement strand
TGACCGGATAGCCCTCGCGCTGGAGGTTCTTGATCACGCCGTTCCAGCTCGAGGAGTCCGCGAACGCGCCGTGCACCAGGACGACCGTCGGCTTCTCGGCAGGGGACTGGGCGTTGTTCATGGTCTTCCTCACGGTTGTGGATCAACGAGGTGTCGGGGGCGGCTCGCGTGCTCTCTGCCCCTCACGTGCGGGCACGTCGGGCCCTGAGGGCCGGCCCACCCGGCTTCGTTCATGCTCGGGGTGCCGATGTCCCGGTCCTGGCCGGTGAGATGCGTACGGCTGCCGGTGGATGACGATCGGCACTCTCTGAATGAATGCAATATATTGCACATGGCATGATGCAGTGTGTCAAGCGGTCCGCGTGGGAGGCCTGGCCACTTCCGGGCGAAAACCCCGCGATGCGTTCAGGGGCCAGGCGGGGTGATGACCCGGCGGCCTGACTCCTTCGGTGTCCATGGGGTCACGTCGGGCCGCAATGCGGCGCGGTGACCGGTGGGCCGGTTCGGAAACCGGGCGCGGCCGGCGCCCGTCATGAGGGGAGTGCTTCTCTGTCGTGCCCTCAGGCCGGCCCGATGAGGCGGAACGCCGCTCGCGGCACCGGCGGCGAGGTGAACCGTGACTCGATGAGAACCGTTGGGATGAAGAGGGCGCCTCTCCGCCGGAAGTTATCGGAAGTGCGGGACGGCCCATCCGCCGCCGTACCGCATTGATGCCTGATGGCCGGCCGGGCGAAAGTCCGGCAGTGATGTCCGTCGAGCACGCGGACAAGTAACCGGCCGGTAATTCAACAAGGCACGTGCCATCCCGCAGCGCCGACTTCACGGACCAAGCCGCGGATCCGTCCCCCCGCCGAGCAGGCGATGCATTCAAGTATTTCTGGAGAAGCGAGCAGAAGGAGAAGCTGTGAAGCATTTCGATTACGTGGTCGTAGGGGCTGGTTCTGCCGGGTGCGTTGTCGCAGCACGGCTCACCGAGGACAGCGACAGCCGCGTGCTTCTCCTGGAAGCCGGCGGGGAGGACACATCGGATTTGATCCATACGCCGTCGGCCTGGCCGGCGCTCTGGGGTACTGAATTCGACTGGAACTACAGCACCGAACCGCAGGCGGGCACAGCCGGATCGGTTCATTCCTGGCCGCGAGGAAAGGTGCTCGGTGGATCCAGCAGCATCAACGCCATGGTTTACCTGCGAGGTCACAGGAATGACTTCGACAGATGGGAGCGGGGGGGTGCTGCCGGATGGGGGTACAGCGGTGTGCTTCCGTTCTTCCGCCGGATGGAGCACGTTCCGGGTAACGAGATCGACTACAGGGGCCGAGGCGGTCCGATAACTCCGAGCGTCGCGAGCGACCCCAATCCCCTCTCCCAGGTTTTCCTCGATGCGGCCGCAGAGCTGAGCCACCCCATGACTCAGGACTTCAACGGCTCTGTCCAGGAGGGCGCTGGATGGCATGAACTCCTGATCGCGGGCGGTAAGCGGCTGAGCGCCGCCGCTGCCTATCTCCATCCGGTATCAGGCCGGCCGAACCTGACGGTCGTCACGGGTGCACGGGCGCGGCGGCTTCTTTTCCGGGCGTCGCGATGTGTGGGAGTGGAGTACGTACACGAGGGCGAACTGACCCGAGTGGGGGCAGAGGCGGAGGTGATCGTATGCGCCGGCGCCGTGGATTCCCCGAAACTTCTTCTCGCCTCGGGAATCGGGCCTGCCGAACATCTCCGTGAAGTGGGCGTCGAGGTGGTCAACGACCTTCCTGGCGTAGGGCAGAACCTGCACGACCACCCTCTGCTGGGATACGTCGTCGAAGCGAGCAGGGAGATTCCTCCGGGCACGGCGAATCATGCCGAGGTCTCCATGCTCTGGCGCAGTGAACCGGGTCTTCCCGGCCCGGACATGCAGTTCATGTTCATCCATGTCCCGTTCCACCCGCCGACCCTTCAGTCGCCGGCCAACAGTTACACCATCGGCATTGCCACTGTTCCGCGCAGCAGGGGTTGGATCAAGCTGTCCGGTTCCGACCCGGACAGGCCGCCCGTCATCAACCCCAACTATCTCGATGACGACTACGATGTCCAGCGCCTGCTGTTGGGTATCGAACGGGCCCGCGAGCTGAATGCTGCTCGCGCGTTCAGCGGTTGGCGCAACAAGGAAGTTCTTCCGGGCCGCGACGTTCAAAGCGAGGCGGGACTGCGTCAATTCATCGCCCAGGGTACTGGAACGTATTATCACCCGGTGGGCACTTGCAAGATGGGGGTGGATGAAATGTCGGTCGTCAATCCGCATCTCCAGGTCCACGGTATGGCCGGCCTTCGCGTGGCCGACGCCTCTGTGATGCCGACCATTGTCAGCGTGAACACCAACGCCGCCACCCTCATGATCGGCGAGAAGGCCTCGAGCCTCATACGAGGAGATCGCCTTTCCGCGGACTTCCGCCAGGGCTGACCCGATGACCTGTGCCGTCGGCGGGTGTCCAGGCGGAAAGTGAGCGTCCTCCGGTCCGCCCGCCGGGCACGCTCGTCGGAGAGGCGCACGGTGCGCGGATGCGGAGGGACTCCTGGTGGACGGGCGGACGCCGGGGCCACGCCGACCCGCCCGACGCCTCCCCGGTGTCGCGGCTCCCGCGGAGAACGCCGGCCTTCCTGTGCCCGTGATGAACCCGGCGGCGGTGGCAGACGTTGTGACGGACGGGAGCCCCGGGCAGTGCTCGCGTCGCGCCGGGTCCCTGAGTTCTCCGGTCGCGGACGTCGACCATCGCGCGCTGCTGCCCCAGGCCGGTCCGGCATGAGTGAGGGGCGCCGCGCCGGTGAACACAGCACCAGGACCGGGCCGACAGCGGACAACGCTGTCGGTACCGGGAAGAAGGCGCTGCGACGACAGCCTCGGCGTGGTGGCCGGGGCACGCGCACGTGATCGAGCACGTCCAGAACACGAAGGTCCTCCTGCCCCCGTCCCCCCATCACCCCGCACAAGGAGATGGCTCTCTGTGAGCACCGCACCCGACCTGCTCCGTCAGGAACCATGCCCTGATGACGCGCCCGCGGACGGTGAGCATGCGGTGGCCCTGGCCGTTGCCGCGTGGGAACGGGCCGGTATCGACCTGGGGAGCCGGAGCCTGGACCGCCACCTCTCCGAGATCGCCGACAGGGGTGCCCTCCGGCTCCTTCGTGAGCGCGGTGGTGACCTGTCCTCCTCCGTCGCCCACGGTGAACTGCTCACGGTGACCGCGGCCCTGCGTCAGGTCCTCGGCTACAGTCCCACGCCGACGGCCGCGGAGGCCGTCACCTGGGCACTGGCGCTGAAGCAGGCGGCGGCCCAGTCGTTGGAAGGCCCCGTCAGGGACTTCCCCATCCGCTTCACCGACGGCCCGTATCAGGGTCTTGTCCTTCCCTGGCCCGGTCACAGCACGGGGCGGGGACCGGTGATGTCGTTTCTGGTGCCCGTCAAGTGGTACGACGGCCCCGTCCTCCGGCACGGAGAGGCGTGGTACACGCGCGCCGACGATGCCGGGGGTGACGGAGTATGGCCGTACCGGCTGGCGGAGAAGGCACCCGAGGGAGCCGTCCCGCACATCACGGCGCCGGACACGAAGCGCGGTGACAGGTGAGGGAAGCGGCTTCACCGGAGACCGACGACCGCCCCTGCGGGCCGATGGACCGCTCGGCCCCGCCCGCCTCGGTGCTCCCGCCCCGGCCACCTTTCGGCACCGGTTGCCGCCGTTTCCTCGGACGTGGACCATGACGGCGCCGGGAACGGCGGCGCGGGCCCGCCCCCGCGACGGCCGGCCGGAGGGAACGGCCGGCCGCCGCGGGGGAGGCGTGCGACGGCACACCGGGCGGGTGCGGGAGGTTTGGGGAGCGGCAGGCTCCCCCGTCGGCTGCCGCTCCGCCGGACCGTCGGCGCCTCACATGCTCCGCCACGCCCGGCTCGCATCGCGCCCCCCGTCACCGGCCGTCGGCCGGTCGCGGGCGCCGCGTACCTCCTCCGGCGGAGAGCACACAGTCCCTTCTCTCGCTCATTCGTCATCCACAAGCCCCCACGGGAGTTCAAAGTGCCGCCCCAGCCCAAGCCCCAGGACCCGGCGCTGCTGGACGGAGCGTCGTCACGCTTCGCGAAGGCGTTCAGCAGCCGAGCCACGAAGAGCCGCGAGGGCGGGGAACCGGGTTCGCGTTCATGGATCTGGATAGTCTCTGCGGTCGCGCTCACCGCCTGCATCATCGCGGTGATCTTCGCGGTCGCGAACTTCCGGTCGGATGACAAGGAGGTCGCAGCGCACTCCAAGGCGGTGGAGGGGGGATCGGCGCAACCGGGTGACCCGCGCGGTACTCCGTCCCCTTCGGACCGTCCGGGAGGCGCCGGGGCGCCCGGTGCCGGGACGTCCGGGCTCGTTCCGAGGGCGCCCGGTGGCGCCGCCGGAGGCGCGGAAACCGTCAACGGATCCGGCAGGCCCGCTGAAGGACCGGAATCCCCCGGCAGGTCCGACGGCACTGCGCCGTCCTCGCCCGCCGAGGGCTCGCAGCCGCCGCGTTCGGGTTCCGGCTCACAGCCCACCGGCGCGGCGGAGGGAACGAATGACGGCCGGACGACGGGAAGCACGAGCCGGCAGACCCTCACCTACGCAGGTGTGCAGGTCCGCAGCCACAACGGAGGGCGCTGTATCGCCGCCTCCGGTGCGAGAAGCGGCACGGCCTCGGACGGCACCCGGCTGGTGATCTGGGACTGCGAGGGAGGATCGTGGCAGAAGATCGATTTCCGGTCCGACGGCACCGCCCGGATGTTCGGCCTGTGCATGGACCTCGCCTGGGCCGGTCAGAGCAACGGCACCGCCGTCCAGCTCGCCAAGTGCAACGGCGGCTGGGCACAGAAGTTCAAGCTCAACAGCGCGCACGATCTGGTGAACACCGAGATCGGCAAGTGCGTCGACATCGTCGACAACAAGAGGACCAACGGCGCCGCACTCCAGCTGTGGAGCTGCTCCGGCTCCGACAACCAGAAGTGGAGCAAGCGCTGACCGACGCCGCGGGGAGGACGCCGGCCGGGCCGGATGAGCCCTCGTCGCCCTCCGGGAGACGGCGGACGTGTCCGTGACCGGGCCCCGGGCGCTCCCCGCGGGCGGACGGGAGGGCCGCGTGCGCGCGTCGCCCCGCAACCGCGGTGCCCGCCCGGCCCCGCCCCGCGCAGGGACCGGCGCGAAGGCGTCCCGGCGTCATCCGGTTCACGCGGATGCCGGACACCGTCCCCCGGCCCGAGGAGGCGCGGGCGGTCGCGTCACCGACCGGCTGCCGGCCACCGCGACGGGCATGACGCATGACCCTCCTCGCCCCCGTGCCCGAGGCGTCGGGCCGGGCGGCCGGGCATGTCCGGTCAGCCGCGGCGCAAGACGTACCGTCCCCCGGCCCGTCGCGTCCGGTGAGATATGGGCAGGAGAACGCTGCCCGGCACCGGCGACGCCGGGAGAACCGGACGGCCCCTCCTGCCCGCGGCGCAGCGAGGCGCGCACCTCAGCCGACCCGGACGTACCGAACGCGCATGTCCGAACCGC
Source organism: Streptomyces sp. NPDC014676 (assembly GCF_043084105.1). NCBI lineage: Bacteria > Bacillati > Actinomycetota > Actinomycetes > Kitasatosporales > Streptomycetaceae > Streptomyces > Streptomyces sp. NPDC014676. The sequence continues at coordinate 64,639 of NZ_JBIBZI010000023.1, read as the reverse complement.
ACACACAAGGAGTTCTCGATGAACGCCTCTGGCAATCCCTCACGCCGACGCGTCCTCCAGGCAGGAGTCACCGGCATCGGAATGGCCGCCCTGTCCTCGCTGGAGACCCCGGCGATCGCCGCCCCCGCCCACCGGGCCGACACGAGGCGGCTGACCTTCACCGGGGCCACGAACGCCTCCGTCGCCGTCTCCCCGGTGAACGGCGCTCTGATCGCCGAGGTGCAGGGGGTGCTGTGGTCGGTACCTCGCGCAGGCGGAGAAGCGACAGCGCTCACTGCCGTGGACCTCGAACCGACCCGTGTCGTCTGGGCCCCCGACGGCTCGCGCATCGCCTTATGCGCCTACCGGGGAGGCGGATTCGGCCTCTGGACGATGCGCCCCGACGGCTCCGAGCTCCTGCAGGTGACGTCCGGCCCCTGGGACGACCGAGGAGTCTCCTGGTCCACCGACGGCTCCCGCCTGGCATTCGCCTCCGAACGAGGCGGCGACCCCGTCGGCGGCACGTCCTACGCGATCTGGACGGTAGATGTCCGCTCCGGCGAACTGACACAGATCACCCGTCAGCCCGGCGTCGACGACTACGACCCCGCCTGGCACCCCGACGGATCGCTCGTCTTCGTCCGCGCGGGGAAGGACGGAGGCCGGACGCTCGCCTCCGTCCCCGGCACCGGCGGTGACGTGACCGTACTGCGCACCGTGGAGAACAGCACCCTCGTGGGACCCGCGGTGAGCCCGGACGGAAGGATCGCCTACGTCCAGATCGCGGACGCGGTACCGCCGTTCAACGCCACCTCGTCCCGCCTCATGATCGACGGCCGGGCCGTCTCCGACGGAGAGGACGTCGCGCCCCATCCTCCCTCCTGGAGCCGGGACGGCGAACTCCATTACTTCGCGGACGGACAGCTCCGCGTCCGCAGGCCCGAGCCGGGCAGGGCGGGCGGCGCACCCGTGACGGTGGACTTCACCGCTTCCGTGGACGCGCCCCGGCCCGTCCGCCCGACCAAGACGTACGACTTCGACGGGACGGCCGCGCAGCAGGTCCGCGGCATCCACCTGCCCGTCCTCTCGCCGGACGGCACGTCCGTCGCGTTCACCGCGCTCAACGCGCTGTGGGTCATGCCCATCGGCGGACGCCCGCGGGAGGTGGTCCGTGCCAACCGCTTCGGCTACGTCCAGATGCCGTCGTGGGCACCTGACGGACGCAGCGTCCTGTACTCCTACGAGGGGACGGGCCACGGGAACGGGCTCATCGGTGTGCACCGGCACTGGCTGGACAGCGGCCGGGAGGAACTCCTGGCGGCCGGCGGCCGCCTGAATCCGGTGCTCAGCCCGGACGGTTCCCGGCTCGCCTGCCAGGACTCCACGGGCAACCTCCTGGTCAAGGACCTGGCCTCCGGTGAGGAAACGACCGTCGTGGCACCCCTGGGCGCCAATGGGATCCCCGGCGGGCCCAGTTGGTCCCCCGACGGCCGGTACATCGCCTTCTGCGACCGCAACCGCCTCACCCAGCGGTTCCGCGAGGGCTACAACGTCATCCGGGTCGTCGACACCCGGACCGGGCAGTGGACCCTGCACCAGCCCATGCCCCACGCCTCGATCTCCGACCGGGGCAACGCCGGTCCCGTCTGGTCGCCGGACGGGACGGCGATGGCCTTCGTCATGGAGTCGGCCCTGTGGGTGATGCCGGTCCGCCCGGACGGCACGCCGGCCGGCGATCCCCATCGCCTCACCGACGAGGCCGCCGACCACCCCTCCTGGTCCGGCGACGCGCGGACCCTCCTCTACGAGTCGAGCGGATCCCTGCGGCTCATCGGCCGCAACGGCACCTCCCGCCGGAACGTGCCGGTACCCCTCACCTACCGGCGCAGTCGCCCCGCGGCCACCGACGTCACCCGCGTGCACGCCGGACGGCTGTGGGACGGGACCGGCCACACGGTCCGCGAGAACGTCGACGTCGTCATCCGGGGCAACCGGATCGCCGCGGTGGAACCCCACCGCGAGGGCCGGCGCCCGGGCGAGACGTTCATCGACGCCTCCGCCTGCACCGTAGTCCCGGGCCTGTGGGACGCCCACACCCATCCGTGGCAGTACACCTACGGAGGACGCCAGAGCAGCCTCATGCTGGCCTACGGGATCACCACCAACGTGTCCCTGGGCGGTTTCGCCCACGAAGCGGTACGCATCCGTGAATCCGTCGCCGCCGACCGCATGGCCGGACCGCGGCTCTTCACCAGCGGGGAACTGCTGGACGGCAGCCGGGTCAGCTACAGCATGGGCCGCGCCCACCGGACGCCCGCCGGGCTCCGCCGCTCCCTGGAACGTGCGGTCGCCCTCGAGTACGACTTCGTCAAGACCTACGTCCGGGCTCCCGCATGGCTGATGCGGGAAGCCGGCCGTGTCGCCCACCAGGACCTCGGCGTACTGGCCGGGAGTCACTTCCTGCCCCTCGGATCGGGTCTGGGGCACGACCTGACCACGCACCTCCACGCCACTCAGCGCGCCGAGCACGGGCGGTCCTTCTCACCCACCGGCCGCTCCTACCAGGACGTCAGAGAGACCTACCGGGGCGGCGATTTCAAGCTCATCATGACCCCCTTCCCCGCTCTGGCCCTGATGGGTGCCGACCCCGCCCTGGCCCAGGACCCCCGGGTCACCACGCTCATGCCGCCCTGGGACGCGGCTCAGGTCGCCGCCTACAGCGCCACCCCTCCGGGCCCCGACCATCTGCACGCGATCGAGGAGGAGGTGGGGACCTACAAGGACATCATCGACCACGGCGGCGTCGTGGCCCTCGGCAGCGACGCGCCGCTGACCCCCACCGGTCTCCACATTCACCTCGGTCTGCGGGCGCTCCGCTCCAGTGGCCTGTCCGCCTTCGAAGCCCTGCGCACCGTCACCGTCGTCCCCGCCGGCCTCTTCGGCGTCGACGACGCCCTCGGTACCCTCGAACCCGGGAAACTCGCCGATCTCACCGTCGTCGACGGCAACCCCTTCGAGAACTTCGACGACCTCGTGCGTACGCCATGGGTCATGCGTGACGGCATCGTCCACCGACAGGACGATCTCCTGGCGGCGTACACCGAGGACGCGTCGGCCGGCCGGGACTCCGCCGACTGGCTGGAGGTCAGCCGTCAGCTGCGCAGGGAACCGTGCTGCCCTCAGCACCCCTTGACGTAGGCCGTTCGCCGGACGGGCGCCGTGCGGGACGCCGCACGACGCCCGTCCGGCGGGTGGAGCGGCCGGCCCGCCGGACCGGCCGCCAGGACCTCAACCGCGCGAAGGCGCGTTCGCCCGGTGCTCCCGGCCGGGCATGGCCGCGGTCGAACCGCTGGTGGTGCGAGTTGTCCGCGGTGGTTTCCGTACGGTCGCGCCGGCGCCCTGGCAGGCGCGGTCCGCGAGGATCCCGTCTCGTGGGCACGCGCGGCGGCCGGATCGTGGATGTGCCCTGGCACGGCACGGGAAACGGCGTCCGGCCGTGTGACGGCCCGGACGTTCATGTGTGCTGCTCGGGTTCTCGGGAGGAGTACGGCTCGTCCGCGCGGACGCGGCCGGCGGCGTCCGGATGTCGTCGACGACGAAGTCGCCACCGCCCGGACCGGCCAGGGCTTCGTGCGGACCCGGCGCCCGGGCCGCGAGGACGTCCAGGGTCTCGCCGACGCGGCCGTTCGGGCGGAGCCTCCTGGGCTCGCGGACCGATCGGCGGCCGTCCGGCACGAGGTGAACCGTGCGGTCCGGTCAGGAGGAGGGACCGCCCAACTCCGCGCGGAGGGAATCCAGCACCGGGAGGAGCCGGCTCTCGTGCCGGTCGAGAAGCGTTCGCTGCGCGTCCTGCACGGCGGCGACGATCTGGTCGGCCAGACTCCGCACGTTGCCCGGATCGGCGACGACCGGTGAGATCGTCAGGTCCACCAGGACGCCTTTGCCGTCGACCGAGGCCCGCACCGCACCACCGCCGGCTGTTCCCTGCGCCCCCGTCCTGCTGAGTTCTTCCTGCGTCTCGGCCACCTTCTCCCTCAGCAGACGGGCACTGTCCAGGAGTTTGTGGATGTCGAGACCGTTGCCGAGTTCCATGTCCGTGTTCCGATCGTGTGGGCCCCGGGGAGCGGGCCGCCGTTCTGGGGAGAGGCCGACGTCACCGCGGTGGTCCGGTCGCTCTTCGGGACACCGGCCGCGCCTTCGCACTTCCTCCGCGAAGCCGGAACGGCACGGTGCCCGGTCCGTGGGACGCCGGCCGGATCCCGGCCCTCGGTGCTCCGGCCGGTCAGGAGCCGGAAGAGCGGCCGCTGCTCCCGCTCCTGGACACCCGGACTCGTCGACCGCGCCGGCTCGGTCACCGCGCGGAGGCTGTCGTGCGGCCGTACCGGAGAACCGGGAGGTTCCCGTGACGGCCGGTCCACGGCACACAGAGCGGATGACGTGGTCGAAGGTGAGCCTCGGCGCGCGGGGGAACAAGACGCCGAGGCTCCCCGTGCGTAACAACGTTCGCCCTGGCCCCGGGGTTCACGCGTTGCCGGCGAAGCCTCCGGGAGCATCGCCGGTGCGGGACCGCTGGGCATGCCGGTGATCCGGAACGCGCGCTCCGTCGGGCGGTGTCCGGAGGACGCCGCACGCGCGGACACCGGTTCGCCCACGTCAAGTCCCTTCCGGCTTCCGGCCCGTATGCCTCCCGGTCTCCCCTGGCCGCCCAGGTGAACCGGAACCGGTCGCACCCCGTTGTCCTGACTGAGGCGACACGGCGGGTGCGATCGCCGTCCTGCGTCGTCGTGACGCGTACCTCGAGCGCCGCGTCGCGGCGCCCTCCCGCTGCCGACCGGTACGCCGCTCGCGGTGAACGGGGCCGGCGATGTCGTCGGCGGCTTCGGGGCCGTGCCGAAAAGGAAGACCACGAAGGGTGCCGACGAGTGCCGCAGAACCGAGGTGCCCCGCAAAGGGGTGGTGTCCGCAGTCCCGACGACGCCGCTTTCGCCGGTGGCCCGGCCCGAAGCGGCGAACCGGACCTCTTCGTCCAGTGCGCCGGTCCTGCGGCCCGGCCCCGCCTGTCCACGGCTCCGTCCCGCGTCACCGACGGGCACCCGGCTGCCGTGGCTCAAGCCGGGGACGGTCCGGAGCCCTTCCCCGGCTTTGTCCCGGACGTGTCCGACGGTGACCACACGATCCGCGGGAGGGCGGACGGCGCGTTGACGGACCGAGCGGTGGCCGACCGTGCCAGGGCTCTTCCACGGGCCGGCCGCACCGGCCCCGGTGGGCCGGAGAGCGGGTGCCCGGAGCCTCTGTCCGTCCTGGCCCACGGGGCGGCCACCCGTCCCCGTCTGCTGATTTTCGGGGCCACGGACCTTGCGGGTGCTCTCAGTTGGACCGGCGGCTTCCTCGGCTATCGGGTCACCGTCTGCGACGCCCGCCCCACCGCAGCCACGGCCGCACGATTCCCGTACGCGGACGAGGTGGTCGCCGGCCGGCCGCACCACTACCTGCGCCGCACACAGGTGGACGAGCGCACCGTCGTCTGCGTGCTGACCCGTGACGCCGAAGGTGACATCCCCCTGTTGCGGCTGGCTCTCGACCTGCCGCTCGGGTACGTGGGGGCGATGGGATCCCGGAACGTTCATGACGGGCGGCTGCGTCTCCTGCGGGAGGAGGGCGTCACGGAGGACCGGTTGACGCGACTGCGCCGTCTGACCGACTTCGACCGCGGCACGCACACGCCGGAGGAGACGGCCGTTTCCATCATGGCGGAGATCATCTCCCACGTCAGTCGTGGTGCGGGCCGGCCGCCGCGTGGATCACCCGGCTCAGAGGTGGTCCTCTCCCGTCGTTCCATCCCGGAATCCGTGGGTGATGTGGTTCCGCGGGGTCGCGGCAGGAGATGATGTTCTCGCCGGTGGGACGGCGGGCCGTGAGGTCGGCCGTTCGAGGGTGGGAAGTCTGTTCGAGGTTCGAAAAACCCTTCGCGCAAGCCACGGTGGAGACTGCGATGGGCCACTCGTCCGTCCGAGTCTGTTTGCGCGACCTTTGAAAGTGGAGCGGATGAACGTGTCGACCGGCGGCAGGCGGCTGCGAAGCCTGACCGCCATAGCAGTCCTCGTCTGTGCGATCGCTCTGACATCCGGCCCGAGTCATGCGGCCCCGGGTGCCCCCGTCCCGCGGGACGACAAGACGATCGAGGGCATCCGTGCCGAACTGGACGGTCTCTACCGCGAGGCGGAGGTGGCCACCGAGGCGTACAACGCCGCGGACGAGAAGGCGGCCGGGCAGGAGAAGCGGCTGACGTCGCTGCGCGAGGACCTGGCCCGTGCCGAGGACCGGGTGGACGATCTGCGCGACCTCTCGGGCGTGGCCGCCCGCACCCAGTACCGCGGGGGCAACCTCGCCGCCACGGGCATTCAGCTGCTGCTCGGCGACCACCCCGAACAGGCCCTGAACGAGGCCTCCCAGGCGCGTCAGGCCCTGCGGAGCCTGGTCGGCGTCTCCGAGAAGCAGAGGACCGCTCGCGCGGAGCTGGCCCGGCACACCGACGCCGCCGAAAAGGAACTGCGGAAGCTGAAGAGCACCCGTGCGGACAAGGCCGAGGCGAAGCGGAAGATCGAAGGCAGGATCGCCGCGGCCGAACGGATCGAGGCGGGACTGGAGAAGGAACAGAAACGCAGACTGGCCCAGTTGGAGAGGGAACGAGCGAAGGAGGCCGAGTCCAGGTGGGCGGCTTCCGGCGCGGGCGGAGGTTCCTCCACCGGAGCCGGCTCGACGGGAAACGGACCGGGCGGTGGCGGGACGAAGGCGAGTGGAGCGGCCGTGAGGGCCGTCGGCTTCGCGATGGCGCAGATCGGCAAACCGTACGTGTGGGGCGCCGTGGGTCCCTCCTCGTACGACTGCTCGGGCCTCACCTCCGCGGCCTGGGCGGCGGCCGGGCACTCCATACCCCGTACCTCGCAGGCGCAGTGGCAGGGACTGACCCGCGTCCCCCTCGCGTCCGCGCGGCCCGGCGACCTGATCATCTACTTCAACGACGCCACGCACGTGGGCATGTACATCGGAGGCGGGCGGATGGTCCACGCTCCGCGGCCCGGACGCACGGTCACGACCGCGCCGGCCGCCTCCATGCCCGTACTCGGTGTCGTCCGGCCCGGAGTGTGAGCGGATGTCCCACTCACTGACAACCCGTGACGAGGGGAACCTGCCCGCGCTCGGCGCGCCGCCGCTGATCCGCCTCGACGCCTACGTGGCCGAGGACGGCTCCACGGTGGTCAACGGCCATCTGCTGCAGATGGGCGGCACGCGACCGCCCGACGAGGCGATCCTCGACGCCGTCGCCATGTTCGCCCGCACCCTGGGATCCCCGGTGGCGGCCACCGTCATCGACCGCACCGCGCAGCAGATGGTACGTCTGCGTGTGTACCCCGATGGTTCCAGCAGGACCATTGCCGACGAGGACGACCTGCCGCCCGGGCCCGAGCGCACCGCCGCGGAGGAAGAGGCGTTCCCTCCGCTCGCCCGCGTCCAGCGGATCATCCAGCACGCGCAGCGCGAGGAGTTGCACGCGGCGTTCGTCCTCGCCAGCGCGCTGCGCGAGCACCTCACTCTGCGCAGAGGAACGGAGGACGAACTCGCGCTGGAGGCACGGGCGATCGAGGCGTACCTGGCGTATCGACGGGGCGACTACACGGTCGCCACGACTCTGGCGCTGACCGTCGCGCGCGTTCGCTGCCGCACCGAGCTGGACCGGGCGGCGCCCGAGGTGGCCCGCGCCACCGCGGCGTGGCAGCGGCTGGTGGACGAGGGCCAGGTGGCCGTCCGGGGGCGGGAACTGCTGCACATGTGGGAGCGGTTGTCCGAGGAGGGCCTGCTGCTGGAACCGGCCCACCAGGTCATGGCCCAGGCCGTCCGGAGCCGGCTCGAACAGGGCGTCCGGTCCGTACCGCCGGCCCCGGCCGCGACACCGGTGCTGCCCGCGGGCCAGGGACCGGCAGCCCCCGAGGACAAGCCCCTCAAGCCCGCACGACGAGGACTGCGGCGCTTCACCCGCCGGCCCGGCCGGTCCACCGGGACATCGCTCTGAAAGCCCGCCGGGGAACATGCGAGGGTCAGGGGCGGTTCCCCAGCCCGGCCCCTGACCCCGAAGGCCGATGACCTCGCCTGCCAACCCCGTTCCGCACGGTGCTCGTCGCTTCGGCGCGGCAAGCGCGGGGGCATCCGATGAGGCGAGGGATCCGTCGCGGCACGCGATCTTGGCCCGGGTGTGCGCGGAGCCACCGGGCGGACCGTTCCGCGTCACATTCCTTCCCGGACGCCGTACGGAAGACCGCGGTCCGCCGCGGAGACGCGGGGGTCCGTGAGGTCACGGCACGGGACCTCGCCAGCCCACGACTCCCGCCGGGTCGGCACCCTGGTTCAGAGCACAGAAATCGGTCCTCGGGCTGGGCCGGGCGGCTTCCCCCATCCGCCTCACCTCTTCCAGGGCAGGCCCCGTGAGCCGGCCCAGATGGTCGATGTCGATGGAGGCGAACAGACCGTCGGCGAAGTCCGGAGCCGGAATGTCCCTGACGTCGAGAGTCCGCCACGAGATGTCACCGTGCTCATCGCGAAATGCCCATACGGGATGATTCAGTCGCGTTCCGAAGACCAGTGACCGCGCCCCGGGGGAGCGCAGAATCCTTCTCAGCACCTCCACCTGATCGGCGGCGGCCGGATCCCACCTCCGCACGGCCGGACGCACCTCATCGTCGAGCCCCGCCAGCAGGCCTTCCAGACCTTGCATGAACGGATTCACCAGAAGGGTGCGACGTCGCCCGTCGAGCGGCTCGACAGTACCGATGACATACGCGTCGAGTTCGTGTGCGATGTTCCGCAGCAGGTCCGCGGGCGACAATGACAGGAAGCCCAGGATCGGCGGGCCACCGAGGGGAGGGGACGGGCGGCCGGACAGGGAGGTGCCGGCAGGTTCTTCCTGACGCGCCTGCGCGGACGTCACGTTCTCGACGCCGTCAAGGACACCACGAACGGTCTCCCAGACCGCCGACCGGGTGGGGACCGGCGGCGGGCTGTCCGAGAGGCGTCGGTAGTGAAGCAGCAGCTCGCGCGCCTCGGTTTCGTGGGCCCGGTTTCCTCCCTCGATGCCGCGGCCGATCGTCCCGACCGCCCATCGAGCAGTGGCCCGCACCGCCGAACGCGCCAGGCCGGCCTCGTCGTAGACGAGGGAGACCGACTGGATCGCCCGGGTCGTCCGCTGCCGGATGAGCCTGGCCACCACCTCGTGCGCGCGTGCCGCGGCGGCCCCGGGCTGCTCGGCCGCCTCCGCGAGCAGGGCGGCCAGATCGAAGTGCTGGGCCCGCTCCCTCATCTCCTGCCAGTCGACGGCGGGCACCCTCGGGTGCTCCGTGCGTTCGACGCGTGCGAGCAGCTCCTCGACCTCGGCCTGGTACAGCTCCATGTACACATCGCCGGTGAAGGCATCGGTGCGGACGATCTTCGGGGGGACCCGGCGCGCGGCACCGGCCGCGTTCCCGCGCCGCTTCTCCTTCGGCGGCGCCCAGGCGAACGGCTCCGCCTCCAGGCGAAAGCGGCCTCGTACCACGACGAGCTGCATCGGGCCCTGCATCTTGACGTGCTGCTCGGGCCGCACGTTCCTCGGCATGCCGCCCGAGGCACTGCTGGTGGTGAGGCGTGAGAGGGCGGGTCCGGAGCTGGCGTCGTGGTCGCTGAAGGACTCCCCTCCGGAGACCCCCACACCGGTCGACGGTCCGGAGCGGTCGGACGCCTGACCGCTCGACGTGCCCTCGGACGCCTTGATGTAGCGGCCCGTGCCGGAACCCGACACGGCTCCGAGCACTCTCAGGTCGAAGAGGTCCCCCGTCATGTACAGCCTGGCCCGGGTGTACTCCTTGCCCGGTACGTGCAGGTTCTCCGTGATCAGGTAGCGCTTGCCGGCCGTGGCCTCCAGCACATGGTTCGACATCTGGAAACGCCCCATGAACTGGGGAAGAGCGTGCCCGGTGTGCACCACCGCGCTGTTCATGCGGGTGCCGAACAGCTCCCGCAGGAGCTTTCGCGCGGCCGGCAGTCCCTCGTCGAGGAGGGCCCCGGCGACGAAGGCGTCTCCCGGCAGCGGCGGCAGCGGCCGCAGATCACGTTCGGGCCGGGGACCGGACACCGCACGGAACTCCGCGAGACCACGCGGGACCCGGATCACCAGCTTGCCGGCCACGCTGGCCGTGTTCACCTCCGAGCGGAAGGCGTCGCGGCTGCGGTACCAGCTCGTCAGCAGGTTGTTGACCGGCCGGCCGGCAAGGTCGAGGCGCCGCACCTCCACCTTCAACCGGTGGCGGAACTCGACCAGGTAGTTCCCGTTCCAGTCGTACGCGGTCTGTTCGGTGACTTCGTTGCGGAAACGGTTGACGCTCCTGTGGTGCCCCTCGCCGACACCGGCGTTGCTGTTCGAGGAGACACCGTCCTCGGCGCCGCCGAACGCGATGCCGACGTTCTGCGCACCATCGCGGGACTGCCCCTGACCTGTTTCCACATAGCCGTGGTTGTAGACCTCCAGGCCGGTTCCACCCCGGAAGTCCAGTGTCTTCGGCGCTCCCTCCAGGACGTCGGAGACGTTGATCTCCACGATGTCCGACAGAGCCCAACCCACCGGGTTCACCAGGAAGAACGAGAACCCGTTCGGCGACAGGAACTCGTCCCACATGGCCTGGTCGCGGCCCTTGGCCAGCAGCGCCTGCAGGGAGTTCACGCCGCCTTGCAGCCGCCCCACGAGCGATCCGTCACGTGTCCACATCCAGGGCTTCGACGTCAGCAGCCCCGGCGCCGTCCTGTCGACCAGCCTGCGCACGATGTCGTAGGTGGTGCGGCCGTCGTCGTAGGTGAGGTCATGGACGCCGCTGTGACCGAGCATCCGGCCCCCCGGGTCCTCGCGGGTCAGGTACTCGGGGAACTCCATGTCGTCGAAGACCGACGACATGCCGGCCTCCTGCCGCTCGAAGGCCTGGTTGAAAGCGGTTCTGACCGCGTCGTCGAGGATCGGCAGGCCGCGGCTCCTGTGCAGCGCGGCGAGTGTGTCGGCGAACGACCGCGGGTGCGAGTCCATCGGGTCGTGCACGGGATCGGTGGCCCACCGGGTCAGGACCGAGGCGACGATGTTCCCGCTGAGTCTGAGCTCGCCGTCGCTCCACCGCCGCATCGCGTCGAGCAACTGATCGTGGGGGAGGGGGATGGCGCCCTGTCCGTACTGCTCGAGTGCTTCGGGTTCGGACAGGAGGAAGATGAGGTCCCTCTCCAGCGTCACTTTCCTCGACGCGCTCTTGCGCGGGGCCAGTTTGCCGTCCCTCTCCAATCGGCTGGAAACGGAGAAATTGACCTTCGTGCGGATGGCGTAAGCCCGGTTGAAATCGAGCTGGATTCGCTCCTTCCCTGCAGTGCGTGAGGCCGTCAAGGAGGTGTTCCAGCCCCAGTTCCGGCTGCTGCTCGCACCGCCTTGGGTGGATCCGCCGTCCTCCACGGAGCCGCCGACGGAGGTTTCGGCCTGCAGCCACGAAAATCCCTTGGAGCTCAGGTCGGCGGTGTTCCCCTGACCGAGGTGGAGCTTGATGATCCCCAGGACGAACTTGTCGTCGGTGGCGCCGTAGAAGGAAGCCTGTCTCAGCTGTCCGTTGATGTCGAGGAGGCCGTGTCCATCCCTGAACCATCCCTCCTTGAACAGTTGGTCGGTCGTGAACTGCCCATTCACTATTTCCTTGAGATGGGCTTTCACCTGGATGTTCCCGGTCAGGGAATTGATCTCCGCGTCCGCGTTTCCCTGGGGGCCGGTCAGGGGCGCCAGTACCGTGGTGGCTGCCTCGCGCAGGCCCTGGGTGTCGAGGTAGAAGATGGCGGCCCGGTCGAGGACGGAGCTCTTGAGATTCTCCTTGGACCTGAGATCGGGGCGGGCTTTCTCACCCAGGTCGAGCAGGAAGAGCGAAGCGTCCTGGCCGGGGAACCTGAGGGGGGCCGGGTCACGGATCCCCTTGCGGAACTCGCCGCTCATGCCGCTGTGCTGGAACTCGAACGTAACGGTGAAGTCGTTCTTCACCGAGAATTCGTTCACCGTGCCCGGGAACTCGAGAAGTTCCGGCCGGTTGTTGAGGTAGAAGGCGGTCTGGCCGGCACCCTTTTTGTAGGACAGCCCGACTCCGGCGGTGGACGCCTTCATGTGGCTGAAGAACGTCTTCGGCCGGATTTCGAGTCCGACACCCAGGACACCGCTGGTCGACTGCGTTACGGTGTCCATGCCCATCGCCAGGTTCACCGTGTGCCACTCGTCGGTAGGGCCCAGGAAACGAGGGGAAGACTTCTCGGTGGGTGCGGCCTTGATCGTGATCTTCACCGCGTCCACGTCGAAATCGAGCCCCAGGGTGCCGGTGGGCCGTCTCATCGTGATCGACAAGCCGTCCATGAACAATTCGTCCCAATGGGATTCGAGCCCTCGGTCGGTGAAGTACTTGTTGAACACTTCGAGGTTCTGGGCCTGGGCGTCGATGGTGTTGCCATGGGTGTACCACCGTGAACGGGACAGAGGGGCTCTGGTGTCCTGCGGAAGGAACCCGTGGGCCTGGAGCACTTCCTTCACCGGACCGCTCAGGTTCCGGGCGGTCTCTCCCACTTGGACCATGCCCATGCCGATGCCACGCCCCCGGGCGGCGTGCGGCGGCAGGGGCCGCTGGTGGTCGACCGGCTCCCGTGCCGTGCCGCGGAGCAAGTCCGGCCGGTACTCCACGGTCGTCTGTCCGGACGCGAGAACCGGCACGTCGGTACCGCCGCCGGCGTGCGCCTTGTCCCCGGACGCCGTCTCGGGCACGCGAGGCACTTCGATGATCTCCGCCGGGGCATCGGCTTCCTCCGTGACCTCGGTGATCGAGGCGGTGGCCCCGGTCACGGCGTCGCGGTCGACCGGGAAACCGTACTTGAAGGCCTCCGGCTCGGGGATGCGGAGCAGCGCACGGCCCGGTACGGCCGGCGTCGTGGCACCCTCGCTGCCTCGTACCGCGACGAACGCCGTATACCTGAAGTCCACCCGGTAGGCGGAGGTGAAGCCCTTGTAGCGGGGGACGACGACCCACAGCCCGACCCGTGAAGCGCTCAGGCCGTGGGAGTCCGAGCCGGACACCGAGAGTGACGCGCTGCCGCCCACACCGACGTCGGGGCCCGCGAACGGAACCGGCAGCAGATTCACCTCCGCGCCGGCGGAAACCCGCCAGCCGCTGGTGATGGTGTGATTCCCACCGGTTCCGTCGATCGCCGTGCGTACGTTCTCGATGTGCGCCGGGACGGGCACCCGGCTGCCGTCGGGAGCCTGCCGGCTGGTGGCGCCCACCCTGTCGGCCGTCGGCATGCGCTGTGCGTACAGCGTCACGGTGGCGATACGCGCCCGATTCTCATTGATGAGGGTGATCGGGTAGCCGTCAGGTCCGGCGGCCTCGTCCAGATGCGCGTCGAGAGCCCATATTTTCTGCACCAGTTGGCTTCGGGGTGAGATGAACGACCTGCCGGAGGACGATCCACCGACCGGGAGGTCCACTCCCTGCCGCTCCAGCTCCGACAGGACCGTGTCCAGCAGAGCGGGAAGACCTGTGAGACCGGCCGCGTAGTGGAACTGGGGCAGCCGCGACTCCCGGCCGCCCGTGTTGACCGCCGTGACGTGTGCCGGTGCCTTCTCGAGATAGTGCTCCGGAATCCACAGCATGAGCCGCTCATCGCCCACCGCTTCCTTCCCGGAGCCGTCGACGGGGAGAACGGGCGGGACATCGGCCCACGCCGGAAGCGTGTCCCGTCGCATCCTGAGTTCCCAGTGGGGCCGGTAGGCGATCAGCCTCGACTCGTCACGGGTTTCCTCGACATGGCCGCCCTCGGCGTCACCCAGGATGTTCGTGGACCGCTGCGACGCGTTCTGTGTGAGCGAGACCGCCGCGAACGCTCTGGCATTCTCCAGGACACCGGTGCCGAAGGCGGTACCGAACCCGCCCGAGAGCTGCACCCGCGTGGCGCCGGTCGCTCCGGAGTGGGTCTGCGAGTACGTACCCAGCTGGAACGCCGCGTTGGTCGTCCCCACCGCGTGGAACGCCTCCTGCTGGTCGTCCCGCTTCGGCGGGCGCGCCGTGAGAGGCGCCTGCTGCTCGGCGGTGACGTCGGAGGGAGTGGTTTCCTGCCCGCCGGCCGGCACCGCCGGCGAGTCGAACGAGGCCGCCGGGTGGCTGACCTCCCGGGGATCGCGCGGATCCAAGGTCACCAGGACCTCGGCGTCGCCGAGTTCCATCACGAATCCGTCGACCGTACCGCCCTCTCCCTCCGGTACGAGATACCGGTAGTTGCTCAGCAGACGGTGCGGCAGGCCGTTCCACTCCCGTTCCGGCACGGTCGCGCCCAGTTGCGCGGCCATCGCCCGCAGCGTCCTGAGCACCTGCGGCATGAACGGAAGCCCCGCCCTGGGCACGCCTCTGGAGCGCACGTCCGCCGGAACCTCGACGGGGGCCCCGAGCCCCGCGAGAGGGCCTGCTTCGGACGGCGGGGCGACATGCGGATCCGGTTCCCGGCTGTTCGACGACTGTGCCGTCTCTTCGAGTCCGTCGCTCTTCGCCGATGCCGCCCACGGTGTGATGGGAGAGGCCTCGAACGACTGCCTCTCACCCTCGCCCGCGCCGAAGAGTTCCAGTCCCCGGCCGTCCGCGGCGGTCCCCTCCGGTGGAAGGGCCTCGGTCAGAGTCCCGAGCACCGGGTCGAAACGAGCACCGTACCGGCTCGCCACCACGGGCAGGCCGAGTGTCCCGGCGAGCCGCGGGGCCACGTCGTCCGCACCCGCCATCGTCAGGATCGGGACGCGTCCCGGCGCGACCAGGGAGATCAAGTCGGACAGCGCCGAAGGACTGACCACACGGTCACCCGCCATGACGTGACCGCCGCGCATCCCGCCGAACACGAGAACGTTGCCGCTCCCGGCGAACTCCCGCAGCGCGGACCATGCCTCCGTGTCCCTCAGCGCCGCATGCTCCGGTGCGTCGGGCATCCACAGGGCCACGGCCTCGAGGCCGTCCCGGACGATGAACGAGCCCTCCAGCAGTTCCTCCATGGGGACGCGACGCGGGGGAGCCTGGTTCGCGCCGTCCTCGGCACCCATGCCCCGCGGCACGGAGTCGCCCATGGTGTGGTCGTCCGCGGCAGCCGGTGCGAGGCCCCGCTCGTCGTGGCCGGAGACTTCCCGCGACAGCGGGGGGGTGCCGTCCGTTCCGGTGGGGGACGGGCGCCCGTCCAACAGACTTGGCGCCGGCGGCGCTTGCTCCTGGTGAGGAGGAACGACGCCGGTCACGGGAGGTGGTGGCGAGCCGGTGGAGGAACCGGACGGAGCTTCCCGGTCCGCCCGGACGGGATGCGCCGCGTGCTCGGAGTGACTGGCCGCGACGGGACGCCGCGGTGCGAGGGACTCCGCCCCGGTGTCTTTGCCTGCCGTCGTGCGGGGTTCGTCCAGGAAGGCCACCGGTCCCGATGCGGGCGGACTGCCGACTGCGGCTCGTGGCGACCGGTCCTGCCGCGGGAGGGCACCGTCCTGAACCCTGGTCGGCGGAGTATGCCTTCCGGTCCCGTCCTCAAGTGTGTCGTGCTCCGTCGTCGCGCCTTCGGATATGCCCTCGACGGATACGGGTGTTTCCTGGTTCTGTTCGAAATGCGCAGTCAGCGCCTGCAACTGTTGAAGGAAGTCGGGAAGTTCCTTCACCCTCTGCGCCACATCCGGCGGTACCGGGAAACAGACCGTGCTACGGGTGGGAAGAGCTGGCACCTTTACCCCTGCTTCTGACGGCCGGACTGGCAGTGGCGCACAGCGTAGGTGAACTTCTTGTTACGCGGTAGAGAATTCCGTAAGCCGTGTCACGGCCTGTGCGAGGCCGGGCCCGCCATCGCGGAATGGGCCGACGGGTTCACCGGCCTTCGTCCCGTTCACCGCGGCGGGGACACCGCGGCTTCTGGACACTGCCCTGTCCCGTCTGTGGACCGGCCGTGATCCCGTCACCCGCGCACGGGACCGGTCGGCCCGAGGAAGACGCCGCCGGGCCGTCGTCCGCCGCTGCCACCACCACGGACGCGGCTCACGACAGGAACCGTCGCCGCAGTGACGAGCGGGCACTCACAGAGGCGTGGCAGGAGGCCCGCGGCTGTTCCTCCGCAGGTGTGTGAACGGCCAGGCGGCGCACGAGGTCGGGGAATCCTTCCCCGGCGTACCGATACGTCGGCGCGTCCTTGTACCCGGCCCTGGACGGATCCCGTACGAACGACGCGCAGAACGACGCCACCTGCGCCGGCTGCGGCAGCAGACCGGCGTGCATCCAGCGCGCGTACCGGAGGAAGGGTATCTTCTGGTCGGGCCCTATGCCCCAGCCCGAGACGCCTGACCAGTGCAGTACGTACTCCGGCCGGCCGGCGCCGCCGGCTGTCACGGACACTTCCCCCTCGACGTCGTCGAAGGCGTGTTCTTCCGTCTTGTACGGTCCGCAGCTCCGTACCGCTCCCACCGCGATTCCCCGGGACACCAGTTCCTTCGACACGGCCTTCATGTAATGGCCCACCACGGTGGCGAGCGTCTGCGAATCGACCTTCCTCGTCGTCATGTGATCCTCTGTCACCTCGAGTTCGACCCGGCTCTCTACACGATGCCGCGCCCGCTCGGCCCGTGAACAGGAGGGCAACGGCCAGGATCACGGCACATGCAGGACAACGACGACCACCACTCACCGGTTCAACACGCTGCCCGATCCCCCGCCCGGCCAGGCCGCCGGTCCGGCGTTCGCGGCCGGCGCCGGCCGGGCCGAAGGGCACCACCGGGAGGCAGAGGCACTGCGGAGCTGTTTTCCCGAGGGGAAATGGCCGCGGACCCGGACGCTCCGGCGGATCTCGCGTCGCGAAATATTTTCCCGGGAGATGAACCGCTGGAGCGTCCTGCGAGTAGTAGTAGATGTAGGTCCGCAGGCTTTGTCATCGCCCAGCCGTTGTATCCCCGGCCGAGTGGTCACTACGGACCTCACGCCTTTCTCGATACGTAGAAGGCGAGTTGTGGCTTGAGGCATTGTTGGTCCACTGCCTCAAGCCACAACACAGAACTGCACCGGCTTCACCGGGCCCGGCTGTAATACTTCCACGGATCCTGCCCGAAGCCGGTGGCGGAAGCCCCTGCCGCGTTCTCGTGGTGGGAGTGTCTCGGTGAATTCCTGTGGGGGGAGTTCGCCGAGATCCTGCCGGCGCCTGCGGTATGCGCGGCAGGTGACATCCGGGCCACGGCTCCGGGTGGGGCCTGGTTCGCCGGCCCGTAGGACCCTGGTTGTGCCAGGGGTGCCCGCCGGGTTCAGGTGGGCAGGCGCGGTCCTGCCTCAAGCCGTCAGCAGGACCGCGCCCCGACCGGCACCCAAGCAGCCGCCGGCGGCAGACGGCCCCGCCCGCCTGAGCGGAGAGGACGGCGCCGCGACTTCACATCCGTATGCCGACCACCGCCGGTGCGTCGAACGCGCCGCCCTGCTGCCGCGCACCCCGCTGCGAGCCCTGCTCCGCACCCGCCCCCAAGTCCACCGAGGTGACCCGGCGGCGCGGCCGCGAGGGCGCGACGCCCTCATGGTTCGTGGTGCCGGCCGTACGGCCCGCGGGCAAGCAGTCCCTGGCCGCGGCCCGGTGGGACGGCGAGGGCCGTCGTCCCACCGCGGCCCGGACCCACGGCGACGGTCCGCAGGACACCGCGGCCGCCCGGCCCGTACCGGCGCCGGGCGGGGACGTCACAACGTGGTGAAAAGGGTGCCTCGTTCGCGTAGCCGTGCGAGTGCCAGGTCCAGCGCCTTCACGGTGCGGGAGCGGTCGCCGCCGCCGTCATGACAGAGAACGATGTCGCCCGGACGAGCCCGCGCCACCCGCTCGGCTATGCGGTCCGCGGGAGGCTCCCGCCAGTCCTTGGGATCGACCGTCCAGTCCACCGGCGTCAGACCGTGGTCGCGTGCGGCTGCCAGCACACCACGCGACCAGCCTCCGGCCGGAGCCCTGAACAGGGTGGGCCTGACGCCGGTCTCGTCGGTGACCACCCGCTGGGTCTCGTCCATCTCCCGGGCGACGGCCGCCGCCGGCAGCGCGGCGAACGGCTGGAAGTGCGAGTACGAGTGATTGCCCAGACGATGGCCGGCGGCCAGGAGACGCCGCAGCAGTCCGGGGTGTTCCCGGGCGCGCTCGCCGACCACGAAGAACGTGGCCTTCACCCCGTGGGCGGCGAGTACGTCGAGCAGGGCCGGTGTCCACGTGGGATCGGGACCGTCGTCCACGGTGAGAGCGACGGGCCTCACCACGTTCCACGGCTCACCGGCGCCGCCGACCGTTCCTATATCCCCGCCGGGGACCGCCTCGGTGACCGCGTTCCCGTACGGCACACGGAACACCGGGCCGCGCGCGAGGAGGGGTTCCCCGTCGCTGTGGCCCGCTTTCCCGGTGCGCAGCGCCTCGGTGCGGCGGACGATGCTCCACCCCACCTGGGAGCCACGGGCGCGCAGGACCGCGGGACGCGTGTCAGGCCGCACGGGACACCTCCGCGGCGACCCCGCCCGTATCCCGGCCGCGGCGAGCCCACCGGACGGCCAGCAGCGCCGCACCCGCGCCGACGATCTCCGTGACCGTGCAGCACACCCGGCTGGCCAGGGCCGCCGCTCCGGCCTGCGCCCAGGGCAGGTCGGCCGTGAGGACCACCATCAGAACGACCTCGCGCACGCCCGCACCACCGGGTACCACCAGGGCGGCCGCTCCCGCCGCCGCGGCCAGGGCGAAGCCCCCCACACAGAGAGCGAGGGACTCCGTCACGGGCGCCCCGAGCACTGCCGCGATCATCCACAGATGCGCGCCGCCGACGAGCCAGGACAGCACTTCCCAGACGACCGCACGGCGCAGGTCGCCGTCCGCGACCCGCAGGTCCGGCACGGGACGGCGCAGCAGCCGGGCCGCCCGGCCGGCCGCCCGCACGATGACGCCCGGCTTCCTCAGCAGTGCCGCCAGGGCGAGGGCCACCGGCAGCAGCCACCAGGCGCCGTCGCCCATCACACGCGGTGCCGCCAGCGCTCCCACCACCGCGGCGGTCAGCAGCACCACCACGGAGTTGAGGACGTAGGCCGTGACCATGCGCTGTGTGGTGACTCCGTGGCGGCGCCCGAGATGCACTCCGGCCAAGGCGCTCCAGAAAGGTCCGGGAAGGTATTTCCCAAGGACGGTCGCACCGAAGATCTGGCACGTGGGACCCCAAGGCAGCGGGCTCCCCAGACCGGTGACCGTGCTGCGCCAGGAGGCCATGCTGAGGGCCAGCCCCGCCAGGTTGACCGCTGCCGAGCCGGCCAGCCAGGGGGCGGCGCCGTCACGGGCGAGCAGTTCCCCGATGACGTGACCGCTGCCCCCGAGGGCCCGCCACATCCCGTATCCGGCGCCGGCGACCAGCGCTGCCGCCAGGAAGGGCCGGAGCCGTGCGCCCCAGCCGCGCTTGCCCGCCGGCGTTCCGCCAGGATCTTCCGGCGCGCCGCCGTCCGTCGGCCGGGTCCGTTCCCGCACGGCCTGTGTGCGCGCGCCGGGCTCCTGAGCCGGGACGGCCGGTACCGCGGGATGTCCACGGTCCGGTTCCCCGAGGGTCTCCCCGGGCGCTCCGTGCGCCTGCCCGGGAAGAGGGCTTCCCGTCCGTCCCTGGTGAACGGCGGGTGCGTCCCTGGTGTTGTGCACGGCTTCGGTCATCCCGTCGTCCGTCCTTCCATCGCGTCGGTCCTCCCGGCGTCCGGGCCCGCCTCGGGCCCGGCGGAAAGGCCCGTGCCGCGGGGCGGGCCGTCGGCGACCCTGCCGAAGTCGCGGTCGAACCTGCTGCGCAGCCAGCCCGTGCCGGCGCCGAGCGCGATCTGCAGGTTGACCAGCAGGTGCAGTCCGATGAACAGAGGCAGGAAACCGAGTCCCCGTCGTCGCCGTACGAAGCGCAGCAAGGAAGGATCGGCGCAGGCGAACGCCAGGATCCCGAGGACGGGGAGCACCGCGAGGGGCGCGGCGAGGACGGCGGCCGGCACGGTGGCGACGGTGAACGTGGCCGCCGCCACCCCCGCCATGCTGTTCGCCCGCAGCGCTCCGCGGCGGCGGCGGTGGGCGGCGGCGAAGGGGAGCAGGTACTGGGCACGCCGGAACTGCTCGCGCAGCATGGGACCGAGCCGGTGCTCCTCGTCGTGGGCGGCGACCACCTGGTCGGTGAGCAGGATGCGGTAACGGGCGGAGAGCCGTTCGCTGTACTCCACGTCCTCGCTGTCGCGCAGCGCGGGATGGAAGGGACCGATCTCCTCGAAGACCCGGCGGGGCACGGCCGCCGCGGCGAAGAACGCGGTGGGGGTCGGACCCACTCCCTTGAGCCGCCAGTGATGGGCGTGCAGGGTGCGGTACCACTCGACGGGCCCGTGGTCCACGAGAGGTTCGAAGGCGATGATGCCGTGCACACAGCCGAGTCCGGGGTCCGCCCGGAGCAGCCGTACGGCGTTCTCCAGCGAGTCCGGGGACAAAGCCTGGTCGGAGTCGAGGAAGAACAGGATGTCGCCCCGTGCCGCGGCGGCCCCGGCATTGCGCGCGGCGGAGACACCGCGGTTGGTGTCGGCGCGCAGGACCCGGCAGCCGAAGCGCTCCGCGACAGCGACGGAGCCGTCGGTGCTCGCGTCGTCCGACACGATGATCTCGAACGGCTGGAGGGTCTGCCGGAGCAGGGAGGCCAGGCACAGCTCCAGCGTCTGTGCGTAGTTGTAGTTGGGGATGACGACGGACACCCGGGGAGGCGCGCCGCCGTTCCCGGTGTCGCTCGCGCTGTCCCCGGGAACGGCTGCCGCCGCGGGGCCGGTGCCGGTCACAGGGACACCTCCAGGATCTGCGCCCGGTGATCGGACAGGCTGTTCATGCCGTCGAGGCGGTAACGGTCCACGGTAACCGGGCCGGTGGAGAACGCCCAGTCGAGCCGCCACAGTCCGAGAACGGGGACGAGTTCGTTCCAGGTACGGGGATAGAGACCGCCGCCGCTGTCCGCCGCGTCGCGCAGGGTGGCGCGCAGTTCGTCCATCTCCCCCATCACGGGACTGCTGTTGAAGTCCCCTGCGATCACGGCGGCGGCACCACGCCGGCGCTGCTCGCGGAGTTCCGCCTCGAGCCCTTCGAACTGCGCGGTCCGGGTCCGCTGCCGCTCCCGCAGCATGCCGAAGAACGAGGGGGAGACGAGATGCAGTCCGGGATCGATCTGCACGGGGATGTGCACGTTGTACAGGGACAGGGGCCGGCCGTTCACCCGGATGTCGGTGCGGAGCGTCTTCACCGCGCGGTACACCTCCAGCCACGGCGCGTCGGGCCGGTTGGCGACCGCGCTGCCCGGGCCCACCAGCTCGTATCCGGTCACGGGGAAGCGGGACAGCGTGATCAGCTCGCCCCGGGAGACGACGTGATAGCCGGGGAACTCGCGGCGGATGCGCGCCAGGTCGTCGACCGGCCTCAGGTTCTCCTGCCGGTGGTCGATCCCGTGTATGTACTCCTGCAGCAGGTAGACGTCCGCCCGCTGGGCCCGCAGCGCCGCCCAGAACCGGTCGGTGTCGACGTCCTGGCCCCACCAGGTGGTGTTCCAGGAGACGACGCGCAGGTCACCGACGGCGGACGAGTCCTGGTGGGCCAGCGCGGACAGCCGTACCCCGTTACGGGGCCAGCCCACCGCGGCCGAGACGAGCGCCAGACAGCACACCAGGAGCAGGGCCGTACCGCGCGGGCGGCGCCCTGGCACCGTAGGCCCGCGGAGCACGGAACCCGTGACGGAACCGGAGGCCGACGTGCCGGAACCCTCCTCGGGCCCGCTCGCGACCGGACCACCGGTTTCCCGCGCGCGCCGCCTGTTCCGCCGCAGTGCCGGGGCACAGGCCGCCGCGATCAGCAGCACCGGCATCAGGAGGAAAGTCGCGGGCGGCAGGAGATCGAGTGCCAGCATCACCCACCACCGGCCGCTGAGCAGACGCTGCAGCACCGTGTAACAGACCCACAGCACGGCCAGAGCCACCAGGAAGCGGACCGCGCGACCTCGCCCGGGACGGATCGTACGGGCCTCTTCCCCGCTGTCCGGGCCGGGCTCCTCGAGGGCGGTGTCCCGGGGAGCCGGCTCATGGAAGACGGTCACAGGACGGCCGCGGTGGACGGGACCGCGTGGTCGAGGTCGTACAGCCTGCGGAACGACGGGGAGAGCAGCCAGTGCACCGCGCCGAAGGCCACTCCCGCCACAACGGTGAGGTTGAAGGCCAGTTGCACGCCGATGAAGGCCGGCATGAACAGCGGTCCGCGCCGCGCGGCGACGAAACGGTACATGCCGAAGTCGAGACCGATGGCGGCGCCGAGCAGCAGGGCCGGCAGTACCCACCCGGCCGGCCCCAGCACGACCGGAGCCGCCAGCGTCACCACCGCCAGTGCGGAGGCGAGGCTCGCCCAGGAGCGGGAAGCCGTCTCGAAGCCCTTGGCGAACCGCTTGCGCCGCGCATAGAGCGGGACGCGCAGCCGCCCCCGGGTGAAGATCTTCCGCACCAGCGGCCACATCTCGTGATCGTCGTCGTGCGCGCCCCGGACGGCCGGGGTGAGCAGCAGGTCGTAGCGCTGGCTGAGCCGCTGCCCGTAGTCGACCTCCTCGGTCTGCCGCAGCTTCGGGTTGAACGGACCGATCTCCTCGAAAACCTCCACGCGCATGGCGCACATGGCGGATATCAGGAAACTCACCGTGCCCTCGGAACTGCTCCGCCAGTAGTACGCCTGGAGACAGCGGCACTCCTCGACGAGGCTGTCCCGGATCAGCGGCTCGGGCTCGTACATGCCGCACACCGCGCCGATGCCCGGGTTGTCCCGCAGCAGGGCGACGGCGGCCCGGACGGCACCGGGACTCAGAGCCACGTCCGAGTCGAGGAAGAAGAGGATGCTGCCCCGGGCCCGGGAGGCTCCGGTGTTGCGGGCGACGGCGACTCCGCTGTTGGTGCCGGTGCTCACCACGGTCACACCGAGGGACCGGGCGATCTCCTCGGAGCCGTCCGTGCTGCAGTCGTCGACGACGATGATCTCCAGGTTCGGGTAGTCCTGTTCCTTGGCAGACCGGATGCACATGCTCAGGGAGCGCCCGTAGTTGTAATTGGGGATGATGAGGGAGACCAGTGGTTCTTCCATGGGTGTCCTTACTCTCTTGGCTCTTCGGTTCGTGCCGCCGGCCGCCGGTCCGCTGTGTCCCGGTGCCTCATGGCCCGTGCCGCCGCCGCGCGCCCGGCCCGCGTTTTTCTCGCCGGTCGCGAAGGGGTCTTGCGGCCGCCCGGATGCGGCCGGGCGGCAGCGGGACACACGGGAGGGGAAAGGAGCGGTCGAGGCTGCGGCGCCGGCAGAGGCGGAGGCGGAGGCGGAGGCGGCGCGCGGGGGCGGGGGCGGCGCGCCGGGGCGTCGTGCGGGCCTCAGGAGAGCAGCGTGAAGACGCCGGTCCACACGATGCCGCAGCCGACCATCAGCCGGTCCCGGAACAGCGTGCGCACCGGGTCGGCGCCGCCGCCGTCCACGAGCAGCAACTGCAGATAGCGGAAGACGGCGAACACCGAGGTGCCCAGCGTCAGGAAGACGAGGGCCGTGGCTTCGGGGCTCTCGTCGGGGGCGGCCGTCAGGTGGATCCCGAGGGTCACCGCGGACAAGGTGGCGCTGATCAGGGTGAGGTAGTCGATGAACTGCACCGAGTACCCGGCGAGGGCGGGCCGGTGCTCCCCGCCGACATCGAGGAGTTCCCTGCGGCGCTTGCCGAGCGCGAGCAGCAGACAGCCGGTCAGTACGGTCAGCAGCAACCAGGACGACGGTCCGGCGCCCAGTGCCAGGTAGCCCTGGACGGCGCGCAGGACGAAGCCCACGGCGACCACGAAGGCGTCGACGAGCGATATGTGCTTGAGCCGGTAGCTGTAGGCCAGGTTGAGCGCCAGGTACACCAGCACCGGCCAGGCCCGTTCCAGGGAGGCCAGGGCGACGCCTGCCGCGAGGGCGGCGCAGACCGCGGCCAGGTAGGTCCAGGCCGCGCCCGGGGACAACTCACCGGAGGCCAGCGGACGGTGGCTCTTGGAGGGGTTGAGGCGGTCGCGCTCCCGGTCGAGGATGTCGTTGAGCACGTAGACGGCTATCGAGGCCAGGGCGAACAGGGCCGTGGCCCACAGCACGGCGAGCGCCGTCTGCGCCGTACCCCGGTGCAGGACGACCGCCGGCAGGGCGATGACAACCGGGTTCTTCGCCCACTGGTAGGGCCGTGACAGGTGCAGCAGCGCACGAGGGACGCGCAGCACGCGGTGCGGAGGTCTGGTGGGAGGCCGCGCCACCGGGGAACCGCCGTGCGCGGCGGGCGCCGGGGGAGTGACGGAGGTGGTGGGCGCGGACGAGGCGGAAGTGGGGGTTGAAGGGAGGGGGGACGTGGTGGAGTTGACGCCGGACATGACTCTCCTCGGAACCGGAGTGAGGGGCGGGAGGTGCGCGGATGCTGTCGAGCCTGTCTCGCAACGGTTCAGAAGACCGCCTTCGCCAGTTTGAGCGCTCCCTGCCCCCAGGCATCGCGGCTGGTCCTGCCGCCCGCTGCGGCACCGCCGCCGCGTGGCTGCGACCGCCACCACGCGAAACTGCGCAGAATGGCCTCACGGTTGGAGTGACGCGGCGTGAAGCCGAGCCGCTCGCGCATGCGGGTGATGTCCATGTAGGAGTCCATGCGCAGCTTGTGGATCAGCCGCATGTACACGGGGGAGAGACGGGCCCGGGCGAGCAGCTCCAGGGCCGCCACGGCGGGTCTCATCGGCAGTCCGATGACACGCTTGCCGTGCCCGGCGGCGTCGAGCACCGTCTGGAAGTCCTCCCGCAGGGTGCCGAACTCCGCGGAGCCCACGTTGAATTCCGTGTTGACCGCTTCCGCGGGGGCTTCGGCGGCCAGCAGGATGACATCGATGAGGTCCTCGACGTCCAGCATCTGGCTGCGTACGCGGCCGTCGCCGAGCACAGGGAAGTGGTGTCCCTCGTCCGCCCATTCGAAGAGCATCGAGAAGATGCCGAGACGTCCCGGACCCAGGAACGTCTTCGGGCGGAGCACAGGGACGACCATGCCGTCGGCGCGTGCCTCCTCCACCAGCTCCTCCGCCCGGGCCTTCGCCGTGCCGTAGGGATCGATCGGCCGGCGGGGGTGGGTCTCCGGTGTCGGTACCTGGGTGGGCAGTCCGTACACGGAACCCGTCGACAGATGAATGACGCGTGGCACGTTCTCGCTCGCCGCCGCGGCGAGCACCGTGCGCGTTCCCTCGACGACGACGGAGTCGATCTGGGCCGAGGGATAGCTGGGCAGGGCCGAGGCGCTGTGCACCACCAGATCGGCGCCCTTGACGACCTGCCGCAGCAGAGCGGCGTCACGGATGTCGCCCGTGACCAGCCGGGTGGCGGGTGAGTCGGTACGGTGCGCCAGGTCGAGTCCTACGACCTCGCAGCCGCTTTCGGCCAGCCGCCGCGCCAGCGCGGTGCCGAGCATGCCGCTGCTGCCCGTGACCACTACGCGGGTGAGCATGTCGGTATCTCCGTCCCTGTGGTGCTGAGGAGACGGTGGTGTGCGCTGTGGCTCACGGAGAGGGACGACTGCGGCAGTGTCGGCGTGTCGACCGTGAGAACGCTCTGGCATGCGCCTGCGGCATATGACAGAGCCGGAGGCGTGGGTGCGGGAGAAAGCTGTTTCACGTTGATTCCGTTCATTGCATCGCGCGGACAGGGCGGCGAATGCTGGAGCAGGACACCCGTCGGCACTGGCGGGCCGTGCAATCGGAACGATGACATGGAGTCAGGTGACCGGTGAAGAAGCACTGTGGCACGGCGGTCCGTCAGGGAAAGTATGCGGCCAATGTTGGGCCCTCGCCGATCGTGCGGGCCGATGTCGTACGCGCGACGCGGGGATGCCGGTTCTACGGCAATCGCAGAAGTGTTTTTATTCTTTTGTCCGTTTTTTTAGACAACGATGTCGACGGTGTCGCCGGTGCGAGCCGGAAAGCCGCATGCAAAACTCTGCGCCAGATGCGCAAGAAGTGACTGGAACGGGTCTACGCGATCGCCGGAAGTGAACCTTCCCGCTGATGCCGGATGCTCCCTGTTTGCGTTGCGAGAGCGTGTCCTTGCTCGTGCCACCGCCGGGTATCCCCGTGGGTGAGGCAGCCCCGGTGCGGGTGTTTCCGCGGCCGCGGCATCTGCCGCACGACCCGGTCCGCCCAGGACCGCCCCACCCGTGCCGGACTCCCGTTGTGCTCCCCGCCGCCGGGCCGTCGGCAGGGCGGACACAGGGGTCCCGCTGGAGTGCCGAGCCGGCGGTCCCCCGCCTCGCCGGTTCGGGCCTTCGGGCGGATCCCATCCGGGACGCGCCTCATCAGCCGCAACGTTCATGAACGAGGCCGCTCAGCGGGTGTCGTGGTCGACGGCGGTGAGGCTGAGGCTCTGTGCTCCGCGCCGTTCCCCTTCCCCGTCCGCGAGCGGCCCGGCCCGGGGGGCGAGGTCGCGTTCCAGGTCGTCCAGGGCTCTGCGGGCCGCTTCGATACGCCGGCGCAGGTGTTGCCGGTCCGTCCGGTCCGGGGCCGGCCGGCGCGCTGCCGGCGTTTCCTCTTCTCCCTCCTCCATGCCCCGGGCCTCGTCGAGGGAGGTGAGGACGACGCCGATGAGAACGTTGACGAGGACGAAGGAGGCGAGCAGGACGTAGGAGGCGTAGTAGAGGAGACTCCACCGGGATATCTCCAGGCCCGCGTGGATCGCGTCACCGATGCCGTCGAGCATCATCAGGAGGAAGAGGGTGAGGACGGCGCGGCCGATGGAGCCGTAGTGCTCGGGGTCGTGGTGGCCGAAGAAGACCCAGCCGACCATGGCGTACACGTACAGGAGCAGGGCGCCGACGAGCAGGAAGCTCAGGGCGCCGGGCAGGCTGCGGGCGACCGCGACGAGCACGATGCGCAACTGGGGCAGGAAGCGGGCGGTGCGCAGGACCCTGGCCAGCCTGAGCAGCCGCAGCACCGTGGTGTTCTCGCGGACGACGGGCAGGAAGGCGCACAGGACCACGGCCAGGTCGAAGAGGTTCCACGGGTCTTTGCAGAAGTCCCGTGGACGGTCGGCGTGCGCGGCCATGCGCAGCAGGATCTCGACGGTGAACGCGGCCAGACAGGCGTGTTCGGCGAGCCATAACCAGCGGTGCCATTCCTCGACGACTCCGGAGTACGTCTCCAGGCCCAGCAGTGCGGCGTTGACGAGGATCAGAGCGAAGACGGTGACGGCGAACCAGCGGGTCTCCGTGATGTCACGGCAGCGGCGTGCGAGTCGCCCGCGCCCGGACAGGGCGATGGATCCGGCCACGTGGTCTTGGTGCTGCGGCATCCTGCTGCCTTGTCTCCTCCGTGCCTGCGACGGTCCGTCCCGGCCGAGCCGACCGGACACGGGAGCGTTGAGTGATCATGCTTCAGAAGAGACCTCTACATCAATGCGCGAACGCCCGGGGGTCCGGGGCACTCGGCCGGGTCCTGCCGTCACACCGCCCGAGGCCGCGGGCCGGCGGATCGTACGGGCTCACCACGCCGGTGAGACGCCCGGAGCCGTCGCGGACCACAGCGGGCGCGGCCCGCGGTCCCGTGGTCGCGGGCGAGTTCCTTTCCGGCCAGGCCCCGGGACCTGGCACGAGGCCGTCGTTCGCCGGGCACGAGGGAGCGGGGACCGGGCGCCCGGCAGCAGGGCGCCGGGACAGGGAGCGCCCTGGCGCACCGAACCCCTTCGTCACTCCGGCTGCTGTGCGGCCGCTGCGCGCCCGATGGCCTTGAAGGGGTCGTCCACCCGCTGCTCTTCGGGATCGATGGCGCGCAGGACGCGTCGGCAGATCTGGTTGAGCCGGCCCTGCTGCGCCTTGGTGAGGGGATCGAAGAGCAGACGGCGCACCTCCTCGACGTGCCCGGGAGCGGCGGCGACGACCTTCTCCAGACCGGCTTCGGTGAGGACGGCCCGAGTGAAGCGGCCGTCGGAGGGGTCGGCGGTTCGGCACAGCCACCCGCGCCGCTCGAGCCGTGAGGCGACGTTGGACAGCCGCGACAGGCTGCTCGAGGTGTACTCGGCCAGGTCGCTCATCCGCAGGCTGTGTCCGGGAGTCATGGAAAGTCCGGAGAGGACCTGGTACTCGAACAGGCTGATCCCGGAATCACGCTGCGTCTGCGCGTCCAGCGCCGAAGGCAGCCGGGCGAGCAAGTACACGACCGCGAGCCAGGTCTGCTGCTCCTCGGCGTTGAGCCAACGCGGCTCCGGTGCACTGTCCATGCCGCCATTGTAACTTCAACCCGAAAGTGATCGACCTCCCGGAGTCACTTCAAGCTAAAACTTTCATCTCTCTCAAACCCCTTGAAGCTTGAAGTCATCACGGATACCTTTTGCTCAACGCTTGAAGTGATGGACGGCGGCTGCGAGTGTCGTGGGCCGTCTGCGGGGAGGCAGGTCCGCCGCTTCTTCGCGCTGACGCGCCGGACCGCCGGCGCGCCCTGTGCACCGGACCGCTGGGGAACGACCGCCCCATGCCGATGGGAAGGACCTCTCATGCACATCCGAGCAGCAGTCGCGCGAGCCCGGTCGGAACCTCTTGTGATCGAGGACCTCGAACTCGAGGAACCGGTCGGCGACGAGATTCTGGTCAGAGTGGTCGCCACGGGCGTCTGCCAGACCGATTCCCATGTGTGGAACCAGCGCATCCCCGCCCCGCTCCCCCTCGTGCCGGGTCACGAGGGAGCGGGCGTGGTCGAGCGGATCGGCCCGTCCGTCACGGAACTGCGACCCGGGGATCACGTCGTCCTGTCGTTCCAGGCGTGCGGCCACTGCGAGCAGTGCCTGAGCGGGCATCCCGCGTTCTGCGACAGTGCGATCGCCGCGAACTTCGCCGGTGCGCGGCTCGACGGAACCCGGGGAATCCGCCGCACCGACGGCGGCGAGATCCACGGGCACTTCTTCGGCCAGTCCTCGTTCGCCACGTACGCGCTCGCCACACAGCGCAACGCCGTCAAGGTCCCCGACGACGTCCCGCTGGACATACTCGGACCACTCGGCTGCGGCCTGCAGACCGGAGCCGGCGCCGTACTGAACTCCTTCGCCGTTCCCGCGGGTTCCTCCGTGGCGGTCCTCGGCGTCGGAGCCGTCGGGTTCGGCGCACTCATGGCCGCGCATCTGTCGGGCGCGGCAACCGTCATCGCCGTGGACGTGAATCCACAGCGCCTCGCGCTCGCCGCGGAACTGGGCGCCACGCACGTCATCGACGCCCGCCAGACGCACGTGGCCGAGGAGATCAAGCGCATCACCGGCCGGGGAGTCGCGTACGCCCTCGACACCACCGGCCGCGCCGACATGATCGACCACGCTGTCGACGCCCTGGCGGCAGCGGGGCAGGCCGGCCTCGTGGCAGGCAGCGAGGACGCCAGGATCCCCACCGCCAAGCTCGGGCTCGGGATGTCGGTGCGCGGCATCGTCCAGGGCGATTCGAACCCCCGCCTGTTCATCCCGAGGCTCATTCAGCTGTACCGGTCCGGACGGTTCCCGTTCGACCGGCTGGTCCGCTTCTACGACTTCGACGACATCAACACCGCGTTCGCCGACGCGGCACGCGGAGACGTCGTCAAACCGGTCCTCCGCATGACGGACACCAGCGACTGAGAAGGAGCAATGCCATGGCCAGCAAGTACGGAGACTTCTACGCCGCGCGGAAGTGGGGTTTCCCGAAGTCCGAGCCCTCGGAGAACATCGAGGCCCCGCAGCACTTCCTGCCCGGGCACCTCGACGACCCGGCCTTCTACGAGAAGGGTTACCGCGTCGAGAAGCTGGGTGACGGCGACGGGTTCTACTGGGTCGGCAGCCCCAGCGGCTACGACGCCGCCTTCATGCTGACGGGCAACGGCGTCGTCGCGATCGACGCTCCGCCCGCGCTCGGCGAGAACATGGTGGCTGCGGTCGAGTCGGTCACCGACGAACCGGTCACCCACCTGATCTACAGCCACTGGCACAGCGACCACATCGGCGGAGCGAAGGCCTTCGGACCGAACGTCAAGATCATCGGGCACGAGATGACCCGTGAGCTTCTGACCCGTTTCCCCGACCCGTACCGCCCGGCGCCCACCGAGACGTTCTCCACCGACGAGACGCTCGAGGTCAACGGCGCCAAACTTGAACTGTCCTACAAGGGATTCGACCACACCCCGGGCAACATCTACATCTACGCGCCGCAACAGAAGGTGCTCACCAAGATCGACATTGTCAGTCCCGGCTCGGTGGCCTTCATGCACGCCGACGCCTCGGAGAACATCAGCGGGTACTTCCAGGCCCACGACGACATCCTCGCCTACGACTTCAAGGCGTACGTCGGCGGCCACAGTTGGCGCTGGGGCACCCGCGAGGACGTGGAGGCCGCGCGTGAGTACTGGCACGACCTGCGGACATTCACCGACGAGGCGCTCAGGGAGCTGAGCACCAAGGAGGTCCTGAGCGGCTTCCTCGGCGGCAGCGGCCGGGGGCATGTGCTGACCGCCTCGGAGAACTGGATCAACTCCATGGCGAACTACATCACCGAGAAGGCGCTCACCAAGTCCACCTCCAACGGCCGGACCTGGCCCGAACGGCTCGCCGGCGCGACCCAGTTCACCAAGTACCACGCCTACACCGTCATGGAGTCCTCCCGCCTCGAGCGGACCCACCACGGATACCAGACGCGCGGTGACGGCGGACCCTGGTACATCGTCTGATCCCCACGTATGGACCAGCCCTGTGACCCGACCGTGCCGAGCGCGGCACTCCGGGGGCGGCCCTCCCCCCACGGCAATGACGCGGGGGGAGGATCCACCCCCTGCCCAGGACGGCAACCGTCATGCCCGGCCCGCGGGCCGGCGGCTTTCGCGCAGGACCGCGGAGAAGACGACGGTGAGGGTTACCCCGCGGCCCGGGACGGACGGCCGCCGGGCCCGACGCTCATGATCCGGCACGGCCGGTGCCCCGTCAGGGACCGCTGTCCCCCGGGACGTCCGCCGGACGCGGACGTCGGCCCGGCCCGCCCGTCGGGAGGTGCCGGCCGCGTCAGACCGAGAAAGGCTCGCTGAACCCGGATGACCGGGACCTCGTTGTACTGATGCCCCATCCGTCCCGATCGCGACGCCGATGAGCTGTTTGCCAGGGAGCCGCGGGGCCGACTGCCGTGCAACCGCCATGCCACGCTCGGACGCAGGCGACCGCAGCGGGTGATCCCGGCAGGGCCGCCCGCCGCACCGGACGGACTGTGCCTGTGAGCGGGATTCACCTCTTCTGAAAGGAGTCCGGCCATCGTCGGACACATCGAATCACCTGCCGTGCTGGACGAGAGAGAAGGGATGACGGGCGGCCCCTTCGCGGTCGTCGAGGCCTTCCGGTCACAGCGCCACCGTTTCCTGACGACGGTGTCCTCCTGGGACGCCTCGTTCTGGCGCGCGCCCACCCGGTGCACCCTGTGGTCGGTGCACGATGTCGTACGCCATGTCAGGGACGTGGTCTCCCTCCACGTCGCGCGCCTGGGCGGTCCGCCGGCCCCGTTCCCGGTGGGAGGCCCCTTCGACCCCGCGACCTCGCCCGCCACGTGGCTCGCCGCCTCGGAGGGACAGAGCCCCGAGGAGACCCTGGACGAGCTGAAGCTGTTGATCGACCAGGAGGCACGCCTGCTGGAGCACAAGGCGGAGGTGAATCCGCCGGAGGTCGTGAAGGGGCAGCTGCGGCGGACGCTGCACTGGTCGGTGTCCTCGGCGCACACCTTCTGGGACGCGTGGATGCATGAAAGGGACATCGTCCTGTGCACGGGACCGGAACCCGTGTACCCGGCCGGTGAGCTGAGGGCCGCCACGATGTACGGGCTGCTCGCGGCGGCGGCCCCGGCAGGCTGGGAAGGCCGGTATGTGCGCACGACCGTGGCCCTCGACGGGAGCCCGGACGGCTGTTACGAAATCACGCACGCCGACGACAGCATCAGGGTGACAGCCGCGTCGCCGCAGGCGGGTGCCGAACTGTCCGGACCGGTGGGGGAGGCGCTCGACAGCCTCGCGGGACGCGGTCCCGAACCCCGGGAGGTGTTCGGATCGTCCGCCCCCGCGGTCGCTCGGCTGACCCTTCTCCGGAAAGTTGCCACCTGACCCGGACATGTCGCCGGGACGTCAGGGGACGTTCCCGGCGGGGAGCGACCGGCCGGCCGTCGTGAGCCGGCCTTGCGGACGGTCTCGACAGCAGTACGCCCCAGGGCTGCGCGACCACCGTCCGGCCGCCACCCTCGAAGCGGACACGCGGGTATGGCCCGAGACGCCTCTTCACCTGGACAGTGCTTCTTTCCGGCAGGGCAGCAGACCTGGCTCCGAGACGATGCCGACCTCCGGCTGATTCGACATATTGATCAAAAACTTTTCACTGCGACGGCTTGTCCCTCCTCCGTGAGAGGCGGTTGGCCGATCAAGTGCGACGACTTCGTGAGACAGAGCAAGAAGGTATCGCTTATGACTTCCCCCATGGCAACTGTGTGTTTCGACGGCTTGCCGCGCGACGTCGTGCGAGCGGTGAAACGCCAAGCCGATCAGCTGAAGAAGATCGCCGTCCTGATCGATTACTACGATCGACTGTCATATCCCGGCCGGCCGTCGCAGGGACAGGCCCCTGCGACGGCCGGTGAGTATGATGCCGGCGGCCTGGACGACCCGCAGACCACAGCGAACGGGAATCCGGACTTCACGGAGGACTTCGCCGCCTTGCCCCTCTTCGGGGATCCTGATGCCGCCGCCGTGGCGCACCGTCCCGCCCGCGGCCCGCAGCCGGTGCCGGCGGAGGGGCGGGCGGTTCATTCCGCCGGCCCCGCGACATCCGGCGAAACTCCCATGACTTCGGTGGCATCGGCGTCCTCTGCGGCAGAAGAGGCGTGGAACGGCACGAAGGCTGACCGGACCGGCGAGTACGCGCGTCCTGATGATCAAAAGATCGCAGAGCGACGCGACACCCCACTGCCGGCACAACGAAGGAGGAGTGGATTCGGCATTCGCCCGGATTCGGATGCCGGCGTGGCCGCGGTCGGGGAAACGCGTCCTAGGGATCCAGAGCACGAAAGGGAGCAGGCCCCGGCACCCCGTGTGTTCCTGGACACCCCACGCAGCCGGACCCTCACACCCCCTCATGCCGGCACCACCAGCCCGGCCACGGCTGACCGAATCGTCCCGTGGCAGCGCTCCGAAGAACCTGTCGGGTTCCTGCGCGCCGCGGTCGACGCCGCGGTCGAGCGGGTTGTCGCACAGGCCGGCACGACAAAAGACGCATTCGCCGCCGACCCTGGCGTGCTCGACTGCGTCGACCTCATGGAAGCCGTGCTCGCGCGGCTGTACCCGGTGGCAGACACTTATGACACGGTTCGGCCGGGCCGCCACGCGATCCGCCCGGCCATCACCGTGGACGACCTCGCCGCAGGCTCCCTCCGGGCCGAGGACCGGCTCGTTCCGGGCGGAACATGGACGCCTGTGTCGACTGTCGATCAGATCGTCACAGCACTGCACCAGGCCGGCCGAGGAAGCACAGCCCTCCTCCTCGAACAAGGCCGTAAAGACATCGGGCACGCCCTCCTCTACGTCCACATCGGCGCCCACCCGGACGGCCGCACCCACATCGTGCGCGTGGACCCCCAGGCACGCCGCCCCGTGGAGACACTGCACGATCAGGCCCAGCGATGGATAAGGGCCGGACGCGGCACCCGCATGATCGTCATCACTCCCACCGGCCGGGCCGTCGACCTCGCCTCTCTCCCCGCCCGTCCTCAATCAGCCACCCTTGCCCAGGCCCTGGTCGACGCACCCACCAGCCACCACTACGGCATGCTCGGCGTAGAACTCGAAACCGAATTCGAGGTCGATTCGCCAAATGTAAAAGAACACTTCATGAAAGCCCGAACCTTGCGACTGGTGTCGGACACCGGTCTGGACGGCCAGTCCATCATCGAGATCACCTCGAGCCCCATGAGGGTCCACGGCAAGGAAACATCCGGACTTTCGGCGGACGACGTCTTTTCCGATGTCGCTCTGATTTTGCAACGGCTGAGCGATGTGCCTCCAGGGGAGAGTAAATTGCTGTCCGACTTGTTCCCGGACAGCAATAGGTTCACGATCGAAGATCACGAATCGTCGATCATCGGCAAGATCGACCCGCGAAACCTGGACGAAGGACTCAGCATCCACTTCACCGCAGGTGTCCCACTGGCCTCTTTGTACTCCTTCCTCGAGTTCATTCTGAAAGAGGGGCGTGCGAGGGCGGTGAATTCTGCGATCCGGACTGCGATGGCAAATCTCGACCATGGCCTCAAGTTCGGCCAGAAAGTCAGAAATGAGTATCTGAAGCAGCACAGAGGAGAGGGCAGCAGTCGCTCCATCGCCTTGGAATCCACTGCCCTTGCCGGTTTCACCGCGCTCGTCTACACGCATCTCGCCGCCCTCCTGAGGTCCTACTATGTTCAGGCCACCTCCCCTGACGACGAGGTGGTCATCAAGAACTACACCCCGGTTCTCAGCCGTAACCCGCTTTCCGTCATACGGCAGGCCCTTTCCCCGCGCGTCATCGAATACTTGAAAAAGAGGGCCGGCGGCATCGGCAAAGACATGGAGAAGCATTTCATCGAATCCAACCGGCCGGTCTCCTTCGTTCTCAAAGAAAAATACAAGCGGCCGGATTTCGACCTCCCTCTACTGGAACTTTCTCCGCCGGGCGACCCGAGTCCCGCGGGCTACGTGAGCGATGCACTGTATCCTGAGCACAGCGGCAGGGTATTTTCTCCGGATGACGTGTTCGGTCTCATGACAACATTCGAGGAGCTGGACAGCAGCGGTATCGGTATACCTCTCGTGCTGCTCGAGATAAGATTTTTCGGGGCGGACCACAAGCCCAACCTCCGCACCGTCCGCCAGTACTACGACAAAATAGCCAGCACGCTGCGCGACCTCTATGACCGCGAGATTCCCTTCCTGTCGCGCAGTCGCACCGCTGATTTCTGACAAGGTCCGTCAAGCAGTAGGCGCGGCGGGTGATGTGGGTCCGTGGGTCCGTCCGTCGCGGAGGCGGGGCCGGCCGTATGGGTGATGGTGCAGCCGATCCTGTGGGCCTTTGCCGGCACGGACTCGAACCGCGGCGTCTTCCGCTGCCCTGTCGTCACCACGATCGACGGAGGCTTCTGACTCTCATCACCTGGCACTCGGAGGGAGAAGTTTTCACTGACACATAAGGATGTCCTTATTTTTTACCGTGTGTCAGTGTGAAGTCCGAAAAGTTTAGAAATCGGCTGCAAGATGTACAACCTTGTACTATGCTGGCCGACCCGCATACGCGACGACACAAGGCGTTACAGCCCGAGGTGCTCAATCGAGCGGGATCGGAGTCGGGAATTTTTAGCAGTACCTGATTCATCTGTACATAATTACAATACAGGGGCAATTCGTACGCATCCGTACATACCTGGCAAGATGAGAGGCGATCGGCGCCGATGTCCCACCACCGGAAAAGAACCAGCACTGAGCAGTTGGCGATCAACCAAGGCGGGGCAGAGCTCCGGTTCTCCGTGCTGGGGCCTGTCCGGGCTTGGTGCGGCGGGAAAGAGGTCGATCTCGGATCGCCGCAGCAGAGGGCGGTACTGGCAGTCCTCCTCATGCGGGAGGGACGATCGGTCTCGATCGATCAACTCATCCATGCCGTATGGGGAGACAACCCTCCGCTTGCCGCGGTCCCTACCTTGCGCACCTATATATCCCGGTTGCGCCGTGTTGTGGATCCCAGCCTTCCCGCCGACCGCGAGGCGCAATTCATCACCTCCACTGCGGGGGGTTATGCGATTCTGATGTCCGGAAGTCACTCTCTCGACATGACGGACTTCGAAGCCATGGTCTCCGAAGGACGCCGGCTGGTTCAAGAGGGGAGTCATTTCGCAGCGGTAGAGGCATTCACATCTGCGCTTGATGCTTGGCAGGGTTCGCCCCTCGAGGGCGTGCCCGGTCCCTTTGCGCACAAGGAGAGCATGCGCCTCGCGGAGCGGCGTATGAGTATCCTGGAGGAGCGTCTCGAACTCAACCTCCGGCTGGGCCGTCATACGGATGTAGTTGCTGAACTGACAGCCCTTTGCGCAGAGTATCCGCTACGTGAGCAACTGCGGGCCCTGCTGATGCTCGCACTGTACCGATGCGGGCGCCAGGCCGAGGCATTGAGCGTTTATCAGGATGCTCGGCACGTGCTGGTGAACGAACTGGGAGTCGAGCCCGGTCCTCAACTGCGAGAGATACACAGCCAACTGCTGTCGGAAAGTCCTCTCCTCGCTCTTCCAGAGCTCAAGCACTACGAGCAGACCGGCAAAAATTCGACGCCAGAAGCTCCAGCAGTCGCAACAGATCTTTTTGTTCCACAGGACCAGCTCCCTCCAGGGCTGCCTGTCTTCGCAGGACGCCAGACACAGCTTCAGGACGCAGTCAACCTTGCCACCAGGGTCGATGACCGAGCTGGGCCCACCATTGGTCTCGTCACAGGAACTGCCGGCGTCGGCAAGACCAGCTTCGCGATTCACTGGGCTCATCGAGTAGCGAAAATTTTTCCGGACGGCCACATCTACCTCGATCTGCGAGGGTTCAGTGCCGATGGGCAGCCCAAGTCGGCCACCGAAGCGGTTCGCATTCTTCTGGAATCCATGGGAGTCACTCCGCAAAAGATGCCGGCGCATCCTGATGCGCAAGCAGCCATGTACCGCGGCATTCTTGCCGATCGCCGGATGCTCATCGTGCTGGACAACGCACGTGACGCACAGCAAGTTCGTCCGTTGCTGGCCGGGGGACAGTCAACTCTCATCATTGTCACGAGTCGTGTGCAGCTGACCGGCCTGATAGTCGGCGAAGGCGCTCATCTGATTCACCTTGAAGTCCTTCCTGTCGAGGATGCCCTCGACATGCTCGAGCAGCGACTGGGTCCTCAGCGCTTGCAAACGGAGCGGGGCGCGGCCCTGGACATCATCGCGTGTTGTGCCCAGCTGCCACTCGCGATCGCCATAGTGGCCGCTCGGGCAGCCGCACGGCCGAATTTTCTGCTCGCTGAAATTGTGCAGGAGCTTCGGGAATCCGCAGGAAATCTTGACGGCTTCGGCAATCAAGATCCCGCACTTGACATAAGAAATGTATTCTCCTGGTCCTATGCTTCCCTCAACGATCCGGCAGCACGGCTGTTCCGGCTTCTGGCATTGCATCCAGGATCGCAGATGACGGTCGCGTCGGTCGCCAGCCTGGCCGACATCGGTGCCCGAGAAGCACGCCGACTTCTGACAGAACTCTGTGAAGCCGCACTCCTCGAAGAGGTATCGCCCGGCACCTTTGCCGCACATGACCTGCTACTGGCATACGCAAATGAGCTGGTCTCCGTGACGGATGCGTCCGAATCCCATCATGCCGCACGCTCTCGTCTGATCAACTTCTATGCCGTCAATGCGCATGCCGCCGCAAAGATGCTGAACCCGAACCGGCCTCAGGTCGACGTCCCCCCTCCGTCGCCAGGTGTCATCGTGGAAAAATTCGACGCCTACGCGGACGCTTTCAAATGGAGCGCTGCCGAACATTCCGTACTCCTTGAAATAATTGACAGTGCGATGCGTTTCGGCATGTATTCCGAAGTCTGGCACCTGGCCCGTGCAATGGAAACCTATCTTCAATTTTCGGGGCGCTGGCACGCGTGGATCCGAACTCAGCTCCTCGCGCTGACCGCAGCGGAGAACCTCAATGACGCCTGGATGCGAGCTCTGGCACGCCATAGTTTGTCAAAGGCGCACAGTACGCGCGGCGAGCACGAGTTGGCACAGTCGTACGCGCAAGCGGCAATGATCGAGTTCCGAGAGATCGGAGAACGGGATTTCGAGGGCCAATGCCATGTCTCGCTCGGAATCAGTGCGGGCGCCCTCGGCAGACATACGGAAGCAATTGAAAACTATAAAATAGCACTAGGATTTTTCACGGAAAAAGAAAATCCGGCATTTGTGGCCACGATACTCAACAACACCGGCAACGAGTACATACAGCTCGGCGACTTCGAACAAGCGGTTGAAATATGCATGCGCACCATCCCTCTATGGTCCCAGGCCAGCGATCGATACGGTCTGGCTCACAGCTGGGACTGCCTGGGGACGGCACATCAGAAGATGGGTCACTACGGAGAGGCGACCACCGCCTACAAAAATGCGATCGATCTCTTCCAGAGTCTTGGCAGTGATCTTTTTGCCGCCGTATCCCTGGGCCAGCTGGGTGACGTGTATTCAAGCAGCGGGAACAGTAATGCGGCCTACGGGGCCTGGAGGATGGCGCTCGATTTCCTGGAGGGGTCCGAGGAGGATATGGCGAAGTCCCTCATTCAGTCTCTCAACCTCAAAATTAAAGAAGTGATGCCTGCTCGCTTGTCGAACCGAGGAACGATGTAAGGCGAGAAAACCAAGAACGGACCGGGGTACGCCCCAAGAGGATCATTGACCATGCGCGTCAGCGCATCTGCCGGGCAAGGACCTGCCCGCTCGTGAAGGAACCGGCCGGGGCGGGGTGCCCGTCATGGCCCCGCGCCGGGTGCTGAAGTCCGCCGGACAGCCCTGCTACCGCCGGCTGCACCAGCCGGTGACCGATGCCGTGCTGGGGGAGGCGTATCGTGCGGACGCGCTGTCCGACGCGCACCGTGACGATCCGGAGGTCGGCCACCGCTTCCTGGCCGACGAAGCACGCGGCGCCGGAGCCCAGGGGGCTGGAGATAACGAAGCGCGTCAGTCCCTGCCGGTCGGCCGGCCCCGCACCCGGCCGGGCGCGGTTGTCGCGGACAAGGCCCGCTTCTCCCGCGCCCACCTGGGCAAACGCCACATCAAGTCATCGGCCGCCGAGGACCTTGTAAGGATCGGCGCCCAGATTCAGGTCGCAGAACCCGACCGCGCCCTTCTGCACCGCGGATGCCGCAGGCCCGATCAGATAGCCGTCTCGGTGGATGTCGATGGAGGCCACCGGACCGGCGGCCTCCTGCGGAGCCGGCAGCACCGTGGTGTCCTTGGCGCGCCAGACGATGGAGCCCCCGTCGTTGACCGCCCAGATCGGGTCGTCCGGCGTGATTCCGAAGACCAGCGATCGCGACCCCGCTACGCGCAGGATGCGGGTGAGTCTCTCCACCTCGGTGACGAAGGGGCCGTTCCAACGCCGTACGGCGGGGCGGAACCTGTCCTCGATGCCGACCAGGAGTTCGTCGGTTCCTTGGACCGCGGAAGGGGCGTTGTCCGGTGCTGCCGTCCTTGTGTCCAGAACCCTTGTGGTCCGGTTGTGTTTCTCATTCTCCGGCTCCAGGGATTCCAAGCGCTCCCGCTCACCACGAGTCTCGCCGGCACCGAGTGGCGGAACTTGCAGGTTTGCCGGCACCCGCATGAGATCGCTCAGCAACTGAGTCATCCAGCTCGGCAACTCCTGAGGAGTGACACGAGGGCGGGCGCTCATCAGAGACGTGTCGTCGTGGGTCTCCCCGGCAGCCGTGCCGGGAGTCGCACGGGCGGCCTCCTTGCGGTCAGCGTGCTCCCATGATGCAAGCGCCCGGGTGACACGTTCGTATTGCGCGGTTCCCGGGGTCATCTTTTCCAGTTGAGCGCGGAGGGCCTGCTTGCTCACTGCCTCCCCGCTTGCGCTGCTGACGATCACGGGATAGGTGATGACGCCGGTACCAGGGTGCTGGGGAAGCCGCTGTGGCTCGAACCTCATCCACAAGTGGTCATGGCCATGGGGTTCCTTCGCGATAGTGAAGTTCGCGCCGACCCGCATGTCTGCTGCGTACACGACACGACCAGTAGCCTGGGCGACATCATGCGCGACGGAGGCGCCGTGGCAGACCACCAGGACGATCGGAGCACCAGCGCGCAACGGTTGTGTCCTCAGGAGACGCCTGAGATATCCACCGAACTCTTTACCTGACACATGATATTGCCCGCCGGCCGGCAGATTGGCTTCCAGAATGACCCAG
The DNA here is from genome assembly GCF_043084105.1 of Streptomyces sp. NPDC014676. Taxonomy (NCBI): domain Bacteria; kingdom Bacillati; phylum Actinomycetota; class Actinomycetes; order Kitasatosporales; family Streptomycetaceae; genus Streptomyces; species Streptomyces sp. NPDC014676. The sequence continues at coordinate 24,532 of NZ_JBIBZI010000023.1, read as the reverse complement.
CCCGGCTGACCGTGCGATACCCAGAAGAAGGCGTCCCTCGGCCAGGGGACAGGACGCTCCGTCCCGGCTATTCTCGGAATTTCATTCTTGTTTACCAGGCCCTGCGAGTATTGCCTGAACCCGGACAGGGTCATAAATGATTCTTCTGAGTTCTGCGTGTCCCACAGGCTGTGACTGAGAACTCCGATCGGGCGTTTTGTCTCGTAGTCCACCACAACATCGACGCGGATGTCGGTGTCTCTGATCTGCCTCTGAGGATGGACTGTCAGGTGCCTCTCAGGGGCTTCTCCGGTCCAGTCCTGCGGAAGGACTTTCGCCCAACGGGCGGCTTTCACACCGGAAATGCTGATCGCCCGGTGAGAGGCGTTGAGAGGGCTGGTGCCCAGGGCCGGGCGCTGCGACGAGAACCACACCGCCCGCCGCGTGGTGAACGCGGTCAATCGTGCGAGATTCCACACTGTCGAGGGGTCTTGTGCTTCGACGAGAATGGCGATCGCCATTTGTGGGTGAACTTGAGTCAGTGCTGGGTTTCGTCCAACCAGTTCAGCGAATTCCTGGAGTGACTTTCCAGCGAATTCCCCGTCCTCACGCACGACGATTTTATGAAATTCCTCATCCCAGGTGGCCCGGACAAGGAACACCCGGTCACTTCCCCATGGGGCAGAGGCCAGGCGGTGGGATCCGTGCGTTCCATCTGGATGCAGAACGAAGCCACGTGTGTCGATCATGCGGCCGTCATCGGCGTGGAACGTGTAGTCAGCGCCCAGGAAATGCTGGTTGTGATCCACCAGGGTCCGTACCGCAACAGTGGGGATCCGCGGTTGCATCCTTGCCGGGTCGGTGAATTGAAGCTCCCTGCCCGTGCCGGCCGGCCAGTGGGGTGCGGTGCTCGTGCCGGCCGACCAGTGGGGCGTGGCGTTGGCAGGAGTGTACGTTCTTGCCTCGGAGGAGGGCCCGGCGCCGGAATTATCCGCTTTCTTCTTTTTCTTGAAAAGGTCGGCGAGGGGAGCTCCGCCTTTGACGGGGTACTTGGTGCCGGCCAGGATCAGCTGGGTCAGAAGATTCGCCTGATGCTCGACGGGAAGAGCGATTTCTGCCCGGGTCAGTTCAGAATATGCTTTCTTGACCGCAGTGCTCATGTCGCCCAGCTCCGGCGGGAGCTTGCCGAGAGTGAAGACCATCAACAGGTTCGCCCGTTCGGAATCCCGGCTCGCAAGCGCGTTCCATGCATCCATGGGGGTGGTGACGGCCGCCGCTGTTGTGTCCTTGGCGAGATCGGGATCCGGCGCTGCGGACGTTTCAACACCATCGGCCGGCTGTCCCGCAGTGTGCTCCCGGAGTTCGGCGCTCTCGGTGTGCCGGTCGAAGACTTCTCGTCCCAGTCGGCCGGAGCCTCCCTCGGTTTCCGTCCCCGGCCGTGTCGATCGTGACTTGTTCGTATGGGGTGCGTCCAGGAACGCGACCAGTGGGGTGGGCGGCGTCAGATCGGGCAGCGGGACCGGAAGCCCGGTCGGCGGCTCTTTCACCGGTGCGGTCTGCTCGTGCGGACCGGATACGCCTGCGCTGTCCTCCCCTACCAGCCGGCCCTGCTCTGTCCGCGCGGGCCGCTGTGGGGTCTGCGCCGTTTCCGGCTCCGGTGCCCGCAAGGTGTCACGCGACCCGACAGGGCCCGTGCCCTCCACGGACGGAACGGTCTCCGTCACGCCACTGCCGACGGGTTCCTCGAAGGAGTGCTGCCGCGCGTGGGCGGCTGTGCCGGGCACCTGTCGGGCCGAGTCCTGCCGGCCCTCGGTGTTCGTGGTGTGCCAGTTGAGGGCCTCCCACATGCTCTGGTCCGCGGCGGTGACCGACAGAGCGTTGGCGTGCAGAGGCTCGGCGGGCGGCGGTCCGTAGAGTTCGTGGAGGAGTGAGTTCAGCACGGGATCGTGCTCGGCCAGCCACGCGGCGCCGTTGTTGCGCTGTTGGTGCGTGATGGAGTCGCGCCCGTGGTTCGCGCCGAAGTAGGCCACGGTGCTCTGCGCGAAGTACTCGGCCGCGTCGGAGGAGGAATGGTTGGTGCTGGGGTTGCCGTGGAGGTCCCGCAGCGGACCGTCGACCCATTGCCGCGGTGTCGCCGCGCCCCTGCGCGTGCTGAACGCCTCCTCCACCCGGGCCCGCCGGGCGTCTTCCAGTCCGAACGCGTACACCAGGTGGGCGGCCTCGTGCAGCACCGACGAATAGCCTTCCGGATGAGTCCGGTCGGCGTCCGCGGCCTCCTGGCCGAGGAGGTTCTCCTCACTGACCGCCACCACGGCCCGCTGCTGGTCGGTCCAACCGCGGGCGCTCACCGGCGGACGGTCCTCGCCTTGCGTGCCGGCGTACGGAGGAAGGTCGGCGAGGTGCCGGGAACGGGGAACGATCACCACCCGGACATCGCTGCCCGCCACCCGCTCCGCGACGACGTCGTCGTGCAGGAGGAGTCCGATCAGACGCGCTGCCTCGGCACGAGCGGCGAGTGGCCGCTCCACCTCGGCGGGCACGTCGATCAGCTCGCGGGCGATCCTCATCGCCCGCGACGAGTCCTCGACACCGGCGAAGCCGGTGGCCGCACCGAATCCTCTGCCGTCACCGATGAGCTCGCCCGAGTCGATGCCCGGTGCCGGTTCGCTCCACTGCTGGGTCCGCGCGCCACGGGTGGGGGCGGCTTGAGAAAGCAGGGTCCCGAAGGTACTTCCCAACTCCAGGGAGAGTGCGTGCGCCCGCTCTTGGGGATGCTGCCGGGCGCGGTCCCGGTGAAGCCGGGCGGCGACGACGTAGACGATGCCGGAATACAGCTCCTGGTACGCCTGCTCGGGCGCCGACATCGTGCTCCCCAGGGACGGCGGAGCCACATGATCGCGTGCCACGAGGCGTGCCGCTGTGGTGAGCCAGTTCTGGCCGTCGGGCAGGCTTCTCAACGCCGCGCGTTCCTCGGAGAATTTCCCCCGCCACTGATCGAGGAGCGCGCGATCCACCAGGGGATATGCGGGGAGGCGGGAACCGGAGGCCTGGGGGGGTTCGATCCCGGTGTTCGTACGGCTCAGACCGACGTGCGAGAACTGCTGGGTCAGCGCGGGGATGTCCGTGCTCGGCTCAGCGGGTTGCCTGTTGACCATCGCCAGCATCTGGGAGGCGGTCAGGGGGGCTTGAGGGCCGCGGTACTGGCCGGGCGTGCTGGTGAACGCCGACGACGGCGCGGGGGCCGCGATCGGAGTCCGCCCTGCGGGACCGGCTGTTTCCGTGGGCAGAGGGAGACCCGCCAGGCGTGCGACGTCGATCCGACGTGCCTTGAGCGTCGTCTTCAGGTACGCGGTGGTGCGATCGCTGAAGCCGACGCTGTCAATCGCGGCATCTATCTGCTGCGGAGTTATCGCAATCACTCGGCGGGCGGATTCCTGCATCGCCTTCGCGGTGATGTCCTTGAAAACTTCGAAGGTCTGCGGATTGGTGGTGTAGTCGCGCAGGTTGTTCCACTCGGTGACATTCGAAGCGAAACGGTTTCCCTTCAGGTCCCCCTTGCCCGAATACATCAGTGCGCCTCCGGTGTCAATGCGCACCGGATTTCCGCCCACGTTGACGATATTGTCATAATATCGTCCTGCGACATCCCAGTTGGCAAGCCATGCGTCGACGGCGAATCCGTCGTATACAGCCTTTCGGTATGATTTGTCCTTGAGCTTTCGCTCAAGATCTTGATGGGCGTTCTCGATGAAACGCGAAGCCGTCCCGTACTTTCCCTCGCGTGTGATCAGTCGCAGCTCGGGGACTTGCACACCCGCGAGCCTGTACAACGCCGCGGCCAGGACCTCGTTGCGGGCGTGGTCCGGTGTCCGCGCAAGCTTGAGATAGAAGCGGTGTCCCCTGGCGTCCTCGTAGGTTCCACCGACATTCGACCCGAGCTTCTCACCGATTTTCCGCCACCCGGACGCATCCACCCAGGGGAGAGGCTCGCCCTGCCGGGCGAGGGACGAAGGTTCCGCGGCAGGCGGTGAGTCCTGCGCGGGGGCGACCTCGGTCATTCTGATGGTCCATATGCCGCCCTGGTCCTGCACCGACTGCACCTGGAAACTGGTCCCCGGCGGGAAGAGAACCTCGTTCTCCACATTCTTGTGCCGGGAGATCGCCTGAACCGATCGGCCGCTCCGGGACTCGATTTCGAACTGGATGTTGCCGGAGAAACGGGGGGCGAAGGCGTTGGTGCTGACGAAGGCGGGTTCCTGCACCACCCTGCCGGGTGCGTAGCGGGCGAGCGCCGCCTGTGTTTGGGCGGGGTTGAGCGAGATGCCCCGGTAGACCGTCCCGGTGTGCGGCGCAAGCTGGTTCAAACCGGAAATCGAGCTCTTGATCAGTGACGCATAGCCCGCCAGTGCCCTCCGGTCGCCCGTACGCAGGGCTTGGTTGACGGCGGAGAATTCCGTAATGCCCGTGTACGCGATGAGCGCCACCAGGTCTTCCTCCGGAATTCTTCTGAAATAGCTTCCGGACGGCATCTGCTGCCGATGCAGCTGGTAGTCCGCGAATCCGGTGCGGAACGACTGACGTTCCTCATGGTTTGTGCGATAGCCCGGGACGGCGAGATAGGGAAAGGAGCGCGACAGCATGTCGGACGCGGTCAGTTCCTGTCGTACGCGCTGCCGGAGCCGTTCGACCGCTGCCGTACGGGCCGAGCCATGAGGTTCGGCCAGCCATGCCCCGATCGCCAGGTCAATGGCCTGGAGCTCCCACTTGTTCTGCTCGAAGGCGAGCGGATGCTCCCGGCCACCGGTCATCCACGCTTCCACCGCACGGTCGATGTCCTGGAGTTTGCCGGAACGACTTCTTCCCAGCCGGTCCGATTCCGCGATCCAGTGGTCGATGATGTCGCGCTCCGACTGCGACCCACCGGGACCACCACCACGCAGACGCAACACGGGCTGCGGCTCACCGGTCGCCGTGCCCCGAACGGACCCGCCGTGTCCGGAATCCTCCCTGGTCTCCCTCACCGTCGGCAGGTTGTCCGTCCTGGGGAGGGGAACCGACGGGCTGGTCATCACTTCGTGCCGGTGTCCCGAGGGGTTCGCCGGCACGTGTTCGGCCGTTCGGCCGCCGAAGGCGGGAGGCAGTAGTTCCGGTGCCTTCCATGCCGAGCGCTGCCCTGGGGCACGGTCCGCGGGCAGCCCGGTGCGGGCAGGGTCCTGCCAGGAGGATGCCGTCTGCGGCTGTCCGGTCTCCTGGTTCTCTGTGGTGGGTGCGGCGCTTTCAGGGGTCCAGGTGTTCAGTACCTTCGTGACACGCCTGTGTTCCGGGCTCCCCGGCTGCAGTTCCGTCAGTCGTTTCCGCAGCATGTCCTGCTGCCACCGTGCCATGTCCGAGGCCGGTGGGGTCAGCGTCATGAAGACCTGGGGATGCAGCGACGTGGAAGCGGCGGAGCGACGCACCGTGCCGAACTCGTTCGCCGCCTGCTGGGCGATGACGTGCGCCTGGTATGCGGGCTGTGGTGAACGGCGGTCCGCGAAGAGTTGCGCTGCGACCACGTAGACGATGTTGGAGTACAGATTCTGATAGTTCTGTGCGGCCTCGGGCAGGCCGCTGCGTTCAGAGGGGGGTGATATGTGGTACCTGGCGACTATCGGCGCGGCGGCCTCCAGCAGTTGCTGTTGGTCGGCCAGAGATGCCAGCGTCTGGCGGGCGGAGGAGAACCTTGCCTGCCATCGTTGGACGACTACGGTGTTCACCGGTGGATAGGCCCGGACGTGTGAACCGGCAGCCTGTGGAGCCGACGTACTGGGCGCTTGAAGTCCCATGCGCGCCATGTGTTCGGCCAGGTTCTGCACCGGCGGCTGCGGAGCGGCGAAGGGAGCGCCGCCCAGGGGGACGGCCGTGTGGGAGGTGCGGGCGCTGCCGAACGCTTCGGCCATGTCCTGGGCGGCCTGGACGGCGCGTCGGTCGGGCTGGGATCGGGTTCGGTCACGGCCCAGGAGCGAAGCCACGACGTCGACGGCACCTTCGTAATACTCCCGATAAGTCCTGGCGTCCTCGGTGAGCCGTTCGGATGCGTGCGGGGGAGCGAGGTGATGAGCGGTGACGATCGATGCGGCCTGCTGCCGGAGCCGGCCGGCGTCCGGCACCTCACGCAGGTAATCACGTGCGTAGCGGATCCTGTCCGACCACTCCTCCAACGCCTCTGGGGACGGCACCGGGTAGCGGGGGTGGTCGGTGTGGGGACTCGTCGCGCCTGCCGGGCTGGTGTGGTGTGCTGTGCCTGGTCGTTGCCGGTCCGTTGTGGACATCCCCTGGCGGGGAGCCGAGGGCCTTGCGATGTGCTCGGGTCTCCCGGCCAGCTGGTGGAGTACGTGGCGTTCCAGCCGCTCGATGGCGCCTTCCCGCTTGCTGCCCGGATGGTGGCCACGCCAGTCGGTGATCTGGAACAGGATGTCCTGCAGGGCGGCTGTGTCGCCAGGCCGGGAGAGGGCTTCCCTGACGGCGGAGTCGATGTTCTTGAGGTTGGTGCGGGGCCTCATTCCGGGGAGTGCCGAGATCTCTTTCCAGTTCTGCATGGCCTCGGGCGGAGGCCAGTTCGCCGGCTCCTGGGACAGTGCCTGCCGCAGCGTGGCCGTGTCCTGCATGGCCTGGGCCCACTGCCGCTTGACCCGGTCCCAGGACCGTCCCGCGTGATCGAAGAGGTTCAGCGTGTAGGCGAACTCGGTCAGATCGGCGTCCAGCTTCTGCAGTACGGCCGAAACGTGAGAACGGTCCTGCTCGGCGCCCCTGGTACCGCTTTCCACGGGGTTGTGAAGCCGAAGCAGACTGCGCACCAGAGGCTTCACCGCTGTCCGCTTCACCAGCTCGAACCCCAGTGCGCGCTGGTGGTGCGCCAGGTTCAGTTCCCCTGTGATCCGCAGCAGCCGTTCCAGGGAGCCTGCGAGTTCACTACTGGCCAGCTCCGTCTGCATCGCGTGCAGCCGGACGTGGTGGCCGGGGGGCAGCCCTGTCCTTCGGGCCCCCGCCTCATAGCGGACGAGGGCGCGCCGCTTGAGGTCCTCATACTGTTCACGGGCCTGGGCAACGCCCTCCACATCGGCCAGGTTCCGCAGCTCGACAAGCGGTTTTCCTCCGTCGAGCTTTCCGAAGACCGTGACCATGCCCATGATCTCCTGAGAAACGGCGTAGTACGGGTTACGCAGAAGGAAGCTGTTCACATAGTCACGGACGGTGAGGCCTTTATAGAGCAAACTGGCATCGAGCGGGTTGCCGGAATATCGGTCGCTCAGTGCGCTCCGGGCATGTTTGGAAAAGCTGCGCAGGACGGAGGAATGATTCTCGTTCAGGAAATCACGCGCATGGGGCGGCAGTGCATCGGCCAAGGTGCGCGGGTCATGCCGGGACGCGATGAACGTATAGCTCTTGAACCAGTTCCCGCTCTTTTTGCCGGCGTTCCTGTTGTCTTCCACGTGCACGGGCGTGATGGCTTGCAGGAACACCAGAAGGAGCAGACCGGCTACGGACCGGTAGTCGGCATCGTCCAAGATCTCCCATGCCAGCCAGGGGTTGGTGATCGTGGTCCGCCGCGTGGCGGAGTAGTAGAGGGCCGCGGTCTCCTTGGCGAAGGCCGCACCCGCCTCCGCGTCGGCGTGAGCGGTGTCGGCGCTTTTCACCGACAGCGCCTTGACGTCGTCCATGATGAAGTCGAGCAGTTCGGAGGCGGGCATGCCCACGGTCCACTGCGGTGACAGGCTGGACTCCCGCCCGGGCGCCACCCTCGCGAGCCCCGCGCCGCCGTGTTCCAGGGCCCGGAACCCGCTCTGCCCTCGGAACAGATGCTTGACGGCCGGCCCAGGGCGCAAGGAACGCATGACCGTGTCGAGCGAACGCCAGATGTCGTCCTCCGGGACACCGTCGGCCTCGCCGCGGAAAGCGATGGGGGCTCCGACGATCTCCAGCGTGGTGGGGGCGTCGCTCCGCAGCCTTTCAGCGGTCAGGGTGACGGGGCCCAGCTGCGCCAGTCTGTCGCCGTGCGACAGATCCTGGTCGATGATCCATTCGGTCTCGAACTCCGGCCCCATCTTCCCGTACGAGAGAAGGGAAGGGTCGAACCGTGCCGAACTCGAGCTCTGCTGCCCTTGCCGCGACGACGAGGCGGTGCTGTGACTCGTCGACCACATGCCTCCCGGCAGGCCCGTTACCGCCCGGGTGCCGAACTCGGTACGCAGTTCCTCGGACAGCAGCGACGGCGGCCACTCCTCCACGGAGTCCGGGCGCGGTTCGCTGTGCACGCGCGCGGCGATCACAGCGGCCATGTCGTCGAAGAGCGCGGCGTATTCGGCCTCCGGCGACCCCTCGGCGGCACCGGCACGGTCGATCGGCGGGGGCTGATGGCGCCCGCTCATCAGCTGGGCGGCCTGCTCGAGAAGCTGCTCCCGCTTCGCTTCCGGCAGCGACTCGAGGACCTCCCGGGCCTCGGCGAACCGATCGGCCCAGCGGGCACGGACGGCCGGATCCACGATCGGGTACACCGGGGCGGGGCGAACACGTTGCGACGGGGCAGGGGCGTCGTCCGCTGTGAACATCGGCGCCGGCTCGGCCTGTGCCGGGGCGGCGAGACGGTTCATCCCAGTGACCTGACCGGTGCTATCGGCGATGTTCCGCAGCTCATGTGCCGTCTCCTCGGCAACGGCGGCCGCCGTCTTCGCGGCGGACAGCTCGCCGGCGTCGCGTGTCAGAGCGGGTGGGGCTTCGCCTGGGCCGTGGAGGGAAATCTCATCAGGACCGAAGGTCCTCTGGAACACGCCTCTGTCCGGCGACGCACTCGTCCGCTGTTCTGCGGCCTCTTTCTGCGTGTAATACTCGATGAGCGCTTTCAGTTGCGTGACTTTGTCCGTATGTTGCCTGATTTTCCTGGCGGTATCCGCATCCGTGACGAAGCAGACTTTGTTCACATCGGGCATTGCAGTCCCCATTGTCGAGCGGATCGCTGGCGGCCATGGACGCGTCGGCAGTGGCCGCTCGGCCTCGTCGGCGCGACGGGCGGGCGACGGAACTCCGAGAAGGGCAAAGCTGCAACAGCAGGCACGAGGTGCCTTGCGCGCATGGTTGGGCGGCACCCTCGCGTCGGATCGACGCGTCAATACAACGGCGTGCCGAGCACGCAGGTTCAGTGTGACGTGGCTCACATTTTGAGATCCAGAAGTTTTTCGGCAACCCCTCTTGGGGAGTCTCTCTTTTCTCTGGGCTTTCCCTGTGATGCCGGACACTCCATGCTTATGCCGCGCAAGTGAACGCTTCTCGCCCTGCGGTTCGAGGGCGGCGGCAGCGGCTCGATCACCGCCTGCGGTTCGCCACCGACCGCCCATGGCTTTCGCCGCACCGTGAGCACGCCTTGCACAGCACGGGATCACCTACCTCGCCACCGTGTCGCGGAAGGGCCGTTCCGCAAGGACCTCTTGGGCCGGGGCCACTGTCTCCTCGTCGCACCTGCCCTGCTCATGCGCCGTCGGTACGCAAAAAGTGCGCCGTCCGTACGGTTTGGCGGATAAGGTGCCGGTCAGGAGGTGCTGCATGTCCGAGTTGTTCGACGCGGTCGACGCGTTGGTGGCGTCCCGCGCTCCGCTGCCGCCGGCGCAGGAGCGCAAGCGGCTGCGTCAAGCCCATGGCCTGACCCTGGATGAGGTGGCCGCCGCGCTGAAGGTGCGCAGGGCGACGGTGTCCGGCTGGGAGTCGGTGAAGAAGACGACCGAGCCGCGAGGCCCCGAACGTGAGGCGTACGCGCGGCTGTTGAACAGGCTCGCGGATCTCTACCCCACGCCTCCGGTACCGGAGGGGGCAGCCGCCCCGGCGGCGCCGGCCGCCTTCATCGCCGCGCCCGCCCTGGGGGAAGCGCAGCCTCCGCTCTCCGTTCCGGCGTCCGACGCCGCGGCCGCGAGCACGACCGGGAACACCCGCATCACTCCTGCCCCTCCGCCTCCTGTTCCGGCGGCCGCGCCCCCTCCTGCGCGTACCACCGAGAGCACACCGGCGTCGCGCCGCCCTGGCGCGAAGAAGGCGGCCCCGGCCGGTACCCCGGCGGGCGGCACCGACCCGCGGTTCGAGAACGGTCCGCTGGCGGTCGTCGACGTCGACACCGGCGGGCAGGTGCTGGCGTACTGCACCGGCGGCCTGGTCCTGGACGTGCCCGCCAAGTCCCTGCCGGCCCTGGTGGAGTGGACGCTGAAGGAGGCGAGGCTCGGGCAGCCGAGGCTGTCCGGTCCCGGTAAGGATGCCGATCCGCTGATCGTGCTCACCGAGGCGGCGCTGGAGCGCTACGGCCTCCCCGTCACCCTCACCGATCAGGAGCGGCTGGCCGGGCGGATCCCGGAGGGCCACAAGGTGATCAAGCAGCTGGTGCGTGCGGAGTGGAAGCTGACCAAGCGCGGCTTCGGGCCGTGGGCGCGGATCTACCGCCCCGCCACCGGTTCGCAGCGGGCCTGCGTGCAGCTGTGCATCCCCTCCTGGAACGCGCTGGACACCCGGCACTGGGGCGAGGCCGCGCAGCTTCCGCCGGCCGAACTCGCCCGGGTCCTGGGCGTGTACGCGTCGCGGGTGATGACGCCGCGTGGCTCGACCGCCGTCACCGGCCTGGAGCTGATGACCGCCCTGCACCCGCCGACCCGCGCCTCCGGGCTCGACGCGGCGGGTGAACGGCACTCCGAGCACAACCCCGGCAGTCTGGGCAAGGACCCGGTGGACTGCGCGCCGTGCGAGGCACCGGACGGGCACCCGCTGCTCAAGGACCTGCCCCGCTTCCATGTCCGGGGTCCGGCGGAAAAGCTGTTCGAGGAGGCGTACGACTGGGCACGGCCGATGACCGATGCCGAGTGCACCCTGCCGCACCTGGTCGGCATCGACGTGAACATGGCCTTCGCCGCCGGAGCCAACGGCCTGGTCGTCGGTCTCGGCGCGCCCGCCCACGTCACGAACCCGGTCTTCGACCCCAAGCTGCCCGGCTCATGGCTGGTCGACCTCAGCCACGTCGACCTGTCGAGGGTGAAGGTGGGCAAGGACACGTGGGCGGAGCTGGACGCGGGTCTGCTGCCTTCTCCGTTCACGCCGAAGGGCGAGCGTCCCGAGGGGCCGGCCTGGTACGCGACGCCCACCGTCGCGTACGCGGTGGAACTGGGCTACGAGGTGCAACCTGTTGAGGCGTACGTCCGGTACGACAACGGCCGTTACCTGGACGGCTGGTACCAGCGGCTGCGGGACGCCTACCTGGCCACGATGGCCGACCTCGGCGTCCACCCGGACATGGCTCCGGCCGACTTCCTGGCGGCCATGGACGGCTACGGAAGCCGTGACCCGCAGCTGGCGATCGTCGCCTCGGCGATCAAGGCCACGGTCAAGGGCGGCCTGGGCAAGCTGCGCGAACGCCCGCGCGGGGAGGGCTGGCGGCCCGGGCAGCCGTGGCGGGCCCTGTCCCGCCCGACCTGGCGGCCGGACATCCGCGCGGCCGTCATCTCCCGCACCCGGATCAACCTGCACCGCAAGATCGTCAAGCACGCCGCGTTCACCGGCCAGTACCCGGTCGCCATCCTGTCCGACTGCGTCGTCTACGCCACCGACGGCACCGGTCCGCTGGACTTCCTGCCCTACCGGGAGGGCAGGCCGCTGCCCGGCGGCTTCAAGCTCGGCGTCAACCCGGGCCTGGTCAAGCACGAGGGCACCCAGAGCGTCCTGTGGGGCGAGGAGGTCCGCGACCGGTTCGGCACCCCGGACCTCAACCTCGCCCGCTACATCAAGGACGGTACCGTCGCCGACGTCGACAACGGAGAGTAGGGGAAGGCGATGACCCTGTTCGGGGACGGCCTGGACGCCGCGGTGCACAAGGCGTTCACCCGCCCGGCACCCAAGAGCGCACCCGCGCGGATGCGGTATCTGGTCAAGCAGCTCAAGGGCACCAAAGCCGTGGCGCAGATGCTGGGAATCTCCCAGCGCACCGTCGAGCGGTATGTGAAAGGCCAGATCAAAAGGCCCCGCCCGGAGCTCGCCGCGCGCCTGGAGCGTGAGGTGAACAAGCGGTGGCAGCCGCAGATCCGCGCCAAGGCCAGGGCGAGGGCGGCGACCACCGGCGGCATCGTCATCGACACCCGCGCCCGCCTCGGCTACACCGCGCCGATCGGGTCGACGGACGAGTCCCGCATCCGGCACCTGACCGTCGCCCTGCCCCCGCAGCACGCCGCCCGCCTCTTCGACGCCCAGCAGGTCGGCGCCGACGACGCCCAGCTCCGGCGGATCGCCGCGGACGCGCTGCGCGAGGTGTACTTCCAGGACGGCGGCCGCCGCGCCGGGAGCCTGGAGGAGGTCCACTTCACCGACATCGAGCACCTGGAGTTCGAGCTGTAACCGCTCCACCACGCGAGTCCCGGACCGATACGGTCCGGGACTCGCTCACGTATCCGCCGGCAGAGGCGGCCGACAGCATCACGGGTCAGGCCAGGGGCGGGTCATGGGCTGGATGCGCAGGGCCCCACTCCCCGAGAGCCGTCGCGTCACCTCCGCCCTCCGACAGGCCGAGCCGCAGAAGAGCATCTCGGATGCCGTGCACCTGAGACGCGGCGTGCGGAGGTACAGCAGCCGCACGGCCCTCTGGAGCCGTGCGGCGGAACCCGGGTCCGGTCCCGGCCACGCCGTGCTGCTGCTTGTCCGTCACGGCCGGCCCCCGAGACTCGGAGCCGTTTCTCCCGCCTGCGGTCCGCAGACGGCCCATCGGGCCGCACGCGAAGCCGCCTCGGCCACGACGGGGTCCGGTCCGCACGTTATACCTGGCATAGATAGAAAGAGAACCGACATTTTCGCTGGTCACAGAGTCGAAAGCGGAGGTCGTGTGTCTCTTCGGCAGTGACATTCGATCTCCCGGATGCCACCGCTGAGGAGATATGAATCCTTCAAAAGGTCGGTATTCCTGACCTTGTACCCGGCAAAAGGTCAGTATCGCTGATCTTCTGGTTCGTCGGGAGGTCGGCGTTGTTGGCTTCCGTGTCGTCGGCTCGCCCGTTTCGGACATTCCTGGGTTGCCCAGTGTGCAGGAGTTGTTGCGGGGCGTCATGGGCGGGATGTGTCGCCCCCGGGGTGACACAGGACCCGCGGTGGGTCAGGAATGCCGGCCTCGAGGTCAGAAGTGCTGACTTTCTGCCGCGTTGTTGGAGCTTCCCTTTTGATCGTGGGCACCTGGAGGCTGGGGTTTTGAGGTTCCGGAGGGAGCGGCACTGGGTGGGAAACAGGCACAGGAAGCGGTGTACCGAGGAGTTCAAACGGACGTGATCGCGCTTGTCGATCCCCGGGCGGTACGGTCACCGTGGTGGCCCGGGAGTTCGGTTATCGGCTCGGAGTATCCGCGCGGCTGGTACCGACGGGCCGAGCCGGACCAGGACGGCGGCGGGTTTGGTGAGCCGGCTGGCGCCGCACGCGAGGAGCGCGAGCGGCTGTGCAAGGAGGTCCGCACACCAGCCGGGAGTGTTGCCTTGACGGGTTGAATCCAAGACGGCCTTCTTCGTGAAGGGGATCGGCCGGTGAGCCGGCTGTACCGGTCGGGCCGTGCGAAGAAGGCGGCCTGTCCGGTCGCCCTGTTGTGCCGGGTGCTGAGGGCCGCCCGTTCCTCCTGCTACGCGTGGTGCGAGGGCGAGGCCGCTTGCCGCGCTTGCCGGGCTCGTCGGGCCGTCGGCGGCGCGCTCGCGCACGGGATCGCCGTGCTGCGCAGGGCACCGACCTGTCCTGATGGAGCGCCGACGAACTGTCGGCCATCGCCGTGGTCCTCGACTCCTGCCCCCGCAAGGCCCTCGGCCGGAAGACACCCGCGGAAGCCCTCGACGACCAGTGCGCGCCGGTGTCGCGACGACCGGTTGAATCCGCCCTGCGTGCCGCGGCCGGAGTGAAACACCACGCCCCGTCGTTCCAGGACTCCGCACTGACCGCTTCAGGTGACACGGAAGACCGGCCAGCCGATCTCGGTGCGCCATGCAGCGGGATCGCTTGTGTCACGGGGGCCGACAACGTAGACCTCCCGCACCGGCCCGGCCACCGACATCGCGTTCTCCACCACCCAGGTCCCGAGTTCGCCGTATGTGACCTCGGCACCGTCGTGCTCGCCGACGTGGGTGGTGACGGCCAGTTCCGCGGCCGGCAGAATCGTGGGGTGCACGCGCCCGGTGCGGGGTGGCGTGGCGGTCGGCAGGTAGACGACCGCGCGGCCGCGCTCCTGCTCGAAAAGGGCGTTGTCGTAGCTGCCGCCCGGTGGTCCGGTCACGGCGTCGCCGACGGCTGCCTCCAATTCGGCCATCGCGCCTGCGTACCAGGTCGCCATGTCGCGATGCCCGATCACGGCCTCTATCGCCGCGACCGTCCGGGCGGGCTCCGCACGCAGCTCGACGTCGATCGGCGCGGGGTCGGGCCGGAGCAGGCGGCGCAGCGACACGACTGCGGCCCGGGTGCGGTCGAGCGCGTCCTCGAGGCGTTGCAGGTGTTCCGTGACCAGGGCCGCCCGGACACCGGGGTCGGGTGTCCGCAGGATCCGCTGCACATCGCTCAGAGGGACGTCGAGCTCGCGGAGCCGGTGGATGACCTGCGCGGTCGGGATCTGGCCGACGGCGTAGTAGCGGTAACCGGTGGTCTCGTCCACCACGGCGGGTTCCAGCAGGCCCGCCTCGTGATACCGGCGCAGGGTCCGTACGCTCAAGTGGGTCAGCCGCGAGAACTCTCCGATGGTCAGCATACCCTGACTCTAAACACTCTCCCTGGGAGAGAGTCCACGGCTTGACCCTCCCGCGCCGTGAGGCCACACGGTGGACTCATGACACAGCACACCGATCTCCCGTCCGATCTGCTCCCGGCCACCGTGCGCGAGTTCTTCGCCGCCCACATCGTCCGCGACGCCGACACCGCCTCGTCGTTCCTCGCCGAGGATGCGATGATCGTCGACCAGGACGAGACCTTCCGCGGCCGAGAGAAGACCTACGCGTTCCTGCGGGACGCCGGATCCGAGTTCGAATACACGACCGAGCAGATCGGCGCTCACCGCGTCGATGACGCCCACTGGGTGGTAACCGTGCGGCTCGAGGGCACCTTCCCGGGGGGCGTCGCCGAGCTCGACTACCGGTTCGCGCTGCGGGACGACCTCATCGCCGAACTCGTCATCGCCAACCACCCGGCCTGACCGAACCCGCACCACCTCGATCTTCAGTGGAGAGAAAAATGTCTAGTTCAGATCGCGATCGCCTCGACGGTCGCCGGGCGCTGGTCACGGGCGGTTCGAAGGGCTCGGGCAAGGCCGTCGTAGAGAGACTGCGAGAGATGGGTGCCGACGTGTGGACCACGGCACGCACTATGCCCGGCGGCTACGAGCGCCCCGACCGGTTCATCGAGGCGGACACTTCCACGGTGGGCGGTGTAGAGGCTGTGGTGTCCAAGATCTCTGAGGGAGGTGCGCTGGACATCCTGGTGCACGTTGTCGGAGGGTCGTCGACCCCGCCCGGCGGGTTCGCGGCAGCGACTGAGGAGCACTGGCTGGCGGAACTCAACCTGAACTTCTTGGGAGCTGTCCGACTGGATCGAGCGCTGCTGCCGGCAATGGTGGAGGCCGGATCAGGAGTAGTTGTCCACGTCACGTCGATCCAGCGTCAGATGCCGTTGCACGACGCGACGTTGCCGTACGCGTCAGCGAAGGGTGCCCTGCGTACGTACAGCAAGGGTCTCGCGAACGAACTGGCGCCACGAGGAGTGCGAGTAAACGCCGTCAGCCCCGGGGGGATTCAGACCGGAGCGTATGAGGGCTTCATCGACCAGCTCGCCGAGGGCAACGGACTGACCCGCGAGGAGGCGGAGCAGAGCCTGATGGATTCCCTCGGAGGGGTTCCACTCGGAAGGTTCGCAACGACGGAAGAGGTCGCGGACCTGGTCGGCTTCCTTGTCTCGGACCGAGCCTCATCCATTGTGGGCGCGGAGTACGTCATTGACGGCGGCACCGTCCGGACCGTCTGAGCCAGACACCGGCTCCGAGTAGCCACTCGCGAACAGCTCGATCCGACGGCGGGACCCCCTCCTTCACAAGGACCATGCGGGTACGACCCGATAGGCTCTTCACCTGGAGAACGCCTCTTTCCATGTAGCCAACAGGACCCTAGAAAAGTCCAATCGTTGCAGTTCAGGGGCGCTCTCTGCTTATTTGGTCAAACGTCGCCGCCCCAACTCGTGAAAGCGCGAGGTTAGCTTCCAACCAGGCGCCGTTACTTGTTGCTGGTTCCTGGCAGTTTGGATTCTAACGAGCGTTGCGCGGCCGTCGGACTGATGTGCGATGCGTTGGACCAGTCCGTCGGTCTCCAGTTCACGAACGATCTTGCTGACGTGTGAGGGACCCGTGCCCAGCAACTTTGCCAGTGCAGTAGGATGCATCGGACCCCAAGCCAACAGGCGCCGCAAGACCTCCAGTGAGGGCTGGTCGAGGGTCTCCCCGGTCTTGGCAAAGATCTCGCCCTGGATTGCTGGGTTGTTCCACACGAGGATCAATGCGCTCAGGTTGGACAGGAGTCCAGGCCTATAAGGGGAGTCCGTGCCGTAAAGTTCCGGCCCTTCGGTACGTCCTCGTCGCCTTGCATGTCCACGTCTCGGTGTCTGTTATCTCTCACTCGACCGGGAGGAAAATACTGTCCTGTGAGACAGTATAAGTGGTAGTAGGACTTGGTCAGGTTCGTATGGGTGTGGGTATGTCGCGGTGGCAGGTGGGGCAGGCGCCGGTCCAGGTGGCGAGGAGTGCCTGCAGGTTCCGGACGACGTGGTAGAGGCTCAGACCGGCGCCGGATCTTTTGGGTCTTGCGTCAGTCGTTGCAGGGTGCAGAAGGCGTGAGCGGCGGAGACGAGGGTGACGTGGTGGTGCCGGCCGGTGAAGGTGCGGCCCTCGAAGTGGGCCAGGCCCAAGGCTTGTTTCATCTCCCGGTAGTCGTGTTCGATGCGCCAGCGGAGCTTGGCCAGTCGCACCAGCGTGGCCAGCGGCATGCCGGAGGGCAGGTTCGACAGCCTGAACTGCACCGGCTCGCTCTCACCGGCGGGCCATTCGGCCAGCAGCCACCGCTCGGGGAGCTCCGGACCGTCCGTGGCTTGGCGGATCTCGCGCCCGGCCGGCCGGACGCGCAGGGCGACGAAACGCGAGTACATGCGCTTCAGCCCGCTGCGGCCGGTGCCCGGCCGGGAACCTTCCCGCCAGGACACCGGCCGGGCCGCCTGCCGGCCGGCGGCAACGACCAGTTCCTTCACCGTCATGGCCTTGTCCGGGTACTTCGCCACCGGCGGGCGGCCGGTGCCGCTGTAGGCGGGAGTGGCCGGCCGCGCATGGCCTGGATGAACGGTGAGCCGGGAGGAGATCCCGACCGCGTAGGCCAGGTTCCGTTCCTCCAGGCCGAGGCGGAAGGCGGTCGCATCGCCGTAGCCGGCGTCCGCGACCACCAGCGGGACATCGAGGCCCCACGAGAGAGTCTCGTCGATCATGTCCAGGGCCAGCTGCCACTTCTCCACATGACCGGCCTCGGCCGGGATGCCGCAGCGACCACGACGGGCGACCTTGACCGGATCGGCCTCGGGCGAGGCCGGGTCCCAGGAGGCGGGCAAAAACAGTCGCCAGTTGACGGCCGCGGAGGCACGGTCGGCGGCCAGGTGCACAGAGACGCCCACCTGGCAGTTGGTGACCTTGCCCGCGGTGCCGGTGTACTGCCGGGCCACACACGCCGAGGCATCCCCGTCCTTCAGGAAACCGGTGTCGTCGATGATCAACGCTTCCGGGCCGATCGCCTCGTGCATCCGCCAGGCCAGCCGGGCCCGCACATACGCCGCATCCCACGGGCTGGAGGTGATGAAGTGCGCCAGCGCCTGCCGGTTGCCGTCCTCACCCAGGCGGGCCGCCATCGGCTCCACCGACTTGCGTCTGCCGTCCAGCAGCAGCCCGCGCACATACGCCTGCCCCCACCGCCGCTGATCGGCACGGAAGAACCCGTCGAACAACTCCGCCGCGAACGCCTCCAGGTCCTCCCGGACCCCGGCCATCTCCTCAGGTGTCACACCAGCACAACAACACCCGCAGACCAACGGACACGCCACCCGCGAGTGAAAATGACCAAGCCCTACTAGCATCTCGCACTGAAAGCACGGGCGACAGTCACAGCCCCCGGGGGAGCAATTCGGCAAGAGCAACGAGCCGAGCGAGGCGGTGCTGTCACGCCAAGCGCTGCTCCGCCAAATGGCGCGCAAAAATCCCAGCCAGAGCCAGGAGGCAACCCATGGGGGTCACAGACGACCTTGTCAGTTCGGCACTGGTCGCACGGCTTCGCACTTATGTCACGCGAATGGTGGCGTCCAGCAGCATCGATGCGCTCAACGACGCAGAGAAGGCCGTAACGGGTAAAAAGTTGCGCGAGCGCGTCGACATCGTCCGCGACGCCCTCCTCCAAGATCTTCCCGAGGACTTCGCGATCACCGAGAAGATCGCACGCGGTCTGCTGGAGGAGCCCAACTTCAGCGGCTGGATGATCTGGCCAGCCTCAGAGTGGGTAGCGAGACGAGGACTCGAAAGCGGCACAACGGCCGACTTTGACGCGACGATGGACTTGCTGGCCGCACTCACCGTCCGGCTGAGCAGCGAGTTCGCCGTACGCGAACCCCTGAACGCCCGACCAGAGCGTGCCCTCGAAATCATGAAGACTTGGACCCAGCACCCCGACCTACACGTCAGACGACTGGCCTCGGAGGGCTCCCGTGCCTACCTGCCATGGGGCCGACGGGTCCCCTTCCTGATCACGCATCCCAAGTCTACGCAGGCCATCATCGACGCCCTTTACCGCGACGAGAGCGACTTCGTACGCCGATCCGCAGCCAACCACCTCAACGACCTCAGCAGGGTTGCCCCGGACCTCGTCACCCGGCTGGCATCGCGGTGGGCCGAAGATCCCGACGCCAACACACCGTGGGTGATCAGGCATGGCCTGCGCACCCTCATCAAGAAGGGCAATCCGGAAGCACTCGAACTCGTCGGCTTCACCGGCTCGGACCTGACCGTCGGGCAACCGAGCGTGTCCAGGCCGTCCGTGCCATGGAACGGCTCTGTGTCGTTCAACGCGACCATTACCAACAACGGGGAGTCAGAGGCCCGCGTGGCCATCGACTACTCCCTGGGATTCCAGAGAGCGAACGGGACCATCAGTCCCAAGACCTTCAAGTTGGCGGCACGGCGCATCCCGCCCGGCCAGTCCGTCGTGGTCGAGAAGACCCACTCGTTTCGCCCCATCACCACCCGGACCTACTACCCCGGCGAGCACTTCGTCACCGTGCAGGCAAACGGCGTCGTGTCGAGCGAAGCGCCTTTCACGCTCGAACCCGAGACACCCGCCGAGGAGGAGACCTCGACGACGATGAGTAGAGGTGGAACAAGCCATGGGTGAGGCGCGTTTCCAGTTCAGCCGGTGCCGCAGGAGCGGGGTGCGGCCGCGGTGCGAGTACGTGCGGCGGACCTGCGGCAGCAAGTAGACACGTGACTCGTCGAGGGAGACGACCCAGGCACGTATGTTCGCTGCCCCTTTTTGATCCGCCGTCACTCGTGCGCGACCCAGCGGACGATCTCCGAATCATTTCTCTCTACGGCCCGCCGCTCGGGACGCTGCAGACTCCACCCGAGCCGGCCGGTCAGCAACCGCCATACCGAAGCCCGGATCAGGGCCACTCCGGTCACCCGCTCGACGACCGGGCCGACCCGCTCCAGTGTCCACAGATCGGCCTCGAATCCATCGGTCTGGGCGCCTTGCTCCAGCGCGGCCCGCACCCGATCGACCGGGGCATCGTCCAGTTTCGGCGGGCGAGCGGTGGCCGGACGCCGGCGCAACCCGTCGGCGCCGCCCTCCTCCCAGACCCGTCTCCACCGCCGCACACTCTCGTCGCTGACCCCCAGCATCCGCGCGATCTCAGTGGACGTTAAGTCCGATCTTCCCCGGTTCGTGATCGCTCGATCGTGGTACTGATACTCGTCCGGGGCGACTGCTCGTCATGTCCATGCTGGGATACGGGCATGGGGCGGAGACCGTATCCGAGCGACTTATCGGATGAGCAGCGGACGTTGATCGAGCCGATGATCACGGCCTGGAAGCAGGGCCGGGTGGCGCGGTCGGCGACCGGGGATCCCGGGGCCTGCGATCTGCGGGAGGTCGTGAACGCGATCTTCTATCAGAACCGTACGGGCTGCCAGTGGCGCTATCTGCCCCACGACCTGCCGGCCTGGTCTGCGGTGTTCCACTACTTTACGCTGTGGCGTCAGGAAGGGCTCGACCAGCGGATCCAGGAAATTCTGCGCTGCCAGGTGAGGGAGAGCGCCCGCCGATTAGAGGACCCGTCCCTCGTGATCATCGACACCCAGTCCGTCCGCGCGGCCGCCGGTGTCCCGAAGACCACGACGGGACTGGACGCCAACAAGAAGGTGTCGGGCCGCAAGCGGGGACTGGCCGTCGACGTTCCGGGGCTGATCATCGGCGTCGTGGTGCTGGCCGCATCCGCCCACGACAACGCCGCCGGCACCGCCCTGCTCGACCAGGCGGCCGAGCGGTGCGGGATGCGCCTGGAGAAGGCCCTGGTGGACCAGGGCTTCAAGGACGAGGTTCTCATCCACGGCGCCCTGCTCGACATCGACGTCGAGGTCGTCCGCCGCAACCCCGCAGACCAGGGCAAAGGCTTCGTCCCGCAACCGAAGAGGTGGATCGTGGAGCAGGTCAACGGCACGTTGATGCTGCACCGCCGCCTGGCCCGCGAGTACGACCACCGCCCCGACACCTCCGCCTCGCGCGTCTACTGGGCTTCCATCGCGAACATGGCCCGCCGCCTCACCACACCGAGTCCGGCCTGGCGCGACATCCTCGGGCTGGCCGCGTGAACATCAGCGAGCTCCTGGCAGACCTCCAGGCCCAGCACGACAAAACCACGGCCCGGGCTGGTGAACTACGCGACCAGATCGACCACTTGACCGCCGCCTTGGCCGACACCGAAGCGCGACTCGCAGACCTGGCCACCACCCGGAAGATCATCGCCGAACGCGTCCCGCCCGGGACCGAGCCCGATCCGCCCGAGACGAGCACCGCCTACCAAGCCATCGTGAACGCCTTCAACCAACACCCGGGCCGGGCATTCCGAGCCCGTGAGCTGCATGAACTCCTCGGCATGCCCACCGACGAGGCGACCGTCAACGTCACCCGCAGCCGCCTCGGACGCCTCGTCCGACAAGGCTTCCTCACCCAACCCGGACGAGGTCGCTACGAGAAACGGACTTAACGTCCACTAAACACTCTCCCTGGGGGAGAGTCCACGGCTTGACCCTCCCGCGCCGTGAGGCCACACGGTGGACTCATGACACAGCACACCGACCTTCCGTCCGATCTGCTCCCGGCCACCGTGCGCGAGTTCTTCGCCGCCCACATCGTCCGCGACGCCGACACCGCCTCGTCGTTCCTCGCCGAGGATGCGATGATCGTCGACCAGGACGAGACCTTCCGCGGCCGAGAGAAGACCTACGCGTTCCTGCGGGACGCCGGATCCGAGTTCGAATACACGACCGAGCAGATCGGCGCTCACCGCGTCGATGACGCCCACTGGGTGGTAACCGTGCGGCTCGAGGGCACCTTCCCGGGGGGCGTCGCCGAGCTCGACTACCGGTTCGCGCTGCGGGACGACCTCATCGCCGAACTCGTCATCGCCAACCACCCGGCCTGACCGAACCCGCACCACCTCGATCTTCAGTGGAGAGAAAAATGTCTAGTTCAGATCGCGATCGCCTCGACGGTCGCCGGGCGCTGGTCACGGGCGGTTCGAAGGGCTCGGGCAAGGCCGTCGTAGAGAGACTGCGAGAGATGGGTGCCGACGTGTGGACCACGGCACGCACTATGCCCGGCGGCTACGAGCGCCCCGACCGGTTCATCGAGGCGGACACTTCCACGGTGGGCGGTGTAGAGGCTGTGGTGTCCAAGATCTCTGAGGGAGGTGCGCTGGACATCCTGGTGCACGTTGTCGGAGGGTCGTCGACCCCGCCCGGCGGGTTCGCGGCAGCGACTGAGGAGCACTGGCTGGCGGAACTCAACCTGAACTTCTTGGGAGCTGTCCGACTGGATCGAGCGCTGCTGCCGGCAATGGTGGAGGCCGGATCAGGAGTAGTTGTCCACGTCACGTCGATCCAGCGTCAGATGCCGTTGCACGACGCGACGTTGCCGTACGCGTCAGCGAAGGGTGCCCTGCGTACGTACAGCAAGGGTCTCGCGAACGAACTGGCGCCACGAGGAGTGCGAGTAAACGCCGTCAGCCCCGGGGGGATTCAGACCGGAGCGTATGAGGGCTTCATCGACCAGCTCGCCGAGGGCAACGGACTGACCCGCGAGGAGGCGGAGCAGAGCCTGATGGATTCCCTCGGAGGGGTTCCACTCGGAAGGTTCGCAACGACGGAAGAGGTCGCGGACCTGGTCGGCTTCCTTGTCTCGGACCGAGCCTCATCCATTGTGGGCGCGGAGTACGTCATTGACGGCGGCACCGTCCGGACCGTCTGAGCCAGACACCGGCTCCGAGTAGCCACTCGCGAACAGCTCGATCCGACGGCGGGACCCCCTCCTTCACACGGAGAACTCTCAGACGCTGCTGCAACACCGAGAAGCGCGTCGACGACGCCGTCGTCGCGCTTCCGGCGCTCGCCTGGTCGTCGCGATCGTGCCGCGCGTCTCCAGACGGCTGCGCGTCTCCAGACGGCTGCGCGTCACCGATTCACGTGTCGAGCGCTCAGGTTGCCCCACCAGATGGCGGGCCGTATCGGTCACGTGACATGTGCCGATGACCCGTGAGCTGGGGCAGGCAGAGACCCAGTTGACTATCGCAAGGAAAACACATGACGACGCACATCACGGACCGGTCGTCCGCCCAACCGGTCGGGCCGCCCCCGCCCTTCGACCCGGAGCTCGCTCCGGTCGTTGAGATCCTGACCGGCCTGCGCTCCCCCGACGCCTACCGTTTGGACAACATCGTTGAAATGCGCGAGCCCGTCCCCGGGGTGGAGACCCCGACCGACGAGATCCTCTCGCGCGGTGGCACCTACAGCGTGGAGGAGCGGGTGGTGCCAGGGCCGGACGGAGAACCGGATATCTCGCTGCTGATCTGTCTCCCGAAGCACGCGACGACCCCGGCCCCGGCGATTTACCACATCCACGGCGGCGGCATGATCATCGGAGACAACCGGTTCGGCCTCGTCGAGATGCTGAACCTGGCCGAGCCGATGGGCATGGCCGTGATTTCGGTCCAGTACCGGCTCGCACCCGAGACGCCCCACCCGGGTCCCGTCGAGGATTGCTACGCGGGCCTGGCGTGGGTGTCGCATCACGCCCACGAGCTCAACATCGACCCTGAACGCATCGTCATCGGCGGTGCGAGCGCCGGCGGCGGTCTCGCGGCAGGTGTCACCTTGATGGCACGCGACCGCAACGGCCCGGCAATCCTGGCCCAGCTGCTCCTGTCGCCGATGCTTGACGACCGCAACGACTCGCCCTCTGCTCAGCAGATGCGCGGCGTCGGTATCTGGGACAGCTCCTCGAACGAGACCGGATGGAACGCGCTCCTCGGCGACGGCGTTCGCGGAGGACCGGATGTGTCCCCGTACGCTGCGCCTTCCCGTGCGGCAGACCTCTCCGGTCTGCCGTCCACGTTCATCGACGTCGGGTCGGCCGAAACGTTCCGGGACGAGGACGTCGCCTACGCAAGCCGCATATGGCAGGCGGGCGGCCGCCTCGAGCTGCACGTGTGGCCCGGTGGGTTCCACGGGTTCGACGTCGTGGTCCCTCATGCCGTGATTTCGCAGGACGCCATCGCCGCCCGAGCGGCATGGCTGCGCCGTCAGCTCTTGGTCTGACACGCAGCCTCGGCCGGGTAATCGGTCCAGTTCCGGATCGGTGGGCCGGTGGCGAAGTTGGCCTTCGGCCCGGCTCGGGCGTTGTGCCGGCGTACGTAGCTGGCGATCGCGGTGTCCTGTTCGGTGTGGCTGTGGTGGTCGGTGTTGTGGGCCTGTCCCGGACTTCACCCTCCGGGACACCCGGAGGGGTGTCTGCGGCCCGGCGATGCTCGTCATACTGCAGGAACGCCGCAGCGCCGGGTGAGTGGATCTCACCCGGCGCTGCGGCGTGTGTCGTTCAGGAAGTCGCGGGTCAGCCGCCGTCGGCCGGCACGATCGCTCCCCAGACATGGAACGCCCCGCCGTGGAGCTCCCGGCATGGATGTCAGGGCTTTCGAGAGAGGGTGGGTGTTTGAGGAGTTGTTCGGTCCGTCCGGCCGGTGGTTTGTGCTGGTCGAGGGCGGTGGCCAGCGAGGTGGTCAGGCTCGGGACGATTAGTGCGGCCACCTTCGTTCCCGGGACGACCATGGTCCGCTCGTTTAGAGCTCATCTCATTTGGTGAGTCTGCGGTAGCAGATGAGGGTGCAGGCGATGCTGGTGAAGGCGAGGAAGTGGTCGGCCTTGCGCTCGTAG